>DBTR01000014.1 GCA_002307145.1 Rhodospirillum sp. UBA1311 | reverse complement strand
CTGCATCAGCACGCGCGCCGGGCGGTAGGCGATTTCCTGTTCCGAGGTGCGGGCTTCGAGCCACGTCACCATCGCCTTGACGTCGGCCACGGTGACGGTCTTGCCGTCTTCGTAGCGCAGCAGGTTTTCGAGCAGGACCTTCAACGAGAACGGCAGGCGCGAGAGACCTTGCAGGCCCGCCGCTTCGGCGGCCGGAATGCTGAAGTAGTCGTAGGATTTACCCTCGACGGTGAGGGTTTTACGGGTCTTGAGTGTGTCCTGGCCACACAGCGGCATGGTATTCCTCCGATTTTTTAATACGGTCGGGTTGGAAGTGCGCAGGACGTGCGAAACCACCGGGTCCGGTGGGCGAGTGGCGACTCCGATCGGCACGTCGGATCGGTCCTAGATTTAACCTTTCCGGGCCTTAGGACAAGCACCCCGAGCAGCGCGACGCCGAAAAAATCCGCCCCAACGAGGGGGCGGAGACGGCGCGGAGGATTTGCCCCAGGTTTTCAGGCCGTCGATGACGGGGCCAAGGGTCCTCGCGCCGGGGGTGGACGGGCTCGCGGACACCCGAACCCGCGATCAATGCAACCGCGAGTGACGGCGACACTGCCCGGAAGGGCGGGCCGGGGAGTGCGGCGAGGCGGACGATGCCGCGCCCGCCGGGGGGTTGTGCAATCCTGCCGGGCTCCGCAAGTAAACGCCGCGAGATCTGGGTTTTGGGAGATGGCCGTGGAATCCGTCGGGACGATCCTGGTGCTGCTGTTCGCGGTGGTGGTGAGCAGCGTCGCCGGAAAGGTGCTGCCCTGGGCGGTACCCCGGCCGCTGGTGCAGATTGCGGTCGGCGCGGCGATCGGGCTCGTGGCGGAGCTGCGCGTGCCCCTCGACCCGCACGTGTTCTTCCTGCTCTTCCTGCCGCCGCTGCTGTTTCTCGACGGTTGGCGGATTCCGCGCGAGGAGGCGATGCGGGATCGCGGCCCGATCCTCGAACTCGCCCTCGGACTGGTGGCGTTCACGGTGCTGGGCCTTGGCCTGTTGATCCACTGGATGATCCCGTCGATCCCGCAGGCGGTGGCGTTTGCGCTCGCGGCGGTGCTTGCGCCCACCGATCCGCTCGCGGTCGCGGCGGTGGCGCGGCGGGTGCCGATTCCCTCCCGGATGATGCACATTCTTGAAGGCGAGGCCCTGCTCAACGATGCGTCGGCGCTGGTGTGCTTCCGCTTCGCCGTCGCCGCCGCGCTGACCGGGAGCTTCGTCGCCGCCGACGCCGCCCTCGAATTCGTCTGGGTCGCCTCGGTCGGCGTCGCGGTGGGCGTCGGCCTCGCTTTCCTCGTCAGCCGCCTGCGCGGCTTCCTCGGGCGCAACTTCGCCGACGACAGCGGCACCCTCATCCTGATCAGCCTGCTGATGCCCTACGGCGCGTACCTGATCGCCGAACTCGCGGGCGCCTCGGGAATTCTCGCCGCAGCGTCGGCGGGGCTGACGATGAACTTCGCCGACACCGTCGCGCTGCCGTTGGCCGCGACGCGGCTGCGCGGCGGCTTGGTCTGGGACATGATCGCGTTTACCGCCAACGGCGTGATCTTCGTCCTCCTCGGCGAGCAGTTGCCGGTGATCCTGCGCCGTGCCGACGCGATCGTCGGGCTCTCCGGGCACGCCGACCACTGGTGGCTCGGGGTTTACGTGATCGCCGTCGTCGCCGGCCTGCTCGCGTTGCGCTTCGCCTGGGTCTGGGTGTCGCTCCACATCTCCCTGTTCCGCACCAAGGCGCTGATTCCACGGGGCGCGAAGCTCCGGATCGTCGCGGCGACGAGCGTCGCCGGGGTGCGCGGCGCGGTCACTCTCGCGGCGATCCTGGGTCTGCCGCTCACTCTTCCCGACGGCAGCGATTTCCCCGCCCGCGACCTTTCGATCTTCCTCGCGGTGGGCACCATCCTGGTGTCCGTGGTGGGCGCGACGGTGGCCCTGCCATGGCTGCTGAAGGGGTTGGAAATGCCCGGCGAGGATCCCGACGAAGCCGAGGAGGAAGCCGCGCAGATCGCCGCCGCCGAGGCCGCGATCGCCGCGATCGCGCGGGTGGAGGCCACCGCCGCGCGGAGCAATGCGGACGCCGGGCACATCGTCGAGGTGGCGGCGCGGGTGATGGCGCCCTATCGCCGCCGCGTCGACCGCCGCGCGGAAGACGGCGAGGGCCGGGCGCTCGCACGCTGGGTGGAGCGCCTGGAACGGGAGATGCGCCTTGCCGCGCTGCGCGCCGAACGCGACGAAATCATGCGCCGGGTGCGCGCCCGCGAGCTTCGCAGCGCCACCGCGCGACGCCTGATCAACGCCCTCGACCTGCTCGAAACCCGGCACTCGGGCGAATTGCAGGACGGCGGCTGATCGCCGCCTTCTTTTCGCGTGAAAACCGGAGTGCATGCGCTATCATGCCGATCATGTCGGGAAATCCCTTCGCCTCGCCGTTGCCGCCCCAGCCGTTTCCGTTGATGTTGCGGGACGTTACGGCCGTGTGTGGCGAGACCCGGGTGTTCTCCGGCCTCGACATGGCGATCGACGCGGGCGGCCTCTGGCTGGTGCGCGGCGCGAACGGCGCGGGCAAGACCACGCTCTTGCGCCTGCTCGCCGGGTTGCTGCGTCCGGCCTCCGGCGCGTCGCTCTGGGGCGACGGCCGCGCCCCCCGCGCGGTGCCCGAGCGCGCCACCCTGGTCGGCCATCAGGAGGCGCTCAAGCCCGCGCTCACCGCCGCCGAAAACCTTGCCTTCTGGGCGCGCTTCGCCGGGGTCGAGGAGAATCCCTGGCCGACGCGCAGCGATCCGTTTTCGGTCTGGGCGCTCGCCGACGTGCCGCTCCGCACCCTCTCCGCCGGGCAGAAGCGCCGCGTCAGCCTCACCCGCCTCGCCTTCGCCCGCGCGCCGCTCTGGCTGCTCGACGAACCGACCACCGCGCTCGATGCCGCCGGACAGCGCACGGTCTGGGAATTGATCGCGGCGCATCGGCGGCGCGGCGGCGCGGTGGTGGTCACCACCCACGCCAAGGGCACCGTCGAAGGCGCGAGCGAACTCCACCTGGGGGACGAACGATGAACGCCTTCGTGGCGGTGCTGCGCCGCGATCTTTTGCTGGCGTTGCGCGACGGCGCGGGAACCTGGACCGTGCTCGGATTCTTCGCCATCGCGGTGGCGGTGTTCCCGCTCGGCGTCGGGCCCGAACCGCAGGTTTTGGCGCGAATCGCGCCGGGGGTGCTGTGGGCGATGGCGCTGCTCGCCGCGCTTCTCTCCCTCGAAACCCTGTTCGAGGCCGACTACCGCGACGGCAGCCTCGAACCCCTGCTCTCCGGCGCGCTCGCGCCCGAACTCCTGGTGCTGGCGAAGGCGTTGGCGCATTGGCTCGCCACCGGCCTGCCGCTCGCGATCGCCGCGCCGGTGCTGGGGATTTTCCTCAACCTGCCGACCGAAGCGATGCCGGTGCTGCTGGCGTCCTTGCTGCTCGGCACGCCGGTGCTGTCGCTTCTGGGCGCGGTCGGCGCGGCGCTCGCGCTCGGCGCGCGGCGGGCGACGGTGCTGCTCGCGGTGATGGTCCTGCCGCTCTCCGCGCCGGTTTTGATTTTCGGCGCAGGCGCGGTCGAATCGGCGCAAACGGGGTTGGCGGCTACGCCGTCGCTCCTCATCTTGGGTAGCGTGGCGTTGGTTGCCCTGGCGGTTTGTCCCGTGGCCGCCGCCGCCGCGTTGCGTCAGGCGGTGGAGTAGAGAGTGGCGGCAGCTTCCGCGATCAAGGCGATTCATCAGACGATGCTGCGTGCGGCCCAGCCCGCGCGCTTCGTCGAGCTGTCCGGCATGCTGATCCCGTGGGTCGCGGCGCTCGGCGCGGCGATGTTCGTCGCCGGGCTGGTGGACGGGCTCGCGCTTTCGCCGCCCGACTACCAGCAGGGCGAAACCGTGCGGATCATGTACATGCACGTGCCCGCCGCGTGGATGGGGCTGTTCGTCTATGCCCTGGTCGCCGGGTTGGGCGGCCTCGGGCTGGTCGGCGGGCATCCGCTCGCCTTCGCCGCCGCGCGCGCCGCCGCGCCGCTCGGCGCGATGTTCACCGCCGTCTGCCTGATCACCGGCTCGCTCTGGGGCAAGCCGATGTGGGGCGCGTGGTGGGTCTGGGACGCGCGCCTGACCTCGATGCTGCTGCTGTTGTTCCTCTATTTCGGCCACATCGCCCTCTCCCGTGCGTTCGACGATCCGCGCCGCGGCGACAAGGCGGCGGCGGTGCTGGGCCTGGTCGGTTGCGTCAACCTGCCGATCGTGAAGTTCTCGGTGGACTGGTGGAACACCCTGCACCAGCCCGCGAGCGTAATGAAACTCGGTGGCCCCGCCATCGATCCGTCGATGCTGTGGCCGCTGCTGTTGATGGCCGCCGCGTTCAAGCTGATTTTCTTCGCCCTCTGGCTCGTCCGCACCCGCACCGAAGTGGTCGGGGCGCGGCTGCGCGCCGCAGCCAGCCGCAGCCGGATGGAGGGCGAGCGATGAACTTCGATGCACCATACACGATCTACATCCTCGCCGCGTACGGCATCGGCTTCGTCCTCCTCGGCGGCGCGAGTTTGAGTGCCTGGCGCGACTGGCGGCGGGTGTCGGGGGCCTGGGCGCGGCTCAACGGACGCGGAGGGCGCGGCTCGTGACCCGGCGTCGGCAACGGCTGATTCTTCTCGGCGTCGGCATGGCGGCGGTGGCGTTGGCGGCGGTTCTGGTGATCTCGGCGCTCGGGGATTCGCTCACCTTCTTCTATGGGCCGAGCGACCTGCTGGCGCGGCCCGACGCTGCGACCCACCGGGTACGCCTCGGCGGCCTGGTCGAGCCCGGCACGGTCAGCCGCGAGGGCACGATGGTGCGGTTCACCGTCACCGACGGCAAGTCGAGCCTGCCGGTGCGCTATGCCGGGGTGTTGCCGGATCTCTTCCGCGAGGGCCAGGGCGTGGTGGCGGAAGGCCGCCTGACCCCCGAGGGCGGTTTCGTTGCCGAGACCGTTCTCGCCAAGCACGACGAAAAATACATGCCCCCCGACGTCGCCGCGGTGCTGAAGAAGAACGGCGAGTGGCGGGCGCAGCAATGACCGTCGAAGCCGGACTGTTCGCGCTGATCCTCGCGGCGATGCTGGCGCTGCTCCAGGCGCTCGCCCTGCCCGCCGCGCATCTGCTGCGCCGACCGGGAATCGCCGGGGCGATCCCCGCCGCCGCCGCCGCGCAGGCGCTCGCGATGCTGGCGGCGATGGCGGCGTTGATCCACGCCTTCGTGGTCTCCGACTTCTCGGTGCGCGTCGTCTACGAGAACTCCCACACCGCCAAGCCGATGCTCTACAAGGTCGCCGCCGCCTGGGGCCACCACGAGGGCTCGCTGCTGCTCTGGGCGACGCTGCTCTCGCTGTTCGGCGGCCTGACCGCGTTCTGGCGGCAGGGCCTGCCCGCCGCGATGCGCCTGCGGGTGCTGGCGGTGCAGGGGATCCTCTCCTTCGGCGTGCTGGCGTTCGTGGTGATCACCTCCAACCCGTTCGACCGCCTGATCCCCGCGCCGATGGAAGGGCGCGGCCTCAATCCGCTGCTGCAGGACCCCGGCCTCGCGTTCCATCCGCCGCTCCTGTACGTCGGCAGCGTCGGGGTGTCGGTCGCCTTCGCCTTCGCGATCGCGGCGCTCTGGCGCGGCGAGCTGGGGCCGGGCTGGGCGCGCGCGGTGCGGTTCTGGACCCTGATCGCCTGGATCTTCCTCACCGTCGGGATTTCGCTCGGCTCCGCCTGGGCCTACGCCGAACTCGGCTGGGGCGGCTGGTGGTTCTGGGACCCGGTGGAGAATTCGGCGCTGATGCCCTGGCTCACCGCCACCGCGCTGGTGCATGCGGTGCGCGGCATCGAGAAGAAGGGCGGTCTCGAAGGCTGGGTGGTGCTGCTCGCGATTTTGGGCTTCGGCTTTTCGCTCCTGGGGATGTTCCTGGTGCGCTCGGGCGTGCTGACCTCGGTGCACGCCTTCGCCGCCGATCCGCTGCGCGGCGTGTTCATCCTCGGCCTGTTCGCCGCGATCGAGGGCGGCGCGCTGACCCTCTATGCCCTGCGCGGCCATCGCCTCGCCGGGCGGGTGGCGTTCGCGCCGTTCTCGCGCGACGGCGCCCTCTTGCTCAATACCGTGTTGCTCACCGTCGCCTGCGGCGTGGTGTTGTTCGGCACCGTCTACCCGCTGCTCGCCGAATCCCTCGGCCTCGGCCGGATCTCGGTCGGCGCGCCGTTCTTCGACGCCACGGTGCTGCCGCTGATGGCTCCGGTGGTGGCGCTGATGGCGCTCGGACCGTTGATGACCGGCGGGCGGGATTCGCTCAAGCGCCTCGCGCCCAGCATCGGCATCGTCGCCGCGTGCGGCGGCGTCGGCGCGGGCCTCGGCCTGATCTGGAGCGGCGCGGCGGCGGCGGGCTTCGGCCTTGCGGCGGCGGCGTGCGGCGGCGTCGGCCTCGCGCTGTGGAATGCGCGGCGGCGCTGGACGCGGCGACGCACCGGCATGGCGTTCGCCCACCTCGGCCTCGCGGTGGCGCTGGTCGGGATCACCGGTGGCAGCCAGATGGCGGCAGAGGCGATCGCGCGCCTGCCGGTCGGCGGCGCGGTGGAACTGGCCGGGCGGAGCTTCGGCCTGGTCGAGGTGCGCGAAGTGCCGGGGCCCAACTATATCGCGATGCGCGGCACGATCAGCGTCACCGGCGCGCCCGATCTCACCCCGGAAATCCGCCGCTACGAAACCCCGCCCCAGACCACCACCGAGGCGGCGATCCGCTCCACCCTCGGTGGCGACACCTATGCGGTGATCGGCGATCCCTCGCCCGACGGCACGGTGGTGCGGGTGTTCGTCAAACCGCTGCTCCCCTGGCTCTGGGCGGGCTCGGCGCTGATGGCGATGGGCGGCGCGCTTGCGCTCGCCTCCGGCATTCCCCTGACGCGGAGGCGCGGATGATTGGGCGCTGGACCACCTGGGCGCCGCTCCTGGCGTTCGCGATCCTGCTTGGGTTGGTGGCGACGCGGATCGGCAAGACCGAGCCGCCGCTGCCCTCGCCCCTGGTCGGCAAGCCGCTGCCCGAATTCGCGCTGCAACGCCTCGACGGCCAGGGCACCCTTACGCCCGAGGCGTTCAAGGGCCGGGCGGTGGTGCTGAACGTGTTCGGTTCGTGGTGCGTCGCCTGCATCGAGGAGCACCCGGTGCTGCTCGAAGCGTCGAAGTCGGCGGAGATCGTCGGCATCGCCTGGCGCGACGACCCGGTGAGAACCGAGGAATGGCTCGACCGGCGCGGCAACCCGTATTCCGTCGTCGGTCTCGATCCGGACAGCCGCGCCGCCATCGACCTCGGCGTCACCGGAGCGCCGGAGAGCTTCGTGATCGCGCCCGATGGTCGTGTCGCCCTGAAGATCACCGGCATCATCACTCCCGAGATCTGGCGGAATCAGGTCGCGCCGCTGCTGGAGAGGTTGAAATGATCCGCCGCTGGATCGTCGCCTTCGGCCTGTTGCTCGCGCTGGGGTTCGGTGGCGTGGCGCATGCCCTCGGCCCCGACGAACCGATGAAGGACCCGGTGCTGGAAACCCGGGCGCGGTCGATCTCGAAGGAACTCCGCTGCGTCGTCTGCCAGAACCAGTCGATCGACGAATCCAACGCCGATCTTGCCCAGGCGATGCGCGGGCTGGTGCGCGAGCGCCTGCTGATGGGGGATTCGGATTCCGAGGTGATCGGCGCGCTCGAAGCCCGTTATGGCGACTTCGTCCGTCTGATGCCGCCGTTCAAGGCGACCACCGCGCTGCTCTGGAGCGCACCCGCGCTGCTGATGGTGCTGGGCCTGCTGGCGTGGCGGCGCGCATTCCGGCGCAAGGCGGCGCAAGCGCCGGTCGCGGCGGCGGCGCTCGATCCCGACGATGCGGCGCAGGCGAGCGCGGGCGTGTTGGCGACAGCGGCGGGGGTGGTGGTGGTCCTCGCGGCGGGAGCATATCTGCTGCTCGGTCATCCGGGAGCGCCGGACCAGCCGGTGCAGCCGCGCCTCGCCGAACGCCTCGGCGTCAGCGAAGCCGCGATCGCCGAGATGCAGACCATGGCGGAGCAGATCGAGGCTCGCCTCGCCGAAGCGCCCGACGACGCCCGCGCCTGGCTGATGCTCGGTCGCGCCGAGCGCTACCTCGGCCGCCATGCCGAGGCGATCGCGGCGCTGCGGCGCGCGATCCAGTTGGGCGAAGCGGATGGCGAAGTCTACGGCGACCTGGGCGAAAGCCTTGCCTTCCGAGACCGCAAGATCACCCCGGAGGCGATGGACGCGTTCGGTTCGGCGGTCCGGCTCGACCCCGCCGAACCCCGCGCCGCGTTCTTCCTCGGCCTGCAACGGGCGGAAGCGGGCGAGATCGCCGAGGCGGAGAAAATCTGGCGCGCCGGGGCCTTCGCCCAGCCCGAGGGCTCGGCCTGGGCGAAGCGTCTTGCCGGGCAGGCGGACCGCGCCGCCGTGATCCTCGCGCAGCAGAAGCCTTGAACTCCGCCGCAATCGGAACATGTTGAGGAGACCCGTGGCTTGAGCCGCGGGCGAAATCGGTTACGGAGATCGGATCATGGCGCTCGGCAACACCCGGGACTCGTATGGCTGCGTCGCACGCGGCATTCATTGGCTCACGGTGGCATTCATCATCGCGGGCTTCACCCTGGCGTGGACCGACGTGATCGGCATCCACAAGTACGTCGGCGTGACCATCCTCACCCTCGGCCTGATCCGGATCGTCTGGACCATCGTCCAGCCGACCGTCGCGCCGCTCGATGGGCCGCGCTTGCAGCAGATCGCCGCCAAGGCGGTGCATGGCCTGCTGATGCTGTGGCTGGTGGCGATGCCGCTCACCGGCTGGACGATGTCGTCGGCGGCGGGCCGGCCGGTGTCGTTCTGGGGGTGGTTCACCCTGCCGCCGCTGGTCGCGCCCGACCGCGCCTTCGCCCACACCATGGCGGAGATCCACGAGACCCTCGCCCTGGTCGGCCTCGCGCTGATCGCGGTGCATGTGGCCGCCGCGATCTGGCACCATGTGGTGGTCAAGGACGACACCCTGCGGCGGATGCTGCCGTGCGCCTGCTTCGGCCGCAAGGCGGACAAGGCGGGCTGCGAGACCCCGGGCTGCGGCTGCGGCCGCTGAACCGACGCCGACGACCCGGGCGGCGAGGCCGGAATCCCGGCGTCGCCGCCCTTTTTATTGCGCGCTTTCGGCGCGACTATCCCCGCGTGGCAATTGACGAAATCCGCCGGTGTGAATAAAGTTGAAAAGTTCACACCAGGGGGATCGGAGCGGCGGATCGTGCATATTCCCGACGGGTACTTGAGCCCCGCGACGTGCGCCGTCGCCTATGCGGTGGCGGTTCCATTCTGGTCGATTGGGTTCCGACGGGTGAAGCGGGTGCTGCACACCCGGGCGGTGCCGCTCCTCGCGATGGTGTCGGCGTTCTCGTTCGTGGTGATGATGTTCAACCTGCCGATCCCCGGCGGCACCACCGCACACGCGGTGGGTCTCGGCATCGGCGCGGTCCTGCTCGGCCCTTGGGCGGCGATGCTCGCGGTTTCGATCGCGCTGATGATCCAGGCGTTGTTTTTCGGCGACGGCGGCATCACTGCGTTCGGCGCGAACTGCGTCAACATGGCGATCGCCGGGCCGCTGGTCGCCTATGCGGTGTACCGGCTGGTCTCCGGGCGAAGCGCGATCGGCTCGCGGCGTCGGGTCGTCGCCGCCGCGCTCGCCGGATATGCCGGGATCAACGTCGCGGCGTTCCTCGCCGCGTGCGAATTCGGCATCCAGCCGATGCTGTTCCACGACGCGACCGGCACGCCGCTTTATGCACCCTATCCCCTCAGTCTCGCGATCCCGGCGATGATGGCCGCGCACGTCACCGTTGCGGGCGCCGCCGAGGCGGTGATCGCGGGCGGGCTGGTGGCGTATCTGCAGCGCGCCAATCCCGAACTGCTCGAAGTCACCGCCGCCCGCCCCGGCGGCGGCTGGCGTGCGACGCGGGCGCTCTGGCTCGGCCTCGGCGCGATGATGGTGGCCTCGCCGCTCGGCCTTCTCGCGGCGGGGATGGCCTGGGGCGAGTGGGGGGTCGAGGATTTCCAGGACCCGGAAAGCCGCGCGCAGATCGTCGCCGCCACCGGCAACGCGGCGTTGCCCGACGGCGTGCCCGTGGGGCTGGAGCGCTTGTCCAGCCTCTGGACCGCGCCGCTGCCGGATTACGCGCCGGGGTTCATGCACGATCCGAGCTTCGGCTACATCGTTTCGGCGGTGGTCGGCGCAGGGTTGGTGAGCCTTGCGGTGCTGGCGCTGGCGTGGATCGTCGCGCGGACGCGCGGCCAGGGCCCACGCACGCCCGAATCGGGCGCGGCCCATGGCGGATGATGCGGTCGATCGCCCCCGGCGCTCCCGGCGCGGCCTGACCGAGAGCGTGTCGCGGGCGATGTGCCGCGCGTTCGACGCCGAGGATATCGCCGCCCGCGACGGCCTGCTCCAGCATCTCGACCCGAGGATCAAGGTCGGAGGTTTCGTCCTGCTGATCGTCGTTGCGGTTTCGGTGAGGTCGCTGGTCGTGCTCGGAGGCCTGTTCGGGTTCGCCGTGCTCCTCGCCCTGCTGTCGCGGATCGCGCCGGCGCGCCTCGCCCGGCAGGTCTGGCTCGGAGTGTTCGCCTTCACCGGCCTCGTCGCGCTGCCCGCGATCGTCCTGGTGCCGGGCGAGGTCGTCGCCCGCGTGCCGGGGCTCGCCTGGCCGATCACCCTGCAAGGCCTGCGCAGCGCCGCCTTCCTCCTCGGCCGGGGCGAAACCGCCGCGACCTTCGCGGCGCTGCTGGTGCTCTCGACGCCGTGGCCGCACGTGCTGAAGGCGCTCCGGGCGTATCGCGCGCCGGTGGTGCTGGTGGCGATCCTCGGCATGACCCATCGCTACGTCTTCCTCCTCCAGTCCGTCGCCGTGCAGATGGTCGAGGCGCGGCGCAGCCGCACCGTCGGCGCGCTCGGCGGCCGCGACCGGCGGCGGATGGCGGCCGCGACGGCGGGGGTGCTGTTCGGCAAGGCGCTGCACCTCAGCTCCGAGGTTCATCTGGCGATGATTTCGCGCGGCTATCGCGGCGAAGTGTTCCTGCTCGACGACTTCCGCACCCGGCCGCGCGACTGGGTGGCGCTCGCGGTCTTTGGCGCGGTCGCGGCGATGGCGATGTGGTTCGGGGGCGCGTGATGGCCGCGGTGTTCGAGCTTCGCGACGTCCATTACGCCTACCGCGACGCGACGGCGCTCGCGGGGCTCGACCTCACGGTTTCGGCGGGGCAGTGCATCGCCCTTCTCGGTGCGAACGGCTCCGGCAAATCGACGCTGCTGCGGCTTCTCGACGGCCTCTATTTCGCCGATCGCGGCAGCGTCGCGGCGTTCGGCGAGGTCCTCTCGGAAGCGCGGATGCAGGACGACGCCACGGCGTTCGCATTCCGGCGGCGCGTCGGGCTGGTGTTCCAGAACGCCGAGGTGCAACTGTTCAATCCGACGGTGTTCGACGAGATCGCGTTCACCCTGCTCCAGTTCGGCCTGCCGCGCGACGAGATCCGCGCGCGGGTCGCGGCGTCGCTCGCCGCCTTCGGCATCCAGCACCTGAAGGATCGCTCGCCCAACCGCCTGTCGGGCGGCGAGCAGAAGCGGGTGGCGCTCGCCTCGGTGCTGGTGGCGGAGCCGGAGGTGCTGCTGCTCGACGAGCCGACGGCGGAACTCGACCCGAAAAGCGCCGCCGAGGTGGTGGCATTCCTCGGCGGCTGCCGGGGCTCGGGGCGGACGGTGATCACCGCGACCCACGACCTCGGCATCGTCGCGGCGCTCGCCGACCTTTGCGTCGTCCTCGACGCCGGGCGGGTGGCGGCGATCGGTCCGCCCGGCGCGGTCCTTGGCGATGCGGCGCTGCTCGCTCGCACCGGCCTCGCGCGCGGTTCGGCTTTGGTCGCGCGGGGCGGCGGCGATGTGCTAGATCTTCGGGGCGAACCGGCACGAGGAACAGGCTATGGAACGGGTCACGATCTCGCTTGAGGACAATCTTCTTCTCGAATTCGACGCCTTCATCAAGCGCAAGGGCTACGCCAACCGCTCGGAGGCGATCCGCGACCTGCTTCGCGACCGCCTCGAACAGGACCGGCAGAGCGAGGATCGGGCGAGCAGCGCGGTGGGCTGCCTCTCCTACGTCTTCAACCACCACCAGCGCGAGCTTTCGCGCCGCGTCACCGAGGCGCAGCACGCGCGCCACGATCTCGTGCTGTCGACGCTCCACGTTCACCTCGACCACGAGAACTGCCTCGAAATCGCGGTGCTGAAGGGCGCGACCTCCGACGTGCGGGGATTCGCGGATTCGATGATGGCGGAAACCGGCGTGCATTACGGCAACCTCCACCTGATCTCGACGCAACACGCCGACCACGATCATACCCACGGCCATAGCCACGCCCATGTCCATTCCCATGAAGACGATCAAGCGTAGTCCGCTCGTCGTTTCATAAATAATTTCTATGATTCGATTAGTCCATGACTGTGGATGATCGGAATTGACGCCGCTGTATTCTCGCTTATTCTTGTGGAGATATTGCAGGGGATGAAATTCCGATGACCGAGGACGCGATCGATTCCGAGGGGCCGCCGCCGATCCGGGGGGCGGTGCTGCGCGACGCAGTGCGCTACGCCGCCGATGGCCGGGCCGCCCGCGCCGAGGCGATCGCCGAGGAAGTTCCAACGGTTCTGGTGTTCAACCGGTTTCCGTTCTCGGTAATTCTCGCGAGCCCGCTCGCGCTCGACGACCTTGCGGTGGGGTTCTCGCTCACGGAAAAGCTTGTCGCGCGGGTCGACGACATCGCGGCGGTCAACGTCGTCGCGGTGGACCAGGGCTTCAAGGTCGACGTTACCCTCGACGGCACCTCCTACGCCGCGCTGCGCGAGCGCCATCGACGCACCCTCCTGGTCGGCAGCAGCTGCGGCCTGTGTGGCACCGACAGCTTTGCAGAGGCGCTGCGTCCGATCGAGCCGGTGCGCTCGGTCCAGGCCTTCCGCCCCGAGGCGATCACCCGCGCGATGGGCGGGCTGGCGGCGCGGCAGAGCCTCAATCGCGTCGTCGGCGCGGTCCACGCCGCCGCGTTCGCGACGCCGGACGGCGAGATCGCCGCGGTGCGCGAGGACATCGGCCGCCACAACGCCCTCGACAAGCTGATCGGCCACCTGGCGCGCAGCGGCATCGACGCGGCGACGGGATTCGCCCTGGTGTCGAGCCGGTGTTCGTATGAAATGGTGCACAAGGCCGCCGCCGCCGGGATTCCGCTGATCGCGTCGGTTTCCGCGCCGACCAGCCTTGCGATCGAACTTGCGGACGGTTGCGGCGTCGGGCTGGCGGCGTTCGTGCGCGAGGGCCGCTTCACCGTCTACGCCACCCCCGGCCGGATCGCCTGAAGGCTCAGGCGAGTTCGGTGAGGATCGACGACAGGCGGCGGATTTCGAGGATCATCGCGGCGGTGAGCGGTGGTTGCGGGTCGCGCGCGGTGGCGACCATGCCGATCAGCGTCGACTTTTCCGGCGCGACCAGGGGAATCACCCGCACGTCGGACGAGAACCCCAGGGGATCGACGACGATGCGCGGCAGGATCGTCGACCAGCCGCCCGCTCGGACGTGGGTGAGCAGCACCACCAGCGAGTTGGCTTCGAGGGCGGGTTCGATGTGGACGCCGATCTCGGCGAAACTGCGGTCGATGATCCGGCGGTTCTGCATGTCGGGGCTCAACAGGCAGAGCGGCAGCGTCGCCGCCTCTTCCCAGGTGACGCTTTGGCGATCGCCGAACGGGCCGTCGGCGGCGGTCACCAGGTGATAGCGTTCGCGGTAGAGGGGAAAGCCGATCAAGGGCGTGATCGGTTCGTTGTCGAGGTAGGTGATGCCGACGTCGACTTCGAGGTTTTCGAGGAGCGACATCACCTCGGACGAAGTGTTGGACGAAATCGTCAGCCGCACCCCGGCGTGCAGCGCGGCGAACGCGGTGGTCACCCGCGACACGATCGGCAGGGCCATCGGCACCACCGCGATCCGCAGGTGGCCGGTCAGCCCTTGCTTCATCATCTCGACGTCGGCGCGCATCGCCCGCATGTCGCCGACGATCCGCCGCGCCCAGTCGAGAACCCGCTCGCCCTCGGGGGTGAAGCCGAAAAACCGCGCGCCCCGGTCGACCAGGGGAACGCCCAGCAGGTTTTCCAGCTGCTTGATCGCGATCGACAGGTTCGGCTGGGACACGCCGCAACTCTGGGCCGCGCGCCCGAAGTGCTTCTCCCGCGCCAGCGCGAGCAGAAATTCGAGCTTATCCTGCATCGCATCGCCTGAATTCTGTGATCCACGAAAGCATCATCAAGGCACCTTGTCGGCAATCTCTGGGTGGGTCCGTCGCTCGCGGAAATTCAAAATAGAGGGTTGTTGAGTCGGGGGGAAGGCCAAGGCGTGCGGCTAGGAAACCTCCATCTCGACGAAGCGCATGCCGTCGCCGCCGGTGACGCGCAAGGCGCCGGTCCGGCACGCCGGGCAGAGGTCGGTGCGCGACGCGACCTCGACTTCGGCGCCGCACGCGAGGCAGGTGGCGCGGCCCGGCGGTCGGTCGAGTTCGAGTGTCGCGCCTTCGATCAGGCTGCCCCGGGTCATCAGCTCGAAAGCATACCGCAGTGCGTCGGGCTCGACGCAACTGAATTGGCCGATCTCGATGCGGACGCGGCGGACGCGCGAAAACGTCCGGGTGTTGCGCTCGGCTTCGATGCGGTCGAGAAGGGCGTTGCAGATCGAGATTTCGTGCATGGTCCGATCCTTCCGGTATTCGCGGCGCGAGGTTTTCCCCCCGCGCCGCGGCCCGATGGCGTCACGCGAGGGCGGGAACCCGGTTCGCGTCCTTGGCGAGCCGGTTCTTCAGCGCGCTGTATTCCTGCACGACGTAGCGTTCCGCCGCGATCTGGTCGGGAATCGCGTCGACCTGGACGGCGCTGAACTTGTACTCAGGCGTCTTCGAGATCGGGTCGACGTGGTGCATCGTCAGTTCGTTGCACGCGCCGATCCACCACTGGTAGGTCATGTACACAGCGCCCTTGTTGGCACGTTCTGTCACATTTGCACGTGTGATGACTTTACCACGACGTGAGGACACCCATACCAGGGCCTGATCGATAATACCGAGCTTCTTGGCGTCTTCCGGGTGGATCTGGACATACCCAGGTTCGTCAGCCAGCGTTGCCAGCGCGGTGCAGTTACCCGTCATGGAACGGCAGGAGTAGTGACCAACTTCACGCACCGTACACAGGATCAGCGGGAATTCTTCGTTGATCTGATCGATCGGGGCGCGCCATTCGGTGGCAAACAGCTGCACCTTGCCGCTCGGCGTATCGAACTTGTTACCCTTGTACAGCCACTGTGCGCCCGGATCAGCTTCGTCCAGGCACGGCCACTGGATGTAACCCAGACCGGCCATCTTTTCATAAGTGGCACCGGTGAACAAGTGGCACAGGCCGCGCAGTTCGTCCCAGATTTCCTTGGCATTGTTGTAATGCATCGGATAACCCATGGCGGTGGCCATCAGGCTGTGGATTTCCCAGTCGTGCTTNNACTGGTAGGTCATGTAGACCGCGCCGAGATTGGTGCGGTCGGTGACCTTCGCGCGGGTGATCACCTTGCCGCGCCGCGACGACACCCAGACGAGTTCCTCGTCCTTGACGCCCCGGGCTTCCGCATCCTTCGGGTTCATCGTCACGTAGCCGGGTTCGTCGGCGAGCGCGGTGAGGGCGGTGCAGTTGCCGGTCATCGAACGGCAGGAGTAGTGCCCGACCTCGCGCACCGTCGAGAGAATCAGCGGATACTTGCCGTCGAGCTTGTCCATCGGCGGGATCCAGTCGGTGGCGAACAGCAGCGCCTTGCCGCTCGCGCGCTGGAACACGTTGCCCTCGTAGAGGTAGGGCGTGCCGGGGTGGTCGAGGGTCGGGCAGGGCCACTGGACGTAGCCGAGGCCCGCCATCTTCTCGTAGGTCGCGCCGTAGTAGAGCGGGCAGAGTTCGCGCAGTTCGTCCCAGATCTGCCGGGTGTTCTCGTACTTCATCGGGTAGCCCATCTCGGTGGCGATGAGGCTGATGATCTCCCAGTCGTGCTTGACGTCGCCCTTGGCGTCGAGCGCCTTGCTGAAGTACTGGAAGCCACGGTCGGCGCTGCTGAACACGCCTTCATGCTCGCCCCACGAGGTGGCGGGCAGGATCACGTCCGCGAATGCCGCGGTCTTGGTCATGAAGATATCCTGCGAGATCAACAGGTCGATCTCGGAGAAGGTGCGGCGCACGGTTTCGAGGTCGGGCTCGGTCTGGGCCGGGTCCTCGCCCATGCAATAGAACGCATGGATCTTGCCGGATTCGACCGCGTGCGGCAGGTCGGTGACGCCGAGGCCGATTTGGTCGGGCAGCGACGGAACCCCCCAGGCCTTGGCGAACTTGGCGCGCGCCGTCGCGTCGGTGACCGGCTCGTAGCCGGGGAAGATGTTGGGCAGGACGCCCATGTCGCACGAGCCCTGGACGTTGTTCTGGCCGCGCACCGGGCCGACGCCGACGTTGGGACGGCCGAGGTTGCCGGTGAGCGCCGCGAGGCTCGACAAGCCTTTGACGACGTTGACGCCCTGGCCCCATTGGGTGACGCCCATTCCCCACAGAATCGTCGCCGACTCGGCGGCGGCGTACATCCGCGCGGCTTCGCGAATCTGCTGCGCCGAGAGGCCGGTGACCTCTTCGACCGACTCGGGGGTGTAGTGGGAGACGAGTTCCTTGTAGGCCTCGAAGCCTTCGGTGTGCGCCGCGACGAAGCCCGCATCGTAGAGGCCTTCGGTGATCAGGACGTTGGCGAAGGCGTTGACCAGGGCCATGTTCGAGCCGTTCCTGAGCGGCAGGTAGAGGTCGGCGATGCGCGCGGTTTCGATGATCCGGGGATCGCAGACGATGATCTTCGCACCCTTTTCCTTCGCCTTGACGATGCGGCGCGCGACGATCGGATGGCTGTCGGCGGCATTGTAGCCGAACGCGAGGATGCACTTGGTGTCCTCGATCTCGCAGATCGAGTTGCTCATCGCGCCGTTGCCGAGGGTCGCCATCAGGCCCGCGACCGAGGGCGCGTGGCAGACCCGGGCGCAGTTGTCGACGTTGTTGGTGCCGATCACCGCGCGGGTGAACTTCTGCATCACGTAGTTGGTCTCGTTGCCGGTGCCGCGCGACGAGCCGGTGGTCATGATCGAATCCGGGCCGTACTTGGCCTTGATCTCGGAGAGGCGGGTGGCGACGAATTTGATCGCCTCGTCCCACGACACGACTTCGAGCTCCGCGCCCTTGCTGCGGCGCAGCATCGGATGCTTTAAGCGCGGCGTGAGGATCTTGGTGTCGTTGAGGAAGTCCCAGCCATAGTAGCCCTTGAGGCAAAGCTCGCCCTGGTTGGTGACGCCGTTCAAGGGTTCGGCGCCGACGACTTTGCCGTTCTCGACGAGAAGATCGTATTTACAGCCGGCCCCGCAATAGGGGCACACGGTCATATGCTTTTCCATTATTTGCCTCCACGTAACCTAAGGGTTCACTAGACTGCGGCTTCGCCTGACATTTCGAGCGCGGCGCGGGCGCGGCGCGTCTGGAGCAGGTCGGTCATTTCATCGGCGCCGACGAGTTGCAGCGCGCTGGTCGGGCAGACGCCGACACAGGCCGGGCCGGCGTCGCGGCCGGAGCACAGGTCGCATTTCTGCGCCCGGGCCCGAACGCCGAGCGCGATGGTCTCGCCCGCGACCTGGCGGGTGACCGGCCCGGTGCTCACGCTGATCGCGCCGTAGGGGCACGCCAGCACGCAGGTTTTGCAGCCGATGCAGCGGTCTTGCAGGACCTGGACGCTGTTGGCCTGGGTGACGATCGCCCCGGTCGGGCAGGCGTTGGCGCAGGGTGCGTCCTCGCAGTGGTGGCAGGTCACCGGCATGCTGATCGTGCCGGTCTTGACCGTCGTCAGGCTGGGCCTGAGCTTTTGCGCGTTGAATTCCGTCCCGTCCGTGGCGTCCTGATGGGCCAGGGAGCATGCGAGTTCGCAGGTGCGACACCCGATGCACCGGCTCGACTTGGCCACGATAAACCTGTTCATCTCCAGTCATCCTCTCCGATGTCCGATCTGCGGAACCCTGGAGCCCCCTGTGCGCCGGGCCGGGTTCGCCGCACTCCATCACGCGACTCTTACTCCCGTACGTCCGCGAGGACTCCCGCCTCGCGGCGGCGCCGCAAGGTGTCTTCCATGGCGACCTCGTCCATGACGCGGAGCGCCTTGGTCGGACAGTTGGATACGCAGGCCGGGCCGTTCTCGCGCCCGATGCAGAGGTCGCACTTGCGCGCCTGGGCGGCGACGTCCTTGGGGTTGTCGGCGTTGCCGTAGAGCTTGGGCGCCGGAACCGTGACGACGTTGATCGCGCCGTAGGGGCAGGCGAGCATGCAGCTCTTGCAGCCGACGCAGCGCGATTGGTCGATCTGGACCGACTTATCGCGATAGGACACCGCGCCGTTGGGGCAGGCGTTGACGCAAGGCGCGTCTTCGCAATGACGGCAAGTCACCGGCATGCTTACCGATTTGGTCTTGACCACGGTAAGTCTCGGCATGAACGGGAGACGAGACAAAAGGTCGCTGATGTCGACGGCGCCGACCTGAGCAAGATCGGCAGCTTCGGAATGCGCCATGACGCAGGCGATTTCGCACGTTCGGCAACCAATACACTTGCTCGGCGTCGCGACAATAAACCGGTTCATCTCTAATCATCCCTCCGTTACCTAACGTTCGTTAGACTCTACGGGCGTGACCCGTGCGCAGCCAGATAGTTAAAATTTATCGCAAGATGTAATCCAGTTATTACGCAATAAACTTTGGCTATCTCGCCATTCATAATACGTATTGACTGTTAATCTTGCGTCGTGAGGAATCTATAAAAATCATCTTTACTATTCCGTGTCAATTCGCATATCGTTCGACTACGGAAATATGGTGTTGCGAGTCAATATCAACTCCATAAATCGCCATTACATTTCGTCATAGTCGAAGTCATCGAGAAGTTTTGGAACTTATATTTATTCTTTATTGGGTGATATCTGTTTCTTATCGAGCTTCGGGTTCGCTCCAGGTGGAATGGAAGGATGTTCGGAGGTGAAAAGATGAACCGCTTCGTCGTTGCGGAACCCAGCCGATGCATCGGGTGCGGCACCTGCCTGGTGGCGTGCTTCGCGGCGCATAAGGCCGAGGGGCTGCAGTCCCATCCCCGCCTCGCCCTGACCACCACGGCGGAAGGCTCCGCTCCGATCGTCTGCCGGCATTGCGAGGACGCAATGTGCGCGCAGGTCTGCCCGGTTCATGCGATCGCTCGGAAAGACGACGCCATCGTCCTCGACGAAAAGCTCTGCATCGGCTGCAAGCTCTGCGCGCTCGCCTGCCCGTTCGGCGCGATCACGCCGAGCGGCACCAGCGTCGCCGGGGTCGCCGGGATCCAGGCGGCCGCGCCCAATCACTCGAAGGCGCTGAGCGCGACCCTGGTCTGGGAGCCGGGGGTGAAGAGCGTCGCGGTGAAATGCGACCTCTGCGCCTTCCGCGAGGACGGGCCGAGCTGCGTCGCGGTCTGCCCGACCGCCGCCCTCGCCGTCGTCGATCCCGGCGCGCTCCGCCGGGCGAACGCGCAGAAGCAGGCGAAGGCCGCCGTCCAATTGTCCGCCATGCCGATGCTGCCCAGCGAGGACCTGAAATGACCATGATCCCGAGTCTCGGCGGCCTCGCTCCGCTCGATCTTCTTCTCGCCGGCATCGCGGTTTCGGCGGTCGGCGGCTTCGGCAGCCTGCTGCTGCGGTCGCACGACCGCGCCGCGACGATCGTGGCGGGGCTCGCGGGCATCCTCGCGGCGCTCGCCGGGCTCGGCGCGGCGTTGCCGTCGTTCGTTGCGCCGCCATCCGTCCTCGACGTCGCCGGGCCGTATCCGTTCGCCCACTTCGTGCTGCGGATGGACCCCCTTGCGGCGCTGATGGTGACGGTGATCTCGCTGCTGGCGCTGACCGCGTGGATCTATTCGCTTGCCTATGTCCGCGAATACGCGGGGCGGGGCGTCGGCGCGATGGGCTTCTTCATGAATGCCTTCGTCGCCTCGATGACATTGACCGTGGTCGCCGACAACGGCTTCTGGTTCCTGATCTTCTTCGAAATGATGTCGCTCGCCTCGTACTTCCTGGTGATCTTCGACCAGAACGACGAAGCGGTGTCGGCGGGCTTCCTCTACTTCGTCGTCGCGCACGCCGGGTCGGTGCTGATCATGGCGGCGTTTTTCATTCTCGCGAACTATGCAGGCAGCCTCGACTTCGCCGCGTTCCGCACCGCGAAGCTCCCCGGCGCGGTGAGTTCGCTGGTGTTCGTCCTCGGCTTCCTCGGCTTCGGCGCGAAGGCGGGGATGATCCCGTTGCACATCTGGCTGCCGCGCGCCCATCCGGCCGCGCCGTCGCATGCTTCGGCGCTGATGTCGGGCGCGATGATCAAGATCGGCGTCTTCGGCATCGTCAAGGTCGCGGTCGACCTGCTCGGCGGTGGCGAGGTGCTGTGGTGGGGTCTGTTGGTGGTGGGCTTCGGCGCGGTGTCGGCGGTGCTGGGCGTGGTCTACGCCCTTGCCGAACACGACATCAAGAAGCTGCTCGCCTACCACAGCGTCGAGAACATCGGCATCATCCTGCTCGGCGTCGGCGTCGGGATGATCGGCATCGCCAGCCACCAGCCGGCGCTCGCCGTGCTCGGCCTGATGGCCGGTCTCTATCACCTGATCAACCACGCGGTGTTCAAGGGCCTGCTGTTCCTCGGCGCGGGCTCGGTGATCTATCGCCTCCACACCAAGAACATGGACCAGATGGGCGGTCTCGCCCGCACCATGCCGGCGACCGCCACCTGCTTTTTGATCGGCGCGCTGTCGATCTCGGCGATCCCGCCGCTCAACGGCTTCGTCTCCGAGTGGTACACCTACCAGTCGCTGTTCGCCGCCGCGCTCGACGGCTCGGCGCTGGTCAAGTTCGCCACGCCGATCGCGGCGATGTTGTTGGCGCTCACCGGCGCGCTCGCGGTGATGTGCTTCGTCAAGGCCTACGGCGTGATCTTCGCGGGAGATCCGCGAGGCCTCCGCCACAACGACGTCGTCGAGGCGCCGCCGACGATGATCGCGGGCATGGGCCTGCTTGCCGTGGTCTGCGTCGTCACCGGGTTGGGTGCGCCGCTGATCGCGCCGATCCTGAGCTCGGTCGCTTCCGCCACCATCGGCGCGCAGGCGGTGAGCGTCGCCGAGGGCGCGTCGCTGTTCGGCAGCGCCAACCACGGCACGGTTTCGCCGCCCTTGATCGCGGTGCTGGTGATCGGGATGGCGGGCCTGCCGCTCGGGCTGCGCGCCGTGCTTTCGAATCGTGGTACGCCGAAGCCGCGCCGCGCGGCCGCGCCATGGGCGGCGGGCTACCTGCCCGACGCCGAGATGGCCGCGTCCGCCGGGAGCTTCGCCCAGCCGATCCGGATGTTCTTCCGGCCGCTCTACCAGGTTCGCGACGATGTCGCCGCGGCCTGGGACAAGGTGGCCTTCGCCTTCGAGCGGCTGGTGTGCTTCGCGCGCCAGACCGAGCCCCGCTGGGACCGCAGCATCATCGACCCGATCGCCAGCGCCACCGGTTCGCTGGGGCGGCGGCTGCAGGTCGTCCAGGGCGGCGATTTCCGCATCTATTGCCTCTACATCGTCGCCGCGTTGGTGGTGCTTCTGGCGCTGGCCGCACGGTAGGAGATCAGCCATGCCCGACCTCGATCATTTCGTTCTCGCCATCCTCCAGAGCCTCGTGCTGCTGGCGGCGGCGCCCCTGGTTTCCGGCCTGTCGCGGGTGGTGCGGGCGAAGATGCACACCCGCCACGGCCCGGGTGTCCTCCAGGACTACCGCGACCTGCGCAAGCTGATGATCCGCCAGGACATCTGCCCCCCGGCCGCCGGTCCGGCGTTCCGCGCGATGCCGGTGGTGATGATGGCGGCGCTCCTGGTGATCGCGACCGGCATCCCGATGGTGACGCGGTTCTCGCCGCTGTCGGCCTGCGGCGATCTGATCACCACGATCTACCTGTTCGCCCTGGTGCGGTTCTTCTTCGCCCTCGCCGGGCTCGACAGCGGCAGTTCGTTCGCCAGCATCGGCGCGAGCCGCGAACTGACCCTCGGCGTCCTGGTCGAACCGGTGATGCTGCTCTCGCTGATCATGGCGGCCCTGCTCGCGGGGTCGACCGACCTCGGTGCGATCGGCGCGGCGATCGCGAGCGGCCAGGTGCAGTCGATCATGGCCACGGTCCTCGCGGCGGGCGCGTTCGCCTTCGCCGTCTATATCGAACTCGGCAAGCTCCCCTACGACATGGCCGAGGCCGAGCAGGAACTCCAGGAAGGGCCCCTGACCGAATACTCGGGGCCGTCGCTCGCGCTGGTCAAATGGTCGATGGCGCTCAAGCAGACGATCGTCGTCGCCTGGTTCGTCGGCGTGTTCCTGCCGTTCGGCAGCGCCGTCGACTTCTCGCCGTCCGGTCTCGCGATCGGTCTCCTCGGGTTCGTGGCCAAGATCGTCCTGATCTTCGTGGTCGTGGGCGTGGTGGAAAACAGCGTGTCCCGCGTCCGCTTCCGGTTCACGCCGCGCCATAGCTGGTTCGGCGTCGGGTTCGCGTCCCTCGCGTTCGTTTTTTACTTGGTCGGTCTCTAAGCCTCGGAAGGTAGCTCATGATGACCTCGGTTTCGGATTCGATGACGATGACGCTCGCTTTGGCGACGATCGTCCTGCCGTTCGGCGGGGCGGCGCTCATCGCCTGCGCGCCAGGCAAGGCCAGCAAATGGCTGTGCCAGATCTTCGCCCTGGCGACCGTGGCGTCGATCCTCGGCGTCGTCGCGGGCTTCGTCGAAGCCGGGCGGGCGGGTGCGACGCAAGATCTCATCCGCATCGGTCGGACTGAGATTCTCGGCCTCACCGTCGACGCCTTGAGCGTCCTGATCGCGGTGGCGGTGATCGTCATCGGCTTCCTGGTCGCGGTCTACTCCGCGTCGTATCTCACCATGGGAAATCGCGAGCATCCGGCCGTCGGGCGGCCGCGCTACTACGCCTTCCTCCTGGTGTTCATCGGCGCGATGTCGGGCCTGGTGTTCAGTTCGACGATCACCGGCCAGCTGTTCTTCTTCGAGATCACCGGCGGCTGTTCGTGGGCCCTGATCGGCTACTACGAAACCCCGAAGGTGCTGCGCTCGGCGGCCAAGGCGCTGTTGATCACCCACGTCGCCTCGATCGGCCTCTACGTCGCCGCCGCCCTGTTGTTCCTCGACACCGGCACGTTTGCAATCGCGGCGATCGCCGACCTTTCCGACGGATCGAAGGTCGTGGTGATCCTCAGCCTGCTGTTCGCCGCCTGGGGCAAGTCGGCGCAAGTGCCGCTGCACATGTGGCTGCCCGACGCGATGGAAGCGCCGACGCCGATCAGCGCGTATCTCCACGCCGCGTCGATGGTGAAGGTCGGCGTCTACATCTTCGCCCGCGCCCTGCTCTCGGCCGGGGCCGTGCCGCACGTCGTCGGCTGGGTCGGCGCGACGATGGCGATCGTCACCCTGGTCTACGGCTTCCTGCTCTACCTGCCGCAGGTCGACATGAAGCGCCTGCTCGCCTATTCGACGATCACCCAGCTCTCCTACATCTTCCTCGGCCTGTCGCTGTCGGTGTTCGGCTCGCACCTCGCGTTCCAGGGCGCGGTGGCGCACATCTTCAACCACGCCTTCGCCAAGACCCTGTTCTTCCTCGTCGCGGGCGCCCTCAGCTACACCACCGGCACGCGGATGCTGCCCTCGCTCCGCGGCATCGTCACCAAAAACCCCCTGCTCGGCATCGCCTTCGTCGTTGCCGCCCTGGCGATTGCGGGGGTGCCGCCGTTCAACGGCTTCTTCAGCAAGTTCGCGATCTTCTCGGGCGGCTTCGCGGTGGCGCAGGAGAACCTGTTGCTCCTGCCGATGCTGGTGATCGCGCTGCTGGAATCCATCGGTTGCTTCGCCTGGTTCCTGAAGTGGATCGGCTATTCGATCCCCGGCAAGCCTTCGGATGCGGTGGCGTCGGCGCAGCCGCTGCCGATGGGAATGCAGGTGGTCCTCGTGGCGCTGATGGTGGCCACTCTCTGCTCCAGTTTCATCGCCGCCTCGTGGCTCGGTTAAGGAACGTCATCCATGTTTGACTTTCAGCTGATCAACGGTCTCGCCGGGCTGCTCATCGTCACCTCGCTTCTGGTCATCCTGTCGCGCGGTCCCGCCAACTCGGCACGCTTCTACGCCTTGCAGTCGTTCATCCTGGTCCTGACCTTCCTCGCCCTGGCGAAGGAGACCGGCTCGCGGGAGCTCTACCTGTGGTCGGCCTCGGCCTTCGTCACCAAGGTGATCCTGGTTCCGGCGATCATGTACCGCGCGTTCTCGAAGCTCGACGATCCGCGCCTCGGCTCGGGCGAGACGATGTCGCCGGCGGTGTCGGTGATTCTCGCCGCCGGGGTGGTGATCCTTTGCTTCTGGGTGGTCTCGGGCGTCGCGCTTCCCGCCGCCGAGGCGATCAAGCCCGCGCTCGCGGTTTCGCTCGCCCACTTCTTCCTCGGCCTCGCCTGCATCGTCACCCAGCGCAACATCCTGAAGCAGGTGTTCGGCTACTGCCTGATGGAAAACGGCTCGCACCTGACCCTCGCGCTGCTCGCGGCGAAGGCCCCCGAGCTGGTCGAAGTCGGCATCGCGACCGATGCGATTTTCGCGGTGGCGATCATGGCGATGCTCGGAACCCGGATCTTCCTCACGTTCCACTCGCTTGACGCCCGCAAGCTCACGACCTTGAAGGGATAGGATAATGGTGTTCTCGAACCTGCCGCTTCTGATCCTCTTCGGGCCGTTGCTCGCAGCCCTGGCGATCCTCCTGGTGCCGTCGCGCGGCTTCGGCCTGAGGCTGATCGAACTCATCCACACCGTGTCGATCGCGGCGGTCGCGGTGCTGGCGCTGGCGATCGCCTCCGATGTCGTCGACGGTGCGCATCTCACCGCCTTCGACGACTGGTTCGCGGTGGACGCCCTCGGCGCGATCTTCGTCAGCGTGATCGGCGTCGTCGGCTTCCTCACCGGCCTTTATTCGCTCAGCTATATCCGCCACGAGCTCCGCGACGGCGAACTCGATCCCGCCAAGGTGAAGTCGTATTACGGTTTCTTCAGCCTGTTCCTGTTCACCATGGTGCTCGCGACGATCGCCAACAACATCGTGCTGATGTGGGTGGCGATCGAGGCGACGACCCTGGGCTCGGCCTTCCTCGTCGGTTGCTACGGGCGGAAGTCGTCGCTTGAGGCGGCGTGGAAATACGTGATCATCTGCACCGTCGGCGTCGCCTTCGGCCTCTACGGCACGGTGCTGGCCTATGCCAACGCGAGCGACGTCCTCGGCAATGCGGACTCCGCGATCCTCTGGACCACGCTCGCCGCCCACGCCACCGCGCTCGACCCGATGCTCGCCAAGCTGTCGTTCGTCTTCGTGCTGATCGGCTTCGGCACCAAGGCGGGCCTGTTCCCGATGTCGGCGTGGTTGCCCGACGCCCACTCGGAAGCGCCGAGCCCGGTCTCGGCCCTGCTCTCGGGCGTGCTGCTGAAATGCGCGTTGCTCGTGGTGATCCGCTACTACGCGATCACGGTGCGCGCGGTCGGGCCGGAATTCCCGCAGATGATCGTGCTGATCCTCGGCACCCTCTCGATCCTGGTCGCCGCGCCGCTGTTCTTCGTGCAGAAGGATTTGAAACGCAAGCTCGCCTATTCGAGCATCGAGCACGTCGGCCTGATCGCCGTCGGCCTCGGCGTCGGCGGGCCGCTCGGCGTCGCCGCCGCGCTGCTCCATGCGATCAACCACAGCCTCGCCAAGGCGCTGATGTTCTGCGGCAGCGGCAACGTGCTGATGAAGTTCCACACCCGCGATCTCGACCGCG
The DNA here is from genome assembly GCA_002307145.1 of Rhodospirillum sp. UBA1311. Taxonomy (GTDB): domain Bacteria; phylum Pseudomonadota; class Alphaproteobacteria; order Rhodospirillales; family Rhodospirillaceae; genus Oleispirillum. The sequence continues at coordinate 2,931 of DBTR01000014.1, read as the reverse complement.
TCAAGGGCCTGATGCGGGTTGCGCCGGTGAGCGGCGTGCTGCTGCTGTTCGGCTGCCTCGCGCTCGCGGGCCTGCCGCCGTTCAACGTGTTCGTCAGCGAGTTCATGGTGTTCACCGCCGGGATGAAGGCGGGCTACCTCTGGCTGATGCTGCTCTGCGCGCTGTTCTTCACCATCACCGTCGCGGGCTTCATCCAGATCGTCGCGGGCTCGGTCCTCGGCAAGGCCGCCGATGCGACGCCCGAGGGCGACGTCGGCGTCGCCGCGCTCGCGCCGATGGGGATCCTCCTGGTGCTGGTGATCGTCACCGGCGTGACCATCCCCGGCCCGATCCTGCGGCTGGTCGGCGACGCCACCGCGATCGTCACCGGCGACAGCACGCCGGTTGCCTTCGCGATGCCGTGGGCGACGCAAGCCGCGCCCGCCGAAGTCGCGCTGGCGGGACCCCAGTTGCATACGGAGACGAAACGATGAACGTGATCAACGAAGTTCGCGTCGGCCTGGCGACCCTTGCCGCGCTGCGGAGCAAGATGCCGCATGCGATCCTTGAGGAACGCTGGCAGACCGACGCCCAGGTGACGGTCACGGTCAAGCTCGACGCCCTGCCGGAAGCCGTGCGCATTCTCTACTTCGAGCACGACGGCTGGCTGTCGACGATGGTCGGCAACGACGAACGTTCGCTCAACGGCCACTACGCGCTCTACTACGTGCTGTCGATGGAGGGCGCGGAGAAGTGCCACATCGTCATCCACGCGCTGGTGCCCGCCGACTCCCTCGAATTCCCCTCGGTAACGCCGAAGATTCCGGCGGCGGTGTGGTACGAGCGCGAAGTCCGCGACATGTTCGGCCTGCATCCGGTCGGCCTGCCCGACGAGCGCCGCCTGGTGCTGCCCGACGACTGGCCGGACGGGCTCTATCCGCTGCGCAAGGATTCGATGGACTACCGCTTCCGTCCCGAACCCACCACCGACACCGAAACCTATCAGTTCGTCAACGACAGCAAGGTCGAGACCACGGTGGTGCCGCTCGGCCCGCTGCACGTTACCTCCGACGAACCCGGCCACTTCCGCCTGTTCGTCGACGGCGAGGACATCATCGACGCCGACTACCGGATGTTCTACGTCCATCGCGGCATGGAAAAGCTCGCCGAAACCCGGATGGGCTACAACGAGGTCACCTTCCTCGCCGACCGGGTCTGCGGCATCTGCGGCTACGCCCACAGCGTCGCCTACGCCTCGTCGATCGAGAACGCCCTCGGCATCGTCGTACCCGAGCGCGGGCAGGCGATCCGCGCGATCCTGCTCGAAATCGAACGCCTCCACAGCCACCTGCTCAACCTCGGCCTGGTCTGCCATTTCTCCGGCTTCGATTCCGGCTTCATGCAGTTCTTCCGGGTGCGCGAAAAGGCGATGACGCTGGCCGAAACCCTGACCGGGGCGCGCAAGACCTACGGCCTCAACCTGATCGGCGGAGTGCGCCGCGACATCCTCGCCGAACAGAAGGGCGCGACGGTGAAGCTGGTGCGCGAACTCCGCGCCGATACCGAGCGCCTCGTCGACATGCTGGTTTCGACTGCGAACTTCCCCGGCCGCGTCACCGGCGTCGGCCGCCTCGACCCGGCGATCGCCCGCGCCCATAGCCCGGTCGGGCCGACGGTGCGCGGCAGCGGCCACGCCCGCGACACCCGTGCCGACCACGCCTTCTCCGGCTACAAGCTCTTGAGCACGCCGGTGCATGCGGAAACCGGCTGCGACATCCTCTCGCGCACCCTGGTGCGGATCGCCGAGATCTACGACAGCGTCGACATCATCGAAAAGCTCCTCGACGTCGCGCCGCCCGGACCGATCATCACCGAGGACTTCGCCTACCGGCCGCACCGCTTCGCGCTCGGCTTCACCGAAGCGCCGCGCGGCGAGGACATGCACTGGAGCATGACCGGCGACAACCAGAAGCTCTATCGCTGGCGGTGCCGCGCCTCGACCTACAACAACTGGCCGGTGCTGCGCCACATGCTGCGCGGCAACACGGTCTCCGATGCGCCGCTGATCGTGGGCAGCATCGACCCCTGCTACTCCTGCACCGACCGCGTCACGCTCGTCGACGTGCGCAAGGAGCGGTCGGTAACCGTGCCCTACAAGGAAATCGAACGCTATGGCCGCGAGCGGACCCATTCTCCGCTGAAGTAAGGGGACTCCCATGCTGAAACTGCTGAAGGAAATCTTCCGGACCGGCGAGGCGACGCACAAGTATCCGTTCGCGCCGATCGAGGTCGCCAAGGATTTCCGGGGAAAGCCGGAGCACGACGCGGCGCAGTGCATCGCCTGCGCGGCCTGCGCCATCGCGTGCCCGGCCAACGCGATCACCATCGAGACCGACCTCGCGGCGGGCACCCGGACCTGGGAGATCATGTTCGGGCGCTGCATCTTCTGCGGTCGCTGCGAGGAGGTCTGCCCGACCGCCGCGATCAAGCTCTCGCCCGACTTCGAGCTCGCGGTCGGGCGGAAGGAAGACCTGATCCAGTCGGCGGTGTTCGACCTGGCGGAATGTCCGTCGTGCCGCCGCTATTTCGCGCCCGCCAAGGAGGTCGCCTACGCGACCGAAATTCTCGCCGAGGCGGTGTCGTCGCCGGAGATTCGCGCGGACATCCGCCGTCATGTGGCGACGTGTCCCGAGTGCAAGCGCAAGGCCGACGTCGAGCAGTTGGTGCGCGCCGGGCTTGGACGAAACGTGGAGGTTCAGCGATGAACGCGTTTATTTCTCCGGATGGCCTGACGGCCGATCCCTCGGGCGTGACGATCCCGGCGAGCATCGATCGGATGAAGCGCACGCTGCTCAAGGATATCCAGCGCTCGGCCTACGTCTATCGCGTCGACTGCGGCGGCTGCAACGGCTGCGAGATCGAGATCTTCGCGGCGATCACGCCGATCTTCGA
>DBTR01000017.1:500-52175 GCA_002307145.1 Rhodospirillum sp. UBA1311 | reverse complement strand
ACCGGGGTGTCGAGCGGCGCGCCCTTCGCCTGCCAATCGGGAATCAGTTCGTCGAGGGCGATGGTTTCGATCACCGCGCCCGAGAGAATGTGCGCGCCGATCTCCGAGCCCTTCTCGATCACGCAGACCGAGACCTCGGCGCCCGCCTTCGCGGCTTCCTGGCGTAGCCGGATCGCGGCGGAGAGGCCCGCCGGGCCGCCGCCGACGATCAGGACGTCGAATTCCATCACTTCGCGGCCGTCGCCCGCGTTCGCCATGCCCAGCATCCTCGAAACCAAACGATCCCACCCGCGAGCACGATCCTGCCCGACGCGGAACCGACTTTATAGCACGTTCGCGGGCACCTGCCACGCCGACGTCGTGGCGGCGCGCGGGAGCCTATGTTAGGATCCCGCTCATGAGCGACACTCCCGCACCCGAGCATCCGAACCCCGGCGCGCCGATGAGCGCGGCCGCCGTCCTCAGGTGGTACGTTGCGGCGGGCGTGGATCTGGCGGTCGGCGAGGAGCCGGTCGACCGCACTCAGACGCCGCCGCCGCAAATCCAGCTCCCCGCGCAAGCGCCGCCGCCCCGGGCCGAGATGCCCGCGCGCGCCGCGCCCTCCGCCTTCCTGCCGCCCCCGCCCGCCCCCGCCGCCGACCCGGCCACGGCGCAAACTCTCGATGAGCTGAAGGAACGCCTCGAAGCCTTCGAGGGCTGCCTGCTGCGCCGCACCGCCACCCGCACGGTGTTCGGCGACGGCCCGGCGACCGCACGGCTGATGGTGATCGGCGAAGCCCCGGGCGCGGACGAAGACCGCTCCGGCGTGCCGTTCGTCGGCAAGGCCGGCAAGCTTCTCGACAAGATGCTCGCCTCGATCGGGTGGCCGCGCGAAACCGTCTACATCACCAACGTGGTACCCTGGCGTCCGCCCGGCAACCGCAACCCGACTCCGGAAGAAGTCACTCTCTGCCAGCCGTTCGTGATGCGCGCCATCGAACTCGTCGCGCCCGACGCCGTGGTGCTGCTCGGCGCCTCGGCAACCGCCGCAATCTGCGACCGCCACGATGGAATCACCCGCCTGCGCGGCAAATGGCAAACGCTCGCCCGCAATGGCCGCGAGATCGCCGTCCTGCCCACCTTCCACCCCGCTTTCCTGCTCCGATTCCCGGACAAAAAAGCGTTGGTATGGAGGGACTTATGCGCCTTGAAGGCGCGCATCGGCGAGCCGCCGCAGGCGTGACGGGAGTCACACTTGCTTGCGCCAACCCACCTTGGCGGCTAATCTCTCGCATCGCGATTGACGCATCGGTTTCCGACCAAGAGGGGTCTTGACGTGGAAAACGGATGGATGCGCCCGCGGCGACGTGCCCGATCCTTGGCCGCATTCCTGGCGCTTGCCTGCGCCGTCGGCCTCTCCCTTGGGACCGCCCGCGCTGCAGAGTCTCCCACCGGTTTCGGCCCTGCCGGCCGTGCGGGCGCAGTGGCGCGCGCCAACTTCGAGGGCGGCCTCTCCGCCGCCGACGCCCAGCTCTATCGCCGGATCTTCGCGCTCCAGCGCGAGGGTGCATGGACCGCCGCCGACCACCTTCTTGCCCAGGTTTCCGACGACCTCTTGCGCGGCACCCTGCTCGCGCAACGCTGCCTCGCGGCGAGCCGCGCCTGCTCGGGCGACGAAGCCCGTCAGTGGCTCGCCGACTACGCCGACCTCCCCGACGCCAACCGCATCCACGACCTCGCCAAGGCGCGCTCCGGCCACATGCCGGTGCCTTCGCCGGAAGAGCTGGACGTGCTGCGCGGCCGGGGCGGCATCGACGGCGGCGAGCTTTGGCTGCGCGGCCTTTCGGTCGGCCACCTGTCGCCGCAGAAGGCGGCCACCGCCAACGCGCTGACCGCGAAGTTCCGCCGCGCCCTGTCGCAGGGGTCGACACTCTCCGCCAAGCGGGCGTTGAGCGAAACCGAACTGCCGAAGCTCCTCACCGCCACCGACTACGACCGCCTGCGCGGCGCGCTCGGCTTCTCCTATTTCCTCGACGGCCAGGACGAACTTGCCCTCGAATGGGCCGCGCCTGCCGCCGCCCGCTCCGGCGCGCGCGCGCCGCAGGCCGCCTGGACCGCAGGCCTCGCCAACTGGCGCAGCCACCGCTTCGCCAAGGCGGAAACCGACTTCGGCGTGGTTGCCGAGGCGACCACCGCCGACCCCTGGATGCAGGCCGCCGGAGCCTATTGGGCGGGGCGTGCCGCCCTGCACGCGCGGCGGCCGCAGGCGGTCAACGGCTGGCTCGCGATGGCCGCCGAGCACTCCCGCACCTTCTACGGCCTGATCGCGCGGCGTGCCCTCGGCCTGCCGATCGGCTTCGGCTGGGACGCCGAGACGGTCTCCCGCGACGACCGCGAAACCCTCGCCCAATATCCCGGCGGGCGGCGCGCCATGGCACTGATCCAGATCGACGAGGACGACGCCGCCGAAGCCGAACTCCGCAAGCTCTTCCCCAACGTCGACCCGACCACCCAGCAGGCGATCGTCGCGGTGGCCGACGCGGGCGGCGTCGCCGGACTGTCGATCCGGCTTTCGTCCGAAATGCAGCGCCGCGAAGGGGTGATCTACGACAACGCGCGCTATCCGGTTCCGGCGTGGAAGCCCGCCGACGGCTGGAAGATCGACCGCGCCGTGGTTTACGCCTTCACCCGCCAGGAATCCGGCTTCGACGCCCGGGCGACGAGCGTGCGCGGCGCGCGTGGCCTGATGCAGCTGATGCCCGCGACCGCCCGGGCGATCGCCGCGGCGGACGAAGTGCCCGACACCGCCGCCCTCCTCGACCCCGGGCTCAACCTCGCCCTCGGCCAGCGCTACCTCAACCGCCTGCTCTCCGATCCGGGCGTCGGCGGCAACCTGTTCTACCTCGCGGCCGCCTACAACGGCGGCCCGGGAAACCTTGCGGCATGGCGGGAAAAAGCGCGCGCCGACACCGACCCGCTCCTCTTCATCGAGGCCCTGCCGGCGCGCGAAACCCGGCGCTTCATCGAGCGGATCATGGCCAATCTCTGGATCTACCGCCTCCGCCTCAACCAGGACACGCCCTCGCTCGACGCGGTTGCCGGAGGCCACTGGCCGGTCTATACCAGCCTCGACACCACCGCGCCGCGCCTCGCGCTGCGACGCAAGGCTGACTGACGGCGGAGAGCCGAATGCCGGATTTCATCCATGAGGACGCCTGCGGCGCGCGCCCGGTGGCGGGCGTCGACGAGGTCGGGCGCGGCCCTTGGGCCGGTCCGGTAATGGCCGCCGCAGTGATCCTCGACCGCTCCCGCCTGCCCGACGGACTGGCGGAGGCGCTCAACGATTCGAAGAAACTCTCCCCTGCGCGCCGCACCGAAATCTGCGCCCGCCTGGTCGCCTGCGACGCCGTGACCTGGGCGGTCGGCGAGGCCTCGGTGGCCGAGATCGACAGCCTCAACATCCTCCAGGCGACGTTCCTCGCGATGCGGCGCGCGCTCGACTCCCTCAGCATTTCGCCCGCGCACGTCCTCGTCGACGGCAACAAATGCCCGCCCGGCCTCTCCTGCCGCGCCACCGCGATCATCGGCGGCGACGCGCTTTCCGCCTCGATCGCGGCCGCCTCGATCATCGCCAAGGTTCAACGCGACCGCATCATGTTGGGCCTCGACGCCTGCTTCCCCGGCTATGGATGGGGGTCGAACGCCGGATACGGCACGCCCGAGCATCAACAAGGCCTCTTGACTCACGGCGTCACCGAGCATCACCGCCGGTCTTTCGCACCGATCCGCAACCTCCTGACTCCAAACATGAGTTGACGGCGACTCGGCGAAACGGCATGTTTTGCGCATGAACGTCTTCGCGCCAAACACCATCCACCAAGGCGACTGCATCGCGCTGATGAACGCGATGCCGGAAAAGTCGGTGGACATGGTTTTCGCCGACCCGCCCTACAACATGCAGCTGGGCGGCGAACTGTTGCGCCCCGACAATTCGCGGGTGGACGGCGTCGACGACGCCTGGGACCAGTTCGAGAGCTTCGCCGCCTACGACCGCTTCACCGCCGCCTGGCTCAAGGCCGCCAAGCGGATCCTGAAGGACGACGGCACCCTCTGGGTGATCGGCAGCTACCACAACATCTTCCGCGTCGGCGCGGCGCTGCAGAACCTCGGCTATTGGATCTTGAACGACATCGTCTGGCGCAAGACCAACCCGATGCCGAACTTCAAGGGCACCCGCTTCACCAATGCCCATGAAACCCTGATCTGGTGCGCCAAGGACAAGGACGCGCGCTACACCTTCAACTACGAATCCCTCAAGGATTTGAACGAAGGCCTACAGATGCGCTCCGACTGGCTGCTGCCGCTCTGCACCGGCGGCGAGCGCCTCAAGGGCGAGGACGGCAACAAGCTCCACCCGACGCAGAAGCCCGAGGCCCTGCTCTACCGCATCATCCTCGCCGCAACCAAGCCCGGCGACCTGATCGTCGACCCGTTCTTCGGCACCGGCACCACCGGTGCGGCGGCAAAGCGCCTCGGCCGCCGCTTCATCGGCCTCGACCAGGACGACACCTACATCGCGGGCGCAACCGCGCGCATCGACGCGATCGAACCCGCCGACCCGGACGCGATCAAGCTCTTCAACAAGAAGACCGAACCCCGCGTGCCCTTCGGCGCGGTGCTGGAGCGCGGCCTGATCCTTCCCGGCGACTTTCTCGCCGACTCCCGCCATCGCTACGCCGCGAAAGTCCGCGCCGACGGCACCCTGATCGCCGCCGACGTCAAGGGCTCGATCCATCAGGTCGGCGCAGCGGTGCAAGGCCTGCCGTCGTGCAACGGCTGGACCTTCTGGCACTTCAAGCGCAAAGGCGAATGGATTCCCATCGACCTCCTGCGCCAACGCATCCGCTCCGAAATGACCGGTTTGCTCTGAAGACCTGAAGCCCAGGCTTCCGTCCTGAGCCCGCAAAGGGTCGCGGACCCTTTGATCTCCTGGCATTTCTCCCTGCTTCCTCCCCGCCAACGCATCCGATGGCGGCTTCGCGCCCATTGGTCGCCGTAGGGGACGGTATTTCCGAGGCCGGGATGGCGGAATCAGGCGCCGCAATCGCATTGTCACTTGCATTATGATAGCTGCAAGCCTAAGTAACTTTCATAAAGCAAGTTACAAGGTGAAGCATGCAGCGCAAGCGCCTCGATGATATGCAGTGCCCCGTCGCCCGCAGCCTTGAGCGCGTGGGCGAGTGGTGGAGTATCCTGATCCTGCGGGATTGCACCCAAGGGCTGACGCGGTTCGACGAGTTCGAAAAGAGCTTGGGCATCGCGCCGAACATGCTCACGCGCCGCCTGACCGACCTGGTGGAAGCGGGGTTGCTGGAGCGTCGGCAGTACAACGAGCGCCCGCCGCGCTTCGAGTATGTCCTCACCGAGCGCGGGCGGGACTTCCAGCCGGTATTGGCCGCGCTTATGGCATGGGGCAACAAGCATTTCGCCCCGGAAGGCGCAAGCGTCGTGATCGTCAACCGCGAAACCGGCGCGCTCGCCGACCCGGTGATGATCGACCGCATCAGCGGGCTCCCGCTGTCCGATCCGGTTTTTTCCACCGCGCCGGGCCCCGCCGCCGAAGGCGAGACGCGCGAACGGCATTTGCGCCTCCTGAATTCCCGAGAGGCATAATGACCGGCCTCGTCCTGGCGGCGGTTTCCACCGCCGCGCCGCGTTCGCCCCTACCGGCACGGAAGCGCCTTGCGTCCGCCACGACCCTGGCCGGCGTTCTGCTCCTGGCTCTCGGCGGCTGCGAGGTCGGTGCGGAGTATCGGAAGCCGGTTTCCGAACTCGCGGACTTCCACAGCGTCGACGCGGTGGAGGCCCGGGACGCCACCGCGCCCGCCCCGCGCCTCGATACATGGTGGGAGGGATTCGACGACCCCGAATTGACGCGCATCGTGCGGCGCGCCCTCGATCAGAACCTCGATCTCGCCGCCGCATTGGCGCGCGTCGAACAGGCCCGCGCCGCCGCCCGTGGCTCCGGCGCGGCGTTGCTGCCCAGCTTCGATCTGTCTACTCAAGCCAGTCGGCAGCGGCAGTCGCTGGAAAGTCCCGGGGGAGCGATCGGGCGCAATCTGCCGGGCTACGACCGCAACCAGTCGCTCTACGACGCAGGCGTCGCCGCCAGTTGGGAGATCGACCTTTTCGGCGGCTTGCAGCGCGCGGCCGAGGCCGCGACGGCGGAAGCCCAAGCGGCAAATGCGGCGCATCTCGGAACGCGAATCTCGGTCGCGGCCGACGCCGCCGATGCCTATCTCCGCATCCGTGGCGATCAGGCGCGGATTGCGCTTGCCGACGAACAGGTGGAAACCGACGCGCGCCTGCTCGACCTCGTCCGGCGACGCCATGCCCAGGGCCTCTCGACCGAACGCGAAGTCGCCCAGGCCGAAGCGCTTCTGGCCGGAGCGCGGGCGTCGTTGCAGCCGCTGCGGATCGATCTGGAAGCCCAGTCGAACCGCCTGGACGTGCTGATGGGGGCCCAGCCGGGAACATATGCAGCGCTGGACCCGTCGGGGACGATTCCCACGCCGCCCGCCATCGCCGGCGGCAAGGCGACCGACTTGCTTCGCCGCCGCCCCGACATCGTCGCGGCGGAACGCCGCCTTGCCGCTTCCAGCGCACGCATCGGCGGGGCGATATCCGACTACTATCCGAAGTTTTCCCTCGGCGCGCTGCTGGGGTTCGAGGGTTCGGCGTCCGACCACCTATTCCGCGCCACGACGTTCCAACCCCAGGGGCTTCTCGGCTTGCGCTGGCGGCTGTTCGATTTCGGCAAGGTCGACGCCGAGGTTGCCGCGGCCAGGGGCGCCGAGGCCGAGGCGCTAGCCCAGTATCGGCAGTCGGTCCTGCATGCCGCGGAAGACGTCGAGAACGCCTTTACTGCCCTGGTCCAGCTTGAGGCGAACGCCCAGGAGTTGGAGCGCGAGGTGTCCGCCCTGGCGCGGGCGCGCGACCTCTCCCAACAGGCTTATCAAGGCGGCGTCAGCCCCCTCACCGACGTCCTCGATGCGAGCCGCCAACTCCTGGCGGCGCAGGACGCGCACGTCCGCGCGCGAACCGACGCGGCGCGAGCGGCGGTTTCCGCGTTCCGCGCCCTCGGCGGCGGATGGTCTTCAGATACGGATTTGGGTTCGGAGGTTGCAGATGCCCGGAATGATTAAACTCGGCCTTGCCGTCGGCTTGGCCGGAATGGCGGTGGGATTGACAGGATGCGACTCCTCGGCGTCCTCCGCCTCCGACCCGCGCCTGCAGCCGCCCCTCGTCCGGGTCGCGGAGGTGCGCGCGGCCGGGGGTTCGGAACGCAGCTTCACCGGCCTGGTGACGGCCAGGGTCCAGAGCAACCTGACGTTCCGCGTGGCGGGAAAGATGACCGCGCGCCTGGTCGACGCCGGGCAGAGAGTCCGCGCGGGCCAACCGCTCATGCGCATCGACCGCACCGACTACGAGAACGCGGTGGTCGCACAACGGGGAAACGTCGCGGCGGCCAAGGCAAGGCTGATGCAGGCGGCGGCGGATGCGGCGCGCTACCAGGCGCTGGTGGCCTCGGGCGCGGTCTCCAAATCGGCTTACGATCAGGCGAAGGCTGCCGCCGACAGCGCCAAGGCTTTGTTGGAGGCGGCCGACGCCCAACTGCGCGTGGCGGAGAACCAGGGCCAATACGCGACGCTGACCGCGGATGCCGATGGCGTGGTGATGGAGACCCTTGCGGAGCCCGGGCAGTTCGTGGCCGCGGGACAGGTGGTGATGCGTCTGGCCCAAGCCGGTCCGCGCGAAGCGGCGGTCGATTTGCCGGAAACCCTGCGGCCCGCCATCGGGGTGAAGGCCGAAGCCAGCCTGTACGGCGTCGACGGGCGCTTTCCGGCGCGACTGCGGCAGTTGTCGGGCACCGCCGATGCGGTCACCCGTACGTTCGAGGCCCGCTACGTTCTGGACGGCAAGGCCGCCGCCGCACCGCTGGGCGCTACGGTAACCATCCGGATATCCGATGAGGAAACCCTCTCGGACCTTGTGGTTCCGCTTGGGGCGATCGACGACAGGGGAAATGGCCCGGGGGTCTGGATCGTCGACGCACAGGACTCCGTCGTCTCCTTCCGGCCGGTCGAGCTCCGGCGGATCGATAGCGAACGCGCCATCCTTGGCGAGGGCCTCCGCCTTGGCGACCGCGTGGTCGCCTTGGGCGGTCATGTCCTGCACGAAGGCCAGAAGGTCCGCACCACCGAACAGCAGGCGGTGCTAAAATGAGCGGTTTCAATCTTTCCGTCCTCGCCGTGCGCGAGCGGTCGATCACGCTGTTCTTGATCGTCCTGATCTCGATCGCCGGGATCATGGCGTTCTTCAAGCTCGGGCGGGCCGAAGATCCCCCCTTCACCATCAAGGTGATGACCGTGGTCACCGCCTGGCCGGGAGCGACGGCGCAGGAGATGCAGGATCAGGTCGCCGAGAAGATCGAGAAGCGCATGCAGGAGCTGCGTTGGTACGATCGGACCGAAACCTTTACCCGTCCCGGCCTGGCGTTCACCACCGTGACCCTGCTCGACAGCACGCCGCCCGCGGAGGTAGGGGAGGAGTTCTACCAGGCGCGCAAGAAGATCGGCGGCGAGGCGCGCAATCTGCCGTCCGGCGTGATCGGTCCGATGGTCAACGACGAATATGCCGACGTGACCTTCGCCCTCTTCGCGCTCAAGGCCAAGGGCGAGGCGCAGCGATTGCTGGTGCGCGACGCCGAGACGCTGCGCCAGCGCCTGCTGCACGTACCGGGGGTGAAGAAGGTCAACATCCTCGGCGAGCAATCCGAGCGCATCTACGTGGAGTTCTCTCACGAGCGTCTCGCGACGCTGGGGGTGAGCCCGGAGGACATCTTCGCCGCCATCGACACCCAGAACCTGCTGACCCCCGCCGGGTCCGTCGAGACGAACGGCCCCAGAGTGTTCCTCCGGCTGGACGGGGCGTTCGACGAACTGGAAAAGATCCGCAACACCCCGGTGGTCGCGCAGGGGCGGACGCTCAAGCTGTCCGACATCGCCGAGGTCAAGCGCGGCTACGAGGATCCCGCGACCTTCATCATCCGCAACGCGGGCGAACCCGCCTTGCTGTTGGACGTCGTGATGCGCGACGGGTGGAACGGCCTCGACCTGGGCAAAGCGTTGGACCGGGAGGTCGCCGCAATCAACGGCGAATTGCCGCTGGGCATCAGCCTGACCAAGATCACCGATCAGGCGGTCAACATCAGTTCGGCCGTCGACGAGTTCATGGTCAAGTTCTTCGTCGCCCTCCTGGTGGTGATGGTGGTGTGCTTCGTCAGCATGGGGTGGCGCGTCGGAATCGTCGTGGCGGCGGCGGTGCCGCTGACGCTGGCGGTCGTCTTCGTGATCATGGGCGCCACCGCCAAGAACTTCGACCGGATCACCTTGGGGTCGCTGATCCTGGCGCTCGGCCTGCTGGTGGACGACGCCATCATCGCCATCGAAATGATGGTGGTGAAGATGGAGGAAGGCTACGACCGCATCGCGGCCTCCGCCTACGCCTGGAGCCACACCGCCGCGCCGATGCTCTCGGGCACGTTGGTGACCGCCGTCGGCTTCATGCCCAATGGCTTCGCCCGCTCCACGGCGGGCGAATACACCAGCAACATGTTCTGGATCGTCGGCATCGCGCTGATCGCGTCGTGGATCGTCGCCGTGGTGTTCACGCCCTACCTGGGCGTGAAGCTGCTGCCGAAGATCGAAAAGGTCGCGGGCGGCCATGCCGCGATCTACGACACCCGCAACTACAACCGTCTCCGCCGCGTGCTGGGCCGAATCATCGCTCGCAAATGGTGGGTCGCCGCGACGGTACTGGGGGCCTTCACGGTCGCGGTGCTCGGCATGGGCGTGGTGAAGAAGCAGTTCTTCCCCACCTCCGACCGCCCCGAAGTCCTGGTCGAGGTGCAGATGCCCTACGGCACTTCGATCACGCGGACCAGCGACGCCGCCGCCAAGGTCGAGGCCTGGCTAGCCGACCAGCCGGAGGCGAAGATCGTCACGGCCTACATCGGCCAGGGCGCACCGCGCTTCTTCCTCGCGATGTCGCCCGAACTGCCGGATCCGTCGTTCGCGAAGATCGTGATCCGCACGGATGATCAGGACGCACGCGAGACGCTGAAGCATAGGCTGCGTCAAGCGATCGCCGCAGGCCTCGCCCCGGAGGCACGGTTGCGCGTCACTCAACTCGTGTTCGGTCCGTACTCGCCGTTCCCCGTGGCCTACCGCGTGGTGGGGCCGGACCCGGACAAACTGCGCGAAATCGCGGCCGAGGTGCGCCGGGTAATGGATACCAGCCCGATGATGCGCATGGTCAATGCCGATTGGGGCACGCGCACGCCGACGCTGCACTTCACCCTGCAACAAGACCGCCTGCAGGCCCTGGGCCTGACCTCCAGCGCGGTGGCGCAGCAACTGCAATTCCTGCTGACCGGCGTGCCGATAACGGCCGTCCGCGAGGACATCCGCACCGTCCAGGTGGTCGCACGCTCGGCCGGAGATGACCGGCTCGACTTGGCGAAGGTCGAGGATTTCACCGTGACCGCGGCCAATGGGCAACGTGTCCCGCTGTCGCAGGTCGGCTCCGTCGACGTGCGCATGGAAGACCCGGTTATCCGCCGCCGCGACCGCATGCCGACGATCACCGTACGCGGCGACATCGCGGAAGATCTGCAGCCACCCGACGTTTCGGCTGCGATCACCAAGCAACTGCAGCCGATCGTGGACACGCTGCCGACGGGCTACCGCATCGAAACAGCGGGCTCCATCGAGGAATCCGGAAAGGCGACAAAGGCGCTGCTGCCGCTGTTCCCGATCATGGTGGCAATGACTCTGATCATCATCATCCTGCAAACCCGCTCGATTTCGGCGATGGTGATGGTGTTCGCCACCAGCCCGCTCGGGTTGATCGGCGTAGTGCCGACCCTGCTGGCGTTCCAGCAGCCGTTCGGCATCAACGCGCTGGTCGGCTTGATCGCGCTGTCGGGCATCCTGATGCGCAACACCCTGATCCTGATCGGGCAGATCGAGCACAACATGGCGGACGGGCTCGCTCCTTTCCCTGCGGTGGTCGAGGCGACCGTGCAGCGCGCCCGGCCGGTGATCCTGACGGCGCTGGCGGCGATCCTGGCGTTCATCCCGCTGACCCATTCGGTATTCTGGGGAACGCTCGCCTACACCCTGATCGGCGGCACCTTTGCCGGAACCATCCTCACTTTGGCGTTCCTGCCCGCGATGTATGCGATCTGGTTCCGGATCTCGTCCGATCGGGAAGCGGCTTCGCCGGCACCGTCTTCATCCCTGGCGATTGGAGTTCGTCCATGAATACTCCCGGCAGAACTTCGCCGCCGGAGCCTCGCCGGCACGCCTCTGAAAGGAACGGGGAGAAAATCCGAGATCCATTTTTGGTGTAATGTACCAAAAAATATGATTTTATTTCACATTAGGATTTTCTTCTGTTACTTCTCTGGTTGCCTACGTCCGCCGTAGACATGCTCGACGGATGGGAAGACGGGGATTCGGCAGGTTTTCCACAAAGCCATGAAGTACCGCAAGCAGACACCTGTGCTTCACTCAACGGCACCGCTTCTGTTACCGACGACCTGCCATGGAACCTTCATCCGGCTGGAAACAGAGCCTGGTGCCGCCGCGACGCCCGCCGGTTTCAAGGCCGAGCTTCCAGCCGAACTTCGGCGCGACCACCACCTGATCACGATCATGCCCTCCCGGTTCGGCCGAGTCGCATAAAAGGCCCAGGTCATCTCCTGGCAGCCCATGCCGACACTCGAAACCTCCAGCGAACCGAGTTTGCGCGAGGCCGCGCCCTGAACAAACGCCGGAACGACCCGCACCCGCATGCCCGATGACTGCCAGCACGCCCATGCCCCGCATCCAGCGCGGGCAGCGGCGCGGGTCGGCGCAGCACCCTATTGATTAGCAAATTTTATAAGTCATATCGGATATAGTCGGCTAATCAAAAACTCATAGCGGACTTACATTTCATCCACCGAAGAGAGGACCAGCACGAGGAGACACCATGTTCATCGAGCGTAAGCGGTATCTTGCCCCATTGCTCCTCGCGGCCAGCGTTTTCACTTCGGCCGCCGCAATGGCCGAACCGCTGGTCATAGAGGACCAGGGCAGTTTCGCCGCCGGGGGAACGGTAATTACCGCGCCCGGCACTTTCGATCCCCGGAATCCGACGAAGCCCGACGGGCAGACCTACCACGGCGACCACCTCTACGCGTTCTGCCAGATCCCGGTCGACGCGCGTCGGCTGCCGATCGTGATGTGGCATGGCTTCGGGCAGTTCTCGAAGACTTGGGAATCCACGCCGGATGGGCGGGAAGGCTTCCAGAACATCTTCCTGCGCCGCAAGTTCGCCACCTACCTGATCGATCAGCCGCGTCGCGGCGACGCCGGGCGCGGCACGGTCGAGGCGACGGTCAAACCGACCCCGGACGAGCAGTTCTGGTTCGGCCAGTTCCGCGTCGGCGTCTGGCCGCGCTACTTCGACGGCGTGCAGTTCCCGCACGACCCGGAATCGCTCAACCAGTATTTCCGGCAGCTGACGCCAAGCCTCGGCCCGATCGACGTGAACGTGATGTCCGGCGCGGTCTCCGCGCTGTTCGACCGGATCGGTCCCGCCATTCTCTTCACCCATTCGCACAGCGGCGGGCTCGGCTGGGCCGCAGCGATGAAGACCCCGAACATCAAGGCGATCGTCGCCTTCGAACCGGGCAGCAACTTCGTGTTCCCGGAAGGCGAGGTGCCGCCGCCGAAGCCGAGTTCCTACGACACCATCGCCGGGGTTCCGGTGCCGATGTCCGAGTTCGCGAAGCTGACGAAAATCCCGATCGTGATCTTCTATGGCGACAACATTCCCGAAACGCCGACCGCCATCCCGACGCAAGACGCCTGGCGCGTCCGCCTCGAAATGGCGCGCCTGTGGGTGGATGCCGTCAACCGCCACGGCGGCGATGCCACCCTCGTGCATCTGCCGGAAATCGGCATTCGCGGCAACACCCACTTCCCGTTCTCGGACCTGAACAACGTCGAGATCGCGGATCAGGTGTCGAAGTTCCTGGCGGAAAAGAAACTGGACTGAGGCGCTCGCGGCGATCCGCGCCGCGGCCTCAAGCATTGAACGCAAAAGGAGTATCCAGATGATGAAGCGCACCTTGGCGCGGGCCACCGTTCTGGCGGCTATGGCAGGCGTCGGCGCCGGCAGCGCCGACGCGGCCGACTACAAGAAAAACCCGTTCACCTTGGTCTACGACGGCGCGATCACGAAGAACGAGCCGGGCAAGGTCAACATCCACGCGGTTACCTACAAGCTCAATGGCCTCGATATCGCGGCCAACGTCTACACGCCCGCGAACTACGACCCGAGCCGGAAGTATCCCGCGATCGTCGTGGCGCACCCGAATGGTGGGGTGAAGGAGCAGGTTGCGGGCCTCTACGCCCAGCACCTCGCCGAGCAGGGCTATATCACCATCGCGATGGATGCGGCCTACCAGGGCGCGAGCGGCGGTCAGCCGCGCAGTGTCGACAAGCCGCAGTTCCGCACCGAGGACATCCACGGCGCGGCGGACTACATCACCCATTACACCGGGGTGGACGCGACGCGCCTGGGGCTGCTCGGCATTTGCGGCGGCGGCGGCTATGCGCTCAACGCGGCGAAAACCGACAAGCGGTTCAAGTCGATCGCAACGCTGAGCATGTTCAACTCCGGCATGGTCCGGCGGAACGGCTACGTGAACTCGCAGATGGACACCATCCAGAAGCGCCTGCAGCAGGCTGCGGACGCCCGCGCGCAGGAAGTGGCCGGCGGTGAAGTCCTCTATGCGGGCGACGCCAATCTCACCGACGAGCAGATCGCCAAGCTCCCCTTCGACCTGTATCGACAGGGCTATGAGTACTACTGGAAGACGCACGCGCACCCCAACTCGACCTTCAAGTACACGATGAGCAGCCTGCTCGATCTGATGCGCTGGGACGCGACCGACCAGATCGCCCTGATCGACAAGCCGCTGCTGATGATCGCCGGCAGCAAGGCGGACAGCCTGTACATGACCGAGGACGCCTTCGCCAAGGCGACCGGCACCAAGGACAAGGAATTGTTCCTGATCGAAGGTGCGACGCATATCGAAACCTACTGGGTTCCGAAGTACGTCGCTTCGGCGATGGGCAAACTGACGCCGTTCTTCGCTCGCACCCTGTAATGCCGTTGCGCGGCGCCCGGTTATTCCCGGGCGCCGCCCTTCGTCCTGCCCCGAGGAGATCGAAATTGAAAAAGCTCGGCAGAAACCTGCTCGTCGCAGTCGGCCTGCTCACGGTCGGAGGCCTCTCCTCCCTCGCGCTGGCCCAAAGCCCGACACCCAAGCCCGACGCCGTTCCGGCGCCGCAGCAGTCCCGGGCGCAGCAGTTGATGGGCAGCACTGCGCCCAAGCTGGCGGAACTGACCGATGACGTGCTGTACGGCGACATCTGGGAACGCCCGCAGCTCTCGAAACGCGACCGGAGCCTGATCACCGTCGCCGCGCTAATCGCGATGGACCGGCCCGACCAGCTCCGTTCCCATCTCGCCTTGGCGCGCCGCAACGGCGTGACCGAGGAGGAACTGGTCGAGACGATCACGCACCTCGCGTTCTACACCGGCTGGCCGAACGCCGTCGCCGCGGTCGCGATCGCGAAGGACGTCTTCCGGAAGGACTGATGCCGCGCCGGTGTTCCGCCTCCGGGAATCCCCGCACACGAAGCGAAGGAAGTAAGATGAAATCGCTCGCCGCAATCGTCGGCTCGGTCTGTCTCCTGCTTTCGGCGACGGCGCACGCCGATCAGGCGGTCACCGTCACCCGCGCCGGTTCGCAACCTTCAAGCACGGGCGCGGCGGCCTATTTCACTGGTGCGGTACGCATCGATTCCCGGTTCCAGGGAAGCGATCCGGCGCGCGTCGGCGGCGGGATCGTCACCTTCGAACCGGGGGCGCGAACCGCCTGGCATTCCCACCCGCTCGGCCAGACGCTGATCGTCACGGCGGGCGTGGGCTTGGTCCGGCAGTGGGACGGCCCGATCCAGGAGATCAGGCCCGGCGACATCGTATGGATACCGCCCGGCGTGAAGCACTGGCATGGCGCGGCCGCCACCACCGGCATGACCCACATCGCCATCGCCGAGGCGCTTGACGGCAAGACCGTCACCTGGATGGAGCAGGTCAGCGACGAGCAATACGCGCGATGACCGGGCACGCGCGGCGCACGGCCGGAACGAGCCGTTCGTGAAGATCCGGCCTCCGGCATCTCAGCCGACGCGGTAGCGGAGCGCGTCGGCCAGCAGGGCGAAAGCCGGTGAAGCGTGGCGGCGGCTCGGGTAATAAAGATGATATCCGGGATAGGCCGGGCACCAATCCTCCAGAACCCGGACGAGCCGCCCTTCCCGAACATGCGTGTCCACCAGATCCTCGGGTATGTAGGTCAACCCCAGCCCGTTCAACGCCGCGTTCAGCCGCAGGGCTACGGTGTTGAAGACGAGTTGCCCCTCGACCCGCACCCTCAGTTCGTGACCGTCCTTCTCGAACTCCCAGGCAAAAAGTCCGCCGTAAGTCGGCAAGCGGATGTTGATGCAATTGTGGGCGGTCAGGTCCTGCGGCGTTTTCGGCCGGGAGTGTCGCGCAAAATACGCGGGCGATCCGACCACCGCCCAACGGATGTCCGGACTGATGCGCACCGCGATCATGTCCTTCGCTACCTGCTCGCCCAGGCGGACGCCGGCGTCGTAGCGTTCCGCGACGATATCGGTCAGGCCATAATCGACGATGATCTCGACGTGGATGTCCGGATAGTCGGGCAGAAGCCTCGCCAAGGCGGGTTCGAGGATCGAGATCGCCGGGTGCTCGCCCGCAGTGATTCGGATCGTGCCGGCAGGTTTCTCGCGCAGCTCGTTCAGCGAGGCGAGTTCCGTCGCGATCTCCTCGAATCTCGGCTCAACGGCCCGCAACAGGCGCTCGCCCGCCTCGGTCGGCGAGACGCTGCGGGTCGTACGGGTCAGCAGCCGCAGCCCGAGCCGCTCTTCGAGGCCCCGGATCGTCTGGCTGAGGGCCGACTGGGAAACGCCGAGCTTTGCCGCGGCCCGAGTGAAGCTCCGTTCCTTGGCGACCATGGCGAATGCGGCGAGATCGTTGAAGTTTTCCTGCACCATTCATTAGCCCATTTTATGACGACAAGATAATTGTAGCACCTAATCGGACAGCGGTGGACAGACGCACGGTGGCGTCACGTTCTTCGACATCGCCGAGGTCTACCGCTCGTTCACCAGCGAGGAACTCGTCGGCGGAGCACGAGCAATGTTTGGTTGCTATGTGCCAGTCATCCATTCCCGACACCGCAAGCCAAGCGTCGGCTACCGGCCCCAAACCCGACAGTTCAGCGCATGCACTGGATCAAGGCCAGGCTGATGCTGCCGAGCGCTAGGAGGGAGAGCACCACGGTGGTGGTGACTTTGGGGCCGGCTTGGGCGACCGTGCGGATGTCGACGCCGAGGCCGAGAGCCGCCATCGAGAGGATGGTCAGGAGCGTCGCGGCGATCGCCATCGGGGGGAGCAGGGCTGTCGGGATCAAGCCGGTGGAACGCAACACGGCGAGGGCGACGAAGCCGATGATGAACCAAGGCACGAGGCGATGGATCGCCACGCGGCGGTCCTTGGCCCGGTCGCCTGCGGCGATCGTCGGGGCGAGTTCGTCGGGCTCTTCGCGCAGGCGGCTTTGGAACATCGAGAGGACCAGCACCACCGGGCCCAGCATGAGCACGCGCACCAATTTGACCAACGTCCCGACCTGGACCGACAGGGCGCTCACCGGCGCGGTGGCGGCGAGAACCTGCGGCACGGCGTAGACCGTGAGCCCGGCGAGGACGCCGTATTCGGCGTTGTTGAGACCGGCGACGCCGACCAGCAGCGGCAGGGTCAGGACCACCACCACGCCGAGCACGGCGGTAAATGCGATCGATGAAGCGACGTCGTCGCTGTCCGCGCCGATCACCGGGGCCACCGCGGCGATCGCCGAGTTGCCGCAGATCGAATTGCCGCAGGCGACGAGCAAGGCGAGCCGGGTACGAAGCCCCAGGATCCGCCCGACGGTGAAACTGAAGAGAATCGCGAACACCACGACGCCGACGATGCCCACCAGCAGGACCGGACCGGCCGCCATCACGGTGGCGAAGGAGACCGACGCGCCGAGCAAGACCACCGCGACTTCGAGGAGCAATTTCGCGCTGACGCTGATTCCCGGGCGGAACGCCGGGCCGGGCGTCCACGCGGTGCGGATCGCCGCACCGATCAGAATCGCGAGAACCAGCGGTTCCAGCCAGGCCCGGCCGAACACCGTCTGCTCTTCGATTTCGAGGCCGAGCGCAGCCAGGGAAACCGCGGCGCAGAGCGCAATCCCGGGCAAATACCTGGGCAGTCGGGTCAACCGATCCATTTCAGAACGCCGTCAATCGTTGCTGAAGCCGAAGGCGAGGGTTCGCCTCCGGAGGCCGCCGTTCACCGGGACGCTTGGAAAAATCGAGCGCCCGGCGCGCCGCCGGGGAACGACCATAACCGACTTGGCCCGATCCCGGCAGTCCTTTCAGGCCGCTCGCCGCCCGAACCACCGCGGCGTCCGCGCGGCATAGGCGGTCCATGCGCCGCCGAAAAGGGTGGCGAGGTGGCGTTCCTCGCGACGGATCGCCAGCACCGTGACCAGCGCGACCACCACCGGCACCAGCGCCAGAAACCAGAAATTCCCGAACGTCGGCGCGGCCCCGGCAAGCATGATCGCGTTGCCGAGGTAGATCGGATTGCGCGAAAGCGCGAACGGCCCGGAGGTTACCAGCGCGGTGGCGGCACGATGCGGCATGATGTTGGCGCGGTGGCGCCACATCGCGAGCATCGCCGAGAGATCGAACGCCGCCCCCGCCGCCATCACCGCGACGCCGAGCAGCCAGACCCCGTCATCGTCGCCGATCGCACCGGAAACTTGCGGGTAGAGCCGGTCGAGGGCGAGCGCCAGACCGATCGCCCCAGCGTAGATCAAGGGCGGCCAGGGGATGCGGTTCGGGCGGATGGCGAAGTCGAGCGGCATCGGCGCGGCTCCATCGCGGGGTTCCGCACCAGACTACAGCGAACCCATTCGATTCATCAATCCGCCGGCGGCTGCGCGCCGCCGACGGAACGCCTTCACATCCGGGTTCCGAGCAGCTTCAGCGCCGCCTGGCTCTCGCTGACGCAGGCGGAAGCCTGATGCGCCTTCCGCGCCTGCTGGGCGGCGTCCATGTGCTGCCAGGCCATGGCGATGTCCTCGGACGAAGCCTTCGATGCGGCGAGGGCCCTGTCGCTCTTGCCGATCGCCTGGGTGCAGGCGGAAACCTGGGCGGGATGGACGGCGGGCTTGGCGGCGGCCGCATAGGCCGGAGTGCCGGCCAGAAGTCCGACGATCGCCACCGCATTCAGAACGTAGTGCTTCATTGCAACCTCCTTGCCCCGGCGGGCGATCCGGCGGGGATGAGAGCGGCCCGCGCGAGCCGGATCGACCCGCGCTCCAGACCAGTACTTTTCCAATACGGCGAAGACATAATTCCGATGCCGACACCACGAAACCTGCGCGCACCTGAGTTGTCGCGCTAAAATCGGCAATCTGCCTTCGTCTCCTGGCGGTTGCGTGGCGCCTCAGACTTCCATTAATTTTAATTCATCTTCCGTTCAGCCTTGGAAGAGCCGCTGCGTCCTATCTCTACGCCATGAATTCGCCCAACCGAAAGGATACCAACATGGCACGATCGCAGAACAACCACCTTCACCGGCGCGGTTCCGCCTTCGCCGCTGCCCTGCTCGCGGGCAGCCTCCTGAGCGGCGCGGCCTTCGCGGATACCGCCGCCACTCCCGCCCCATTGCAACTCGCCCCGGTCGCCAATCCGGCGGGCTTCTCCGAACTGGTGACCAAGGTGAAGCCTGCGGTGGTCAACATCGCCACCACCGAAACCCCGAAGCACGCCGACGCGCAGCAGGCGCCGCAGTTGCCGCCCGACTTCCCGTTCCCCGACATGTTCCGGCAGTTCTTCGAGCAGCATCGGCACCAGGATGCGGCCCCCGAGCATGCGCTCGGCTCGGGCTTCCTCGTCGATCCGGCGGGCTACATCGTCACCAACAACCATGTCGTCGACGGCGCGCACAAGATCACCGTCACCCTCGACGACGGCACCAGCCACCCGGCCAAGCTGATCGGCCGCGACACCAAGACCGACCTGGCGCTGCTCAAGATCGATGCCGACAAGCCCCTGCCCTATGTCGCCTTCGGCAACTCGGCGAAGGAGAACGTCGGCGACTGGGTGATCGCGGTTGGCAATCCCTTCGGCCTCGGCGGCACCGTCACCGCCGGGATCGTCTCGGCGCACGGTCGCAACATCAACGCCGGGCCCTACGACGACTTCCTCCAGATCGACGCGCCGATCAACCCCGGCAATTCGGGCGGGCCGCTGTTCAATCAGTCGGGGCAGGTGGTCGGCATCGATTCCGCGATCTATTCGCCCAACGGCGGCAGCGTCGGCATCGGCTTCGCCATCCCCTCCAACCTCGCCGCGCAGGTGGTGGCGCAGTTGCGCGAGCACGGCTCGGTCGAGCGCGGCTGGCTCGGCGTGCAGATGCAACCGATGACCGAGGCGCTCGCCAAGGCGGTCGGCCTGCCGAAGAATGAAGGCGTGCTGATCGACGACGTGCTGCCCGACTCCCCTGCCGCCAAGGCCGAGCTGCAGCAGGGCGACGTGATCACCGCCTACGGCGACACCCAGATCAAGACGCCGCGCGATCTCGCCGTGGCGGTGGCCAACACCAAGGCCGACGACACCGCCAAGCTGACGATCTGGCGCGACGGCCACGAGCGTACGGTGGCGGTGCGGATCGCCAAGCAGGACAAGACCGCCGACGCCGGTCAGAACACCGAGGACGGCTCGGTCGGCATGGCGCTCGCCCCTCTCGATGCCGAGGGACGTTCCGCCCTCGGCATCGACGATTCGGTCAAGGGCGTAGTGGTCGCCGAGGTTTCGCCGGGCAGCCGCGCGGCGGAGAGCGGCATCCGCCCCGGCGACGTGATCGTGCGGGTGAGCGGCGCGGCGGTCTCGACGCCGAAGGCGGTGGCCTCCCGCATCCACGACGCCGAACATGCGAAGAAGGAGGCGATCCCCCTGCTGGTCTCGCGCAACGGCACGACTTATTATATCGCGCTCGAACTCGCCCAAGGTTGAGTTCGGCGGGCGGGGCGGTTGATGCGTCGGCCGCCCCGAGCGACTTTGTGAGGCACGATGAAGATTCTCCTGGTCGAGGACACCGAGCGCGTTGCGACCTTCGTCTGCAACGGATTGCGCGAAGGCGGCCACGCCGTCGACCACGCCGACAACGGCCGCGACGGTCTGTTCCTCGCCACCACCCAGACCTACGACGTGATGATTCTCGACCGCATGCTGCCCGGCGGCATCGACGGCCTCGCGATCATCGCGGCGCTGCGCAAGACCGGCAACACCACGCCGATCCTGATCCTGAGCGCGCTCGCCGAGGTCGACGACCGGATCAACGGCCTGCGCGCAGGCGGCGACGACTACCTGGTCAAGCCGTTCGCCTTTGGCGAGCTTTCCGCGCGGCTCGAAGCCCTGGCGCGTCGCGCGCGCGGCAACGAGGCGGAAACCACCCTCGCCGTCGCCGATCTGCGCATGGACCTGTTGTCGCGCAAGGTGAACCGCGACGGTCAGCCGATTTCGCTGCAGCCGCGCGAGTTCGCCCTGCTCGAATACCTGATGCGCCACGCCGGGCAGGTGGTGACCCGCACCATGCTCCTGGAAAACGTCTGGGAGTACCACTTCGACCCCCAGACCAACGTCATCGACGTCCACATCAGCAAACTGCGCCAGAAGATCGACGCGCCCTTCGGCAAGCCCCTGCTCCACACCCTGCGGGGAGTCGGCTACCGGCTCGACGCGAATGACTAGGGGCATCGGCCTCAGGCTCTTCCGCTCCACCGCGGTACGGCTCGCGATCGGCTACGCGACGGTGTTCGTGCTGTCGTCGCTGCTGCTCGTCGGCTTCCTCTGGTGGCGCACCGCCGCCTACCTCGACCGCGAGGTCAACGCGGTGATCCTCGCCGACACCCGCGCGATCGGCGACCGGCTGCGCGACTTCGGCCTGCTCGGCGCGATCGAGGCGATCAACGAGCGGGTCGGCAGGGCGGAGGACGCCCGCGCGATCTACCTGCTCACCGACCCGGCGCTGACGCCGCTCGCGGGCAACCTCGGCGCGTGGCCGCTCGACATCGGCGGCGAGACCGGCTGGCACCAGACCCGGCTCACCACCCGCAACCAGCTCCACGCCACCCGCATCCTCTACGTCGCGCTGCCCTCGGGCTTCAACCTCCTGGTCGGGCGCGACGTCGAGGACCGCGAGGCGATCCGGCAGGCGATCGTCGACGCCCTCGGCTGGGCGGCGGCGGTGGCGGCGGTGTTGGCGATCGGCGGCGGGCTCCTGGTGCGCCGCGCGGTTCTCGGTCGGGTCGACGCGATTCATCTCACCACCGAAGCGATCATCCACGGCGACCTTTCGAAGCGCCTGCCGACCCGCGATTCCTCCGACGAGTTCGACCGCCTCGCGCAGACCATCAACCGCATGCTGCAACAGATCGAGATCCTCGTCGAAGGCGTTCGGAGCTCGTCGAACGCGGTAGCGCACGACCTGCGCACGCCCCTCGCCGAGCTGCGCGGACGGCTCGAATCCCTGCTGCGCGCCCGCCCCGCGCCGGAAGCGACGTTCGGCGAAATCGGCGAAGCGGTCGCCGATCTCGATCGCGTGATCGGCGTGTTCAACGCCCTGCTGCGGCTGGCGGAGATCGATTCCGGCTCGCGCCTCTCGGGCTTCCGCGAGGTCCGCCTGGAAGAGATCGCGGCGGAGGTCGCCGAACTTTACGCGCCGCTGGCCGAAGACAAGGGCGTCGCCTTCCGCCTCGACGCAGGAACCGGCTTCGCGGTCGAAGGCGACCCGTTCCTGCTCGCCCAGGCACTCGGCAACCTCGTCGACAATGCGGTCAAGTATTGCCCGGCGGGCGGCAGGGTGATCCTCGGCCTCGCCCGCGCCGACGACCGCCGCGTCGTCGCCAGCGTCGCCGACACCGGCCCCGGCATCCCGGACGCCGAAAAGACGCGAGTGGTCGAACGCTTCTATCGCGGCAAGGCGAGCCAGGGCCTGCCGGGCGTCGGGCTGGGCTTGAGCCTGGTGGCGGCGGTGGCGCACCTGCATGGCGGCATGCTCACCCTCGCCGACGCCGATCCCGGCCTGCTCGCACAGATGACCCTACCGGCGCGACCCTAGCAAACGTCGAAGCGATAGCTCGACGGCGACTGCGCCGCCCAGGCGAACAGCATCCGGCCGGGGCGTTCGCCGGGCGCGCCGGTGGCGTGGAAGCCGACCCGCTCCAGCAGGTGCTGCGAGCGACGGTTGTCCGGGCGGCATTCGGCGACGATGCGGCATTGCGGGTTGCGGTCCGCGAGCGCGGCGAGCGTCGCCTCCACCGCCTCGGCGGCCAGCCCCTGCCCGCGCGCAGGCGCGGCAAACCAATAGCCGACCTCGATCACGTAGTTCCCCTTCGGATTGACGCCGATCACGCCGAGGAGGTCCGCCCCCTCGCGCGCCCACACGCCGTGGAAGCGATGGCCGCCCTTGCCGCCCTCGATCAATGCGAGAGCGTCGGCCGGGGTGAACGGCTGGGGGAGGAAATGGACGCGGGCGGTGACGGACGCGTCGGTAATCGCGGCAAGCGCGGGCGCGTCGCCGGGACTGAGCGGGCTGACGCGGCAGCGGCGCGTCAGGATCGGGACAAGACGAGGGATCATGGCCTTCTCTCTTGAAGGCCGCCGCGTCGGATGAGTTGGGATCGCTGAATGTGACCTGCCCGCCCGAACACGGCGGCGTTGGTCACAAACGATGACGTCGGCCGCTTCCTAACGGAAGCGCCAATAGCCTTTCAGCGGGGCGAAGGTGACGTCGGTCATGGGAATGAGTCTTAACACCGCGCTCCGGCCATCGCAAAGCCAAAAAACGCCTCAGCCCCGGTAGCGCAGCGCCTCCACCAGCAGCGCGAACGCCGGGGAGGATTGTCGGCGGCTGGGATAATAAAGGTGGTAGCCCGAATAGGTCGGGCACCAGTCCTCCAGTACCCGGACCAGCCTGCCCTCGGCGATCCAGGGCAGGACCTGATCCTCGGCGAGGCACGCAAGACCCATTCCCGCCAACGCCGCGCTGACCCTGAGGCCGATGGTGTTGAACACCAGCTGACCCTCGACCGCGACCCGCAGCGCGTGACCGTTCTTCTCGAATTCCCAGGCGTAGAGGCCACCGTAGGTGGGCAGGCGGAGGTTGATGCAGGTGTGGCGGGTAAGATCCTGCGGCACCTCGGGCGGTGCATGACGGGCGAAATACGAAGGCGCTCCGACCACAGCCATCCGGAGCCCCGGACCGATGCGCACCGCGACCATGTCCTTCTCCAGTTGCTCGCCCAGGCGCACGCCCGCGTCGTAGCGTTCGGTGACGATGTCGGTGAAGGCGTTGTCGACGACGATCTCGACCTTGATGTCGGGATACTCGGGCAGGAACCCTTCGAGCTTGGGCCAGAGAACCGAGATTGCCGCATGCTCGCCCGCGTTGATCCGGATCGTCCCCGCCGGTTTTTCCCTGAGTTCGTTCAGGCTCGCGAGTTCCGCGTCGATTTCCTCGAAGCGCGGGCCGACGGTGCGCAACAGGCGCTCGCCCGCCTCGGTCGGGGCGACGCTGCGCGTGGTGCGCGACAGCAGCCGAATCCCGAGGCGTTCCTCCAGCCCACGCACCGTGTGGCTGAGCGCGGACTGGGAGACGCCCAGTTGCGCCGCCGCACGGGTAAAGCTCCGCTCCCGCGCCACGGCGAGGAAGGCGAGCAGGTCGTTGACGTTGGCGCGCGACATTAGTGAGCCTCACTCATAAGTACATGCCGTTTATACCATCTAATCCCCAGCCCGCGCGAGCCTTAGGTTATCGCCTGCAATCAACGCCATCGCAGGAAGGATACTCGAAATGCAGATGCGCAAACTCGGAAACAGCGGCCTCGAAGTCTCGGCCCTCGGCTTCGGCTGCATGGGCCTGAACTTCGCCTACGGCCAACCGATGGCCAAGACCGACGCCGTCGCCCTGCTTCGCCAGGCCTTCGACCGCGGCATCACCTTCTTCGACACCGCCGAAGCCTACGGTCCCTTCACCAACGAGGAGATCGTCGGCGAGGCGCTCGCGCCGATGCGCGACCAGGTGGTGATCGCCACCAAGTTCGGCTATCTCGCAGGCCCCGGCCGCACCACCCCCGACAGCCGTCCCGAACACATCCGCACTGTGGTCGACGCCTCGCTCAAGCGCCTCGGCACCGATCATATCGACCTCCTCTACCAGCATCGCGTCGACAAGGAGACGCCGATCGAGGATGTCGCCGGGACCGTCAAGGACCTGATCGCGGCCGGCAAGGTGCGCGCCTTCGGCATGTCGGAAGCGGGCGTCGCCAACATCCGCCGCGCCCACGCGGTGCAGCCGGTGGCGGCGCTGCAGAGCGAATATTCGCTGTGGTGGCGCGAGCCGGAAGAGGCGATCCTTCCGGTTCTTGAGGAACTCGGCATCGGCTTCGTGCCGTTCAGCCCGCTCGGCAAGGGCTTCCTCACCGGCACCATCGACGCCGCCACCACCTTCGCCAAGGACGACTACCGCAACGTCGTGCCGCGCTTCAGCGAAGACGCGCGCAAGGCCAACCTCGGCCTGCTCGCGGCGATTGACGCCCTCGCCGCCGCCAAGGGCGCGACCAAGGCGCAGATCGCGCTCGCCTGGCTGCTGGCGCAGAAGCCCTGGATCGTGCCGATCCCCGGCACCACCAAACTCCACCGCCTCGAAGAAAATACCGCCAGCACCGAAGTCGCCCTCGACGCCGCCGACCTTGCAAAGATCGAAGCGGCGCTCGCCGAGATCAAAATCGAGGGCGCGCGCTACCCCGCCGCCTCGCAAGCGCACGTCGACCGCTGATGGCCACTTTACCCGAAACCGCGAGGCCGCCCAGTTGGCGCGTCCTCGCGATCCTCAGCACGCTGATGGGATTCGCGTCGATCTCGACCGACCTCTACCTGCCCGCGATGCCCGGAATGGGCCGCGCGCTCCATGCCGGCGCAGGCGCGATGGAGTTCACCATCACCGGCTACCTCGTCGGCTTCAGCCTCGGGCAACTGCTCTGGGGGCCGATCGGCGACCGCTACGGCCGCCGCATCGCCGTGGCGGTCGGGATCGCGTTGTTCATCGCGGGCTCGGCGGGCTGCGCCCTCTCCGATTCCGCCACCGCGATGATCGGCTGGCGGATCGTCCAGGCGGTGGGCGCGTGCGCGGGCGTGGTCCTCGCCCGGGCGATGGTGCGCGACCTCTACCAGGGGCCGCGCGCCGCACAGATGCTCTCCACCCTGATCACGGTAATGGCGATCGCGCCACTGATCGGGCCGTCCCTCGGCGGCGAGATCGTCACCCTGGCCGGTTGGCGCGCGGTATTCTGGAGCCTTGTCGCCATCGGCGCCGCGACCCTCGCGGCGCTGTTCAGCCTCCCCGAAACCCTGCCGCCCGAGCGCCGCAATCCTGAAAGCCTCGGCCGCGCCCTGCTCGGCTACGCCGACCTGCTGCGCCACCCGCGCCTGATGGGCTACGCGGCGGTGGGTGGATTCTTCTACGCGGGGGCGTTCGCCTACATCGCGGGCAGCCCGTTCGCCTACATCGACGTCTACCACGTGCCGGTGCGGCTCTACGGCGTGTTGTTCGGCCTCGGCATCGCCGGAATCATGGCGGTCAACCTCGCCAACGCACGGCTGGCGTTCCGCTTCGGCCCGGACCGGATGTTGTTGGCGGGCGCGATTGCCGCCGCGGGTTCCGGCATCGCCGTAGCCACCGCCGCGCACAGCGGCTGGGGCGGCCTCGCCGGGCTGGTGCTGCCGCTGGTCGTGTTCATGTCGGTCAACGGCCTGATCGTCGCGAATTCGATCGCAGGCGCGCTCTCCGAATTCCCCGAGCGCGCGGGCGCGGCTTCCGCCCTGGTCGGTGCGATTCAATACGGCAGCGGCATCCTCGGCTCCGGGCTGGTCGGCGCGTTCGCCGACGGCACGCCCTGGCCGATGGGCTGGGTGATCGGCCTTTGCGGCCTCGGCAGCCTCGTCTCGATGACCCTGGTCCGCGCCCCCAAATCCGCCGCCACATGCCCTGCCGGAGAGTGAAACCATGTTCGCATCCAAGACCTCAACCTCAAGGCGGACTCTGTTGAAAGCCGCCGCTTCGAGCCTGATGACCGGAGGATTTGCTTCGATGCTGCCGCGCGCCGCGCGGGCCCTGCCCCTGGAACCGGGCAAGGTCCTGACCGTCTATTACTCCCGTACCGGCAACACCCGCGCGGTGGCCGAGCATATCCGGGAACTGGCCGGAGGAGATCTCGCCGAGATCAAGGCCGCCCACGCCTATCCCGAGGACTACCGCGCCACCACCGATCAGGCGAAGCGCGAACTGGAGGCCAACCTCCGCCCGGCGCTCGCTTCCGACGTCGCCGACATCGGCCCCTACGGCACGGTGTTCGTCGGTTTCCCCAACTGGTGGGGAACCATGCCGATGGCGATGTTCGCATTCCTGGAGCGCCACGACTTCTCGGGCAAGACGATCGTACCGTTCTGCACCCACGAAGGCAGCGCCCTCGGCCGCAGCATCGCGGATATCCGCGCCCTCTGCCCGAAGTCGACGATCGGCCAGGGTCTCGCCCTGCGCGGCGGCTCGGGCGGCTATGCGCGCGGCGCGGCGGCGGGGCGCGAGATCGACGCCTGGGTGCGCGGCCTGAACCTCGCAAGCGCGGGCTGAACCGATGCGCGGCAGGCTGGCCCTCGACCTCCTGATGTTCGGCCTGATGCTGGCGGCGTTTGCCTACCAGCTCACCGGCAACCGCATCCACGAGATCGTCGGCGCAGCCTTCGTCGCCCTCGCGGGATCGCACAATCTCCTCGCCCGGCGCTGGTACGCGACCCTCGGCCATCGCCGGCTGCGCGCGGCCACCGTCCTCAACCTGCTGCTGCTCGCCGCCGCCCTGCTGCTGGTGGCAAGCGGCCTGGGCAATTCGCACGACCTGTTTCCGGCCCTGCGCGGCGATCTTTTCGACCGCCGCACCCATGCCTTGGCGGCGTATTGGATGCTGGTGCTGGGGGCAGTGCATCTCGGGATGCACGGGCCGATGCTGGCGCACCTCTGCGGCGGCGACCGAATCGCGCCCACCATCCGCCGCGCCGCGATGCTGGCGCTCATCGGCCTCGGCGCCTGCGCCGCGATCGAACGCGACCTCATCCTCAAGCTGAGCGGCGCCTACGCCTTCGACTACTGGGATTTTTCGCATGCGACCGCAGGCTTTTTCGCGCGCTACGTCGTGATCGCCGGTGGCCTCGCCAGCCTCGTCCACCTTGCGCGCACAACCCTCGGCTCCACCAAGAGAGGTCAACCATGATCGGAAAATTCGCATCCCTGATCGGCGGCATCTGCTTCGCGATGAGCGGCACCGCCTCCGCCGCCCCGGCGGAAGAACGCAGCGAATTGACGGAGCGACGCCAGGCGATCGTGCCGATCGCGGCGTTCACCGCCAGCGGCGACGTCGAACGCCTCAAGCCCGCCCTCGCGGCGGGGCTGGACGCCGGCCTGACGGTGAGCGAGGTCCGCGAGGTCCTGGTGCAGCTCTACGCCTACGCCGGATTTCCGCGCAGCCTGAACGGCCTTGGCACGTTCGTCGGCGTTCTCGACGAGCGCGCCGCGCGGGGCATCGTCGATGACGCCGGGCGGGAAGCCTCGCCGATTCTGGCGGAGCCCGGCGTGCGCGAGCGCGGCACCCGGGTCCAGACCCTGCTGATCGGCGCGCCGGTCAAGGGACGGGTGCTTGAATTCGCCCCGGCGATCGACACCTTCCTCAAGGAGCACCTGTTCGGCGACATCTTCGGCAGCGACGTCCTGGACTTCCACGACCGCGAAGTCTCCACCATCGCCGCCCTCGCCGCGATGCAAGGCACCGGGAGCCAGTTGCTGAGCCACACCAAGGTCGCGCTCAACATCGGCATCACGCGCGACCAGCTCCGCAGCCTCGGCGCGACCCTCGCCGCGCAGGTCGGCCAGACCGAAGCCGCCAGGGCGCGGGACGCGCTCGCCGACGCCGTCGCGGCCAGATCCGAGACCTCGTCCTCGCCGATCACCCGGTTGCAGCCCGAGCGGCCCAACCCAGCACAGGAGACCAGATCCACGATGCAAATTCTCAGAAGCGGCTCGCAGCCGTCGGTCCAGGGGCCGTCGGACTGGTTCACCGGCACGGTGCGGATCGACGCGCCGTTCAAGGGCAGCGGCGACGCCCGGGTCGGCGGCGCGACCGTGACCTTCGAGCCCGGCGCGCGCACCAACTGGCACACCCATCCGCTCGGCCAGACGGTGATCGTCACCGCCGGCCTCGGCTGGGCGCAGCGCGAAGGCGGCCCGGTGGAGGAAATCCGCCCCGGCGACATCGTCTGGTTCGCCCCCGGCGAAAAGCACTGGCACGGCGCGACCGCGACCACCGCGATGACCCACATCGCGATCGCGGAAGCCAAGGACGGCAAGGTCGTCGACTGGCTGGAGCCGGTCGCCGACGCACAATTCACGCAAGGACACTGAAAAATGACCGAAGGAATTTCCGGCAAGGTCGTGGTGATCACCGGCGCAAGCAGCGGCCTCGGCGAGGCCACCGCGCGACGGCTGGCGAACGACGGCGCGAAGCTCGTCCTCGGCGCACGCCGCGTCGACCGGCTCGAAGCGCTTGCCGCCGAACTCGACCTTGGCGAGGGCGCGGTAGTGCAGACCGACGTCACCAATGCCACCCAGGTGCAGGCGCTCGTCGACCGCGCCGTCGAACTCCACGGCCGCATCGACGTGATCGTCAACAACGCCGGACTGATGCCAGTCTCGCCGCTCGAACGCGGCAAGATCGCCGACTGGGACCGGATGATCGACGTCAACATCAAGGGCGTGCTCTACGGCATCGCCGCCGCCCTGCCCCGGATGAAGGCGCAGAAGAGCGGCCACATCATCAACGTCTCGTCGGTCGCCGGGCACAAAGTCCGCGCCGGCAACGCGGTCTACGCCGCGACCAAGACCGCGGTGCGGGTGATCTCGGAAGGCCTGCGTCAGGAGGTCAAGCCCTACAACATCCGCACCACCATCGTCTCGCCCGGCGCGGTGGCCACCGAACTCGCCGACAGCGTCACCGAACCCGACGTCGCCATGGGCGTCCGCGAAATCTACAAGATCGCGATTCCGTCGGATTCGTTCGCGCGGATGGTCGCCTTCGCGATCAGCCAGCCGGAGGACGTCGACATCAACGAAATCCTCTTCCGCCCCACCGCGCAGGAAGTCTGATTACCGCTGCGCCAGGGCGAGCTTGGCGGCGAGGCCGAGGAACACCACCCCGGCGACGCGGTTGAGCACGACCTGACCGCGTGCGGAGCGGCGCAGCCACGCGCTCAGGCGGTCGGCGACCAGCGCGATGGCGGAGAACACCGCCAGCGCGCAGAGCATGAACACCCCGCCGAGGAAGAAGATCTGCGCGCCGAGGTGCCCCTTTGCCGGGTCGGCGAACTGGGGCAGGAAGGCGAGGAAGAAGATCGCCACTTTGGGATTGGTGACGTTCATCAGGATGCCGCGCAGGTACATTTTGCGCAAATCCACCGGGGCGTCGGCCGCGCCGCCGAGGGGTTCGGCCCCGGCGCGCAAGGCCTTCCAGGCGAGAAAGGCGAGGTACGCCGCGCCGACGAACTTCAATGCCGTGAACGCGGTCTCCGAGGTCTGGAAGATTGCCGCGACGCCGAGCGCCACCGCCGTGGTGTGGACGACAAGGCCGGAGCACAGCCCGAGCGTCACCATCAGGCCGGAGACGCGCCCTTTGAGCGCCGACTGGGTGAGGACGAAGAGGTTGTCGGGCCCCGGCGCAAGGGCGAGCAGGACCGACGCGGCGGCGAAGCCGAGCAGGGTGGTGGTGGCGATCATTTGGAACTCTCCTCGGCGCGGCGGCGCACCTTCTGCATCACCGTCGGCAGGCCTGCGAGGTCCGCCGCCGTACCCCAGAACCCTTCGCCGAACACCAGCGCGGGGTCACCCGCCGCCCCGACGCGGACGACGGTGAGGTCGAGGGAAAAATGGGTGAAGACGTGGCGCACCGGCGCGTTCAGGATCGTCGCGCGCCACCCCTTGGGCAGCGCGAGCGGCACGGCTTCCGCCGTCCAGTCGCCGCAGGGCAGCGCCAGCATGCCGCCGAGCAGCCCCTTCGGCGGGCGGCGCACCAGCCACACGCCGTGTTCGCTTTCGACCCAGTAGGCGAAGCCGAGGCGGTGCGGACGCTCCGGCTTTTCCGGGCGCACCGGACGCAGCGCGACGGTACCGTTCGCCCGCGCGCGGCAGGCGTCGCGCCAGGGGCAGATCAGGCAATCCGGGTTGCGCGGGCGGCAGACCACCGCGCCCAGATCGATCGCCGCCTGGGCGAAGTCGCCGGGGCGGTCGGCGGGCACCAGCGCCTGGGCCAGAACGCGCGCCTTCGGTTTGAATGCGGGCAGCGGCGTGGCGTCGTCGAACACCCGGCTCAGGACCCGCTCGACGTTGCCGTCCACCGCCGCCGCCTGTTGCCCGAACGCGATCGCCGCCACCGCCGCGGCGGTATACGGCCCCAGCCCCGGCAGGGCGCGCAGTTCGGCCTCGGTGCGCGGGAATGCGCCGCCCGGGCGCACCGCCACCGCGCGGGCGCAGGCGAGCAGGTTGCGGGCGCGGCTGTAGTAGCCGAGCCCGGCCCATGCCGCCATCACCTCGGCGTCGGATGCGGCGGCGAGGTCGGCCACCGTCGGCCAGCGTTCGAGGAAGGCGCGGTAATAAGGGATCACCGCCGCCACCGTGGTCTGCTGCAGCATTACCTCGGAGAGCCAGACGCCATAGGGTTCGCCCAGCGCATGGGGCTGGGGCCGCCAGGGCAAGTCGCGGTGCCCGGCGTCGTACCAGGCGAGCAGGCGGCGGCTGAGGTCGGCGGGAACGGGCGGAGTTTCGGCCATCGCTCCAGATGCCGCGAACGCGGTCCTTCCGTCAAGTCCATGGCTTCGCGTATGCTGGCCGGATGAAAAAGCCAACCGACACCCCCGCCGCCGAAAAGCCCCGGCCCGACGCGCCGCGCCGTAAGCGCGTCCACCCGCTCGGAATGGCGATCGCCGCAGTGGTGCGCCCCCTGGTCGGCAAGAAGGGGTTCGTCGACGTCGACATCCTCGCCCGGTGGAGCGACATCGTCGGCGCCGAAGTCGCGGCCAACGCCCTGCCGCTCCGCATCGCCAAGCCGCGCGCCGGATCGAACGAAGGCTCGACCCTCCACGTGCGGGTCGGCGCCTCGGCCTACGCGATGATCCTGCAACACCGCGAGCCCGAGATCTGCGCGCGGATCAACGGCTATTTCGGCTTCCAGGCGGTGACCCGGCTCAAGATCACCCTCGGCACCCTGCCGCCGCCCAGGCCCATCCCGCCACCTCCGCCGCCGCCCCCGCCGCTGAGCGACGAAGACGCGGTGCGGATCAGCGCGGTGGCCGATCCGGAACTTCGCGAAGTCCTGGCCCAGCTCGGCCGCACCATGGCCGCACGAAAACCCACGCGCGAGGGGTGACAAGCCGGACTTCCGTCTTTATCTCATCCGGACTGTTTCTCTTCAGGAGCTTCCCCTCGTGTTCGCATCGCTTCGTCGCTACGCCCTCGCCGCAGTCCTGATGCTGCTGGCCCCCGTCGCCCATGCCGCCGATACCCCCGCCTTGAACGACCAGGTCCTCGGCAAAGCCGATGCGCCGGTGACGATCAACGAATATTCCTCCTACACCTGCCCGCACTGCGCCGCGTTCCATGTCGAGAACCGCCCGTGGCTGATCAAGACCTTCGTCGAGACCGGCCGCGCCAAGCTGGTGTTCGTCGACTACCCGCTCGACGGCCTCGCGATGGCGGCGGCGATGCTGGTGCACAGCGCGCCCGCCGAAACCCAGCCGACGCTTTCCGACACCCTGTTCGCCGAGCAGAATTCCTGGGCGACGGCGCAGAACCCGCGCCAGGCGCTCGGCACCATCGCCGGTCTGGCGGGGATGAGCCCGGCCCAGGTCGACGCCGCCCTCGCCGACAAGGGGCTGTTCCAGGCGCTGCTCGACCGCCGCGCCTACGCCTTCGACAAATTGGGCGTCGATTCGACCCCGACCCTGATCATCAACGGCCAGAAGGTGATGGCCAACGCCTCGCACGACGAACTGACCAAGGCGATCGAAACCGCCGAGGCCGCGCTCAAAAAGTAGTGTGACCGAGGCGCTTGCTCAGTTGGCGCATCCGGGCATAATCGCCCGATGATCCAATTCAGCAAGCTGCGCCTCACGGGTTTCAAATCCTTTGTCGAGCCGACGGAACTCCTGGTCGAACCGGGGTTGACCGGGGTCGTCGGCCCGAACGGCTGCGGCAAATCCAACCTAGTCGAGGCGATGCGCTGGGTGATGGGCGAAAGCTCGGCCAGGCAGATGCGCGGCGGCGAGATGGACGACGTGATCTTCGCCGGCAGTCGCGAGCGCCCGGCGCGCAACGTCGCCGAGGTCACGCTCACCCTCGACAACCGCACCCGGGTCGCTCCCGCGTCGCTCAACCATTCGGACGAACTCGAAGTCACCCGCCGCATCGACCGCGGCGGCGGCTCCACCTACCGCGTCAACGGCAAGGAAGTCCGCGCCCGCGACGTCCAGCTGCTGTTCGCCGACGCCGCCACCGGCGCGCGCTCCACCGCGATCGTCTCGCAGGGCAAGATCAGCGCGCTGATCGCCGCCGCACCCGCCGAGCGTCGCGCCCTCCTCGAAGAGGCGGCGGGCATCTCGGGCCTGCATTCGCGCCGCCACGAGGCCGAACTCCGCCTGCGCGGCGCGGAGAACAACCTCACCCGCCTCGACGACGTGCTGAACGCCCTGGTGACGCAAAAGCAGGGTCTCGATCGGCAGGCGCGGCAGGCGGCGAAATACCGCACCCTGTCGGAGGAAATCCGCGCCCTCGACATCGCCGTCACCCGCCGCGCCTGGGACGAAGCCGCAGCAGCAGCCGCAGCCGCGCGCGAGCAGCTGCGCCAGGCCGAACTTCGCGTCGCCGAGGCGACCGCGGCCGCCGCGGCCGCCGCCACCGTCCAGGCAACGGCGTTCGAGGCGGTCGAACCGGCGCGCCTCGCCGCCAACGAAGCCTCGGGGCAGTTGCAGCGCCTCGTTCTGGAGCGGGAAAACCTCGACCAGGAAGAGCGCCGCCTCGACCGCGCGACGCGCGGCAACGCCGAGCGCATCGCCCAGATCGACGGCGACCTGTCCCGCGCCGACGCCCAGGCCGCCGACGCCGCCAGCCGCGCCGCCCAACTCGCCGCCGAACGCGAGCGCCTCGAAGCCGAGGCCGCCGAGGCCCCGGCCCGCCTCGCCCAACTGGCCGGGCGGGTGGCCGAAGCCGAGGCCCTGCGCCAACGCGCGGAAGACATGCTGTCCGCCGCGACCACCCAGCTCGCCGAGGCCGAAGCCGCCGCCAAGGCCGCGCAGCGCCGCCGCGCCGAGGCCGAGGCCGCGCTCGCCAAGGTCGCGGAGCGCTTCCGACAGATCGAGGCGCAGATCGCCGCCGCCATCGCGAAGCGCGTCCCGGCGGACGCCGTGCGCGCCGCCGAAGTCGCGGCGGCGGAAGCCGAAGCCGTGTCGGAAGCCGCGATCCGGCGCCGCGACGCCGCCGAAGCCGCGCGCGCCCGCGCCGAAATCGCGCGCAGCGAAACCAGTGCGGCGTTCTCCGCCGCCGATGCCGCCGAGCGCCGCCTCAAGGCCGAGGTCGACGCCCTCGAAGCGGTGCTGGCGGGTGGCGCGGCGCAGAAGGGCGGCAAGCCGGTTCTCGACCGGGTGCGCGCCGAACCCGGATTCGAGGCGGCGGTCGCAGCGATTCTCGAACACGGCGCGGATGCCCCCGAGGACGACGGCGCGAGTCCGCGCGGCTGGCGCGCCTATCCGCCGCTCGGCGACCTCGCCGACGCGCCGGGCGGCCTGCCCAGCCTCGCCAGTCATGTGGACGTGCCGGAGGTGCTGGCGCGACGCCTGAGCCTCGCCTACCTCGCCGACGACGCCGCCCTCGCCGACCGCCTCGCCCCCGCCCTCGGCCCGGGCCAGACCCTGGTCAGCCGCGACGGCGGCCTGTGGCGATGGGACGGCTTCGTGATCCGGCCGGGCGCGCCCTCCGCCGCCGCCGCGCGCCTAGCGCAGGCCAACCGCCTGCGCGCGCTCCAGGCCGACCTGCCGCAGATCTCCGCCCGCACCGCCGAAGCCGCCAGCGCCCGCGACGCCGCCGCCGGAGCGCAGCGCGCCGCCGAAGCCGAGGAGCGCGCCGCCCGCGACGCCACCCGCGCCGCCGAGGCCGCATCGACCCGGACCCGGGCGGAGCGCGACCGCGTGCTGCGCGACCAGGCCGACGCGGAAGACCGCCTGCAACGCTTCGGCGAATCCCGCGACACTCTTCTGGGCGAACGCACCGAGGCCGAGGCGACGCTCGCCGCCGTCGGCACGGAAGCCGAGAGCGCGCCGCAGGCCCTGCGCGACGCCGTAGCCACCGCCCGCACCGAGGCCGAGGCCGCCCGTGCCCGCGCGCTGGACGCCCGGGCGCTCGCCGATGCGGCCAAGCGCGAGGACCAGATTCGCCGCGACCGGATCGCCGCCTTGATCGCCGAGACCAGGGATTGGGCGAAACGCGGCGAGGCCGCCACCGAATACCGCGCCACCCTAGCCGCCCGCCGCGCCGAGGCCGAGGCCGAACGCGACCAGCTCCGCGCCCGCCCCCAAATTCTCGACGCGCGGCGGCAAACCCTGGTCGGCCAGCTCGAATCCGCCGAAGCCCTGCGCCGCCAGACTGCCGACGCTCTGGCCGTGGCGGAAAGCACCGCACGCGCCGCCGACGCACAAGCCAAGGAAGCCGACCACGCCGCGGCGACCGCGCGCGAAGACCGGGTGCGCGCCGAGGCAATGGTCGAGCGCCGCGCGCAGGCGTCGCAGGAGATCGAGACCCGCAGCCGCGAACACCTCGGCGCGGGGGTCGAGACCCTCGTTCCCGACGAAGCCCTGTTCGCCCTGCCGACCGCCGAACTCACCGGCCGTGCCGAGCGCCGCGCCGCCGAGCGCGAACGCCTCGGGCCGGTGAACCTCCGCGCCGAGATCGAGGCCGAGGACGTCGGCAACCAGGTCGCGGGCCTGACCTCGGAACGCGACGACCTCCTCGCGGCGATCGCGCGCTTGCGCCAGGGCATCGCGGAACTCAA
The DNA here is from genome assembly GCA_002307145.1 of Rhodospirillum sp. UBA1311. Lineage (GTDB taxonomy): Bacteria > Pseudomonadota > Alphaproteobacteria > Rhodospirillales > Rhodospirillaceae > Oleispirillum. The sequence goes on along the minus strand of DBTR01000017.1, from coordinate 16,678 downwards.
CCGCGAGGGCCGCGAGCGCCTCCAGGCGAGCTTCGAGACCGTCAACCGCGCCTTCGAAGAGATCTTCACCCGGCTCTTCGGCGGCGGCCGCGCGCATCTTTCGCTGATCGAGGGCAGCGACCCGCTCGCGGCGGGCGTCGAGATCATGGCGAGCCCGCCGGGCAAGCGGCTGCAACTCCTCTCTCTGCTTTCGGGCGGCGAGCAGGCGTTGACCGCGCTCGCGCTGCTGTTCGCGGTGTTCCACAGCAATCCCGCGCCGATCTGCATCCTCGACGAGGTCGACGCACCGCTCGACGACGCCAACGTCGATCGCTTCTGCGGCCTGATCGCCGGGATCGCGGCGATGGGGTCCACCCGCTTCCTCGTCATCACCCATCACCGCATGACGATGGCGCGAATGGACCGGCTTTTTGGCGTGACTATGGCGGAGCGCGGCGTATCGCAGCTCGTGTCCGTCGATTTGGCAGTCGCGGAATCGATCCGGGAAACGCCCGTATTCTCTTGATATAAAAAGACTTTCTGCACTTTTGACGGGCAACCCGTCTAAGGTTTTCCACCTTGACAGTACAGGGGCCAAACACTATGGTTCGTGCGCTTTCGTGGCGGAATACCGCCGCTTTGGGGGGAGCATCCGGGCTCGCAGGGGTGTCGCGTTGATCGCGGACGCGAAGTCTTGGGCAATAAGGGCGGCGGCGCATGGCACCGAGCGATAACGATGTCTCCCAAAGACTGAAAGACCTTTCGTCCCGCGTGCGCGCGGCGCGAGCCGAGGCGGGCATGGAACCTGCGCCCCGCCCCGCCCGCGTCGCCATGTCGGATCGAATGGGCTTGGGATTTCGAATCGCGATCGAGCTGGTGGTTTGCACCGTGGTCGGCGCGGGAATGGGGTACGGAATCGACGCCTGGTTGGGGAGCCGGCCGTTTGGCATGGTGATCGGACTGGGCTTCGGGTTCGCTGCGGGGGTAATGACCATCTATCGGGTGGTCAAGGGGTTGGACGAAGCGGTCGGCCTGGGACGAGCATCCCGCGAACGCGACGCCAAGACCACGCCTCCAACGGAAGACTGACGAGCGACAATGAAGCAGATCGGCGGCAAACCGTCGACGGCGGCAATCGAAGGGAACACGACCCGATGGCTAGTCCTATCGAGCAATTCGCGATCAAACCGATCATTCCGATTCACGTCGGCGGTGTTGATATTTCCTTCACCAATTCCGCGCTCTACATGGTGATCGCGGTTGTCGTCGCGACCGTCTTCCTGACCGGTGCGATGAGCAAGCGGGCGCTGATCCCGGGCCGCCTTCAGTCGATGGTGGAAATGATCTTCGAGTTCGTCGCGAACATGCTTCGCGAGAACGCGGGTTCGGGCAGCCAGAAGTATTTCCCCTTCATCTTCACTCTGTTCATGTTCGTCCTGGTCGGCAACCTGCTCGGCCTTACTCCCTATAGCTTCACCTACACCAGCCACATCATCGTCACCGCCGGTCTCGCGGTTCTGGTGTTCCTCGGCGTGACCGTCATCGGCTTCGCCAAGCACGGAACCGGCTACCTGCGGATGTTCTTCCCGCACGGCGCGCCGATCATCCTGGCGCCGATCCTGGTGCCGATCGAACTGGTGTCGTATCTCTCCCGCCCGTTCAGCCTCTCGGTGCGTCTGGCCGCCAACATGACCGTCGGCCACATCATGCTGAAGGTGATCGGCGGCTTCGTGATCTCGCTCGGACTCCTCGGAATCCTGCCGTTCGCCGGCATCATGGGGGTGACCATCCTTGAGCTCGGGATCGCCTGCCTGCAAGCCTACATTTTCACGGTGCTGAGCTGCATCTACCTGCACGACGCCCTGCACCTGCACTGAGATGCCCAGGCCGGGTGCGCGCGACGCGCGGGCCCGAACCGGGTGAAGTCTATCGTCGTATTGGAAAGGAATAGGACACATGGAAGCGGAAGCTGCAAAGTACATTGGCGCTGGCCTCGTCAACATCGGCCTGATGGGCGCGGCGCTTGGCGTCGGCAACATCTGGTCGACGATGATCTCGACCGTCGGTCGCAACCCCGCCGCGAAGAGCACCGTCGAGCTGTACGGCTGGATCGGCTTCGCGGTGACGGAAGCTATCGGCCTGTTCGCGCTCGTCGTGGCCTTCATCACGCTGTTCGCCTAATCGAACGTCCATCCGTCCCGGCCGGAATCCCTGATTCCGGCCGGGCGAATGGGTGCCGTATTCGGCAGATCGCGCCTGCCCACGAGTGTCGTCCGGTCATCGCCGGGGCCGTTCGCGGGCATTGAATTCGGGCTCGGGAGCTCATTGGCCCATGCCACATTTTGACGCAACGACTTTTGCCTCGCAGCTGTTCTGGCTCGCCGTCACGTTCGTCACGCTCTACGTCCTCATGTCGAAGGTTGCGCTGCCGCGCATCAGCGACATCCTTGAGGAACGTCAGCGGCGGATTTCCGACGACCTCGACATGGCCGAACGCCTGAAGGCCGAAACCGAAGCCGCCATTGCCACCTATGAAAAGGCATTGGCCACTGCGCGCGCCTCCGCCCAGGCCGAAATCGCCCGGGCCCTGGAAGCCAACGCCGCAGAGGCAGCGGCCCGCCACGCCGAAATGGACGCCGTCCTCTCCGCCAAGATCACGGAGAGCGAAGAGCGGATTCACGCCGCCCGGCGTGACGCCCTGGCCGAAGTCAACGGCATCGCCGCCGACGTCGCCGCCGCGATCGTCGAGCGCATCGCCGACGTCAAGGCCGACGCCGATACGGTGGCCCCGGTGGTTGCCGCCGTCGCCAAGGAGCGTGGGCTATGAACCTTCTGATTTCCGTCGCCCAGGCCGCCACCGAGCACGGCGGACACGAAGACGTGCCGTTCTACCTCGACACCCATTTCTGGGTCGGGTTGGGCTTCGTCGTCGTCGTCCTGCTGCTGGTCAAGGCGGGTTACGCCAAGATCGCCGCCCTGCTCGACGCTCGCGGCACGACGATCCGCAATCGCCTCGAAAGCGCGCGCCGGATTCGCGAGGAAGCCCAGGCGCTTCTCGCCGAATACCAGCGCAAGCAGCGCGACGCCCTGCAGGAATCCCAGGACATCGTCGCACGGGCGAAGAACGAAGCGGCCAAGCTCAAGATCCAGGCCGCCGAGGAACTCGCGCACCGCGTCGCCGCGGCCGAGCGCCAGGCCCTGGAGCGGATCGGTGCCGCCGAGGAACAGGCCAAGCGCGAAGTCCGCAACGTCGCGATCGAGGTGGCGGTCGCCACCGCGACCAGGGTGATGGAGGACAAGCTCTCCGCCGCCCAGTCCAACGCGTTGATCGACCGCGCGATCGCCGAACTGCCGGGCAAGTTCCACTAAACCGGGACTCATCCGCAAACCAAAAGGCCGCCGGAGGTAACTCCGGCGGCCTTTTGGTTGAGCAATTACGGGGCGCAGTTGTCGAGATAGTCGAGCAACGGCCGCCAGTCGCGCCGATGCTCGTCGAGGCGCGCGCCCGCGACGTCGAAGACGCTCTGCCCTTCCGCCGCGAGGTTGGCGTAGATCAGGGTGTCGCGCAGGCGCGCCATCACCGGGAAGTTCATGTCGGCGAGAAAGCCCTCAAGCCGGTCGGCGGCGCGGCTTCTGAGCCGCACCCGGTTGGCGACGAAGCAGATGTCGCGCTTGCCTTTCTTCACCGACTTCAAATCCCCGATGTGATTGAGGAAGCGGCGCGTGCCGTCCTCGTCGAACACCGAGGGCAGCACCGGAATCACCAGCACGTCGGCGGTCTCGACCACGTCGGCCACCGCTTTTCGCTTGAGCGCGGCGGGAGCATCGACGACGAGACGTTCGAGGGCTTTCGGCGGCTTCGCTTTTTCGAGATCGACGTTCTGGATCGCGGGCAGGGTATAGGGGCGGCGCGCGAGCCAGCCCATCGAAGATTCCTGCGGGTCGAGGTCGGCCAGGCCGGTGACGAAGCCCTTCTGCGCGAAGTGCGCCGCGAGGTGTGTCGCCACCGTGGTCTTGCCGCTGCCGCCCTTGGTGTTGACCACCGCCACGATCATCATCGCCCGACCCTTCCCTGTAATTCTAATTCTCTGGAAAAAGGGTATGTGGCGAAACCGCCTAGCGCAAGCGTTGCCCGAGAAAATCGAGCGCCGCCGTCGCCGCGTCGCCGCCGCAGATCCAATAGCGCAAGGGGAAGCGGATCGGTTGCGCGCCGGGGAGCGCGCGCAACAGCGCCGGATGGTCGAGAACCTGAGTGTCGACGCGGGGCGCGCCCTTGGCGATCGCGTCGTCGGTGAGGATCACCTCGGGGCGGTCGCCGACCAGGGTTTCGAGATCGATCCGCCCCACCCCCTCGACGCCCGAAACCGCCGAAAGATTGACCAGCCCGACCTCGCGCAGGATGTCGTCCACCAGCGTGCCGGTACCGTAGGTGTAGCCGCCGGAGTAGTAGAACACCGCGCGCTTGCCCCGGTCGCCCCGGGCGAAAGCCCGGGCGCGGGCCGCGTCGAGCGCCGCCACCAGATCGGCTGCGCGCTCCGGCTGGTCGAGCAAGTCCCCGGCGCGGCGGAGTTGCGCCACGACGTCGTCGAGGCTCTTGGGATCGGCGAAGCTCTCCACCCGCACGCCGAAGCGCGTGAGCGCCTCGCGCGCCGGAGCATCCCAGGCTCCGGCGAAGACCATGTCGGGGCGAAGCGTCAGCGCCTCCTCGACGGTGGCGAAGTTTTCGGGCGCGTCGAGTTTCGCCGCGCGTTCGGCGTGGAAGGACGCGCGCGGGCTCTTCGCCGCGGCGGAGAGCGAGGCGATCTGATCGTCGTCGGCGAGCGCGAGGAGCAACTGGTCGGTGCAGATGTTGATCGAGGCGACGCGCGGCTTGGCCTCCGCCGTTGCGGCGAAGCCGAGGACCAGGACCGCGACGCCCGCCCAAACCTTCATTCGGCCAGCGCCACCTGGGCGTCGCCGAATACCGCGCCGCTACGCCAGCGCCCGGCGCGGGAGACCAGCCAGAGCGCGCCCTCGGCGAGGTCCTCGGCGCGGCCGGAGAGCAGGGATTTCCGCACCATGGTAAGCGCGGCACGGTCCAGCTCGGGCCATTCGGACTGGGCGGCCCGACCGCCAGGCACCACGAGAGGCACCGACATCGCGGCATCGAGGACGGTGTCGAAGCCCGCGAACTCGCGGGTGACGTCGAAATAGAGGGCGTCGGCCAGTTCGACCTGATCGGCGGCGAAGGCTTCCCAGTCGAGATCCTGGCCCTGGTGGACGACCGACAGCACCACTCCCTGTTCCGTCAGCATCGCCCGCGCCCGCGCCACCGTGTCGGTGATCAGGGGACGGCTCAACACATAGGTGACCTGCGGCATCAGCGGCATCGCCATTCTCCCACCCGCGAAGTCGCGGCGCGCGCCGGTGCCGGACAGACTATCCGGACGGACAACGGGAAAAGGATGCGGGGAGATCCACGAACCCGTTGCGGCAACGCGTCACCGCAACGGTTGTTCACCGTACCCCCGGACCTCCGTCCACGGATGAGCGACGTCCTACCGGCAGGTCTCCTGGCTCACGGGTCGTCGCATGGGGTCGGGCCTTCCCAGTTTCCCAGTGGCACGAAAATGACCGCATGCTCGCCGCTTACAGTTGCGGAGGCAGCTCCGGATTTGGCGGCTGACGCCGTACCGGATTCCCTTTTCATCCGGAAATTTGACGCTCCGGACACCGATCCTTCGGGCTTACGCCAAGCCCCCGGGGGTGTCAAGCCGTCAGTCGATCAGCCGTCCGGCGGCGTCGAAGAACGGGAACGGTCCCTCCGGCGCGGTGACGAACAACAAATGCGACACCAGCGCGCCCCCGGCGAAACGGAACAGCCTAAGCATCGGCGGCTCCATGCTGAAACCCGGAGGACCGTCGGGGTCGAGATCGAGCGCCACCGAATGCGCGGGCGACGGCCCGATGCTCGCCGCGACGCCGCCGACCTGGGTCTCGATCGCGCGGTGCACGTGGCCGCAGGCGAGGTGCAGCACCTGATAATGCCGCGCCAGCAGTTCGATCAACGCGTCGCCGTCTTTGAGATTCTGCACGTCCATGTGGTGGATGCCGGTGAGGAACGGCGGGTGATGGACGAACACCAGGGTCGGGGTATCGGGACGCGCCTCCAGGGTTTCCGCCAGCCAGTCGAGCTGCGCCGTCCCGAGTTCGCCGTGCGGCTGGCCTGGTACGCTGCTGTCCAGTCCGATCAGGCGCATCGGGAAGCCTTCGGCCACCCCGGCGCAAAACGGCGTGCCGGGCGCGTGGAATTCGGTATCCGCGAACGCGGCGCGCAGGGTGTCGCGGCGGTCGTGGTTGCCGGGCACCGCGAACACCGGCGCGTCGAGGTCGTCGAGGATCGCGCGCAGCGACGCGAACTCACCCGCGCCACCGCTGTCGGTGAGGTCGCCGGAGAAAATCACCGCGTCCACCGCCGGGGTGAAGGCGTTAATCCGCGCCACCGCGCGGGCGAGGAAGGCGGCGGTGTCGACACGCCCATAAGCGAGGCGGTTGTGAGCCTTGAGGTGACTGTCGGTGAGCTGGGCGACGATCATTGCGCGGCCTCCATCAGCGGCAGGCGCAGCGGCGCGGCGTCGTCCCAGGCGATGCCGACCCGTGCGCCGGGCTTGAGCGGCGTGTCGGGCGGCGCGTCGGCGATCAAGCGCGCGCCGTCACCGCCGATCAACCCGACCTGGCAACGCCCCCCGAGGAAGTGCAGGGTCTCGACGGTCGCCGCCGCCCGTCCCGCCGCAACCTCGCACAGGCGGATGTCTTCCGGGCGCAGCAGCACCACCCCCGCCGCCGTGGCGATGCGGCTGACCGTGCCGACGAAATCCGCGACGAACGGCGTCGCCGGATTGCGGTAGATCTCGCGCGGCGTGCCCGCCTGTTCGACCTGCCCCGCGCTCATCACCACGATCCGGTCGCCGAGCATCATCGCCTCGGCCTGATCGTGGGTGACGTAGACGGCGGTGATCGCGAGGCGGCGCAGCAGCGCGTCGATCTCGACGCGGAGGCGGTCACGCAGCACCGCGTCGAGCGCGGCCAGGGGTTCGTCGAGCAGCAGCACGCGCGGCCGCACCGCGATCGCGCGGGCAAGCGCGACGCGCTGGCGCTGGCCGCCGGAGAGCTGGTGGACGCGGCGCTCGGCGAGTTGGCCGATCTGCATCATCTCCAGCATTTCGCGGGTGCGCGCGGCGATCTCGCCTTTGTCGAGCTTACGCACCCTGAGGCCGTAGGCGATGTTTTCCCGCACCGACATGTTGGGGAACAGGGCGTAGGACTGGAATACCATGCCGACGGCGCGACGCTCGATCGGCAGGCCGGTAACGTCCTCGCCGTTGAACCGCACCCTGCCGCCCGCGTCCGGGGCTTCGAGGCCCGCGATCAGGCGCAGCAGCGTGGTCTTGCCGCAACCCGAAGGCCCGAGCAGCACCACCGTCTCCCCCGCCGCGACGGTGAGGTCGAGGGGTTCGAGCGCCCGGGTGCCGTCGGCGAAGGTCTTGCCGCAGCGGTTCAGTTCGATGGTTGTGGCGTCGGCGCGCATGGCAGCGGCTCCTCTTCAGGGTGCGCGGCGCGGCGGCGGGTGCGGCTCATCGCCTGCATCGCCACCAGCAACGGCACGATCATCACGAAAAACACCAGGGTGTACGCGCTCGCGATTTCGAGGCGCATCGAGGCATAGGAATCCGCCAACCCGACCGGCAGGGTCTTGGTCTCGGGGGTGTGCAGCATCCAGGTGAGGTTGAATTCGCCGACCGAGAGCGTCAGCACCATCAGCGCCCCGGCAAGGATGCCGCCCTTCGCGTTGGGCAGCACCACGGTGACGAGCCGCGTCCAGAACCCCGCGCCGAGGCTCGCCGCCCCTTCTTCCAGGTCGCGCATTTCGGAAGCCGCGAGTACCGACAGCACCGAGCGGGTCATGAACGGCAGGGTATAGAGAACATGCCCGACGAGAATGAACGCCCAACTGGTGCGAAAATCGCGGAAGCCGCCCCAGGTGATGATCAATGCGAGCGCCAGGGCGAGGCCGGGGATCGCCACCGGCAGGGTCAGGACCTCCTCGACCGCGCGGGCGATCCGCCCGGGACGTTTCGCCAGCACGTAGGCGCACGGCACGCCGATGGCGAGGGTCAGGGCGACGCAGCAGATCGCGATCAGCATCGACAGCGCGATGGTCTCGGAATACAGCCGCCAGACCTCGCCGACCCAATGCAGGGTGAGGCCGCTCTTGAGGCCGACGAAGAAGTTCTGGGTGACGCCCGCGAGGATCGACATCACCACCGGCACCACCATGAACAGACCGACGAGCAGGGTCAGGGCGTATTGAATCAGGCGAACCGTCGTGCGTCCCATGGTCTGGCCCTCCTCAAACCGCGGCGGCGGCGGGCGCGCCCGCGAGGCTGCGCGCAAGGAACAACGCCGACCACGTCACCGCCCCCAGCACCAGCGACAACGACGCGGCGGCGGCGATATTCGCGTTCAGGGTGAACTCGGTGTAGATCGTCATCGGCAGCACGTCGATGTTGGCGGCGAGCGAGAACGCGGTGCCGAAGGCCCCCATCGCGGTGGCGAAGCAGATCGCCCCGGCGGCGGTGAGCCCGGGAGCGAGGCCCGGCAGGGTGACGTCCTTCAGCACCCGGAGCGGCGACGCGCCGAGCGAGCGGGCCGCTTCCTCCAGCGCCGGATCGAGCTTTTCCGCGCTCGCCATCACCGTGAGGATGACGCGCGGGATCGAAAAATAGAGGTAGCCGACGAACAGCCCGGCCAGCGAATAGGCGAACACCACCTTGCCGCCGCCCAAGGCCTGGGTGATCGCGCCGATCAGCCCCTGGCGGCCGCCGAGCATGATCACGAGAAAGCCGACGACGACGCCGGGAAAGGCGAGCGGCAGGGTCAGCACCGCGATCGCAAGCTGGCGTCCGGGAAACTGGTGGCGGCTCAGGAACAGCCCCGCGACGGTGGCGAGGCCGAGCGCGGTCAGCGTCACCGCGAGGGCGAGGCCGAGGGTGACGAGCATGCTCTCGAAATGGCGGGGCTCGGTGACGATGCTGGCGTAGGCGGCGATGCCCTTCGGCCCCTGCCCCGCGACGATCGCGAGGCGGGCGAGCGGCACCAGGAAGAACGCCAGCGCGAACACCGAAACCGGTAGCGCCAGCAGGATCAATCTATGAGCGTCGCGAGACAGACGCATCGGCGGACCTCCGGAATTGGGATGCCCTCCCCCGCGCGAACACGGGGGAGGGCATCAAAGTTAGCGGACCTCTTTCAGGTAAAGATCGCGGAACGCATCCTGCGACGCTGCCATGGCGCGGAAGTCGACCGCCTTGGCGCGGGCGTAATCGCTGTCCGGCAGGAACTTCGCCTTCGCCTCGGCGGACATCGCGCTCGCCCGCACCGGGCGGAGATAGGCGTTCGCCCAGAGCGCCTGCCCCTTGTCGGAGAGGGTGTAGTCGAGGATCTTCTTGCCGTTTTCGGCGTGCGGCGCACCCTTCACCAGGCTCATCACGTAGGGCACCACCACCGAACCTTCCTCGGGGATCACGAACGCGACGTTCGCCTTGTCCTTGTACTTGGCGCGGTAGGCGTTGAAATCGTAGTCGAGGAGGATCGGAATCTCGCCGGAGAGAACCCGGGCATAGGAGGTCTGCTTCGGCACGATCGCGTCGTTGGCGGCGAGCTTCTTGAAGTACGCGACGGCCGGCTTCCAGTTGTCGAAGTTGCCCCCCATCGCCTGGTTGATCGCGGTTGCGCCGACGTAGCCGACGAATGCCGAGGTCGGGTCGAGGTAACCGACCATGCCCTTGTACTCGGGCTTCAGGAGATCGGCCCAGGTCTTCGGCACCGGCTTGCCGCCGAGCGCGTCGACGTTGACGAACAGGCCCAAGGTACCGGAGTGGATGGTGAACCACTGGCCGTCCGGGTCTTTCAGGTCGGCGGGGATATCGTTCCAGTTCTTCGGCTTATAACCGGTGACGACGCCCTTTTCCGCCGCCTGGATGCCGAACGACACGCCGAGGTAGACGACGTCGGCAACCGGGTTGTCCTTCTCGGCGAGGAGCTGGGCGAGGGATTGGCCGGAATTCTTGTTGTCGTGGGGGACGGAAAGTCCGAGATCGGTCTTGATCGCGGCGAGCTGACCGGCCCAGTCGGCCCATTCCGGCGGGCAGTTGTAGCAGATCGCGTCGGCGGCCTGGGCGGGAGCGGAGGCGACGAACGCCGACACCGCGAGCGACGCGGCGGCGATGGCGGATTTCCAGGTGTTGAGAGGTCCGATCATGGCGTAGAGGTCCTTATCTCGGGGCTTGAGACGGGTGGGACGGACGCCGAAGCACCGCTGCGGCCGCTCTTGGGGGCGGGTCCGAGCGAGGCGCCATGGCGCAACGCGTGGGGCAGGATCACCGGCGCGACCGCCGCTTCTCCGCCCAGGCGACGCAGCAGTTGCCGCGCCGCGGTACGCCCAAGCTCGCGGGATGGCTGGACCACCGTCGCGAGCGTGGGATGCAGGTGGGTGCCGATGGCGATGCCGTCGAAGCCGACGACGCTGACCTCGCCCGGAACCGCGATCCCGAGCCCGGTCAGCACGCCGATGGTGGCGATCGCGAGCATGTCGTTGGAGCAGAACAGCGCCGTCGGCGGGTCGGGCGCGGCGAAAATCCCGGCCAGCACCGGTTCCAGCTCGGGTCGGGTGAACGGCACCTCGGCAAGCAACGGCAGCGGCAGACCGGCGGCAGCGGCGGCTTCGGCGAAGCCCTGGTGGCGGGCGCGGGCACGGTCGGAATCCGGGAGCCGCCCGGCGATCATGCCGAGGCGGCGATGTCCGAGTTCGACGAGCCGGTTCGCGACGAGCGCTCCCGCAGCCCGGTTGTCCACCGTCACCGTCGGGCGGCGATGCGCTCCCGCAGGGTTGTAGGCGAGGACATAGGGGATTTCGGCGGTGTCGAGGAGATCGAGGATGCGGCTGTCGGCGGCGTCGGCGACGGTAAGGATCAGGCCGTCGACGCGGTAGCGCAGCAGGGTTTCGATACTCCGGCTCTCCGCCTCGCGGCGATAGTCGGACGCCGCGAACAGCAGGGAATAGCCGCCGTCGGCGACGCCCTCGGCGATGCCGTCCACCGCCTCGGCGAACACCGGATTGGACAACGTCGGGATCAGCACGCCGATCAGGCGGCTCGACGCGGTTTTCAGGCTGCGGCCGACGCCGTTCGGGCGATAGCCGAGTTCGGCGATCGCGGCATGGACCTTGGCGGCTGTCTCCGGGTTGACGCCAGTGGCGGCATTGATGACGCGCGACACCGTCGCCACGGAAACTCCGGCAGTCTCGGCAACATCCCTGGCCGTCGCGCGCCGCATGTGGTTGCTCCCCGCAAGTTCCGATCTCGCCCGAGCATCATTGAACCTGGGGGTGTTTGTAAACGTTTACAATGCTAACTTTCGGTTGCGAACGTGTGACGGTGCAAGCGCCTGTCCGCAATCGAAATGTCATCAATCGCGGGCGCGGTCGACCGATTTCAGCGCGAGGACGAAGCCCACCACGCCCAACGCCGCGAGCACGGCGAAATGGACGAACTGGGGCGGCTGGCCGAAGGCGTCGGCGCGGATCGCCTGTGCCGCGTGGGTGAGCGGCAGCCCGTGCAGCACCACCTGCGCCCACTGCGGCAGTCCGTCGAGGGGGAAGAAGGTGCCGCCGAGGAACGCCATCGGCGTGATCACGAAAGCATTGACCAGGGATTGGTCGCCGTGGCTCGAAATCAGCATCGCCAGCGCCACCGCGATCGAGGCGAAGACGAAGGCGTTCAGCAACACCGCGAGCCAGAACCAAAGGCCGATGTGGATGGTGACGCCGAAGCCCCAGCCGATCGCGAGGATGATCGCCACGCCGCCCAGGGCCCGGGTGATCCCCGAGAGGATCTCGCCGAGCGCGAACGCCGCGCCCGAGATCGGCGCGGACTGGAATTCCTCGAAGATGTGGAAGTAGAAGCGCGCGATGTTGATCTCGATGGCGATGCCGTAGGCCTGGGTCATCGTCGTCATCGCGATCAGGCCGGGGAGCAGGAATTCGAGGTAGGTGTGGCCGTCGAAGCGCGCGCCCTCGCCCATCGCGGTGCCGAACGCGATCATGTAGAGGATCGGCGCCACCGCCATCCCCGCCATCGCGCGCTTGAAGCGCCGCTTCGAGAGCCGCATTTCCCGCAGGTAGATCGCCGCGACGCCCGCAATCATTGCCGCACCGCCTTTCCCGTCAAGGTGAGGAAGGCGTCCTCAAGATTGGCGCGCCGCAGCGTCAGCGCGTCCTCGGCCTTGGCGATCGCGGCCTGCGCGGTGTCGCGGTCGGCGAAATATTCGGTGGTCATGCCGCCCGGGCCGAGGCGGTCGAACGCCCAGGCCCCGACCCGCGCGATCAACGCGGGCGGCGTGTCGAGGGCGCGGATCCGGCCCCGGTCGAGGAAGGCGACGCGATCGGCGAGGAACTCCGCCTCCTCGATGTAATGGGTGGTGAGGAACACCGTCGTGCCCTCGCCCTGGATCTGCTTGATCAGGCCCCAGATGCGGCGGCGGATCTCGGCATCGAGGCCGACGGTGGGTTCGTCGAGGAAGAGAATCCGCGGCCGGTGCATCAGGGCGCGGGCGATCATCAGCCGCCGCTTCATCCCGCCGGACAGGGTGTTCACCAGTCCTTCGGCACGGTCGGAGAGGTCGACGTAGTCGAGGAGTTCGGCGGTGCGCGCGGCGCGCGCGGCGGCGGACATACCGAACAACCGGCCATGGATGTCCATGTTCTCGACGACGGTGAGGTCGCCATCGAGGTTGACGTGTTGCATCACCACGCCGCACTGGCGCTTCGCCGCGATCGGGTCGGCGGCGATATCGACGCCGCCGAGGAACGCCCGCCCGCCGGAAAGCCGGGTGAGACCGGTAAGAATGCGGATGGTGGTGGATTTGCCCGCGCCGTTGGGACCGAGGTAGGCGAACAGCTCGCCCGCGCGGACATTGAGGCTGATGCCGTCGAGCGCCTGGGTGCCGCCGTAGGCCTTGCGCAGGTCCTCGATCGCGATCATCGGCGGCGCGACCTCACCAGCGCTGATCATGGATGCGTTCGCGGCGGAAGCGTTCGGAGGGAGCCTTTTCCTCGTCGGGATGGCCGATCGCGAGCAGGCAGAGCGGCTGGACGTGGTGCGGCAGGTCGAGCAGCCGCGCCACCCCCTCGCACCACGGCGTGCGCGGATAGAGTCCGCACCACGAGCCGCCGAGCCCCTGCGCGTGCGCGGCGAGGAGGATGTTCTCGGCGGCGGCGGCGCAGTCCTGCACCCAGAAACCCTCGTGCTTCTCCACCGTGACGTCGGCACATACCAGGATCGCGAGCGGCGCGAGCATCATCTGGCGGCAGTGGGGCTGGATATCGGGCAACTGGCTCAACACCGCGCGGTCGGTGATGGTGATGAAGTGCCAGGGCTGCTGGTTGCCGGCCGAAGGAGCGGCCATCGCGGCGCGCAGCATCGTCTCGACCTCGGCCTCGGTCACCGCCTCGGGCGTGAAGCGGCGGATGGTGCGGCGGGTGAGCAGATTTTCGAGGGCGTCCATGGCGATCTCCCCGGTGTGTACGAAATCCTTCGTACAATCTAACGATTGCCGCCTCCAACTCCAAGTCGTGATCCCCGATCAGAGCGTATCTGCCGCGTGCGCCGCCCGCGCTTCGGGCAACGTCGCGCCGCCGCCGAGGGCACGGTAGAGATTTACCTGGGCGTTCAGGCGGTCGAGGGTGTTGCCGAGCAGGGATTGCTCGGCGGTGCGGCGCTTCTCCTGCGCGTCAAGCCAGGATTGCAGGTCCACCGCGCCCGAGCGGTAGCGGACTTCGTAGAGCCGCTCGACCTCGCGCGCGGTGTCGAGGGCGCGCTGCAGGCGGTCGTGGCGCAACGCCAGCTGCCGCCGCGACGAAAGCGCGTTCTCGACGTCGGCGAGCGCGGTATAGAGGGTCTGGCGGAAGTCGGCGATCCCGGCGCGATACTCGGAGTCGGAAATCGCGACGTTACGCTTCATCTCGTGCCAGTTGAGGAACGGCAGCGAGAGGCCCGCGCCCAACCCGGCGAACGGGTTCTTCAGCGCGTCGGTGAGCGCGATCGAACTCGACCCCAGCGACCCGGTCAGCGTGAACGCCGGCAGGAACGACGCCTGGGTGGCGTCCACCGTCGCCAGGCTGGCCTTCAGCCGCGCCTCCGCCGCGCGCAGGTCGGCGCGACGTTCCAGCACCTGGACGGGCAGGCCCGCGTCCACCGGCGGCGGGTCACCCTGCGGCAGGGTTTCGCGCGCGACGTCGGCGGGTTGGGGCGGGCCGTCGAAGAGGATCGCGAGCGCGTTTTCGGTCTCGGTCAGGCTCTGGCGGAACTCGGTGTCGGCAGCCTCTTGCGTGCGCAGCGACTGCTCGGCTTCGAGAACGTCGAGGCTCGACACCGCGCCCGCATCGTAGCGCGCCCGGGTGAGGTCGTAGGTGCGCTGGGCATAGGCGATGCTCTGCTCCGAAAGCGCGATGCGCTCGCGGTAATAGACGAGTTGCCAATAGAGTTCGGTGGTGGTGGCGGCCAGCGCGCGGGCCGCCTCGTCGAGGTCGGCATAGCTCGCCTGGGCTTCGAGCTCGGCGGCGTCGCGGGTTTTCGCAAGCGCGCCCCACGGATCGGGGTCCCAGGTGAGACTTGCCGAAACCTGGGATTCACGGGTGGTGGCGCGCGGCGCGCTCAACGTCCGGTCGCGGGTGATCTCGGCGCTCGCGGCGGCGTCGGGATAGAGGTCGCCCTGCGCCAACCCGGCGCGCAGCCGCGCCTGCCGCACCGCCTCCACCGACACGGTGAGGTCGTTGTTGCGATCGAGGGCACGCGCCACCAGGCGGTCGAGATCGGGGTCGCCGAACGCGGTCCACCAGTCGTCGGAGACCGGCGCGGCGGTAGTGGCGGTGGCGGCGTAGCGCGTCGGAAGATCGAGGACGGGGCGCCGGTAGTCGGTGTCGACCCAGCCGCAGCCGGCGAGCGACAGGCCCAGGGCCAAAGCGAGCGAGCGTGTGGCGTATGTCATTCCCGCGCCAATGCCTCCACCGGGTCGAGGCGCGCCGCATGGCGCGCCGGAAGAAAACCGAAAGCCACGCCGATCGCCGTCGAGCAGCCGAATGCCGCGACGATCGACCAGCCGGAGATCGACATGCGGAAGCTGTCACTGCTGAACACCGCGTCGATGCCGAGCGCGAGCAGCACGCCGAGGATGCCGCCGAGAATGCAGACCAGAACGGCCTCGATCAGGAACTGCTGCATGATGTCCGACCGCCGGGCCCCCACCGCCATGCGCACGCCGATCTCGGCGGTGCGCTCGGTAACGCTCACCAGCATGATGTTCATCACCCCGATGCCACCGACGACGAGCGAGATCACCGCGATCGCCGACACCAGCAGGGTCATCGTCGCCGTGGTCTTGTCGATGGTCTGGCGGATGGTGTCGGTGTTGATGACGAAGAAATCCTTGGTGCGGTGGCGCTTCTGCATGAAGTCGACGATCAGCTTCTCGGCGGCGGTGGTGGAGGTGGAGTCGGCGACGCGCACGGTGATGCGTTGCAGGTAGCTCTGGCCCAGCACGCGGTTCATCGCGGTGGTGTAGGGAACCCAGACGTAGAGCGTATCGGGATTGCCGAAGGCGGCGGTGCGCGGCTGGGTCACGCCGATCACCCGCACCGGCACGTCGCCGAGAAGAATCACTTGCCCGATCGGATCGGCATCCTCGCCGAAGAGTTTCTTCAGGGTGTTGCTGTCGATCACCGCTTCCTGGGCCTGGCGCTGCACGCTGCGCTCGGTGAAGAACATCCCCTGCGCCAGTTCGTAGCCGCGCACGCGGAAATACTCCGGCCCGACGCCGTTGATCGTGCCGGTGACCGAGATGTTGCGGTAACGCAGGCTGCGCGACGACGACACCGAGGGCGTCACCGAATCGACGAAGTCCTGGAGTTTCAACGCATCGGCGTCGCGCGGCACCAGGGTGCGGATTCTGCCCGAGCGCTCGTCGCCGAAGTCGCGTCCGGGCATGATGTCGATGGTGTTGGTGCCGATCGAGGAGATGTCCTGGAGGATTTTCTGCCGCGAGCCCTCGCCGAGCGCCACCACCGACACCACCGAAGCGATGCCGATGATGATCCCGAGCATGGT
>DBTR01000017.1:0-216 GCA_002307145.1 Rhodospirillum sp. UBA1311 | reverse complement strand
ATGCGCCGCCATCGCCAGCACCGCCATCCGGAAGGCTTCGGCGGCGCGTCCGACAAGCGCGGACCAGGTCGCGGCGGCGGGCTCGCCCACCGCGATTGCGTCGCCGGCGTGGGAGGCGGTCCCGGACTTGCGGTCGGCGAGGATTTCGCCGTCGCTGATCTCGATGATCCGCTCGGCGTGGGCCGCCACCGTCGGATCGTGGGTGACGATGATGAT
>DBTR01000088.1:77873-79431 GCA_002307145.1 Rhodospirillum sp. UBA1311 | reverse complement strand
CGCAGTTCGATCTGCGAGTAGTCGGCGGAGACCAGGACGTTCCCGGGCGCGGCGACGAACGCTTCGCGGATGCGGCGGCCTTCCTCGGTGCGGATCGGGATGTTCTGGAGGTTGGGATCGATCGAGGAGAGCCGCCCGGTGGAGGTGGCGGTCATCGCGAAGGTGGTGTGGATGCGGCCCGAGTGGGGCGCGATCTGGCCGACGAGGGCGTCGGCGTAGGTGGATTTGAGCTTTTGCAACTGCCGCCAGTCGAGGATACGGGCGGGCAGGTCGTGGACCAGCGCCAGCTCTTCGAGCACCTCGGCATCGGTGGACCACGCGCCGGTCTTGCTGCTCTTGCGGCCACCGGGGAGGTTCAGGCGCTCGAACAGGATTTCGCCCAGCTGCTTCGGCGAGCCGAGGTTGAACGCCTCGCCCGCGAGGCGGTGGCACTCGATTTCGAGCGCCGCCATGCGGGTGCCGAAGTCGCGGCTCATCGCGGCGAGCGCGGCGGCGTCGATGGCGACGCCTTCCGCCTCCATCGCGTAGAGGATCTGCACCAGGGGCCGGTCGAAGCGTTCGTAGACGCCGACGCGGCGTTCCTCCAGCAGGCGGCGGCGCATCAGCTTGTGCAGGCGGAGGATCACGTCGGCGGCCTCGGCGGCGCATTTCAGCACATCCTCGGGCTTGAGCGCGTCGAAGCCGACCTTGGCGCGACCCTTGCCGCAGAGATCCTCGCGGTTCATCACCTGATGGCCGAAGTGCATCTGCGCGAGTTCGGCGAGGCCGTGGCCGTGGCCGCTGCCGTCGAGGGTATAGGACATCGCCATGGTGTCGTCGACCGCCGCGACGGCGAGTCCGTCGGTATGGAGGACGTGCATCGCCGCCTTGATGTCGTGGCCGACCTTCAGCACGCCGGGGCTGGCGAGCACCGGGCGCAGCAGGTCGGCGGCGCGCTCGACGGAGAGCTGCTTCGGCACATCGGAGGCGGAGACGCCCAGGTCGAGGGTTCCGACCGGCGCGGCGGTGGCGATCAGGCCGTGGCGCAGCGGCAGGTAGACCGCCTCGCCCGGCGCGACCGCCATCGAAATCCCGATGGCGCGGTGGCCGGCGGCCTCGACGGAGAGCGCGAGGGTGCCGGTGTCCACCGCGCGGGCGAGGAACGCCTGCAACGCCTCGGCGTCGGTGAGCAGCGCGTAGCGGGCGTCCTCGAAACCTTGCGGCGGCGCGGGCTCGGCGCCCGGCGCGGCTTCGGTCTGGCTGCGCACCGCGCCGCCGCGATTGAGGGCGGGCAGGCGCGCCATCAGGCTCTTGAAGCCCTGCGCTTCGAGGAAGACGCGGAGCTTTTCCGGATCGAGGTCGTGGACCGCGAGGTCGTCGGGGCCGACGTCGAGCGGCACGTTGCAGTCGAGTTCGACGAGGCGGCGGGAGATCCGCGCCTGTTCGGCGAAGTCGATCAGTGACTGGCGGCGCTTCGGCTGGGTGATTTCGCCCGCCCGCGCGAGGAGGGATTCGAGGTCGCCGTAGTCGGTGATGAGTTGCGCTGCGGTCTTCACCCCGATGCCCGGCACGCCCGGCA
>DBTR01000088.1:68556-77623 GCA_002307145.1 Rhodospirillum sp. UBA1311 | reverse complement strand
ACCCCGATGCCCGGCACGCCCGGCACGTTGTCGGAGGAATCCCCGGCGAGCGCCTGGACGTCGATCACCTTGTCGGGCGAAACGCCGAACTTCTCGAACACCCCGGCGGCGTCGATCGCCTTGTTCTTCATCGGGTCGAACAGCGCGATGCCGGGACGGACGAGCTGCATCAGATCCTTGTCGGCGGAGACCACCATCACGTCCCAGTCGGCGGCATGCGCGCGGGTGGCGAGGGTGGCGATCAGATCGTCGGCCTCGAAGCCTTCCTTTTCCAGGCACGGCACCTGCACCGCCGCGACCGCCTCGCGGATCAGCGGGAACTGCGGCACCAGGTCCTCGGGCGGTGGCGGCCGGTGCGCCTTGTAGTCGGGGTAGATGTCGTTGCGGAAGGTCTTGCGCGCGGAATCGAAGATCACCGCGAGGTGGTCGGCCTTCAAGTCCGCGATCAGCTTCAACAGCATTGCGGTGAAGCCGTAGATCGCGTTGACCGGCGTGCCGTCGGGGCGGGTCATCGGCGGCAAGGCGTGGTACGCGCGGAAGATGTAGCCCGAACCGTCGACGAGGTGGAGCGTCCGCTTCGCAGGAGCGCTCACGCCTTCACCTCCGAGACATGGCCGGTTTCGTCGGCGCGGTAGAGGCGGCTGCAATAGGGGCAAACCACCTTGCCCTCGGCATCGAGTTCGAGGAACACCCGGGGATGGCCGAGGGCGCCGCCACCGCCGTCGCAAGCGACGGAAACGGCGTGGCCGGGGGCATGGTCGGTGGAAGCAACGGTCATCGGGGAACCTCGGGAATTTTCACGGGGAAACATCATAAACCGGCCAAGCGCCGGACGCCAGACGGGCGGATCGCGCCCCCGGCCTTGACAGCGGCGCCGGGCGCGCCTTTGTTGGGGGGCAGAATTTCCCCTCGGTGTACAGCATGTCCAGTCCTCCCGCCTCCGCGATCGTCATCGACGCCGTTTCCAAAACCTACCGCCCACGCGACAGCCAGACCGTCAAGGTGGCGCTGAAGTCGGTTTCCCTCGACGTGCCGCGGGGCGCGATGTTCGCGCTGCTCGGCCCGAACGGCGCGGGCAAGTCGACGCTGATCAACATCATGGCCGGGCTGGTCAACAAGACCTCGGGTAAGGTGGTGATCTGGGGCCACGATATCGATACCGACGCGCGCCAGTCCCGCCGCGCCATCGGCATCGTGCCGCAGGAATTGAACCTCGACCCGTTCTTCACGCCGCGCGAGACGCTGGAAGTCCAGGCGGGATACTACGGCATCCCCAAGGCCGAGCGCCGCACCGACGAGATATTGGAAACCGTCGGCCTCGCCGACAAGGCCAGGGCCCACGCCCGCACCCTCTCGGGCGGCATGCGCCGCCGCCTGTTGATCGCCAAGGCGATGGTCCACAACCCGAAGATTCTGGTGCTCGACGAGCCCACCGCCGGGGTGGACGTGGAACTGCGCCAGCAGCTTTGGGAGACGGTGCACGAGATGAACGCGCTCGGCACCACCATCCTCCTCACCACCCACTACCTGGAGGAAGCGCAGGAGAACTGCAACACCATCGCGATCCTGCGCCACGGCGAAGTGGTCGCCTACGAATCCCGTGAAAGCCTGCTCTCGCGCCTGAAAGACAAGCTGGTGGTGGTGCGCTTCGCCGCCCCCTTCGCGCAGGTGCCGGTCGGGCTTTCGCCGTTCCTGCCCGAAATCACCGCACCCGACACGCTGGCCTTCCGCGTCAACCGCGAGGACGGCGGGATTCCGGCGCTCCTGGACGCGCTGCCGGGCTGCGGCCTGAAAATCAGCGACATCGCCACCGTCGAGCCCGACCTCGAAGAGGTTTTCCTCCGTCTCACCCGCGATACGCCGTTGCCCGGGCGGGTGACGATTTAAAACGGTTGCCGGGGCGGCACGCGGTTGATACAGTCCCGCCCCTGCGAGCTTGTGCGCCCGTAGCTCAGATGGATAGAGTGTCGGCCTCCGAAGCCGAAGGTCGTGGGTTCGAATCCCGCCGGGCGCACCAAAGGCCAGAAGGGGAATTTCCCCTTCTGGCCTTTGGTTTGCCGGATGCGGTCTTCGAAACCCACCGGTTCGGTGCGTCGGCAACGCCGACGCACGACGCCGAAGGCGGTCCGAGGGCCAAGCCCGAGGATGAAAACGCACGCTTACGTGCGTTTTCACAATCCCGCCGGGCGCGCCGCCCCGAGACACAGGCCAAATCCGGCGCTTCCGCATGTCGCCGCGCCGCCCAAGGACAAAAACCGTGCGTTTCTCATTCCCCGCCGTGATCGGCCGCCACCGCCGTTGGTTCGGCGAAGCCCGGGCGACGCTGGCGCTGGCGTGGCCGATCATCCTCGGCAACTTCACCCACATGGCGATCTTCGCCACCGACACCGCGTTCATCGGCCATTATGCGCCGCACGCCCTCGCGGCGGCGGTCCTCGCCGGGAACCTGCTGCAAATCCTGATGTTCGTCGGCTTCGGGCTGTCGATGGCCGCCGCACCGATGATGGCGAACGCGCTCGGGCGCGGCCTGCACGCAGTACGCGACGTGCGCCGCACCGTGCGCCAGACGATCTGGGCGTGCTGGGCCTATGCGGCGATCGCGACGATGGTTCTGTGGAACGGCGAAGCGCTGCTGCTTGCGCTCGGCCAGGACCCCGGCCTCGCCGCCGAGGCGGGCGCGTATTTGCGGATCATCCAGTGGATGATCTTCCCGCTGCTGGGATACTGGGTGCTGCGGTTCTTCCTCCTCACTCTCGGCCGACCGCAGGTGACGCTCGCGATCACCACCCTCGGCATCGGCATCAACGCGCTCGGCAACTACCTGCTGGTGTTCGGCCACTGCGGTTTTCCCGAACTCGGCCTGATCGGTTCGGGAATTTCGTCGTTGATCGCCAGCCTGTTCCTCTGCGGCGGGCTCGCCGGGTTCTGCTACGTCGACCGCAGGCTCAAGCGCTTCGCCATCCTCGGGCGGTTCTGGCGCGCCGACTGGCCGCGCTTCGCCGAAGTCTGGCGGCTCGGCCTGCCGATCGGCGTGACCTCGGCGATGGAGGGCGTGCTGTTCTTCGGCTCGGTGTTCATCGTCGGGCGGTTCGGCGCGGATGCGCTCGCCGCGCACGCGATCGTGATGCAGATCAGCGGCTTCGCCTTCATGGTGCCGCTCGGGTTGAGCGAGGCGGCGACGATCCGCGTCGGCCTCTGGGCCGGAGCGCGCGACCGCGAGGGCGTCACCGTCGCGGGCGACGTCGCCCTCACCCTGGCGGCATTGGCGGCCTGCGTCACCGCATCCCTGATGTTCGTCGCGCCGCGCCTGATGATCGCGCCGTTCCTCGACGTCGACGCCGTCGAAACCATCGCCGTCAGCCAGCTCGCCGCGCGCTTCCTGCTGGTCTCCGGCCTGCTCCAGATCGCCGACTACATCCAGTTCGTCGGCGCGGGCGCGTTGCGCGGCCTGAAAGACACCCGCGCGCACATGGCGTTCATCCTCGTCGGCCACATGGTCCTGGCGTTCCCCACCGGCGCGGCGCTGGCGTTCTGGGGCAACCTCGGCGGTCTCGGGGTATGGGTCGGGTTCTGCGTCGGCCTGTTCTGCGTCGCGACTCTGGTGCTGCGGCGCTGGCGGGCGCGCACTCGCCTCGGCCTCCTCGAACGCTGCTGGGCGATGGGCGACGCTTCGGAGTAACTTACCCCACGTGGCGACGATCACTTCTTCCTTGCAGAATTCGGTGTAAACTCAAGCCTCGCGCGTGCATGCTGCAATCGACGTGCAGTAAACGTGGGGGGTGTCGTGAAGCTGACGTTTCCGCTGCACATCCACATTTCCACCCTGTTCCTCCTGCTCATCCTGCTTGCGGGCGGATTGATCGGCGGCGTCGGCTTCGCCTATTCGCGACACATGCTCGAAACCGCCGCCGCCGACATCACCGGCCGGATCGGCCGCCAGACCGTCGACAAGCTCGACGCCCTGGTCAACCCGGCGGAAGTCGCGATCGACCTCGCGCGGTTCGCGCCGCTCGCCGACCCCACGATCGCAGGAGAGCGATTCGACCGCCTCGCGTTCATGAAAGCGGCGCTCGACGGTTCGGAGAGCCTCTCCTCGATCTACGTCGGCCGCGACGACGGCGACTTCTTCCTGCTGCGGCGGGTGCGCGACGACGACGAGCGCCTCGCCTTCAACGCGCCGGAAGGGACCCGCTACATCGCCCAGAGCATCGTTTCGGGACGGGGGCGCTATACCTTCCTCGACGAACGCCTCGCCGCGCTCCGCTCCGACGACCGCCCCGAATATGCCGGGCGCTACGACCCCCGCACCCGCGCCTGGTACACCAGGGCAATGGCGGCCGAGGGCGCGATCAAGACGCCGCCCTACCTGTTCTTTTCCAACCACAAGGTCGGCATGACCATCGCCGAGCGGCTCTCCTCGGGCGGTGGCGTGATCGGCACCGACATCCTGCTCGAAACCCTCTCGAACGAACTGCGCGCCGAGAAGGTCACGCCCCACACCATGATCGCCCTTACCGACGCGAGCGGCTACGTTCTCGCCTATTCGGGCGACGCGGAACTGATCGCCACCGCCGACGGACCGCCCGGCGAAGCCCCAAGCCTGAGGCAGCTCGACCAGTTCGGCGCGTTGCCGCTCAACGCCGCCGCCACGATCGCCCCCGGCCCGGGCGCGGCCGCCGAGTTCAGCACGGTGGCCGCGTTGGCCGACGGCAACTGGCAGATCCACCTCAGCCCGGTGCCGCTGCAGGGCCTGCCGCCACTCCGGCTGGTGATCGCGGTGCCCGAGACCGAACTCCTCGCCACCGCGATGGCGATCCGCTCGACCTCGGCCTGGATCACCCTGGCGATCATCGCCCTCACCCTCCCGATCGCGTGGTTCACCGCGCGCGCGATTTCCCAGCCGCTCCGCGCCCTCGCCCGCGAAGCCGAGGCGGTACGCCGGTTCGAATTCGGCCGCCCGCTCCGCATCCGCTCGCGGGTCAGGGAAGTCGCCGACCTCACCCACACCGTGGGCGGGATGAAGCGGACGATCCGGCGCTTTCTCGACATCAGCCAGGCGGTGGCGGCGGAAGCCGAC
Organism: Rhodospirillum sp. UBA1311; assembly: GCA_002307145.1. GTDB lineage: Bacteria > Pseudomonadota > Alphaproteobacteria > Rhodospirillales > Rhodospirillaceae > Oleispirillum. The sequence goes on along the minus strand of DBTR01000088.1, from coordinate 72,546 downwards.
TTCGACCGGCTGTTGCCGATGCTGCTCCGCGAAACCCTCGACGCGGCGGAGGCCGAAGCGGGAATTCTCTTCCTCATCGACCACGGCAACCTCATCCCGGCAAGCGCCTTCGCCAAGGACGGCACGCCGCTCGACGGCCTCCACCCGGTGGAAACCGACGAAGCCGGGCCCCTGTTGCGGGGCGCGATCGCCGCCGCCATGCCCTGCACCGCGATCCTCGAACCCGCCGACACCATCGCCCTCGGCCTCGCCGTCGCCGCGACGCATGCGCTCGCGACACCGCTCTGCAATCGCCAACACCAGCTCGTCGGCGTGCTGCTGCTGCTGCGCGAGGCGCCGTTCACCCCGGCGCAGACCTCGTTCGTCGGCGCGCTCTCGGGCTCCGCCACCAGCTCGCTCGAAACCCGCGAGTTGATCAAATCGCAGAAGGATCTGTTCGAGGCCTTCATCCAGCTGATCGCCCGCGCCATCGACGCGAAAAGCCCCTATACCGGCGGCCATTGCGCCCGCGTGCCCGAGCTCACCAAGATGCTGGCGCGCGCCGCCTGCGACGCCACCGAGGGCCCCTACGCCCACTTCCACCTGAACGCCGACGAATGGGAGGCGCTGCACGTCGCGGGGTGGCTGCACGACTGCGGCAAGATCACCACCCCCGACTACGTCGTCGACAAGGCGACCAAGCTCGAAACCATCACCGACCGAATCCACGAGGTGCGGATGCGCTTCGAGGTGCTGAAGCGCGATGCGACCATCGCCGCGCTCGAAGCCGTCGCCGCGGGGGCGGACGCGGCGGAGGCGCACGCCCGGCGCGACGCCGAGCTGGCAGCGCTCGACGCCGACTTCGCCTTCGTCGCGGCCTGCAACCAGGGCGGCGAGGCGATGGCAGACGCCGACGTGGCGCGCCTGCACGCGATCGCGGCGCGCACCTGGACCCGCACCCTCGACGACCGCTTGGGGGTTTCCCACGAAGAGGCCGAGCGAAAGGCACGGACGCCCGCGCCGACGCTGCCGGTTCTCGAACCCCTGCTCGCCGACAAGCCCGATCATCGCTTCTCCCGCCGCGCCGAGGAACGGATCGCCGCCGACAATCCCTGGGGGTTCCGCATGGAGGTGCCCGAACTCCTCTACGACCGGGGCGAGTTGCACAACCTCACGGTGGCGCGCGGCACCCTCTCGACGGAAGAGCGCTACAAGATCAACGAGCACATCGTGCAGACGATCATCATGCTGTCGCAGTTGCCCTTCCCCAAGCATCTGCGCGCGGTGCCCGAGTTGGCGGGCGGCCACCACGAGAAGATGGACGGCACCGGCTACCCCAAGCGCCTGAACGGCGGCGAGATGAGCCCGCAGGCGCGGATGATGGCGATCGCCGACATCTTCGAGGCGCTCACCGCCGTCGACCGCCCCTACAAGGAGGGCAAGACCCTCTCCCAGAGCCTCCGGATCATGTCGTTCATGGTCAAGGACCGGCACATCGACCCCGAACTGTTCGCGCTGTTCCTGCGCTCCGGCGTCTATCGCGACTACGCCCTGCACTACCTTCGCCCGGAGCAGATCGACGCGGTGAACATCGAGGACTACCTGCCGCCCGCCCCCATGTCAGTTTTGTGAAGTTCCGCCCCACGCCTCCCTGACGCCTGGACACGGGCGATCCACCGGCCTCATCTTCGCGAGACGCATGAGGGATCGCCATGGACATCCTGATCGTCGAGGACGACGGCGAAACCGCCCGCTTCCTCGCGAAGGCACTGCAGGAAAGCGGCCACCGCACGGTGGTGTCGGAAGACGGCGCGGAGGGACTTTACCTCGCCCTCACCGAGCCGTTCGACGTTCTCGTCGTCGACCGGATGCTGCCGCGCCTCGACGGCCTCGCGCTGCTCGAAACCTTCCGCAAGGCGGGCAAGACCGCGCCGGTCCTGATCCTCTCGGCGCTCGCCGACGTCGACGACCGGGTCGCGGGCCTGCGCGCGGGCGGCGACGACTACCTCGGCAAGCCCTTCGCCCTCACCGAACTCCTCGCCCGCGTCGACGCACTCGGCCGCCGTCCCGCGCCGGTGGCGGCGCATGCGCTGCTCAAGGTCGGCGACCTCTCGATCAACCCGATGGCCCGCACTGCGCGCCGCGCCGACCGGGTGCTCCGCCTCCAGCCGCGCGAATACCAGATCCTCGAATACCTCGCCCACCACGCCGGGCAGGTGGTGACGCGGATGATGCTGTTGAGCGCGGTGTGGGGTTACGACTTCGACCCCCAGACCAACGTCATCGACGTCCACGTCAGCCGCCTGCGCCAGAAGGTCGACCGCGACTTCCCCACCGCACTGATCGCGACGGTGCGCGGCGCAGGATACATGCTCGGTGTTCCGGAATAGCTCGCGCACCTTTCGCGGGACCCTGACCGCCGCCGCCGCCCTCGCGATCGCGGGCGCGGCCGGGTTCGTCTCGGTCACCCGCTCCGCCGAGGGCCTGCTCGACGCCGAGGTGCGGGCCGAGGTCGCCGACGAACTCCAACGGCTGGAGGAAATCCACGACGTACGCGGCGAGGCGCAACTCCGCCGCGCCGTCGCCGAGCGCATCGCGCTTTATCGCGGCCGCACGCCGTTCTACGAACTCGACGACGGCGCGGGCACGCTCACCAGCGCCCCGAGCCGCCCGCCCCTCGCCGGCCTCGCGGCCGGCTGGCACGGCGTCGCCCTGGCCACGGCGGCCGGAGCGGAGAGCCAAGTGCTGGCGAAAGTCGAGGTGCTGGCCGACGGCACCCGCCTCGCGGTCGGGCGAATCCGCACCGATCGCGCGGTGTTGCACCGCGTCGCCGGGATGACCGCGGCGGCGGCGGGCGGCGTGCTGCTGGTGATCGCCCTGGTGGCGAGCTGGCTGGTCGGGCGCTCGGTGCGTCTCCGGCTCGAAGCCATCACCCGCGCCACCGGCGAGATCGTCGACGGGCGCTTCCGGGGCCGCCTCACCGCTTCGTCCGGCCACGACGAATTCGACGCGCTCGGCGACCATATCAACGCCATGCTCGACGCCATCGAAGCCCTGGTGGACAGCCAGCAGGCCGCGACCACCGCCATCGCCCACGACCTCCGCACCCCGGTGACGCGCCTGCGCGGCCGCCTCGAAACCGCCCTGCGCAACGGCGGCGAAGCCGAACTGCGCGAGGCGATCGGCAAGGGAATCGCCGACGCCGACGGCATCGTCGCCGCGTTCAACGCGCTGTTACGGATCGCCAAGCTCGACGCGATTCCCGGCCAGCCGACGCCCTGCGCCCTGGCGCCGGTGGTCGCCGACGTCTGCGAGCTTTATGCGCCCGTCGCGGAGGAAGCCGGGATCGCCCTCGTCCTCGACCTCGCACCGGACGCGCGCGCGCTCGCCGAACCCGCGCTGCTGTCGCAGGCTTTCGCCAACATCCTCGACAACGCGATGAAGTACACGCCCGGCGGCGGCACGATCGCGGTTTCGCTCCGCATCGCCCCGCCCTGGGCCGAGATCGCGGTCGCCGACGACGGGCCGGGAATTCCCGAGGCCGACCGCGAGCGGGTGCTGCGCCCGTTCGTCCGCCTCGACCCCAGCCGCAGCGCGCCGGGCTCTGGCCTCGGCCTGAGCGTCGCGGCGGCGATCGCGGCGCACCAGGGCGGCGAATTCGCACTCGGCGACGCCAGGCCCGGTCTGGTCGCGACCTTGCGGCTGCGCGCCGTCTAGCCGAAGCGGCCGGTGATGTAGTCCTGGGTGCGCTTCTCGCGCGGATTGCTGAAGATCGCGTCGGTCGGGCCGTATTCGACGAGTTCGCCCAGGTACATGAACGCCGTGCTGTCGCCGATCCGCGCCGCCTGCTGGAGGTTGTGGGTGACGATGACGATGCAGTAGTGCTCGCGCAGCTCCCAGATCAGCTCGTCGATCTGCGCCGTCGAGATCGGGTCGAGGGCCGAGGCGGGCTCATCGAGAAGCAGGATTTCCGGCTCGATCGCGATCGCGCGGGCGATGCACAGGCGCTGC
>DBTR01000088.1:29395-68286 GCA_002307145.1 Rhodospirillum sp. UBA1311 | reverse complement strand
CGCTGCTGCTGGCCGCCCGAAAGCGACAGGCCGGAGCGCTTGAGCTTGTCCTTGACCTCGTTCCACAGCGCCGCGCCGCGCAACGCCTTTTCCACCACCTCGTCCATCTCGTAGCGCGAGATCCTGCGCCGCAGCCGCACCGGGAAGGCGATGTTGTCGTAGATGCTGGTGGGGAACGGCGTCGGCTTCTGGAACACCATGCCGACGCGGGCGCGCAGCGGCGTGAGGTCGCCCTTGAGATCGAGGATATCGGTGCCGTCGATGCGCACCTTGCCGGTCGCGTGATGCCCGGGATAAAGATCGCAGATCCGGTTCAACACCCGCAGGAAGGTGGACTTGCCGCAGCCCGAGGGGCCGATCAGGCTGGTCACCTGACGATCGGGAATGCGGATGCTGACGTCTTTCAACGCCTGCGCCTGGCCGTAATAGAAGCAGAGGCGCTCGACGTCGATTTTCACGGAGGTTTCCGGTTTCATTGGGCGCTCACGAGCGTTGCCGCGCCAGCCACCGGGCCAGCACGTTGATCAGAAGGACGGTGGCGCTGACCAGGAGAGCCCCCGCCCAGGCCAGGTGTTGCCAGTCGCGGTATGGGCTCATCGCAAACTGGAAGATCACCACCGGCAGGCTCGCGGTCGGACCGTTCATGTCGGTGGAGAGGAATTGGTTGTTGAGCGCGGTGAACAGCAGCGGCGCGGTCTCGCCGCTGATCCGCGCCACCGCCAGCAGGATGCCGGTGACGATGCCGCTTTTCGCAGCGCGCCACGCGACGTTGACGATGAAGCGCCAATACGGCACGCCGAGCGCGAACGCCGCCTCGCGCAGGGTTGCGGGCACCATCCGCAGCACGTCCTCGGTGGTGCGCACGATCACCGGCACCGCCACCAGCGCCAGCGCCGCCGCCCCGGCCCAGCCGGAGAAGTGGCTCATCGGCACCACCATCACGCTGTAGACGAACAGCCCGACGATGATCGACGGCGCGGAGAGGAGGATGTCGTTGACGAACCGCACCACCTGCGCGACGCGCGAATAGCGGCCGTATTCGGCGAGATAGGTGCCGGAAAGCAGGCCGAGCGGCGCCGCCACCGCGATCCCCGCCACGCTCATCGCAAGGCTGCCGAGGATCGGGTTGAGCAGGCCGCCGGGGGAGCCGGGCGGCGGCGTGGTGCGGGTGAAGATGTCGGGCGAGAGGGCCGAAACGCCGCGCGACACCAGGTGCCAGAGGATCAGCGCCAGCACCAGGATCGCCAGGCCCGCCGCGCCGCTGCACAGCCCCATCATCACCAGGTTGACGAGCTTGCGCCGCGCCAGAAGGGTTTCGCCATTGCTCAATGCGCCGCCCTCCGCTCGACGTGGCGCATCAACAGCCGCGCCGCCGCGAGAACGATGAAGGTGATCAGGAACAGCACCAGACCGAGGGCCTGGAGCGAGGAGAGATAGGTGTCGCCGACCGCCTCGGTGAACTCGTTGGCGAGGCTCGCCGAGATCGTCGTGCCCGGCGCGAACAGCGAGGCGGAGATGCGGTGCGAGTTGCCGATCACGAAGGTCACCGCCATCGTCTCGCCGAGGGCGCGGCCGAGGCCGAGCATCGCCGCGCCCAAAAGGCCGGTGCGGCTGAACGGCAGCAGCACGTTGCGGCAGACCTCCCAGGTGGTCGCGCCGACGCCGTAGGCCGCCTCGCGCAGCACCGGGTCGACGGTGGCGAGCACCTGGCACGACACCGAGGCGATGAACGGCAGCACCATGAAACCGAGAATCAGCCCGGCGGCAAGCATGCCGATGCCGAACGGCGGCCCCTGGAACAACGTACCGAGGATCGGGATCGGCCCGACCCACGCGGTCATGAACGGCTGGAAATGCGCGGAGAGGAAGGGCGCGAGAACCAAGAGGCCCCACATCCCGTAGATAATGCTGGGCACCGCCGCGAGCAGCTCGATCGCCACGATCACCGGACCGCGCAGGCGGTGCGGGCAGTATTCGTTGAGGAACAGCGCCGCGCCGAGGGCGAGCGGCAGGCCGATCAGCATCGCGATCGCCGAGGTGACCAGGGTGCCGCAGATCGGCGCGAGGGCGCCGAAGCGTTCGGTCACCGGGTTCCACACCTCGGTGGTGAGGAAGCCGAAGCCGAAGGCGTGGAGCGTGGGCGCGGCATTGATCGCCAGCACCGCGAACACCGCGAGCAGCAGCCCGGCCACCGCAAACGCGGCGGAGCGGCAGACGAGCGCGAAGCCGCGCTCGGCGAGGCCGGTATGTACAGCCTCCGGGCTCTCGGGAATGGCGTCGGGCACCGACAAAACCGCGGCGGGGAAGATGTCCCCGCCGCGACCCTCTGCCGGAGGGTTGGGCCTCACTTCGCCGGCCATACCGCTTTCCCGTCGGCCGACTTGATGTCCTGCGACCACACGCCTTCGACCAGCTTGACCACCGGGCCGGGCATCGGCACGTAGTCGAGGCCTTCAGCCATTTTGCCCCCGTTGGCATAGGCCCAGCTGAAGAACTTCAACACATTCTGCGCATTCTCGGGTTTCGCCTGGCTCTTGTGCATCAGGATGAAGCTCGCACCGGTGATCGGCCAGCTCGTCTTGCCGGGCTGGTCGACGAGGACGACGTGGAAGCCCGGCGTCCCCTTCCAATCCGCGTTCGCGGCGGCGGCCTGGAACGAAGCCGAATCCGGCTTCACGTACGCGCCGTCGTGATTGGTGAGCTGGGTGAAGGCGAGCTTGTTCTGCAGCGCGTAGGCGTATTCGACGTAGCCGATCGAGCCCGCGGTCTGGCCCGCGAAGTTGGCGACGCCTTCGTTGCCCTTGCCGCCGATGCCCGCCGGCCACTCGACCGCGGTGTTGACGCCGACCTTGGACTTCCAGTCCGGGCTCACCGCCGCGAGGAAGCTGGTGAAGAGGAAGGTGGTGCCCGACCCGTCCGACCGGTGAACCACCGCGATCGGCTGGTTCGGCAGCTTCAGGTCCGGGTTGATCTTGGCGATCGCCGGATCGTTCCACGACGTGATCTTGCCGAGGTAGATGTCGGCCAGCACCTTGCCGGTGAGCTTCATCTGGCCCGCCGCGACGCCCGGCACGTTGACCACCGGCACCACGCCGCCCATGATCATCGGCCACTGCACCAGACCGTTCTTGTCGAGATCGGCGGCCTCAAGCGGCATGTCGGAGGCGCCGAAGTCGACGGTCTTGGCCTCGATCTGCTTGATCCCGCCGCCGGAACCGATCGACTGGTAATTGAGGCTGACGCCGGTCTGGGCCTTGTAGGCTTCGGCCCACTTGGCGTAGACCGGATACGGGAAGGTCGCGCCCGCCCCGGTCATCTCGGCCGCTTGCGCGGTCCCGGTCACAAGGCCCGCAGCCACGGCCGCGCACACGGCGAGGCGTCGGACTGGGTTGAATGCGAAGGACATCGGTGTCTCCGTTCTAGAATGTCCGTTGATGCAGCGCACTGCATGGGCACGGACTCTAGAAGCGGAAACTGGACGCCATCTGGCGGGAAGATGAACATCCCTCCATCTTCGCCAAAGTTCACCGAACCGTCACGCAGGCCTATTCGCCCGCCTGGGGAGCGAGATCGGACGCACCGCCACGGATCGCGACGAGCGCCACGACCAATGCGCCGAACGGGAACAGGGCGGCGGCGAGGGGAACGAAGCCGAGGCCCGGACCGTGGTCGATCACCGCGCCACCCGCCCACGCTCCGAGCGCGTTGCCGAGATTGAAAGCGGCGATGTTGAAGCTCGAAGCCAGGCTCTGGCCCGCGCCCCTGGCCTTGTCCAGCACCCACATCTGCATCGGCGCGACGGTGGCGAAGCCCGCCGCCCCGAGCAGACCGACGAATGCGACGGCGGCGATCTGGCTCCTGATCGCGAACGTCATCAGCGCGAGAACGGCGGTGAGCGCAACCAGCGTCGCCAGCACCGCGCCGTTGAGCGACCGGTCGGCGAGCCTGCCCCCCAGAAGGTTGCCGACCACCAGCCCGCCGCCGAACACCAGCAGGATCGGCGAAACCGCCGCATCGGCGAAACCGGCGATCCGGGTCAACATCGGCGCGATGTAGGTGAACACCGCGAACACCCCCGCGAACCCCAATACCGTGACCAGGAACCCGAGCAACACCGGGCCGCGCGCGATGGCTTTCAGGTCGTCGCGCCACGAGCCGGTCTCGATCTCGCCGGCGGTCTTCGGCACCAGGACCAGGACGATCAGGCTCGCGACCACGCCGACGGCGGCGACCGCCCAGAACGTCGCGCGCCAGCCGAACTGCTGGCCGAGCCAGGTGCCGAACGGCACGCCGACGATGTTGGCGATGGTGAGGCCGGTGAACATCACCGCGATCGCCGAGGCGCGGCGCTCGGGCGCGACGAGGCCGGTGGCGACCACCGAACCGACGCCGAAGAAGGTGCCGTGGGCGAGCGCGGTCAATACCCGCGCCGCCATCAGCAGGCCGTAGGAGGGCGCGAGGGCGCAGGCGAGGTTGCCGAGGGTGAACACCCCCATCAGGCCGAGGAGGACGACCTTGCGCGGCCAGCGCGCGGTGAGCGCGGTGAGCAAGGGTGCGCCGAACACCACGCCGAGCGCGTAGCCCGAAATCAGCATTCCGGCGGTGGCGATGGTGACGCCGAGGTCATGGCTGACTTCGAGCAGCAATCCCATGATCACGAATTCGGTGACGCCGATCCCGAAGGCTCCGGCGGTCAAGGCGTAAAGGGCGAGCGGCATGGCGATCTCACAACCCGAAAATGAACGATGGCCGTGGATATGGAGGATCGGCGAACGATGAGATAGACTGCGAGTTGTCACAGGATTTGTGAATTGGAGGACCATTGGCACAGCGCGAAATCAACCGGTTCGCGGAATTGGAAACCTTCGTCCGGGTGGTGGAGCTGGGCGGCTTCTCTCCTGCCGCCCGCGCCGCGCGGGTGACGCCCTCGGGGGTGAGCAAGCTGATCGCCCGGCTCGAAGCCCGGCTCGGCACCCGCCTCGTCAACCGTTCGACCCGCAAGTTCCTGCTCACCCCCGAGGGCCAGGGCTTCTACGAGCGGGCGCTCCGCATCCTCGCCGACCTCGCCGACGCCGAGGCCGCCGCAACCGGCGGCGAGGCTCCTGCCGGGCGGCTGCGGATCACCACCAGCGCCTCGTTCGGCAACCACGTGCTGGTGCCGCTGGTGCCGCGTTTTCTCGACCGTTTCCCCGGGATTTCCCTCGAATTCCACCACACCGATGCGATGGTCGACCTGGTTGCCGAGGGGATCGACGTGGCGGTGCGCGCCGGACCGCTCAAATCCTCCAGTCTGGTCGCACGCAAGCTCGGCGCCACCACCCTGATGCTGGTCGCCTCCCCCGCCTACCTCGCCCGGCATGGCGCGCCGACCACCGTCGCCGAACTTGAGGCCCACGTGCGTCTCGGCTTCACCTACAAGCGCGCCACCGAGAGCTGGCCGATCGCCGACACGCGGCTGCCGCCCGGCGGCCGCGTGCTGGCGAGCGACGGCGAAACCCTCCGCCACCTCGCTGTCGCGGGCGCGGGGATCGCGCGGATGGCGGGCTTCACCGTCGCGGCGGATCTCGCCGCCGGGCGGCTGGTGCGGGTGATGGAAGGGGCGGACACGGAGGAGCGCGAGGATTTCTACGCGGTCTACGTCGGCCAGGGCGGGCCGTTGCCTGCGCGGGTGCGGGTGCTGCTCGACTTTCTCGCGGCGGAAGCCAGGCTCTGAGTCTGGTCAGGAGGGGCGAACCCCTCCTGGCCTCCCGGATGCGTCGCGACGCGGATGCTCCCATGTGAGGGGGAGGGGAGGCATTCCGCTCCCGCGACGTTCGGGATATCGGATCAGCCCAGGATCGCGTTGAAGATCAACAGCGTCACCAGGGAGACCGCCCACGCCAGGGTGGTCGGCACCGACCACACCAGCATCTGGTGCTTGGCGTTCTTGACCCCGAGGATGCGGTTGATCACCCAGAAGTAGCTGTCGTTGAAATAGCCGCAAACCATCGAGCCGATCGCCGCGGCCTGCGCCGCGAACACCATGTCGACGCCCGGGATGTTGGCGAGGATCGGCGCGGAGATCGAAGCGCCGGTGATCATCGCCACGGTACCCGAGCCCTGGATCAGGCGCACCAGGGTCGCGATCACGAACGGGATCAGGATCGGCGGCATCGGCAGGGTGGACACCGCCTGGCCGATCACCGTGCCCGCGCCGGAATCGCGCAGCACCGCGCCGAGCGCGCCGCCCGCACCGGTGACGAGCAGGATGATGCCCGCGCTCTCGACGCCCTTTTCGAGGTCGGCGATCACGTCGTGGCGCGAGCGTCCGGGCACCAGGGTGTAGACCGCGAGCAGCACGCCGATGCCGACCGCGATCACCGGATTGCCGATGAAGGTGGCGAGCTGGACGCCGAGGCTCTTGGCCAGCGCGGGATCCCCCGAGGCCTTCACCACGAACGCCGTGACGGTGTTGGCGAGGATCAGCAGGATCGGCACGGCGATCGGCGCGACCGAAAGGCCAAGCGGCGGCAGCGACTTTTCCCGTTCCGCCGCGGCGACCTTGAATTCGCGGTAGGCGGCCGAGATGTCCTCGCCGGTGTCCCGCACGATCATGCCCTCGATCTTCGGGCCCATGGCGCGGGCGTAGAAGACGATGACGAAGATGCCGGGGATGGTCAGCACGAGCCCCCAGAAGATCATCAAGCCGACGTCGATGTTGAAGATGCCCGCAATGCCCAAGGGACCCGGAGTTGGCGGCACCGCGTGATGGGTGAGCATCAGGCCGCCGGCGAGGCAGATGCCGAGCGTGACCACCGACTTGCCGGTGGTGCGCGCCAACGCCTTGACCAGGGGCGAGAGAATCACGAACGCGGAATCGCAGAAGATCGGGATCGACACGACGTAGCCGGTGAGCGTCAACGCCCATTCCTCGCGTTTGTCGCCGAGCCAACGGATCAGGGTATAGGCCATGCGCTCGGCCGCACCCGAAACCTCAAGGATCTGCCCCATCATCACGCCGAAGCCGATCACCAGGCCGATGGTGGAAAGGGTGCTGCCGAAACCCTTGGTGATCGATCCGATCACGTCGGCGGGGAGCATGCCGCCGGTCAAACCGGCGATGGAACCGGCGATCACCAGGGCGAGCACCGCGTGGACTTTGGTCTTCACCACCAGAAAGATCAGGACGACGATGGCGATCGCCAGGCCGAATATCAACTGGAACTCCATGCCTGCATGAGTCACGGGCTTATCCTCCGGTTAGGTATTCTTGGTTTTGCGCGTTCCTTCACCCTACTGTCGCGTCGCCGGCGTCTGGATTCAGGCGGTCGCGAGACCCTCCATGTACTGTTTCACGATCGAATCGAAGCTTTGGTCCGCCTCGAACCCCAAGGCGAGCGGGCGCGAAACGTCGAACGCCCCCGGCCAGGAGCAGACGATCGCCGCGATCCGGGGCACGTCGGTCAGGCTCACCAACGCCCGCGCCGGCTTGCCGCCGAGGCGCTCCAGGCTGTCGAGCATTTCGGCCGCGGTGACGCAGATGCCGGGCAGGTTGAGGGTGCGCCGCAGCCCGAGCCTCGCGCCGTCGAGCGCGCCCGCGCGGACGAGGTTCTTCACCGCGAGGTCGGGCGAGGAAATCCACAGACGGGTGTCGACCGGCACCGGGCATTCGCTCGGCACGCCCGCGAGCGGCTCGCGGATGATTCCGGAGACGAACGACGACGCGGCGGAATTGGGCTTGCCCGGGCGCACCGAGATCGTCGGCAGGCGGCAAACGATGCCGTCGACAAAGCCCTTGCGGGTGTATTCGCCGACGAGCAACTCGCCGATCGCCTTTTCCGCGCCGTAGGACGACTGCGGCATCAGCACCAGGTCTTCCGGCACCACCTCGGGCATCGGCCCGCCGAACACCGCGAGCGAGCTGGTGAAGATCAGGCGCGGCGGCTTCGCCAGATGGCGGCAGGCTTCGAGCAGAGCGCGGGTAGCGTCGACGTTGATCTGCATGCCGATGTCGAACTCGCCCTCGGATTGGCCGGAAAGCACGGCGGCGAGGTGGTAGATCACGTCGACATCGGCGTCGACGGCGGCGGCGACGAACAGCGGGTCGGCGATCGAGCCGACCCGGCTTTCGACGCGGGCGTCCTTGACCGGACAGGCGGCGAGGTCGGCGGACACCACTTTGTCGACGCGAGGCATCGGCCCCTTGCCGTCGAGCAGCGCCCGGATCAGGCGGCTGCCGAGGAAACCGGCGCCGCCGGTGACGAGAATTTTCATCGCAAGGCTCCTTGCATCAGGACCGCCCGCGCCTTCTCGACGCCGATGCGCGGGCTGGTGAGAACCGGCTTCTGGATATCCGTCAGCTCCGGCAGGAGGACGGTCATGCTGCCCTGGGCGAGGACGATCACGTCGCACTCGGCCTCGGCCTTTTTCACCGCCGCAAGGACCAGGGCGTTGTGCTTGGCGCGATTGTTTTCCTTCATCAGCACGTCGAGCGCGCCGTCGACCAGGTACTCGACCACCTCGACGCTCTTGCCGGCGAGAGCGGCCTTGGCGCGGACGAGGTTGCAGCTCGGCTTCATCGTGCTTTTCACCGTCGCGACCACGGCGATCCGCTTGCCGAGCGCCACCGCCTTCTCCGCCATCGCCTCGTCGACCTTGACCACCGGGATCGCGACCAGCTTCGCCGCGATGTCCGCCGCCTCGCCGACCGAGGAGCACTGGTTGAAGATCAGATCCGCACCGTTGGCGGCCGCACCCTCGTAGTACTTGCACATCCGGCCGACGATCTTTTCGGTGATCCCGCCGTTCGCCATCGCGTCGGCGAGCAGGCTGTCGTCGACGATGTTGAACACCTTCGCCTCGGGGATCAGCTCGGCGAACAGGGCGTTCAGCTCGGCGTGCGAGACCAGGCTGGTGTGGACGATGTAGACCTTTTTCATGCCTTCGGCTCCGTAAACAAAATCAACGCGATGAACACCATGGGCTGGGTTCCGGTATTCTCGATGCTGTGCCAGTCGCCCTCGGCGACGACGGTGACGTCGCCCGCCTTGACCGCGAATTCGTCGGAATTGTTGAGGTAGCGGCCGGTGCCCTGGAGAAAGTAGTAGGCCTCGGAATCGCCCTTGTGCTGGTGCAGGCCGATCGAGGCCCCGACCGGCACGACGTTCTCGGCGAACAGCCGCCCCTTGCCGAACATCTCCTCGGGTTCGAGCAGGTAGCGCACGGTGACGCTGCCCTTGCCGTCGCGCATCTTCTCGTTGACCTGCGCGCGGATCTCTTCGCTGTGTCTCAGGATCATCTCAGTGTCCTCCGTTGGGGCCAGGACCGTCCGGCAAGGGCTGGACCCTTGCCGGAAACCATGGTTTCAAAGGCCGGGCAGGAACGGCATCGCGCTCAGCACCAGGATGATCAAAAAGGCGACGACGCCGACGATGGTGCCGCCGATCGTCCAGGCCTTGATCGTGTCCTGCACCGAGATGCCGCTATACCGCGACAGCACCCAGAAGCCCGAATCGTTGGGCAGCGAGCAGCCGATGCCGCCTGCGCAGATCGCGAGGGCGACCAGGACCGGCGAGGCTCCGGCGGCGAGCACGAGCGGCCCGAGGATCGACGAGGTCGTCACCAGGGCGACCGTCGTCGACCCTTGCGCCGCGCGCAGCAACTGGCTCAGGAGGAAGCCGAGCACCAGGAGCGGCACGCTCCAGCCCTGCATCGTGCTGACCAGGTACTTGCCGATGCCGCTGGAATTGATGATCGTGCCGAAGCTGCCGCCTGCGCCGGTAATCAGGAAGATCAGCCCGGCGGAGCCGCACGCTTCGATGATGATATCGTTGGCGGGCTTGGCGAAATGCTTCTGCAGGATGAGGAACGCCGCGATCACCCCGACCAGGAGCGCGATATTCTTGTCGCCGAGGAAGGCGACCACCGGCTTCCACGCCGAGCTTGCGGGCAGGAGCATGGCGGCGATGCTGCCGACCAGGATCAACAGCAGCGGGAACAGCAGGGTGCCGATCGACACCGCCATCGACGGCGAGGGACGCGGCGTCGCGATCTCGGGCATCGGTTCGTCGAGCATGCCGTTGTAGGCGCTGGGATCGGCGCGGTTTTCGAGGAAACGGGAATAGAACACGCCCGCCACCAGGGTCGCGGGCAGCGAGACGACGATCGAGTAGAACAGGAAGCTGCCGATGTTGACGCCCATGTTGCCCGCCACCGCCACCGGGCCGGGAGTCGGGATCACCATGGCGTGGGACGCGATGGTGCCGACGCCGAGCGAACAGACCAGGGCGACCAGGGGCTTGCGGGTGGCCTTCTGGATTTGCCGGACGAGCGGCATGAAGATCACGAAGGCCGCGTCCTGGAACACCGGGATCGAGATCAGCCAGCCCGAGACGTTGATCGCGAGGTTGGCGTTCTTCTTGCCGACCTGCCGCAGCAGGCCCTCGGCGATCGCGTTGGTGGCGCGGGATTCGGCAAGGATGTTGCCGAAGATGATGCCGAGGCCGATCACGATGCCGACGCCGCCGAGCGTATTGCCGAAGCCCTTGGCGATGCCGCCCGAGATCTCGGTGAGCGGCATATCGACCATGAAGCCGGTCAATATCGAGGTACCCAACAGGGCGAGGAAGGCGTTGACCTTAAACTTGATGATGGTGACGAGAAGGAACGCGATGGAAATCGAAAAAATTACGAGAAGCATGGGACCCGCTACAAGCTGCGACGCACCAACCATTGTCTCCTCCTGAATTTTTTACGTGTTGCCTCTTCACGAAGTTCCGTTTTTTTCCGTCATGCCTTCTGGTGCGAGGGTTGGGAGAGGTCTTGAGCAAGGCCGTTCGCGCGCCCATGGTTTCCAGCAGGATACTCGTCCCTCGGTCGCGCTCAGCGCGCCACGATCACCTCCACGCCCATGTGCTCGATCGCCGCGACGACGCTCGCCTCGATGCTGTCGTCGGTGATCACCGTGTCGAAGACGTCGAGGCCGAGGATGTTGAACGCGCCGACCACGCCGTATTTCGACGCATCGGTGACGAACACGTTTTTCCGCGCGTTGCGTACCGCCGCGCGCTTGACCGGGCGCTTCAGCTCGCTCGGCGAGGAGATCCCGCCGATCACCCACGACGATGCGGAAATGAACGCGACGTCGAAGTTGAAGCGCGCGATCGCCTCGGCGGTGGCGTCGCCGACGCACGACTGGTTCTCCCGCTCCACCAGGCCGCCGGTGTGATAGAGGGCGCAGCGGGAATTGGCGGAGAGGTAGGCGGCGATGACGAAGTCGTTTGTGACCACGGTAAGGTCGCCGCGATCGGCGAGCCGGTGCGCGATTTCGAGGGTGGTGGTTCCGGCGTCGAGGTAGACCACCGCGTTGGGCGGCACCATCGCGGCGGCGGCGCGGCCGATCACCTCTTTCTGCTCGGCGCGGATCCCCGCCTTCACCAGGTGCGAGGGCTCGTAGTCGATCCGCTCGGGCAGCTTCACGCCGCCGGTTACCGACATCACCCGCCCGGTCCGTTCGAGCTGCTGGATGTCGCGGCGCACGGTCATGTGGGAGACGCCGAGCCGGTCGGTCAGCTCGGCGATGCTCATCACGTCGCGGTCGGCGAGGCAACCGAGGATGAAGTGCTGGCGCTCCGCCGGGATCATCAGCTCACCTTCGCCTTGGCGAGATACGGACGCACCCAGCCGAGGCCGGCCTCGGTGTCGCGGCGCGGGTTGTATTCGCAACCGATCCAGCCGTCGTAACCGGTGTGATCGAGGACCGAGAACACGTGACCGTAGTCGAGTTCGCCTTCGTCGGGCTCGTGGCGCTCGGGCACGCTCGCGATCTGGACGTGGCCGAACTGGCCCGCGAGGCGTTGGAGCCTGCGGGTGATGTCGCCGTCCATGATCTGGGCGTGGTAGGTGTCGAACTGGAGCTTGACGTTCGAGCGGTCGAGCCGCGCGATCAACGCCAGCGCCTCGTCCTGGTGGCTGACGAAATAGCCCGGCATGTCGCGGGTGTTCAACGGCTCGATCAGCAGCAGGACGCCGTCCTTGGCGGCGAGATCGGCGGCATGGCGAAGGTTCTCGACCCACACCGCCTCGCAGGCGGCGCGGTCGGGCTCGTCGACGGTGATCCCCGACATCGTGTGGATCTTCTTGCAGCCCAGCACGCGGGCGTAGTCGAGGGCCTGGGCGACGCTCGCGCGGAACTCCGCCACCTTGGCCGGGCGCGCCGCGAAGCCGCGCTCACCGCCCGCCCAGTCGCCCGCGAACATGTTGAACAGCGCGAGCTTGAGGTGATGACGGTCGAGCAGAGCCTTGATTTCGGCGGCGGGATAGTCGTAGGGGAACAGGAACTCCACCGCCTTGAAGCCGCACGCGGCGGCGCGGCCGAAACGTTCGAGGAAGGGAACTTCCTTGAACATCATCGTGAGATTCGCGGCGAACTGAACCATGGGTCTAGCTCCTCAGGTCCTGGATTTCGGCGTCGGTGAGATAGCGCAGCTTTTCGCCGCGCAGGAGGAACAGCAGCTTGGCGGTTTCCTCCAGTTCCTCGGCGTTGCTCACCGCGTCCTCGATGTCGCTGCCCAGCACCACCGGACCGTGGTTGGCGAGCAGGAAGGCGTTGGTCTTCACCGTCGGCGCGAGGGCGGCGAGCGCCTCGGCGATCTTCGGCGAACCCGGGCGGTAGTAGGGGATCACCGGCAGCGGCCCGATGCGCATCACGAAATACGGCGTGAACGGCCGGATCGCGTTGGCGGTGTCGAGAGTCTCAAGGCAGGAGAGCGCGGTGAGGTAGGTCGAGTGCAGGTGCACGATCGCCCCGGCGTCGGGCCGCGCGTCGTAGACCGCGCGGTGGAAGACGAATTCCTTCGACGGCTTCGCCCCCGCGACCGGCGTGCCCGCCGCGTCGATGGTGGAGAGCGTCTCGGGGTCGAGGCGGCCGAGGCAGGAACCGGTGGGGGTGACGAGGAAGCCGCCGCCCGCGAGCTTCAGCGAGAGGTTGCCGCCGCCGCCGACCGCGTAGCCCCGGTCGTAGAGCGCCCGGCCCAGTTCGCACATCTTCTCCCGCAACCGCGCATCGGTCATCGTGCAACGCCCTCCGGCTGGCAGTCGAAGAAGAACCCGACATCGCCGAAATTCCCCGACTTCAACGCCAGCGAATAGGGCTTGTCGACCGCACGCACCCACGGCACGCCGGGCGCGATCTGCGGCCCGATGTGGAAGCCCGAAACGCCCAAGGCCTGCACCACCGCGCCCGAGGTCTCGCCGCCCGCGACGATGAAGCGGGTGACGCCCGCCTCGGCCAGGGTGCGCGCGAGCGCGGCGAAGGTGGTCTCGATCGCGGTCGAGGCGGCGTTGCCGAAGCGCGCCTGAATTTTCTTCAAGGCTTCCGGATTGGTGGTGGCGTAGACCAGGGGCGCGAGGCCATAGCGCGGCTGGGCGAGCACCCATTCGGCCATCTCGGCGGCGTAGCCGGTCTGGTCGGCGAGGCAGCGCTCCGGGTCGACCGCGAACGACGGGGCCTGCGCCTTGTATTCGGCGACCTGGGCGTTGGTCATCTGCGACGCCGAGCCCGAGATCACCACGCCGCGCCCGGGCACCGGCGCGCCCGCCGAGGCCGCGCGCGACGGATCCTGGGTGCGCCGCCGCCACGCCTTCGCCATTCCCGCCGCGAGGCCCGAGCCGCCGGTAACCAGCGGCATGTCGGCCACCGCCGCGCCCAGAGTGTCGAGGTGTTGCGCATTCAAGGCATCGAGCACCGCGTAGCGGCGACCTTCGATGCGAAGCTTTTCAAGGGCGGCGCGCACCGCGGGCACGCCCTTGTCCACGGTGTCTGCGGCAACCACGCCGCAACGGCCGAGCGATTGCGCTTCCATCAGCCGCACCAGGCTGGAATCGGTCATCGGCGTCACCGGGTGGTCGCGCATGCCGGATTCCGCCAGCGGCACGCCGTTGACGAACAGATAGCCGTTGTAGATCGTCCGGCCGTTGATCGGCAGCGCCGGGCAGACCACGGTGAAGTCGGACTTGAGACCGTCGAGGAGCGCGTCCGCCACCGGGCCGATGTTGCCGGTGCGCGAGCTGTCGAAGGTCGAGCAGTATTTCTGGTAGATGCGCGGGCAGTCGCGCGCCCGGAGCCAGGCGAGCGCCGCGAGGCTCGCCGCCACCGCCTCGTCGGGCGGGCAGGAGCGGGATTTCAGCGAAATCACCACCGCCTCGGCCTCGACGTTCAGATCGTCGGGCGGCACGCCGATCAGCTGGGTCGTCGAGACCCCGCTCGCCACCAGGAAACCGGCAATGTCCGTCGCGCCGGTAAAGTCGTCCGCAATCACGCCGATCAGCATCAGGCTTGCTCCTGTCCGGGCAGGGTAATCCCCGCGAAAGTTTTGATCACCGCGGCGTCGTCCTCGTTCCCATGACCCGCGTTCGCCGCCGAGAGGAACATCGAAAACGCAGTCGAGGCAAGGGGAAGCGGGAATTTCAGCGCGCGGCCGGTCTCGGTGACGAGGCCGAGGTCCTTGACGAAGATATTCACCGCCGACTTCGGCGCGTAATCGCCGTCGACGACGTGCTTCATCCGGTTTTCGAACATCCAGGAGTTGCCCGCCGCGTGGGTGACGACGTCGTACATCAAATCGAGGGGAATCCCGGCGCGGGCGGCGAGCGCCATCGCCTCCGCGCCTGCGGCGATGTGAACCCCGGCGAGGAGCTGGTGAATGATCTTGACCGTCGCGCCGAGGCCGATCTCGGCGCCGATCTCGTAGACCTTGCTCGCGGTGGCGTCGAGCACCGGGCGGAGCGCGTCGAACGCGGCCTTCCCGCCCGAGGCCATCACCGTCATCTCGCCCGCCGCCGCCTTGACCGGTCCGCCCGAGACCGGCGCGTCGAGCGCGAGCAGCCCGAGGGCTTCGAGGTCGCGGCCGATCGCCTTGGCGTCGTCGGCGGACTGGGTGGAGCTGACCATCACGGCGGTGCCGGGCTTGAGCCGCCGGGCGATGCCGTTGGCGCCGAACAGGGCGTCGCGCACCTGGAGGCCGTTGACCACCAGCACCACCACGCCGTCGAAGTCGCAATCCGGAAGCTCTCCGGCGGAGGCCGCCGCCGCGACCGCGCCCGCAGCCAGGAGTTCGGCGCGGCGCTCGGGGTTGAGTTCGATCCCCGACGTGCGGAGCCCGGCGCGCACGCACGATTTGGCCGCGCCCATTCCCATCGCCCCCAGGCCGATGACGCACACCCGATACGCCGAAGATCCCGGCATGACGTCCTCCCGTTTTCGTGCAATTTTTTAACATAAAATCACATTTTGGGTGATTTTTCCATGAAAATTATGATTTCATCCCATTCTAGAACATTTTTAACCATCGCCATTCGGCGATCCGCCACCGCGCCGAGTTGACAAAGCCAAGCCGAAGTGGTGCCATCGCGGGACGGCGCTGAAATCCGCCGCGTGCCTGCGTTCGGCTTTGGATTTCATCGGCTTGGACCCCCGAAAGGACATTCCCGCGTGTCGCGTTTGGAAGACCCTGCCACCCCGCTCCTCGCCGTCTCCGGCGTGTCCGTCGCGTTCGGCGCGAACCGCGTCGTCGACGACGTGAGCTTCGCCGTCCATCCCGGGCGCACGCTTGCGATCGTCGGCGAATCCGGCTCGGGCAAGTCGATCACCGCGCTCGGCATCATGCGCCTCGCCGAAACCATGGGCGCGACGATGCAATCCGGGCGGATCGCCTTCGCCGGCCGCGACGGCACGGTTGACCTCCTGACCCTGCCGCAAAAGCGGATGCGGGAGATTCGCGGCAAGGACGTCGCGATGATCTTCCAGGAGCCGATGACCTCGCTCGACCCGGTGTTCACCGTCGGCGACCAGATCGCCGAGGTCCTGATCCTGCACGAGAAGATCGGCCGCGCCGCCGCGCTCGCCGAGGCCGGGCGGCTGCTGGAAAAGGTGCGGATGCCGGATGCGCGGGAAACCCTCGGGCGCTACCCGCACCAGCTCTCGGGCGGAATGCGGCAGCGGGTGATGATCGCGATGGCGCTCGCCTGCCGCCCCAAGCTCCTGATCGCCGACGAACCCACCACCGCGCTCGACGTGACGATCCAGGCGCAGATCCTCGGCCTGATCGCCGAGCTGCAGCGCGAACTCGGCATGGCGGTGATCTTCATCACCCACGACATGGGCGTGGTCGCCGAGATCGCCGACGACGTGGTGGTGATGTGGCGCGGCAAGGTGGTGGAAACCGGCCCGGTCGCGCGGATTTTCGCCGCGCCCGGCCACTCCTATACCAAGGCCCTGCTCGCGGCGGTGCCGAAGCTCGGCAGCATGACCGGCGAACCGCTGCCGAAGCGCCTGCCGCTGATCGAGGCCACCACCGGCGCGCTGCTCGAAGAGGCGACGCCGCAGGACACCGCCCGCACCGACGCGCCGCCGCTGCTTTCCGTGCGCGATCTCGTCACCCGTTTCGACGTCAAGCGCACGATGTTCGGCACCGTCACCCACCGCGTCCACGCGGTGGAAAGGGTCAGCTTCGACATCCGCGTCGGCGAGACTCTGGCGCTGGTCGGCGAGTCCGGCTCGGGCAAGTCGACGATCGGGCGCACCATCCAGCAGCTCCAGACCCCGACCTCGGGCGAACTGGTGTTCGACGGGCGACGGTTCTCCGAAATGAGCCGCGCCGAGCGCTTCCGCCTGCGGCAGGACGTGCAATACATCTTCCAGGATCCCTATGCCTCCTTGGACCCGCGCAAGACCGTCGGGTTTTCGATCGCCGAGCCGATCCGCACCCACCGCCTGCTCGAAGGCCGCGCGGTCGCGGCGCGGGTCGCGGAACTCCTCGACAGCGTCGGCCTGCCGCCCGGCCACGCGACGCGCTACCCGCACGAGTTCTCCGGCGGCCAGCGCCAGCGGATCTGCATCGCCCGCGCGCTCGCCTGCAACCCGAAGCTGATCATCGCCGACGAGGCGCTCTCCGCCCTCGACGTCTCGGTCCAGGCGCAGATCGTCAACCTGTTCATGGAGTTGCAGGAGCGCCACGCGCTCTCGTACCTGTTCATCAGCCACGACATGTCGGTGGTCGAGCGGATCAGCCACCGCGTCGCGGTCCTCTACCTCGGCCAGGTGGTCGAACAGGGCAGCCGCGCCCAGGTGTTCGAGACCCCGGCCCATGCCTACACCCGCCGCCTGCTTTCGGCGGTGCCCACGGCGGACCCGTCGCGCCGCCGTGCCCACGTTTCCCTGGAAGGGGAAATCCCGAGCCCGATCCGCAAAGCCGGAGACGAGCCCGCGATCCTGACGCATCGGGAAATCGCGCCCGGCCACCTCGTAGCAGGCATCGCCTGACAACCCTAGGAGAGCAGCAGAGATGAAACCACAGACATTCCGGTCGGTTTTGATGGTGGCGACGGTCGCGGGCGGCCTCCTCGCCGGAGCGCCCGCGTTCGCCGCAGGCACCTTGACCGTCTCCTCGCCGCAGGACCCGGGCAGCTGGGACCCGATCGACACCTTCCTGATCAACTGGGCATCGGTCGCCACCAACATCTTCGACGGCCTCACCTATCGCGGCCCGGACATGAAGCTGGTGCCCGCGCTCGCGACCAAGTGGGAAGAACTGGACGAGGGCAAGCGCATCCGCTTCACGCTCAGGAAGGACGTCACCTTCCACGACGGCGAACCCTTCGACGCGGCGGCGGTGAAGTTCACCTTCGACCGGCTCCTCGGCGAGGAAGGCAAGAAGGGGCCGCAGCGCTCCAACTATACTGTGATCGACAAGGTCGAGGTGATCTCGCCCGACGTCGTCGACTTCCACCTCTCCGCCCCCGATCCGGTGCTGCTCACCAAGCTCGCGGGCTACGGCGCGATGATCGTCCCGCCGAAGTTCATCCAGGAAAAAGGCGAGGATTACTTCAACACCCATCCGGTCGGCACCGGGCCGTTCAAGCTGGTCTCCTACGAGCCGAAGATCGGCATCAAGCTCGAAGCCTACGCCCAGCATTGGGGTGGGGCTCCGAAGCTCGACAAGCTCGACTACCGCTTCATCGCCGAGCCCGCCACGGCGGTCGCCGAACTCCAGGCCGGGCGCGTCGACATCGTGATTCCGCCGACGATCCCGGTCGGCATGCTGCCGACGATCGCGGGCGACGCGAAGCTGAAGGTGGTGAGCGTCGCCGGTCCGGGCGTCGACGCGCTGCGCTTCAATCCGAAGTCCGGCATCACCAAGGACGAGCGGGTGCGCCGCGCGCTGATCCTCGCGGTCGACCGCGACACCATCATCAAGACCATCCTCGCGGGCCAGGCCGAGCCGATCGCGAGCTTCCAGGGCGCGCTGTCGTTCGGCTACGATCCGTCGATGAAGCCCCTGCCCTTCGACCCGAAGCAGGCGAAGGCCTTGCTGAAGGAAGCGGGCGTGAAGCCGGGCGCAACGGTGCAGATCGACGTGCGCGCCAACGACGCGACGATGATCGAGGTCGCCCAGGCGGTCTCCGCCTATCTCGGCGCGGTCGGCGTCACCGCGACGATCAAGACCTACGAAACCAACGTCCTCCTCAACGACATCATCCCGGCCGGCAAGACCGGCGAGATGTTCCAGCAGAAGTGGGGCGGCTGGACCTTCGACTACGACAACACCGCATATGCGATGTACCACACCGGGCAGAAGTGGAACCCCTACGACAGCGATCCGAAGCTCGACGCGATGCTCGAATCCCAGCGCTCGATCACCGACCGCTCGAAGCGCGAGCAGATCCTCCAGCAGATCGCCCACTACGTCGCCGAGCGCGTCCTCGAAATGCCGCTCTACAATTCGAACGCGATCTACGGCGTCAACAAGCGGGTGAAGGACTTCATTCCCGCGCCGGACAACCGCATGCGCCTCACCGGCGTCAGCGTCGAATAGCAACGCCGTCCGCCGCCCCGGACCTCCCCGGGGCGGCTCTCTCCAAAAGGAACAGCCGGTGGCGGGATTTCTGCTCAAACGCTTCGCGCTCGCGATCTTCGTGATGATCGTGGTGACGCTCGTGGTGTCGTTCGCGATTCGCATGACCGGCGATCCGGCGCTGATGCTGGCGCAAGGCTCGGGCTCGGTGACCGAGGAAGACCTGGTGCGGATCCGCGAGGGCCTCGGCCTCAACCAGTCGTTCGTCGCCCAATACTTCGCGTTCCTGAAAGGGCTGCTCACCTTCGATTTCGGGCGCAGCTTCCTCGGCGGCACCCCGGTCTCGATGCTGATCGCCGCGGCGCTCCCGGCGACCCTCGGGCTCGCCTTCGCTTCGATGGCGGTGTCGATCGCGATTTCGATCCCCTTGGGCATCGCCGCCGCCGTGCATCGCCGCCGCTGGCCGGACCAGGCGATCCGCATCCTTTCCCTCGTCGGCCTGTCGTTCCCCAACTTCTGGCTCGCGACGATGCTGGTGCTGCTCTTCGCCATCGTCTTCAACTGGCTGCCACCCTCGGGCATGGAGGGCTGGAAGAGCTTCATCATGCCCGCCGCGACGATGGGGATCATCCTCACCGCCACCAACGTCCGCCTGGTGCGCACCGCGATGCTCGACATCCTCCAGTCGCAGTTCATCATGGTGACCCGCGCCAAGGGCCTGAGCGAGCGGGTGGTGCTCTACAAGCACGCGCTCCGCAACTGCGCGATCCCGCTCGTCACCTACTTCGGCCTGCAGTTCGGCGGGTTGCTCGGCGGCATCGTCGTGGTCGAGCGGGTGTTCAACTGGCCGGGAATGGGCACCCTCGCCTTCGACGCCATCGGCGCGCGGGATTATCCGGTGCTCCAGGCGGTGATCTGCGTGCTGTCGCTGCTCATCGTTCTCGTCAATCTCGCGGTCGACATCGCCTATGGCCTGATCGACCCGCGCATCCGCACGGAGTGAGCCGATGAGCGCCACCTTCGGCCGCTTCCGCAGCCTCGAATTCATCCTCGGCACACTCCTTGTCGGCGGCATGGGCCTCGCGATCCTGCTCTCCGGCCTGATCTTTCCCGACGGCGGCGAGGCGATCAACCTGATGGCCCGCCTCACCCATCCGTTCGTCAACGCGGCGCATCCGCTCGGCACCGATCCCCTGGGCCGCGACGTGCTGGCACGGGTGATCGTCGGCGGCAAGATTTCGCTCAAGGTCGGCGCGTTCTCGGTGGCGGGCGCGGTGGTCGTCGGCGTGGTGATGGGGCTGGTCTCGGGCTACTACCGCGGCGTCTGGGACGTGATCGTGATGCGCTTCGCCGACGTACAGCTGGCGCTCCCGTTCATCCTGATGGCGATCACCTTCATCGCCATCGTCGGCAGCGGCCTCACCAACACCATCATCCTCCTGATCGTCTCGCAGTGGGTGCAATACGCGCGGCTGGTGCGGGGCTCGGTGCTGGCGCTGCGCGAACGGGAGTTCATCCTCGCCGCCCGCGCGATCGGAGTGAAGGATTGGGCGATCCTGTTCCGCCACCTGCTCCCCAACCTGATCGGGCCGGTGATCGTGCTGATGACCTTGAACGTCGCCAACAACATCCTGCTCGAAAGCAGCCTCACCTTCCTCGGCCTCGGCGTCGACCCGATGATCCCGAGCTGGGGCGGAATGCTTGCCGACGGCCGCACCTACCTGCAGAATGCTTGGTGGGTCAGCGTGTTCCCGGGTTTGGCGATCCTGCTCACGGTGCTGGGTCTCAACCTTCTCGGCGACTGGCTGCGGGACAGCCTCGACCCGACCGGGAGGACATCGCGATGACCATGCCCCTGCTCGAACGAAGTTTCGCCAGCACTCTCGACGCCCTGGTCGCCGAATTCGCGACCAAACCGGGCGCGCGCCTCGAAGCCTGGGTGTTCGCCGACGCCGCCAGCCGCCGAGCCGCCGAGGCCGAACTGAAGGCCAAGGGCGTGGAGGCGCGCATCCGCTCGGCGTTCAAACCGCTGGTGCATGCCTTCCTCGAAGAGATCGCGATCGGGGAGATCGCCTCCGCCCGAGTCGCATATCCGCAGCATCCGGGCTGCACGGCCACCCGCTTCCTGGTCGAGGCCTACCCCCTCTCCGGCCTGCTGCCCGAGGCCGAAGTCGGCTTCACCGCCGGAACCGAAACGCCGTTCACCTACGAACTCAGCCTCACCGACACCCACGGCAGGACCGAGGAGGTCCGCGTCTTCGCCCCCAACCGCGAACACACCGACGCGGTGGGCGAACCCCAGGTCTCCCCCACCGGCTGGGTGCGCGCCACCTTCGCCGACGGCACCAGCCGCGACGAACGCCTTGAGACCGACGTCGAGCGCCTGTTCGAGGCGGCGGTGGCGGCGGCAGCGGAGTGGGAACCGCCGCAAGGCACGTTCACCCAGTTGCGGATCGCGGCCACCCTGCCCTGGCCCGACCGCGCCCTCGGCATCGATGACGAGGCGATCCGCTACGGCGAGATCCTGCACGAGGACCTGTATTTCTCGCTGCTCGAAGTCTTCCAGACCCATTCCGGCCTGTCGCTCGGCGACCGCACCCTCCAGCCCGGCCAGATCGCTCCGGCGATCGCCATCGCTCCCGGCGCGCCGCAGGTGCGGGTGAGCGTGCGCGCGCTTTCCAACGTCGACGCCGATGGCCCGGCGCAAGACCTCGCGAACCCGCAAGCGCCGTTGCCGCCCACCCAGATCGCGGCCGAACTCGCCAAGATCGGCGGCATGGAATTCTCAACCTCGACCGTCAGCGGGCGCACCGTCGCGGCACGGTATCTCGCGGGCGGCGACGCAGGCGTGATGATCTCGGGCGGCCAGCACGCCAACGAACCCTCGGGCATCGTCGGCGCATTGTGCGCGGCGCAAACCCTGGCGGAGCGGGACGGCGCGCACTTCACCGTCCACCCGCTCGAAAACCCCGACGGCTACGCGCTCTACCGCGAACTCATCGCGCTCTCGCCCGGCCAGATGCTGCACGGCGCGCGCTACACCGCGCTCGGCGACGATCTCGAATACCGCGCCACCGAGCCGCGCTACGAATCCGCGATCCGCGACCGCGCCCGCGAACTCTGCACGCCGAACTTCCACATCAACCTGCACGGCTACCCGGCGCACGAGTGGAGCCGTCCGTTCACCGGCTACGTGCCGCGCGGCTTCGCGATGTGGATGCTGCCGCGCGGGCTGTTCTTCATCCTCCGCCACCACTCCGCCTGGAGCGGCGCGGCGGAACGGCTGATCGACAAGGTCACCCGCCGCGTCGGCGCGGCCTTGCCCGAGGTCCTCGAACTCACCGCGCGCCAGCGGCGGCTCTCCCATCTCCACGCGGGAGAACCGGGAACCCGGATCGTCAACGGCTTCTGCTGCCAGATCTCGGTGGACGACGCGATGCCGACGCCCCTGAAGCTCACCACCGAATACCCGGACGAAAGCCTGCGCGGCCCGGCCTTCGCGCTCGCTTGCGAGGCGCAGGCCGAGGTCACCCTGGCGGCCTACGACGCCTACCAGAAGATCGTCGGGTAAGGGATCAGCGCGACGTCGCGATGCCGATGCCGAAGGCGACGAACAGCGCCCCGGTGACGCGCTCGATCGCGCGCTGCGCCCGCATGTAGCGCGCCCGGATCGCTTCGAGGCCGAAACTCCAGCACAACAGCCCGTACCAGAGCCCCGAGATCGTCACCATCAGCAGAATCGCGGTCAGCCCGGCGGACAACGGCGCCTCGCGCGGCATCGTCGCGGCGAAGATCGTGGCGACGAACGCGCCGCTCTTGGGGTTGGAGAGCTGGGTCATCAGGCCGCGCCGGAACGCCCGCATGCGCGAACCCCGCCCGACCGCCAACGGCTCGGCGAGCGGCATCGGCTTCTTCAACAGCAGCCGCGCGCCGAGATAGGCGACGTACGCGCCGCCCGCCAGCTTGAGGCCGAGATAAACCCAAGGCGCGCTGCTGAACAGCAACCCGACGCCGAAATATCCCGCCGCCCCCCAGATCGCGGTGCCAACCAGCACCCCGCCGACGGTCCAGGCCGCGATCCGGCGCGAGGAATCCAGCACCGACCCGGTGATCAACAACACGTTCGGTCCCGGCGTCACCACCGCAACCAACCACAATGCCGCAAACGTCACCACCGATGTCATCGCCCGCACCTCGCGCAAACTGGAAATCCTGATGTGAACCGCTCCCGCCGCCGCGTCAAGCGGCCTCGACAGCGGTGCCCCGTCGGCCTAGCCTGAAACCATCCAGACAGCCGGGGAAACCGCCATGACCGAAGACCCTTACGTCCTCCAGGAAATCGCCGACGGCATCGCCACCCTCACCCTCAACCGGCCCCAGGCGCGCAACGCCCTCTCGCTGCCGATGCTCGAAGCGATCGCCGCCGCGCTCGACGCCGTCGCCGCCGACGCCAGCGCGCGCGTGGTGGTGATCAAAGGCGCGGGCCCTGCCTTCTGCGCCGGGCACGACCTCAAGGAAATACGCGCGGAATCCTTCGACCGCGCCTACGCCGCCCGCCTCTTCGGCCTCTGCGGCGAAGTGATGGCGCAAATCGTCACCCTCGCCAAGCCGGTGATCGCGCAAGTCCACGGCATCGCCACCGCCGCCGGCTGCCAGCTCGTCGCGAGCGCCGACCTCGCGATCGCGGCGGCCGGCGCGCGCTTCGCCACGCCGGGGGTCAACATCGGCCTGTTCTGCTCGACGCCGATGGTCGCCCTCAGCCGCGCCGTCGCACCCAAGCACGCGCTCCACATGCTCCTCACCGGCGACACCATCGATACCGAAGCCGCCTTCCGCATCGGCCTGATCAACGACATCGCCGCCCCGGAAGCCCTCGACGCAAAAGTCGCCGAACTCGCCGCCAAACTCGCGAGCAAATCCCCCCTCACCCTCGCCATGGGCAAACGCGCCTTCCAACGCCAGGCCGACCTGCCGCTCGCCGACGCCTACGCCTATACCGCCAAGGTGATGACCGACAACCTCCAGGCCCACGACGCCCAGGAAGGCATCGCCGCGTTCATCGACAAACGCCACCCGGAGTGGACGGGGGCTTAAGGTCCTGGCTCCGCCCGGGCCCGCTGGGGCCTCAGGCCCCAGACCCCTTTAGTTTTTCGCCGCGAAGCGGCTATCAACCTTCACGCCGCGTGATGGCTTTATCGCGCTTCGCGCAAAAACCAGTAACGGGGTCGAGGGGAATTGGAACCCGGTCGCCGAAGGCGAGATGAACGCCCAGTGGGCGTTTATCAGGGTGGAAATCCCCCGGAGGGAGACCCCTCGCGGGTCCAGGGCGGAGCCCTGGCCTTCCCTTACCCCACCTTGAGCACCGACATCCCGCCGTCGTGGAAGTGCCAGACGACGTCCTGGCGCAGGGGTTCGGCCATTGCCTGGTCGGCGGGCAGGCCGGTATAGACCGAGCGCAGCACACGGCCGAGCATGCCGTGAGCGAGGGCGATCACCGGTTCGTGCTGTTCGGCGAGCCAGGCGCGCACCCGCGCGGCGACGGCGTCGAAGCGTTCGCCGTCGGGGGAGCGGAAGCCCCAGCCGTGTTCCGACACGCCGTCGACGAGTGCGGGATAGGCGGCGCGGATTTCGCTGCTGGTCAGGCCTTCCCAGGAGCCGAGGGCGACTTCGCTGAGGCGGGGGTCGAGGGTGACCGGGCCGAGGGCGACCTGTTCGCCGAGGATCGCGAGGGTCGCCTGGACCCGACCGAGGGGGCTGGCCGAGACCGGCATCCCGGCGAGGCCGAGGGTGGCGAGCATCCGGCCGGTGCGGCGGGCCTGCTCGCGCCCGAGGGCGGTGAGCGGGGAATCGCGCCGACCCTGGATCCGGGAATCCCGGTTCCACTCGGTTTCGCCGTGGCGAATCAGGTAGATTTCCGCGCTCATCGGCTCCGTCCCTCCGCCCGCATCACCGCGTCACCGCCCAGGTGGTGAAGCCCGGAATGTAGGTGACGAGCATCAGGACCGCCAGCATGATCCCCCAGAACGGCACGAACGCCCGCGTCAGCCGTCCCATCGACACGCCCGAGATATTGCTCGCCACGTACATCGCGGTACCGACCGGCGGAGTGAGCAGGCCGATGGTCAGGTTGATCACCATCAACAGGCCGAACTGCACCGGGTGGACGTGCAGGCTGACGATCACCGGAAACAGAATCGGCGCAAGCAGCATGATCGCCGGGCCGCTATCGAGGAACATCCCCGCGACGAGGAGCAGCAGGTTGATCAGCAGCAGCAGCAGGTATTTGTTTTCGGTGATGCCGAGCAGCACGCGGGTGATGTGCTGGGGGATCTGCTCGCTGGAGAGCAGCCAGCCGAACAGCGAGGTGGCGGCGATGATCGTCGCGATCGTCGCGGTGCCGATCGCGGCTTCCATGCAGATCACCGGGATATTCCGGACGGTGATCTCCTTGTAGACGAACAGGCCGACGAGGAAGGCGTAGACCGAGATCACCGCGCCGCCTTCGGTGGGGGTGAAGATGCCGCCGCGAATTCCGCCGATGATGATCACCGGCATCAGGAGCGCCCAGATCGCGTCCTTGAACCGCCGCCACTTCTCCGCGCCGCCGACCTGGCCCTCGGTCGGATAGCCCTTCTTGACCGCGAAATAATAGGAATAGGCGAGGAAACCGAGGCCGATCAGCACGCCCGGCGCGATCGCCGCGACGAACAGGTCGCCGATCGAGGCCTGGGTGGTGACGCCATAGATGATGATCGCGATCGAGGGCGGGATGATCAGGCCGATGCTGCCCGAGCAGGCGACCAGCGCGGCGGAATAGCTGTCGGAATAATTCCGCTTTTTCATTTCGGGGATCATCACCGAGCCGAGCGCGGCGACGTCGGCGACGCCCGAGCCCGAGATCCCGCCGAGGATGATGCCGCTGATCGACACCACGTGCCCGAGGCTGCCGCGAATCCCGCCGACGAACGCGAGGGTGAAACTGATGATCCGGCTGGTGATGCCGCCGTGGCTCATCAGCGAGCCCGCGAGCATGAACAGCGGGATCGCCATCAGCGGGAAGGAGTCCACCGCGGTGAACATCCGCTGGGCGAACACCGCGATCGGATAGTTGTTGTAGGTGATCGCGCCGAGCGACGCGAGGGCGAGGCCGAAGCCCACCGGCAATCCGAGAAACAGGAAAACCGCAAACCCGCCGAACAGGACCAATCCCAGCATTTGTCTATCCTTCCTGCCTAGCGGTCGCCGACAGCCACAGCGCGCGCAGGGAAAAATACAGAAGCAGCAGGCCGCTCACCGGCTCCACGACATACACGAACGCCATCGGGATATTGAGCGCCGGGCTCCGCTGGCGCATGCCGAACTCAAGCAGGCGAATGCCGCTGACCAGGAGCGCCGAAGCCAGCACCACCACCAGCGCGCCATTGAAGAATTCGAGCGCCCGGCGCGGCACGCGGGTGAGCGACTTGGTGAGCAGGTCGAGCGCGACGTGCGAGCCCGACTTGAACGCGGCGGCCAGCCCGAGGAAGGAGATCCAGACGAAAATGTATCGCCCGACCTCCTCGGACCAACTCAGCGACTGGTGCATGACATAGCGCGCGACCACCTGGGCGAAGATCACGCTCATCATGCCGAACATCAGAATTCCGCACGCCCAGAGCAGGCTGGCGTGCAGCATCTCGTCGAATTTCTTCAAGATCGCCTCTCCCCCATTGTGCGAGACCCCGCCCGCCGCCGCGCCGGGGCGCGACGGCGGACGGTTCGATTACCGGCCGAGCGCAGTGAGGATACGCTTGTAGAGGGCCGGATCGACGGTCTTGGCGAAGTCGGCGTGGGCGGTGCGCGCCGCCGCGGCGAGTTCCGCCTTGTTGGGGGTGGTGACCTTGAGGCCGTCCTTTTTCATCGCTTCGAGGAGTTCGCTGGTCTTGTCGAGGACCAGCTTGTTCTCGTAGGCGGTGGCGGCGACGGCGGCTTCGGTGACGATCTTGCGCTGGTCGTCGGTGAGGGACTTCCACCGCACGTCGCTCATCGCGATGGTGACGTATTCGAACTTGTGGTCGGTGAGCGCGAGGTACTTCTGCACTTCGTGGATGCGCCCGCCGTAGATGAACGGAATCGGGTTTTCCTGGGCTTCGATGACGTTCTGCTCAAGGCCGGTATAGACCTCGCTCCACGCCATCGGCGTGGGGTTGGCGCCCATCGCGCGCCAGGTGCTGACCATCGCCGGAATCTCGGGCACGCGGATCTTCAGGCCCTTGATGTCGGCGAGGCCGTTGATCGGCTTGTTCGAGGTGACTTCGCGCGGGCCGCGATCCCACCAGTTGAGAATCCGGACTCCGGACGACTTCAGCACGTTGGCGGCGATCTCGTCGCCGATCGGGCCGTGGATGACCTTGGTGAACTCCTCCTGGGAATCGAACAGGTAGGGGAGTTCGAGGAGCTGGATGGTCTTTTCGAAATTGCCGAGGACGCCCGCGATCAGGCCGAAGTCCACGGTCCCCATCTGCATTCCTTCGACCAGGTCACGGTCGCCGCCGATGGTCGAATTCGGGAACACCATCAACGTGATCGCGCCCTTGGAGCGGGTTTCCAACTCCTCCTTGAACTTGAGCGCGCCGAGATGCCAGAAGTCCTGCTCGGACTGGATGTGGCCGAGCTTGAGCGTGAGCGGAGCCGCCTGGGCCGACGCCGCGACGCCGCCGACCGCCAGCGCGGCGACGGCACAGGCCGCCGCCGTATTCCGCATGAACGTGAAAAGTTTCCTCATATTGGCCGTCCTCCCTGAACGTTTTGTTTTGTTGTAGAGACCAAACATGCTGAAAAGCGAACCGATCAGACCGTGACGATGACTTTGACCACGTTCTCCTTTTTCTGGCTGAGGAGATCGAGGGCCTCCTGCGACCGGTCCAGGCTGAGTTTCTGGGTGACGAAGTCGGAGAGATCGAGGCCGCCGTTGACCATGTCCGCCGCCGCCTCGAAATCGCGGGTTTCGTAGGTCATCGCGCCATAGATCGTCTGCTCGTTGAAGACCACGCTGTAGCAGTAGAACGGGATCTTCTCGGTGATCATCGCGACCAGGCCGATCTCGCCGCGCTTGCGCACGCAGGCCGAGGCCTGGTCGAGAATGCCGGGCGCTCCCGCTGCGACGATGGCGAGATCCGCGCCGCGTCCGCCGGTGAGTTCCTTGACCTTGGCGACCACGTCCTCGGTGATCGGGTTGAGCGCGGCGGCGGCACCTTGTTTCAGCGACATCTCGCGGTTGAACGGCGCGGTATCGGTGGTGATGATGGTCTTATAGCCCATCTCGCGCGCCACCACCTGGGTGAGAAGGCCGATGGTGCCGACGCCGAGGATGACGATGCAATCCTTCGCCGGAGCGCTCGCCCGCGCGAGCGCATGCACCGCGACCGCGAGCGGCTCGACCAGCGTGCCGATGTCGTAGGGAATCGCATCGTCGAGCTTGTAGAGGGTCTTGGCCGGGGCGTTGAAGTATTCGACGAAGGTGCCGATCCAGCCCGGCGTGCCCGGCGCCTTCTTGGCGGTGCAGAGGTTGACCAGTCCCTGCTTGCAGAATTCGCAGACGCCGCAGCCGAGGTGGGGCTCGACCGTCACCCGGTCGCCGATCTTGTAGCCCTTCACGTTCTTGCCGAGCTTGACGATGTCGCCCGCGACCTCGTGGCCCAACACCGCCGGGGGCTTGCGGAACGCGTGGGTGCCGTGGAAGAGGTGCAGGTCGGAGCCGCAGACGCCTGCGGTCTTGACCTTGATCAGCACTTCATCGTCGCCGGGAATCGGCGCGTCGACCTGCCGGATCGTCACTTCTTCCTTACCAGTCACCATAGCGGCTTTCATCGACAATTCTCCTTCATCCGAGAGCTGGGACGCGGACGGGCGTGCCGGGACGCGGCATGCGTGGCGTCATTTCGATGTCACAAAATCTACCGCAGGGTATCCGGGAAAGCAAACCGAACCCGCAAATTTTTACATTTATTCTCGTTTTTTTACTATTTTTCCCAAAACATCCAGGAAGGCGCGGAAATTTATGGTATTTATTTTTTGGAAATGTGAACGACTGCGTGCGTCACAGCCGGTTGCGAAGCATTTTCAAGCCAAATCCGGCGTGGCGGCGGCCACCGCCACGAGAGCCTTTCATTTTTTCACAACCACCGCACGAAGCTCGCGCCATGGTTCCGCCGTTGCCCTTCGCCGTGGTCTCGGGCTAGATGAAACAGGTGCGTCCCGCGTCCGTGCGGGCGTCGTCGATGAGGCAAGCGATGATTCCAGCCGAAAGACAGCAATGCATTCGCGAGGCCCTCGACCTCAAGGGCATGGTGAGCATCGTCGACATGGCCGAGCAGCTCGGCGTTTCGCAGATGACCGTACGACGCGACATGCAAGCCCTCGAAAGCCAGGGACACGCCGCCCTGGTTTCGGGCGGCGCGCGGCGGGTCGGGCGGATCGCCTCCGAGCTTTCCCTGGCGGAAAAGCGGCACCTGCAATCCGCCGAGAAAACCGCGATCGCGCGCAAGGCGGCGACGCTGGCGCGGCCCGGCATGGCGATCTACTTCGACGCCGGAACCACCTGCCTCGCGGTCGCCGAAGAGATCGCCGCGCGCCCGGAACTGCGCGATTCGATCCTCGCGGTGACCAACGATTTCACCATCGTCACCCACCTGATGCTGAATTCCGCCTGCCGCCTCTACCACACCGGCGGCGAGGTGCTGCGCGACAACAAGTCCTGCATCGGCGAGACCACCGCGACGGTGATCAGCCGCCTCAACCTCGACCTCGCGTTCCTCTCCACCTCGTCGTGGAACGCGGATTGGATCTCGACGCCGAACGAAGCCAAGATCGCGGTCAAGCTGGCGACGGTGAAGGCCTCGCGGCGGACCATCCTGGTGTCGGATTCCACCAAGTTCGGACGCCTCGGGTTCTTCAACATCATCGCGCCGCAGGAGATGGACGGCATCATCACCGACACCGGATTGCCGATGGCGGCGCAAGAGCAGCTGATCCGCGCGGGGATAAACCTGATGCTGGTGGAACCGGAGGCGACGCGCGCGCCGCGCCGCCGGGCGGATGCCCCTCAGGCCGAATAGTCGGCGTGGCAGTTGGGGGTTTCCCAGACGCGCAGGTTCACCAGCCGGGCCAGGCCGTCGCTGCGCGCGGCGACGCGCGGCGCGAGGCGGCCGAACCAGTGCGCGGCGAGCCCCTCGGCGGTCGGCGGCCCGCCGAGGACATAGAGCTTGGTGCCGAGCCGGGTATCGGTGGTGAGCGCGAATCCCTCCGCCGCGACCGCAACCGCGAGCGCCGCGTGCCATCCGGAAAAATCGGCGGCCTCCGGGCAGAGCATGGCGAGCGCCTCGACGTCGGCGATCTCGGCGAGGAAGCCGTGGTCGCAGGGCGCGTCGATCACGTCGAGCATCTCGTCCTTAAGGAAGCCGAAGTCGAGCACCATGCCGGATTGCTCGCCGTCGTCATGCGGACGGGGCGCGGCGCAGGTCGCCTCGATCTCGTAGCGGTGACCGTGGAGATGGCGGCACTTGGAGGCGTGGTTGCGGATGCGGTGCCCGGCGTCGATGCCGATGCGGCGGGTGACGTGATAGAGGCTCATGGGATTCCGATCAGCTTGTGGCTCTGCAACGACAGTCGCCAGCGCGGGTGCGCGCGGCAATAGGCGATGCAGGCGGCGAGGTTCGCCCGGGCGTCCGCGCCGTCGAGGGGTTGCAGGAAGAAGTGGCTGAAGCCGAGGTGGGCGAAGGCTTCGGGGCTCAGGCCCGCTTGCGGCCACACCAGTTTCAACTCGTCGCCCCGGATGAGCTTCAGCGCCGCGTCCGCCTTCGGGCTGACGCAAATCCAGTCGAGGCCTTGGGGGGCTTGCTGGGTGCCGTTGGTCTCCACCGCGACGGTAAAGCCCCGGGCGTGCAGCGCCGCGATCGCCGCGTCGTCGAGTTGCAGAAGGGGCTCGCCGCCGGTGCAGACGACGTAGGGCGCACCGGAATCGTCGGCCACCGCGTCGTCCCAGCAGGCGCGAACCGCGTCGGCGAGGTCGTCGGCGCTGGCGAACGCGCCGCCGCCGGGGCCGTCGGTGCCGAGAAAATCCGTATCGCAGAAGCCGCAGACCGCGCGCGCGCGGTCGTCTTCCCGGCCGCTCCAGAGGTTGCAGCCGACGAAGCGGCAGAACACCGCCGCGCGGCCGCTGTGCGCGCCCTCGCCTTGCAGGGTGTGGAAGATCTCCTTGACCCGGTAGGCCATCAGACCCCTTTCAGCCAGCGCCGCCAGCCGCCCGCGCGAAGTTCGCAGGCCGGGCACTCGCCGCAGCCGAAGCCCCAGTCGTGGCGGGTGGTGTGGTCGCCGATGTAGCAGCTGTGGGTGCCGCGGTTGATCAGGTTGACGAGGTCGCGACCGCCATGCTCCATCGCCATCGCCCAGGTGCCCGCCTTGTCGATCCACATCAGCGGCGTGTGCAGGGCGAAGCGCGCTTCCATGCCGAGGTTGAGCGCCACCTGGGTCGCCTTGATCGTGTCGTCGCGGCAGTCGGGATAGCCCGAGTAGTCGGTCTCGCAGACGCCGGTGACGATGTGGCGCAGGCCGCGCCGGTAGGCGACCGCCGTGGCGAGGGTGAGGAACAGGATATTGCGGCCGGGGACGAAGGTGTTGGGCAGGCCGTTCGCGCCCATTTCGATCGCCACGTCCTCGATCATCGCGGTCTGGCCGATCGCGGCGAGCGCGCCCGCGTCCAGCACCCGGTCCTCGCCGAGGCGCGCCGACCAGGCGGGAAAGATCGCGCGGAGCTCCTTGATGAACTCCTGGCGGACCTCAAGCTCGATGCGATGGCGCTGGCGATAGTCGAATCCGATGGTCTCGACCCGGGAAAAGCGCGAGAGTGCCCACGCCAGACACGTGGCGGAATCCTGGCCGCCGGAAAACAGCACCAGGGCGCCTTCGTCGTTCATCGGTGTGATCATGCCAAATACCTCCGTCCGCGCTCTATATCATCCCGCGCGAACCGGGGAAACCACCGCCTGCGGCCGGGGAACTCCCCCTTGCCGAATTGCTTGTCCTGGGCCACCTCAAAGGGTAAGCAAATGCGAGACAATCGAATGCCGAAGCCGCTGCCTGCCTTGATCGCCTGCCCCCATTGCGATGCCCTGTATCGGCGACCGACGCTCGGCCCGGGTGAGCGGGCGCGGTGCGCGCGGTGCAACGCGCCGCTCTATCGCGAAAGCATCCGACTCGATCCCGACCACCTTCTCGCGCTGGTGATCGCGGCAGCGATCACCCTCGTCATCGCCAATGTCTCGCCGGTGGTGCGCCTCAGCGCCGGGGGCATCACCCATTCCGCCTCGCTGATCGGCAGCATCGGCATCCTTTGGCAGGAGGGCCGGGCGCTCACCGCAATGCTCGCCTTCGCCACCACCATCGGCTTCCCGGTGGCCGAACTGGCGGCGTTCACCGTGCTGCTGGTGCTGATCCGGCGCAAACCCGGGTCGCCCCTCGTCGCGGCGCTGTTGCGCGGCATCCAGATGGTGCGGCCCTGGGGGATGACCGAGGTGTTCATGCTCGGCATCGTCGTCGCCCTGGTCAAGATCTCCCACACCGCACAGGTGGTGCCGGGGGTGGCGCTGTTCGCCTTCGCCGCGCTCACCATTCTCCTCACCGTGATCATCTCCTACGACCTGAAGGCGCTGTGGGCGCTGCGCCCGCTGCCCGAGGCGGACCCATGACCCTGCCCACCGCCCGCGCCGAAGGCCTGATCCTCTGCGAAACCTGCGGCCTGGTCTGCGACCCGGGCGACCGGCCCGATCCGCACTGCCCGCGCTGCGGCGCGGCCCTGCACGTGCGCAAGGTCGACAGCATCAAGCGCACCTGGGCGCTTTTGATCGCCGCCGCGATCCTCTATGTTCCGGCCAACCTCCTGCCGGTGATGGTCACCTACACCCTGTTCAACACCTCGCGCGACACGATCATGAGCGGCATCGTCTATTTCTGGAAATCCGGCTCCCCCGACCTCGCGATCCTGATCTTCGCGGTGAGCATCTTCATCCCCCTGGCGAAAATCCTCTGCATGGTGCTGCTGCTGGTCGCGGCGCAATACGGCGTCGACCGGGGCCTGCGCCAGCGCGCGCTGATGTTCCGGGTGATCGAATTCGTCGGCCGCTGGTCGATGCTCGACATCTTCGTCATCACCATGACCGTCGGCATGGTGCGCTTCCGCAGTCTCGCGACGATCGACGCAGGCCCCGGCGCCGCCGCCTTCGGCGCGGTGGTGGTGCTGACGATGATCGCCGCCCACACCTTCGACCCACGTTTGATCTGGGATCGTTCGGAGAAAAAATCATGACCGATCCCGACTTGCCGCGCCAGATTCCCGACGCCCGGGTAAGCCGCGCGCCACGCTGGGTGCCGTCCCTGATCTGGCTGGTGCCGCTGGTGGCCGCGCTGATCGGCGGCACCCTGATGGTGCGCCAGATCCGCAGCGCCGGGCCGACGATCGCGGTGGAGTTCGCCTCCGCCGAGGGGATCACCCCGGGCAAGACCAAGGTGAAGTACAAGAACGTCGACATCGGCGACGTCACCGAGGTCCACCTCAACGCCGACCGCAGCAAGGCGGTGGTGATCGTCGCCCTCGACCATACCGCCGAGGATTTCGCCGCCACCGACAGCCGCTTCTGGGTGGTCCGCCCGAGACTCGCGGGCGCGACCGTGACCGGCCTCGGCACCCTGCTCTCGGGCGCCTACATCGGCGTCGACGGCGGGCGCTCGGGAGAGACGCAGAAGCACTTCGTCGGCCTCGAATCGCCACCGGTGGTGACCTCGGACGAGCCGGGCAAGCGCTATGTGCTGCATGCCGACGACATCGGTTCCCTCGACGTCGGCGCACCGGTCTACTTCCGCCGCATCCAGGTCGGCCACCTCGAACAGTTCTCGCTCGACAACGACGGCCAGAGCATCACCGTCGGCATCTTCGTGCGCGCCCCCTACGACCGCTTCATCACGCCGGAAACCCGGTTCTGGCACGCGAGCGGCATCGACCTCAGCTTCGACGCGGGCGGCCTCAAGCTCCAGACCCAGTCGCTGGCGACGATCCTCCTCGGCGGCATCGCGTTCGAGCCGCTCCCCGGCAGCGACGTTTCGAGCCCCGCGCCGGAAGGCGCGGACTTCAGCCTTGCGCCCGACCGCACCACGGCGGTCAAGACCCCCGACGGCCCGCCGCAGACCGTGGTGTTCAGCTTCCGCAACACCGTGCGCGGACTCTCCGTCGGTGCGCCGATCGACTTCCACGGCGTCACCATCGGGTCGGTGCGGTCGATCCACCTCACCCACGATGCCAAGACCGACACCTATCTCGCCCCGGTGACGGCGGTGATCTACCCCGAGCGCCTCGGCGAGGCGGTGGACGGCGGCAGCGGCACCACCCAGCAGCGCGCCGCCGCCCTGGTCAAGCGCGGCCTGCGCGCCCAGCTCCGGCCCGGCAACCTGCTCACCGGCCAGATGTACGTCGCGCTCGACTTCTTCCCCGACGCCGAACCGGCGAAGGTAACGATGGTCGACGGCGGCGCGGTGCAGCTCCCCACCGTCGACGCGGAGATGATCGAAATCCAGACCCAGGTGCGCAGCATCCTCAAGAAGATCGAGGGCGTGCCGTTCGACGATATCGGCAAGGAGGCGCGCGACACCCTCGTCACCCTCAACAAGACCCTGAAGCGCCTCGACGGAATGATGGCCGACACCAAGGGCGAGGTGATGCCCGAACTGAAGGACAGCCTGCGCGCGATCAGCCAGACGCTCTCGGGCGACTCGCCGACGCAGCAGGACACCCGCGCCGCGCTGCGCGCCATGACCGATGCCGCGCGTGCGCTGAAATCCCTCGCCGACGGTCTCGACCGCAACCCGGAAATGCTGATTCGCGGAAGGAGCTCCGACAAATGATCCGCCTCTGGCCCGCCCTCATGGTTCTCGCCCTCGCCGGATGCGGCACCTCGCCGGTGACCCGATACCACACGCTGCAATCCACCCAGGCACCCGCCACCGGCGGCGGTGCGGAACGGCTGGTCGAAGTCCTGCCGGTGCTGGTGCCCGCGAGCGTCGACCGCAACGAACTGGTCCTCACCGACGCCGCCGGCCGCCTCGCCGTGCAGCAGGGCGAGCGCTGGTCGGGCGACCTCGCCGAGCAACTGCGCGGCGTCCTCGCCGACGCCCTCTGGCGCGAGGCGCGCGCCACCGACGTCTACGCCGCGCCAGTGCCCGCAGGCGCTTCGAACCTGCCGCAGTATCGCCTCGCGGTGCGCTTCGAGCGCCTCGACGCACGGCCGCAGGGCGCGACCGTGGCGGCGAGCTGGACCCTGCGCCGCCTGCCCGACGGCCGCGCGCTCACCTGCCGCAGCGCCGAGCAACGCGGCATGGCGAGCTTCACCCCCGACGCCGCGAGCGAGGCCCTCGGCGCGGCGGCGGCGGCGGTCGCGACGACCATCGCCGCCGAGGTCGCCCGCTTCGACCGGGGTGGCGCCTGCCCGACGCCGTAACGCCCTGCATTCACACAGAGTTCATCGAACCGTCCCGATACCGTCTTCGATCCCGGCCTAACGTCGGCGGATCGCGAGCGGGAGCCTCCGCCCCCCTTCGCCTCGCCATGTCCGCGATCAAGGAGCCGGTCGATGAAACTGCTCAAGACCTTTGCCGCCGTACTGCTGGGGAGCGCCTGCTTCTCAGCCCCCGCCCTTGCCGCCACCGAAATCCAGTGGTGGCACGCGATGGGCGGCGAGTTGGGCGAAAAACTCAACTCCATCGCCGACGGCTTCAACAAGCAGCAGTCCGACTATAAGGTCGTGCCGGTCTACAAGGGCACCTACCCCGAGACCATGACCGGCGCGATCGCCGCGTTCCGCGCGCACCAGGCTCCGGCGATCGTCCAGGTGTTCGAAGTCGGCACCGCGACGATGATGGCCGCCAAGGGCGCGGTCTATCCGGTCTACAAGCTGATGGCCGACACCAAGCAGCCGTTCGATCCGAAGGCGTACCTGCCCGCCGTCACCGGCTACTACACCGATTCCAAGGGCAACATGCTGTCGCTGCCGTTCAACAGCTCGACGCCGGTGATGTACGTCAACAAGGACGCGTTCAAGAAGGCCGGGCTCAACCCCGACCAGCCGCCGAAGACCTGGCCCGAGATGGAAACCGCCGCGAAGGCGCTGCAAAAGGCGGGCACGGCTTGCGGCTTCACCACCGGTTGGCCGTCGTGGGTGCAGATCGAGAACTTCAGCGCCTGGAACAACCTTCCGATCGGCACCAAGGAAAACGGCATCGCAGGCCTCGACACCAAGCTCACGATCAACAGCCCGGCGCACGTCAAGCACATCGCCGACCTCGCAACCTGGCAGAAGTCGAAGATCTTCGACTACGGCGGGCGCGCCTCCGACGCCGCGCCGAAGTTCTATAGCGGCGAATGCGGCATGTACATGAACACCTCCGCCGCCTACGCCGGGATCAAGGCCAACGTGAAGTTCGACTTCGGCGTCGCGCCGATGCCCTACGCGCCCGACGTGACCAAGGAGCCGCAGAACTCGATCATCGGCGGCGCGTCGCTCTGGGTGCTGAACGGCCGCCCGACGGCGGAATACGAAGGCGTGGCGAAGTTCTTCAACTACCTCTCCTCGCCCGAGGTCCAGGCCGACTGGCACCAGTTCTCCGGCTACCTGCCGATCACCAAGGCGGCCTACGAACTCACCCGCCGCCAAGGCTTCTACGACAAGAACCCCGGCACCGACGTCTCGATCAAGGAAATCACCAACAAGGCCCCGACCGCCAACTCCAAGGGCCTGCGGTTCGGCAACTTCGCGCAGATCCGCGACATCATCGAAGGCGAGCTCGAATCGGTGTTCGCGGGCAAGGCCGACGCCAAGACCGCGCTCGATTCCGCCGTCGAGCGTGCCGACAAGCTCCTGCGCAGCTTCGAAAAGGCCAATCAGGGCTGATCCGACCTCCCCACCTGCGGAGATGCCCTGAACGCCGCCGTCGCACCCCCCTCTGGCGACGGCGGCCGCCTTTTTCGAACAAGCCCGAGAGGATGCGCGTTGAACGCTTCCGCCGTATTCAAGAACCGCAGCCTGCCCTACCTGCTGATCGCGCCGCAGATCGCCGTCACCCTCGCGTTCTTCATCTGGCCCGCCGCGATGGCGGTGTTCCAGTCGTTGCTGCGCGAAGATCCCTTCGGCCTCGCGACCGAGTTCATCGGCCTCGCCAACTACGTCGACGTGCTCGAAGACCCACGCTATCTCGACACCGTGATCCGCAGCTGCGTCCTCGCGGTGGTGGTGACGGCGGGGGCGATGGCCACGGCGCTCGTCCTCGCGACGATGGCGGACGGCGTCGGACGCGGCTCCGGGGTCTACAAGACGCTGCTGATCTGGCCCTACGCGGTCGCTCCGGCGCTCGCGGGGGTGCTCTGGTTCCTGATCTTCAATCCCAGCATCGGCGTCGTCGGGCGCGGCCTCAACCGCCTCGGCGTGGTCTGGAACCCGGCGCTCGACGGCACCCAGGCGTTCGTGCTGATCGTCGTCGCGGCGGCGTGGAAGCAGATCAGCTACAACTTCGTGTTCTTCCTCGCCGGGTTGCAGACCATCCCGCGCGCGGTGATTGAGGCCGCCGCGATCGACGGCGCGGGCCCGGGGCGGCGGTTCTTCACCATCGTCCTGCCGCTCCTCGGCCCGACGACGTTCTTCCTCCTCGTCGTCAACCTCGTCTATGCCTTCTTCGAGACCTTCGCGGTGATCCACGCGACCACCCGTGGCGGTCCGAATTCGGCCACCGAAACCCTGGTGTTCAAGGTGTTCAACGACGGCTTCGTCGGGCTCGACCTCGGCGGTTCGGCGGCGCAGTCGGTGATCCTGATGGCGCTGGTGGGCGGGCTCACCGCCTTGCAGTTCCACTTCCTCGACCGGAAAGGCGCGCGCTGATGGTCGAGACTCGCCCGTTCCTCGCCCTTCTCCGCCACCTCGTCCTGCTCGCGGGCGCGGGCGTCGTGCTTCTGCCGGTGTGGCTCGCCTTCGTCGCCGCGTCGATGAGCGGCGGCGACATGATGAACGGCGAACTGGGGCTTGTCCCCGGCAGCCAGTTCTATGCCAATGCCCGCACCGTGCTGGTCGACGGCCTGCGCTCAGGCGGCGTGCCGCCGGTCGGCCTGATGA
This sequence comes from Rhodospirillum sp. UBA1311, assembly GCA_002307145.1. Lineage (GTDB taxonomy): Bacteria > Pseudomonadota > Alphaproteobacteria > Rhodospirillales > Rhodospirillaceae > Oleispirillum. The sequence goes on along the minus strand of DBTR01000088.1, from coordinate 30,272 downwards.
TGCTCAACAGCTTGTGGATGGCGCTCGCCATCAGCATCGGCAAGATCGCGATTTCGCTGCTCTCCGCCTTCGCCATCGTCTACTTCCGCTTCCCGCTGCGGAAGCTGATGTTCTGGATGATCTTCATGACCCTGATGCTGCCGGTCGAGGTGCGGATCGTGCCGACGTTCAAGGTGGTCGCCGACTTCGGCCTGCTCGATTCCACCGCCGGGCTGGCGCTGCCCCTGATCGCCTCGGCGACGGCAACCTTCCTGTTCCGCCAGTTCTTTCTCTCGGTGCCGCCCGAATTGGCGGAAGCCGCGCGGATCGACGGCGCGGGGCCGATGCGGTTCTTTGTCGACATCCTGCTGCCGCTCTCGCGCACGAACATCGCGGCGATGTTCGTGATCCTCTTCATCTACGGCTGGAACCAGTACCTCTGGCCCCTGGTCGCGACCACCGGCGAGAGCCACTACACCGTGGTGATGGGCATCCAACGCATGGTCGCGGTGCCCGACGCCGAGCCGATCTGGAACATCGTCATGGCCACCGCGCTGCTCGGCATGCTGCCGCCGGTGCTGGTGGTGCTGGCGATGCAGCGGCTGTTCGTCAAAGGCCTGGTCGGCGGCGACAAATAAGGAACGATCCCATGGCGACGCTTACCCTCGAACACCTGATCAAGCGCTACGACGGCAACCCGCCCGCGGTCGATGGCGTCTCCCTCGACGTCGCCGACGGCGAATTCATCGTCATCGTCGGCCCATCCGGCTGCGGCAAGTCGTCGCTGCTCCGGATGATCGCGGGGCTGGAATCGGTCACCGGAGGCACGGTGCGGATCGACGGCGACGCGGTCAACGCGCGTGAACCCGGGATGCGCGACATCGCCATGGTGTTCCAG
>DBTR01000088.1:28872-29120 GCA_002307145.1 Rhodospirillum sp. UBA1311 | reverse complement strand
GCCCTCTACCCGCACATGACGGTGGAGGGGAACATGTCGTATGGCCTCAAGAACCGCCGCATGGCCAAGCCCGAGATCGCCGAACGGGTGCGCCGCGCCGCCGAGATCCTCGAAATCGGGCCGCTGCTGTCGCGCCGCCCATCGCAGCTCTCCGGCGGCCAGCGCCAGCGCGTCGCGATGGGCCGGGCGATCGTGCGCGAGCCCAAGGTGTTCCTCTTCGACGAACCGCTCTCCAACCTCGACGCCAA
>DBTR01000088.1:0-28525 GCA_002307145.1 Rhodospirillum sp. UBA1311 | reverse complement strand
CACGACCAGGTCGAGGCGATGACCCTCGCCGACCGGCTGGTGGTGATGAACAAGGGCGTCGCCGAGCAGATCGGCCCACCCCTGGAGCTTTACCACCGTCCCGCCACCGCGTTCGTCGCGGGTTTCCTCGGCGCGCCTGCGATGAACCTGCTGCCGATCGACTGGGACGGCCGCTTCGCCCGGATCGGGCCACGCCTCGCCCTCGCCTTGCCGGGGCTGGACGCGGCGCCCGGGCCGCTCACCCTCGGCATCCGTCCCGAACACCTGCGGGTCGGCCCGAGCGCCCACGCCGACGCCGCCGCGACGGTGGAACTGGTCGAGCCGCTCGGCGCGGATACCCTGATCCACATCCGCCTCGACGGCGGCCTCGGCGTGGTGGCGCGGGCCGACGGCGCGGTGAATTTCGCCGCTCCCGCGCCCGCCGCCCTCGACTGGCCGGCGGACCAGGTCCACCTCTTCGATACCCAAGGTCGGCGCATCCCCTGGAAGCCGGCCGAGATGGAGTCCCGCTCATGTCTTCCGGTCGCGTAATCGGGCACCGGGGCGCGCCGCGCCTCGCCCCGGAGAACACCCTCAAGAGCTTCCATGCCGCCGCGAAAACCGGCGTCGCCTGGGTCGAAACCGACGTCTCTCTGCTCGGCGACGGCACGGCGGTGATCTGCCACGACCCCGACTTGCAGCGCATCGCCGGGCGGCCGGAACGCCTGCGCGACCTCCGCCTCGCCGACCTCGACCGCCTCGGCGTCGCCGACCGCGTGCCGACCCTCGACGCGGCGATCGAAACCCTCGGCGACTACGGCCTCTCGGTCAACCTCGACGTCAAGACCCACGGCGGCGAGGCAGGCGCGGTGGCCGACGCCACGCTCGCCGTCCTCGACGCGCGCGCATGGCCGCTCGACAAGCTGGTGATCTCAAGCTTCAACTTCGCGGTGCTGGAACGCCTGCGCGCGCTCCGCCCCGACTTGCCGCTCGGGCTGCTCTACGACGCCCCCGCCGACGACTGGCGCGCCACCGCGCGCCGCCTCGGCGCAGCGACGATCCATCCCAACCACGCCCACCTCTCCGCCGCGATCACCGCCGAGATGATCGCCGCCGGGGTGCGGGTGTTGACCTGGACGGTCAATCGCCCGGCGGACGCGATCCGGCTGTGGCGCTGGGGCGTGGACGGCGTGATCACCGACGACCCGGCGCTGATGCTCGGACTCGGCGACACCGAGGTCTAGGGCTTCGGCGGCGCGTCCGCCGCCGAAGCCCTCTTGATCGGCGGCTCGTGCGGCGAGAGATCGGTGGCGTGCGGCTGCCGGGTCATCTCCGGTCCGCCCGCCGGGGTCTCGGGCGGCGTTTCCGGCCCCCATTCGTGGCCGGTTTTTCGCCGGTTCTCGGTCGCGCTGGTGTCGGGCGCGAAGCGGCGCGGGCCACCGCTCCCGGCCGCCTCCCGCCGACGCAGGCACGCGCAAACACAGGCGCTGCCCACCAGGAATCCCACCGCAAAGCCCAGAATCAGGCGCATCCGTTCCTCCTCTTCGGTTCCGGTTGAAGTGGGAAACAACGCGCCAAGGCCGCCGGCATTGCGCCGGAGCGGCATCAAACCGTACGGTCGTCGACCTGATCGCGGAGGCGGGTGTGGGGCAGGCCGAGGATCAGGCCGAAGGCGAGCGTCATCACCGCCGCGCTGAGGAAGAAGCACCACATCAGCGCGTCGTGGTAGATCGCCGCCACCGCCGCGCGTTCGAGATCGGTGAGGGCTTCGAGCCCGCCGCCGCGCGCGACCGCCGCGGCGCCGCTGCCCATATGGGCGAGGAACTGCGCCATGATCGTGCCCGATGCGGCGACGCCGAGCGCGCCACCGAGCGAGCGGATAAAGGTCATCATCCCGGTCGCCGCGCCGAGTTCCCGATACGGCACCGCGTTCTGCACCGTTACCGTGAGGTTGGGCATGCCCATCCCCATGCCGAGACCGAGAACGAAGGTGGAGACGAGGAAGGTGGGCGCGGACGCGCCGAAGTTGGCGAACGCGCCGAGGCTCGCCAGCGCGACCACCTCCAGCACCACTCCGGCGCGGAGGAACAGCCGCCCGCTGCCGAGGCGGGAGACGATCCGGCCGCCGACGATCGAGGTGAGCATCATCCCGACCACCTGCGGGATCAGCATCGCCCCGGCGAGCGCCGGGTTCATCCCCAGCACGAGCTGGAAATAGAGCGGCAGGAACACCGTCGAGCCCATCATCGCGAAGGTCATCATCCCGCCGATGGCGAGGCCGCGTGCATAGGTTTTGTTGGCGAGCAGGGCGATCCGCACCAGGGGCTCGGGTGCGCGCCGTTCGCGGCGCACGAACAGCACGAACAGCCCCGCCACGATGAGAGAGAAGCCGAGAGTCTCGGGCGAACCCCAGGGGAAGCGCGAGCCGCCCCAGGCGAGCAGCAGCAGCAGCGTCGCGGTCCATCCGGAGAGCAGCAACACGCCCGCGAGGTCGAGCGGCCTCGCGACCCGCGCGCGCGCCTTGGCGTCCTTGAGGCCGGTGGCGATCAGGAGCAGCGCCAGTGCGGCGATCGGCAGGTTGACGAAAAACACCCAGCGCCACGACCACAGCATGGTGATGCCGCCGCCGACCAGCGGTCCCGCCACCGAGGCGAGCGCGAACACGCCGGTGATCAGGCCCTGGTAGCGCGGCCGCTCGCGCGGGCTGAACACGTCGCCGATCGCCGATTGCGCCAGCACCAGCAGCCCGCCCGCGCCGAGCCCCTGCACCGCGCGGAGAAGGATCAGCTGGGTCATGTTCTGCGCCAGGCCGCAGGCGAGCGAACCCACGACGAACAGGCCGATGGCGACGAAAAATAGCGGCCGCCGCCCGTGGATGTCGGAGAGGCGTCCATAGAGGGTGGTGGTGATCGTCGCGGTGAGCATGAACGCGGTCACCACCCACGACAGGTGCGCGAGGCCGCCGAGGTCGGCGACGATGCGCGGCAGCGCGGTGTTGACGATGTTCTGGTCGAGCGCGGCCAGAACCATCGCGAGCAGCGCGCCCGCCAGCACCGCGCGCGGGCGCGCGGGCTTGGGCTGCGGCGAGTTGGGAATCAGCGGAACGGCGGGGGACTCGGACAACGGGACTTTCCTGAAACGGGCGCGGCGCGCCGCTCCCCCAAGATAAGCCGGAAGCCCGGCCGGACGCCAGTGGCGCGGCAGGTTTATCCGGGCTTGCGATCGGGCACGGCGCGCGCGTGGGCGTCGTTCCGTCGGGCCAGCACCACGGCAGAGGCCGGGCAGAGCCCCGAAAACTGCCGCGTCGCCGCAAGACCGGGCGGGACCGCCGCGCGCGGCAGGACGGAGAAGCCGAGGCCTTCGAGCATCGCCACCACCGCCGGAGCGGTGGTCAGGGCATAGGCCTCGGTCACGCCCTGCCGGGCAAGGTGGCGCAGTAGCCAGACGATCGCGGCGGAGGCCAAGCCCCGACGCCGCCAAGCCGCGTCGATCGCCAGCGAGCGGAGCAAGGCGGCATTCGCCCCGATCCCCTCGCAGCCGATCCAGCCGATTTCGGTCTCGCCGCTCAAAAGCCGGAAGAAGCTCCGCCCGGCTTCGCCGAGGTCGTCGGTCGGCAAACCCTCCGCCGCCAGGGCCGCAACGAGGCCTGGGGCATCCGCCGGAACCGCGAAGGCTGAAAACATGATGCTCATCCCGCCACTCGACCGCGCGTCCGGGAGCGCCCCGGTCAGAGCCCCGCGCAGTCGACGCGATTGGCGCGGCAGAAGGATTCCAGGGTATTGCGCAGCAGCATCGCGATGGTCATCGGGCCGACGCCGCCCGGCACCGGCGTGATCGCCCCCGCGACGTCGAGCGCCGCCGCGAAGTCGACGTCGCCGACGAGGTGCGACTTGCCGTCGCCGTCGTCGACGCGGTTGATGCCGACGTCGATCACCGTCGCGCCCGGCTTGATCCAATCGCCTTGGATGAACTTCGGCTTGCCCACCGCCGCCACCAGGATATCCGCGCCCCGGCAGACGCCCGGCAAGTCGACGGTGCGGGAATGCGCCATCGTCACCGTGCAGTTCTCGCGCAGCAGCAGCGCCGCCATCGGCTTGCCGACGATATTGGAGCGCCCGACCACCACGGCGGTCTTGCCCGAAAGGTCGCCGAGGGTGCGCTTCAACAGGGTGATGCAGCCGAGCGGCGTGCAGGGCAGCAGCGAATGCTCGCCCGCGATCATCCGCCCGACGTTGATCGGGTGGAAGCCGTCGACGTCCTTCTCCGGCGAGATCGCGTGGATCACCACCGCCTCGTCGATGTGCTTGGGCAGCGGCAGCTGCACCAGGATCCCGTTGATCGACGGGTCTTCGTTCAGGCCCTCGATCAGGGTGATCAACTGCTCTTCGGAAATGTCGTCGGGGCGGCGGTAGGCGACCGACTTGAAGCCCGCCTCCTGCGCCTGGCGCTCCTTGCTGCGCACGTAGACCTGGCTCGCCGGGTCCTGGCCGACCAGGATCACCGCGAGGCCGGGCGGCATCGAGCGTTCGCGCTTGATGGTGGCGACGCGGGCGGCGAGTTCGGCGCGGATGTCGGCGGCGACGGCCTTGCCGTCGATGATCGTGGCGGTGGACATGGCGATGGATGACCTCAAGAAGCGGCGGCGATGGACTGCGCGATGCGCGGCAGAATACGCTCGGGATCGCACGCGAGCGACAAAACTTTATGGCGGTCGGTCGCACCCGAAACGATCTCGATGCCGGACTTGGGGATGCCCCAAGATTTCGACAAAAGTTTGACCAGCGCGCGGTTGGCCTTACCGTCTTCCGGCACGGCGGTGACCGAGGCCTTGATCTCGGCGCCGCCGTCGGCGGTTTCGGCCAAACCCTCGATCGCGTCGCGGCGGCCCTTCGGCGTCAGCCGCAAGGCGACGCGCAGGCCGCCGTCGACGGCCTTCACCGCGTCGCCGAGTTCCGCCGCCATCGGCTAGAAGCCGATGTAGCGGATCGCGATGCGGCCGAGGACGTTCTGGATGAACACGATCGCCAGAAGCAGGACCACCGGGCTCAAGTCGATGCCGCCCATGTCCGGCAACACCCGACGGATCGGACGCAGCAGGGGTTCGGTGATCCGATAGAGGAAATCACCGACGAGATAGACGAAGCGGTTGCGGGTGTTGACCACGCCGAACGCCACCAGCCAGCTCATCACCGCCTGAACGATCACCATCCAGACCAGGATGTTCAGCGCGATCTGGATCACCAGGATCAGGGGGCCGAGTACGATGTCCATGAATTCCGGCTCTCTCTTTGATTTTGTAGAGCCAGAAGGTAGCCTTTGCACGGGGTCGGCGCAAGGGTCGCACGAGACGCTTGACAGGGCGAAAACAGATCAGCATTATCCCGGCCTCTGTTGAGGGGCCGTAGCTCAGATGGGAGAGCGCCGCAATCGCACTGCGGAGGTCAGGGGTTCGATTCCCCTCGGCTCCACCAAGTTTTAGAAGGGGTTGGTCACACGCGTGACCAACCCCTTCGTCGTTTCGGCATCCGCACGGATCGAGCGAAGATCAACGATCAGCACCGAATGGTCGGAAACCCCTTCCGTACGCTCCACGTGGGAATACGAAATCGCCGTCACGCGGCTCGCTAGGGCTGGCGAAGCGAATGCGTGATCAAGGCGAAAGCCGTTACCACGGTTGCTGAACCACGTGTATTCGCGCGCCTCGGGATTCCGGCTGCGCCAGAGATCGACAAATCCCGCGTCATCCATGCGATCCAAAAACGCGGCCGACGTAAACGTGGCACCAGCTTCGTCGAGGTAATGCCGACCGGTGTTGAAGTCTCCCAGGATGATCGCGGGCAAAGCCACCCGTTCGCGCGCGCCCCTCACCACAGCCTCCCAGTACGGCGCCTTCGCGCGACCGAGGGGCATATAAACTGCCATGATCGCTATCCCCGTGACCTGTGCTTCGATCAGCATGTGCGGTTTTTCGAGTCCTGGCTCCATAGCGCACGCCCGTTCGAGCGGATACCGCGACGCGATCAGCGTGCTGTTGGTGCGCTCCGACGCATGCAGGAAGTAGCGATGGATCAATCCGATTCGCGCCAGTCCGTCGCAGAGTTGGGTCCCTCCGTTGCTGCAGCGGAACTCGGTGATCACAGCCACGTCCGGCTCGTGCGTAGCAATCCGCGCGAGGATGGCGTCGATCCGTCTGCCGCCCCCGTGGCGGATATTCCATGTAAGAATCCGCATCGCCGGAGCCCTATCCGCATTTTCGCTCATAGCCTGATCTTTCTCAGAGGGCCCCGGACGACATCGCCTTCACCGGTTCGAGATACGGGATTTCCGCCACGTCGACCTCGTGGCGGACGACGTCGACGCGGGTGATCGCGCGGGTGCGGGCGTCGTTGAGGTGGGCTTCGAGCGCGCCGGCCGCGCCCCGCGCGTCGCCCGCCTGGAGGCGCTTCACGATTTCCAGGTGTTCGGGCAGGAACGGCTCGCTTTCGAACAACCTGGGCGTCCAGCGGTAGAGGAAGCGGTGCGCGACCAGGAGCGATTGCGGCAGGGTGATCGCCTGCATCAAGGCCTGGTTGCCGCAATAGCCGAGAAGCGCGACGTGCAACTCCTGTTCGAGTCTGTCGAGAGTGGCGCACAAGTCCTCGTCGGACTCCGGCAGCGGCGCTTCCAACCCGGCGCGCATCCGGCCGAGAAGGTCCGACGGCAGGCGCGGCGCGGCCTTGACCAGCGCCACCGGTTCGAGAATCGCCCGGAGTTCGTAAAGCTCGCCGATCCGCTCGTGCGAGAGCGCGGGCGCAACCCAGCGGCCGCTGTCGTCCTTGCGCAGGATGCCGCGCTGCTGCAGACGCCCGACGACATCGCGCGCGACGGTGCGGCTGACGCGGTAGTGGCGAGCGAGCTTCATCTCGTTGACCCGCCAGTCGCCGAAGGAAATCCGCGCGACGATCTCGTTCTCGATTTCGCCGTAGATCAGCTCCCAGCTCGGCTGCGACAGCAGGGGCAGCGGCGCGTCGTCGCGTGCCGGGGACGACGATCCGGCCACGCCTTCGAGGACGACGTACCCTCGCCCCCTGGCGCGTTCGAGAACGCCCCGGGCCTCAAGCTCGACCAAGACGCGGCGCGCCGGGGCGCGGCTGATTCCGAGCTGTTCGGCGAGCGAAACCTCGGTGATCCGGGTCCCCGCGGGCAGGCCGCCGCGCGCGATCCGTTCCGTCACCGCGTCGATCGCGCGCTCGTAGAGGCGTGGCGCGGTACCGGCGAGCCGGTACCTCCGCCCCTTGCCGATGCTGTCCGCTTCGTGCTCGACCATGCTGCCTCCCGTCCCGGTCATGAAGCGTGCGGCCGTGTTCCCGGTTTATCAAAATCCCACCCGACGCAGAACGGGAATTCGGAGACCGACCCTTCCATCATTCCGGAAAAACCGTTGTATGGCCCGAATGTCTGGTATATACACGAATCATCTGACGAAGGGTACGGCGACGCAGCGCGGGAGGAAGCCATGGCCGAGCGTTTGGTGGGAAAACGGGCGTTGATCACCGGCGCGGGGCAAGGCATCGGCAGGGCCATCGCGATCGCCTTCGCCCAGGAAGGCGCGACGGTGATCGCCACCAGCCGCACCCTCGACAAAATGACCGACCTGCAAGACCTCGGCATCGCCATTCGCCGGCTCGACGTCGGCGAGGCCGATGCGGTCGCGCGCGAACTCGCCGCCGCAGGCCCCCTCGACATCCTCTGCAACTGCGCCGGCTGGGTCCACCACGGCACCATTCTCGACTGCTCGGACGCCGATTGGAACAAGAGCCTGCACCACAACGTCACCGCCTGCTTCTGGACGATCCGGGCGGCGTTGCCGGGGATGTTGGCGCGGCGGCGGGGCTCGATCATCAACGTCGCCTCGGTGGCGTCGAGCATCACCGGCGTCGCCAACCGCGCCGCCTACGGCACCAGCAAGGCGGCGTTGATCGGCCTGACCAAGGCGGTCGCGCGCGACGTGATCGCCTCGGGCGTGCGGGTCAACGCGCTGTGCCCCGGCACCACCCTCTCGCCCTCCCTGGAGGATCGCATCCGCAATACCGCCGACCCCGAGCAGACCCGCCGCGACTTCGTCGCGCGCCAGCCGATGGGACGGCTCGGCACGGTCGAGGAAATGGCCGCCGCCGCAGTCTACCTCGCCGCCGACGAATCCGCGTTCACCACCGGCCAGACTTTCGTCGTCGACGGCGGACAAACCCTATGACCTCGTATCGCTCGACCGACCGTCTCGGTCGTGGGGGCGAATAGAATGCACCATCAAATGCCCGGACCAAGCGGCTAGCTCGGCTGGAGTTCGATCTCGACGCGGTTGCGCCCGGCGTGCTTGGCGCGATAGAGCCCGGCGTCGGCCATCCGCACCAGATCCTCGGAGACCCTGAGCGGCGAGGGAATCAGGGCCGAAACCCCGAGGCTAACGGTGACGATGGCCGGCACCGTGCCCTCGTGCGGCAGCGCCAGGGCCCAGATCGCCTTCTGGATCAGCTGCGCCACGCCGACCGCCTCGTCGCAAGCGGTCTCGGGCAACAGCACGACGAATTCCTCGCCGCCGTAGCGCGCGGCAATTTCGTCGGCGCGGCGCCCGGCTCGCGCCAGGATGCCCGCCACGGCGCGGAGGCAGCGGTCGCCGGAGAGGTGGCCATAGCGGTCGTTGTAGTGCTTGAAGTTGTCGAGATCGAGCATCAGCAGCGCGAGCGGCCTGCCGGTGCGCTGGCCGCGCCGCCACTCCTGGTCGAGCCGGCAATCGAAGGCGCGGCGGTTGGCGATGCCGGTGAGGCCGTCGGTGTTGCTCAAGGCTTCGAGGGTGGCGTTCGCCTCCTCAAGGGCGTGGGTGCGCTCCTCGACCAGTTCCTCAAGCTCGCGGGTGCGCTCGCCGAGGGCGTCGAGGGGATAGATCTCGCCGGTGCGCACCAGCCCGTAGGGCACCGAGATGCCGCTGTGGGCGATCTTCCATCCGCCGCCCTCCAGCCGAAAGATCAGCAGTAGCCGCACGATCTTGCGCGAAAGGAAGGATTCCTGCATCGGCAGGTGGAAGTGGAAGAAGCCGGTGGCGGAGACCACCGTCGGCGCGAGGTCCTGGAACGCGAGGTCGAGAATCTCGATGCGGATCGGCAGCGGCACCTGGGCGAAGTCCTGGCGGGTGATCCGCACCCATTCCGCGCGGTCGGTGACGAGAACGTCGCCGCCGCCGGTGAAGCCGCTGAAGTCGTCGCTGAACGTCTCGGTCAGCCGGTCGTCGCGCCCCGCATACATTTCGAGGTACGTCATGAACAGCGATCGGATCAGCGCTTCGCGTTCCGGTGACATCGGCATCCCCGCCCAATGAAACCCCGGACCTCGGGTCGGCCATGGTCCACTCTGCCGGACACTCACCTCAGAGACATCCGGACCATCATACTGACCGATTATACGCGTACGCTAATCTTCGGTCGATAACCGAGTTGATTCCGCAACTTCTGATCTCTCCCTGAAGATCTCAGTCGAAGCGCAGCGGCGTTCCGCCGATCCAGCCGGGGAGTTGGTCGGGGCGGGCGGGGGCGAAGATTTCGTAGTAGACGCAGCCCTCCGGCGCGCAGCCGAGCGCGGCGTGGCGCGAACCCGGCGGGAAGAACGCGGATTCCCCGGCGTGAACGTCGAAGACGTTGCCGTCGACGGTGAGGGTGATCCAGCCCTCGATCATCACCAGGAGCTGCTCGTTGTCATGCCAGTGGGTCACGCCGTCGAAGGTCGCGCCCGCCTCGGTGGTCACCAGGACCATCGACAGCTTGTCGCCACAGATGCCCTTGCGCGACGCGCCGGGTTGCATCCCGGCCGTGACGGTGGGAAGTTTCTCCCAATCGATCAACATCTTGAAGCTCTCCTGCGGTGGGGTCAAACGAGGCTACGCCATGATAGCCGCGAATCGCCCGCGCCTCAAACCGCGTCGAGGCCGTACTTGCGAATCTTGTCGAACAACGTCGACTTGGCGATGTTGAGCTGCTTCGCGGTCTTCACGCCGTTGCCGTTCTGCCGCCGCAGCTCGTCGGCGATCAGCGACCGCTCGAACGCCTCCACCGCGTCGGCGAGGGAAACCCGGGCGTCCGCCGCCGCGCCCGGCGGCATGTCGATGCCGAGAACGTGGCGCTCGGCGGTGTTGCGCAGTTCGCGGATGTTGCCGGGCCAGGGATAGGCCATCAGCTCGCGCACCCGCTGGTCGGTCACCGGCGGCGACTCCCGGTCGTGGCGCAGCGCCGCGAGCGCGGCGAAATGGTCGAACAGCTGCGGCACGTCCTCGCGCCGGTCGCGCAGCGGCGGCAGGTTGATCGTCGCGACGTTGAGGCGGAAATAGAGGTCGGCGCGGAACCGTCCGGCGCGGCTTTCCTCGCCGAGGTCGGCCTTGGTCGCGGCGATCACGCGGAAATCCACCGGAATCTGCGCGTTCGAGCCGAGATGCTCGATCACCCGCTCCTGCAGCACCCGCAGGAACTTGATCTGCAGCGTCACCGGCATGCTCTCGATCTCGTCGAGAAACAGCGTGCCGCCCGCCGCGTGTTCGATCTTGCCAAGGCGCTTGCGCGCCGCGCCGGTGAACGCGCCCGCCTCGTGGCCGAAGATCTCGCTCTCGAACAGCGTTTCCGGCAGGCCGCCGCAATTGAGCGCGACGAAGTTGCCGCGACAGCCGGAAAGGTCGTGGAGGCAGCGCGCCACCAGTTCCTTGCCGGTGCCGGTTTCGCCCTGGATCAGCACGTCGGCGCGGCTGGTCGCGATCCGCACGACCGCCTCGCGCACCCGCGCCATCGTCTCGGACCGGCCGATGATCCGTCCGTCGAGGCCACCGAGGCTCGCGAGCTGCCGCCTGAGGCCGCGCACTTCGAGCGCGAGCGCCCGCTTGTCGAGCGCGCGACGGACCACCTCGACCAGCAATTGGGAGGAAAACGGCTTCTGGATGAAGTCGTAGGCGCCGTCGCGCATCGCCTGCACCGCCGTCGCCACGTCGCCGTGGCCGGTGATCAGGATCACCGGCAGGGTCGGATCGATCGCCACCACCTCGCGCATCAGCGAGAGGCCGTCCTTTCCCGGCAGCCAGATGTCGGAGACGATCACCCCGGCGAAGTTGGGGCCGATCACCCGCTGCGCCTTTTCCGCCGAGGCCGCGCCCAGCACCTTCAGGCCTTCGAGAGTGAGCGCCTGAACGCAGCCGAGGCGGACGTCTTCGTCGTCCTCGATCACCAGAACGTCGATCCGATCATCCACGCGCCTGCCCTCCGTTTCCATGCTCCGGCAATTCGAGCGTGAACACCGCGCCGCCGCCGTCGCGGTTGGCGGCGCTCAGGCTGCCGCCGAATCCCTTGGCGATGTCGGCCGAGATCGCCAGGCCGAGGCCGAGGCCGCCGCCGTTCTTCTTGGTGGTGAAGAACGGCTCGAAGATCTTCGATTCCATTTCCGGGCCGAGGCCGACGCCGTTGTCGGCGACCCGCACCACGACGGTGTCCGCGCGGCTTTGCCACGAGACCGTCACTTGCGGCGCGTCCACCCCGGCGGTGGCGTCGATGGCGTTGCCGATCAGGTTCACCAGGATCTGCTCGACCCGCACCGCATTCGCCTCGGCGACGATCGGCTCGGGCGGCGGCGCGACCTCGACCCGGGTCGCCTCGCGGCTGAGGCGGTGGCCGAGGATCGCGAGCGCGTTGTCGACCGAACGGCCGATCTCGACCTCCTCGGCGTCACCCGCCGAGCGCCGCGCGAACGAGCGCAGGCGCTCGGTCAAGATCCCCATCCGCGCCACCAGATGCACGATCCGGTCGAGGTTGAAGCGCGTCGTCGGATGGTCGCCGAGGTCGAGGAAACGCACCGCGTTTTCGGAAAGCGTGCCGAGCGCCGCCAGCGGCTGGTTCAACTCGTGCGCGATACCTGCGGAAAGCTGGCCGATCACCGCGAGGTTTTCGGTGCGGATCAGTTCTTCCTGCATCGACTTCAACTGCTGCGCCGCCTGGATTCGCTCGGTGATCTCCTGCTGGAGGCTGGCGTTCGCCTGCTTCAGCCGCGCGTTGCGGGCCTCGACCTGCTCCTCCAGGCGTTCGTTGGTGCGTTCGAGGGCATCGCGCGCCGCGTCGCGCTCGACCAGGTAGTCGCGGAACACCGCGACCGCCGCCGCCATCCGCCCAAGCTCGTTCGACCCCTTCGGCCCCGTCGCAACGGCGGTGCGGTCGCCGCCCGCCAACCGCCGCATCACCTCGGTGATCTGCTCGATCGGGCGGCTGATGCTGCGCACCACGACGACGACGAACGCCGCCATCAGCACCAGCGCGCAACCGAACAGCGAGAGGTTGAGGCGCATCGCCCGGTCGAAGGTGGCGACCGCCTCCGCCCCCGAGCGATCCGCGCCGCGATTGTTGAACTCGATGTCGGCGTTGACCTGATCCTTCACCAGGTTGAACGCCCAGCGCGACTTGTCGTTGATCAGGAACGACAGCTCGGCGGGCGAAAGCGCCCCCAGGCTGGCGCGGATCGCCTCCTCCTGGTCGAGGTAGCGCCGCCACAACCGCCGGATATCGCGGATGTTGGCGAGTTCGTCGGGGGAGGATTCGAGCCGCCGTTCGAGGGTTTCGAGCAGCGCCTCGGCGTCGTCCTCGCGCTCCTCGGCGGCCTTGAAGATCAATTCCCGCTCCGCCGCGTCGTCGGTGAAGATCGCGCGGACGAAGCGCAGGCGGTGGCTCGAAATCCCGTAGTTGACTTCGGACAGCAGGCGGACGGTCGGCATCCACCGCGAATGCAGCTCATTGGTGGCGCGGTCGACGGTCGACATCGCGGCCAGCGACAACCCGCCGACGGCGGCGACGAGCATCAGGCTCATCGCCATCGCAACGATCAGGCGCGTGCGTATGGTCACGTCCGACAGCTTCAGCATCCTGCCTCCTTCGCCCGGTCCGCGTGGAGCGGCGATCATAGAGCGCCTTTCGCCCCGCCCGCAACGCACGGAAACCGGCCGCCGCCACCGCCCGCGACAGGATTTCCGGAAATCCGGAAGCCGCCGCGCGGCGATTTCCGGAAACCCGGCAGGCGGTCTTCGCCCTGCGTCGCAGGCATGGGATTTTCTTATTTGTTATCAATTGTTTGAGAGACGACCCAGAGGCTGGCATGGAGGTTGCGCAGAAGACCCCACGGATGAACCGCGGCCTCAAAAAAATGCGCCGCCACTCGGGGGAGAAGCCTGGAATGCTCGCCGTAATCGGATTTTCAATGATCGGCATCATCGTCTTCCTGCTGATGCAGGAAAAGATGCACCCAGCCTTGGTTTTCGTCGTGGTTCCGGTGATCGCCGCGGTTCTCGCGGGGGCGGGGCTGGACGACATCTCGAAGTTCGTCGCCTCGGGCGTCGGCAAGACCACCAGCGTCGCGATCCTGTTCATTTTCTCGATCACCTACTTCAGCATCATGAACGACGTCGGGATGTTCGACCCGCTGGTGAACTGCCTCACCCGCAGGGCCGGCAACAACGTCGTGCTGGTGACCGTCGCGACCACCGTGATCGCGATCATCGCCCACCTCGACGGCGCGCTCGCCTCCACCATCCTCGTCACCTGCCCGGCGATGCTGCCGGTCTACCAGCGGCTGAACATCCGGCCGGTGGTGATGCTGGTGTGCATCGGCGCGGCGATGTCGATCATGAACCTGCTACCTTGGGGCGGGCCGACGGCGCGCGTCGCCGCGATCACCGGCATGGACGTCCAGTTGCTGTGGACCGCGATGATTCCACTCCAGATCGTCGGCCTGATCATGGCGCTCGCGTTCGCGGTCTACATGGGCATGGTGGAAAAGCGCCGGGGCGCGGGGATTCCGGTGGATTGCGTCGCGGGCGAAGACGGCGCGTGCGTCCTGTCGCCCGAGCTTGAGGCGTTGAAGCGGCCGAAGCTGGTGATCTTCAACCTCCTCCTGACCGCGCTGGTGATCGGACTGCTCTGCTTCACCAAGCTCCCGGCCTACTTCGACTTCATGGTCGGCCTGGCGATCTGCCTGATCGTCAACTTCCCCAAGGTCAAGGACCAGACCGCGCGGATCAAGGCCCACGCCGCCGACGCGCTGTCGGTACCCGCAGTGCTGCTCACCACCGGCATCTTCCTCGGCGTGCTCACCGGCACCAAGATGCTCGACGCGATGGCGACCTCGATCATCGCGATCGTGCCGAACGTCCTCGGGCCTTACCTGCACCTGGTGATGGGCGCATTCGCGGTGCCGATCGGGATGATGCTCGGCACCGATTCCTACTTCTTCGGCCTCGTGCCACTCGCGATCAGCGTCGGGCAGAAGTTCGGCGTCGACCAGCTCGACATGGCCTACAGCATGCTGATCGCCAAGAACTACGGCGTGCTGGTCACCCCCCACGCGGCGACCACCTACCTCGCGATCGGCATGGCGGGCGGAGTTTCGCTGAAGGAACACCTGAGCTTCTGCACGCCGCGCCTCTGGCTGCTGAGCCTGATCGCGCTCGCCACCGCGCTTGCGATGGGGGTGATCCACTTCTGAGACCCCGGGGCTCACCCTCGCCCCGTGCGCCCACCGGCTACCCCTCGTCCCCCGACGCCGGTGGGCGCAGCACGAATGTCCCGCAACAATCGCCACCAATGCGCAAATGGCGCAGCGCCCATTCGCAAAATACGGCCCTGGACCCGAAGATAGTCGAAAGTCCCTGGCGGAATGTGGGTAATAATGGCGGCACGACCCGGGATCGCGTTTCAGCCGGCTTCCGAAGGCGGCCAGAATGACGGATGAAGTCCAGCCCTATCGCGTCGACCCGATCTCCGAGCCCGAAGCGGCGACGGAGATCAAGGCCCTGCTCGCGGCGTGCGACCTCAGCTACGAGGCGACGGTCGAGGTGTTCGTGGTGCTGCGGCGCGGCCGCCGCACCATCGCCTGCGCCGGGCTCGACAAGAACATCGTCAAGTGCGCCGCGATCTCGCCCGAACTCCAGGGCGAATCCCTCTCGCTGCTGCTGATGACCGAGATCGCGCACCTCGCCCACGAGCGCGGCCACACCCACCTGTTCCTCTACACCAAGCCCGACAACGTCGACCGTTTCCGCGCCTGCGGCTTCTACAAGGTGGTGGAGGTGCCGGGGGTGGTGGCGTTCATGGAGAACACCCCGATCGGCGTGCGCGGCTATTGCGCGAGCTTGAAGACCCTGCGCCAGCCGGGCGCGGTGATCGGCGCGATCGTGATGAACGCCAATCCCTTCACCTACGGCCACCGCCACCTCGTCGAGTACGCGGTGGCGAACTGCGACCACCTGCACCTGTTCGTCGTCGCCGAGGACACCTCGTTCTTCTCCTACCGCGACCGCTACGCGATGGTGAAGGCGGGAATTTCCGACCTGCCGCGCCTGACCCTGCACCCGGGTTCGGAGTACATGGTCTCCCGCGCCACCTTCTCCAGCTACTTCTTCAAGGAGAAGAACGCCGCCGCCGACAGCTTCACCGCCATCGACCTGCTGGTGTTCCGCAACTTCATCGCCCCGGCGCTCGGCATCACCCGGCGCTTCGTCGGCACCGAGCCGTTCTGCAAGACCACCAACAAGTACAACCGCGATATGATGCACTGGCTGCGCCGCCCGGATTCGCCGTTTCCGCCGATCGAAGTGGTGGAGATTCCGCGCATCGCCAATGGCGAGGTGCCGATCTCCGCCTCCGAGGTGCGCAGCCTGCTCGCCGCCGAGCGCTTCGCCGAGATCGGCCGCCTCGTGCCGCCCTTCACCCTCGCGGTGCTGCGCGACAAGCACCGCCCGGGCCGCACCGCTTCGCAGATTCCCGACCCGCCGACCTGGGTCGAGAACGCCTTGAGCAAGAAAGGACAGGATTCCTATGAAGATAGTTAGAGAGGCGCTCGCAGGCACGCTCGAATCGAGCGACCTGATGGTGCGCATCGCGCCGCGCGACGCAGGTCTCGAAATCGTCCTGCAAAGCGAGGTGATCCACCAGTTCGGCGCGCAGATCGAGGCCGTCGCGCGCGAAACCCTGGAGAAGCTCGGCATCGACGCCGCCCAGGTGATCATCGAGGACAAGGGCGCGCTCGATTGCGTGATCCGCGCGCGGCTCCAGACCGTGGTGCGCCGCGCCGCCGACGAATGGACCGCCGACTGGAGTGTGCTGGCATGAAACTTCGCCGCAGCATGTTGTTCCTGCCCGGCGCGAACGCCGCGATGCTTTCCACCGCCTTCGTGTTCAAGCCGGATTCGATCATGTTCGACCTTGAGGACGCGGTCTCGCTCCGCGAGAAGGACGCGGCGCGCATCCTCGTCTTCCACGCCCTGCAGATGCCGATCTACCGCGAGAGCGGCATGGAGACCGTAGTGCGGATCAACCCGCTCTCCTCGCCGTTCGGCATGGAAGACCTCGAAGCGGTGGTGCGCGCCGGGGTGGACGTCGTTCGCCTGCCGAAGACCGATACCGCCGAAGACGTGCACCAGCTCGAAGCCGAGGTCGAGCGCATCGAGCGCGCCTGCGGCCGCGAGGTCGGCTCGACCAAGCTGATGGCCGCGATCGAATCCGCGAGCGGCGTGGTCAACGCGGTGTCGATCGCGATGGCCTCGAAGCGCCTGATCGGCATCGCGCTCGCCGCCTTCGACTACGTCATGGACATGCAGACCCAGCGCGGCGACGGCAGCGAGCTCTACTACGCCCGCTGCGCGGTACTGCACGCCGCCCGCTACGCCAAGATCGACGCCTTCGACGCGGTGTTCTCCGACGTCAACGACGACGCCGGGTTCCTGAAGGAAGTGGACCTGATCAAGCGCCTCGGCTTCAACGGCAAGTCGCTGATCAACCCGCGCCAGATCGAGCTCCTGCACAACGCCTTCGCCCCCACCGACGAGGAGGTGGACTATTCCCGCCGCGTCGTCGCCGCCGCGCTGGATGGCGAAAAGCAAGGCCTGGGCGTGATCTCGCTCAACGGCAAGATGATCGACGCGCCGATCATCGAACACGCGCGGGTGGTTCTGCGCCGCGCCGCAGCTTCCGGAACCCGCAAGTGACCGAGGAACCTCCGATGACCAATTCCACCACCCGGCGCTTCGCCGATTCCCTGCGCGAGCAGGCGCTGGAGCCGTTCTCCGGGGTCGCCGCGCGAATCGCCCACGTCGCCACCGCCGAAACCCGCCACGAGCGCAAGCTCTGCAAGAACCTCGAAGACGCGATCCGCGCCTCGGGCCTCAAGGACGGCATGACGATCTCCTTCCACCACGGCTTCCGCGAAGGCGACAAGACGATCAACATGGTGGTCGCCAAGCTCGCCGAGATGGGCTTCCGCGACCTCACCCTCGCGCCGTCGTCGCTGCTCTCCTGCAACACCCCTTTGATCGAACATATCCGCGCAGGCGTGATCCGACGGATCTACACCTCGGGGATGCGCGGCAAGCTCGCCGAGGCGATCTCCCACGGCCTGATGGACGAGCCGGTCCACATTCACTCCCACGGCGGCCGCGTCCACCTGATGGACCGGGGCGAACTCCAGGTCGACGTCGCCTTCCTCGGCGTCTCCACCGCCGACGCCTTCGGCAACGCCAACGCGGTCAGCGGCCTGTCGCGTTGCGGCTCGCTCGGCTACGCCATGGTCGACGCGGCGCGGGCGAAGACGGTCGTGCTGCTCGCCGAAACCCTGGTGCCCTACCCCAACGCGCCCGCCAGCATCCGCCAGGACCAGGTCGACCTCGTCGTCCAGGTCGACCAGATCGGCGACCCGACCAAGATCTCGGTCGGCGCGGTGCGGATGACCTCGAACCCGCGCGAACTCCTGATCTCGCGCTTCGCCGCCGACGTGATCGAGCATTCGGGCTATTTCGAGGACGGCTTCTCGCTCCAGACCGGCTCGGGCGCATCCGCCACCGCCGTCACCCGCTTCCTCGAAACCCGGATGGTGAAAAAAGGGATCAAGGCGGGCTTCGCCTTGGGCGGGATCACCGGCAGCATCGTCGACCTGCACCAGAAGGGCTTGATCGCGAAACTCTACGACACCCAGAGCTTCGACGCCCAAGCCGCCGAATCCCTGCGGGTCAACCCCGGCCACTACGAGATTTCCACCAACACCTACGCCAACCCGACCTCGAAGGGCGCGTTCAGCGATTGGGTGAACGTGGTGATCCTGAGCGCGCTCGAAATCGACCTCGACTTCAACGTCAACGTGATCACCGGGTCGGACGGCGTGATGCGGGGCGCGTCGGGCGGGCATTCGGACGTCGCCGCCGGAGCCAACCTGCCGATCGTGGTCGCGCCCCTGATCCGCTCGCGCATCCCGATGGTGGTGGAGCACGTCACCACCGTGGTTACGCCCGGCGAGACCATCGGCGTGCTGGTCACCGACCACGGCATCGCGGTCAACCCCAACCGCCCCGACCTTGCGGCAAGGCTGAAGGAGGCCGGGCTGCCGGTATTCGCGATCGAGGAGCTTTACCAACGCTCGCTCGCCCTCACCGGCACGCCGCAACCGATCAAGTTCCTCGACAAGCTCGTCGGCGTGATCCGCTACCGCGACGGCAGCGTCGTCGACGTGGTGCGTCAGGTTCCGGAATGATCGCAACGGGCGCGGAGGCGAGCCTCGCGGCGATCCTGGCGGCGCGGGACAACCGCGTCGCCCGCCGCTCCGCCGCGCTCGAAAGCCACCCCGGCGGCGTCGCGATCTCGGTGACGCCGGTGATGCCGGGGCCGGTGAAGGACTGCATCCTCTCGCGCCTGATCCAGGCGGCGGCGCTGGTCGAGGTCGACCGCATCGCCGGCGAACGGGGCTGGGACGCCGAACTCGCCTATCGCGAAACCGAAATCACCGGGCCGGAGGCGCTCTTCATCGTCGCCGCCGACCCGGAATCGGTCAAGCGCGCCACCGTGGACCTGGAACAAAGCCATCCTCTCGGGCGGCTCTGGGACATCGACGTCGCCACCGCCGCGGGCGGCCTCGCGCGCCGCGACCTCGGCCTGCCGCCGCGCGCCTGCCTGGTCTGCGGCGAACCCGCGCACGCCTGCGCCCGCTCCCGCGCCCACGCCGTCGTCGACCTGATCGCGGCAATCGAAACATTGGTGGGCGCGTGGGTGTTCATGCCCTGAAGGTTTTGCTGCTATAACCGACGGGTCGCAAAAACCCTCGGCCAACCAATGCTCGCTCCCAACTTCACCCGCACCCTCGAATCCCTCGCCGAAGTCGCGACGCGGCTCGACCTCGTCCTGATTCCCGGATTCAAGAATAGCGGCCCGGAGCACTGGCAAACCCTCTGGCAAGACCACAGCCCGGCCTTCCAGCGCATCAGCCACAGCCACTGGAACGCCACCGACATCGAACACTGGATCGACGCGACGCGGCGGCTGCTGGCGCAGCGCCAGCGCCCGGCGATCCTGATCGGCCACTCCCTCGGCGCGCTCGCCGCTACCTGCCTCGCCGCCGAACTCCACCCCTTCGTCGCGGGCGTGATGCTGGTCGCGCCGCCGCGCCCAAGCCGCTTCGAAGCCGTCGAGCGCGTGCCCCATACCCGCCTCGAAGTCCCGGCCATGGTCGTCGCCAGCCAAACCGACCCGATCATGCCGTTCTCCCGCGCCGAACACTGGAGCCACCTCTGGGGCGCGGAACTCGTCGATATCGGCGACGCCGGACACATCAATGCCGAAGCCGGATACGGCCTCTGGTGGCAAGGCCTCGAACTCCTGCTGCGCTTCGAACGCCGGATGCGGCATTAGGCGGGGCTGCCGCCCCGGACCCCGTCCGGAGGGGCTCGGCCCCTCCGGACCTCCCGGAAGTTTTTGCGCGTAGCGCGATAAAGCCATCACGCCGCGTGATGAGCTGATTGCCGCTTCGCGGCGTAAAACTAATGGGAAGCGCGAGGGGTATTGGAACCCGGTCGCCGAAGGCGAGAGAAACGCCCGGTGGGCGTTTCTCAGGGTGGAAATCCCCCGGAGGGAAGCCCCCTCGCATGTTTTTTACCTGACTGCCGCCCGCAACGCGGCCTTCACCGCGTCCGCCGCGACGTGGGTCCAGCCGGTGCCGCGCAGGCCGCGTTCGAGTTGCTTCTGCTTCGCCTCGGGCAGGGCAGCGTGAATCCGGACCCAGAGGTCGGCGATATTCCAGGGGGCGTCGTCGATCTCGGCGAGAGCGACCGGCGCGGCGTCGGCTTCCGGGATCCCGAGGGCCGACGCGGCGGCGGCCAGGGCGGCGCGGATGTTGCGCTCTTTCGGCCGATCGCCTGATCGCCAGGCGTAGGGCGGCTGCCACTCCATCGGCGGATTGAGCAGGTCGGCGTGGGTCGCCGCGAGGACGATCGGAGTGTCGCGCAGGCGCGGGTCGTCGTGCGCCAGCCGCCGCACCGCCGCAAGCGCATGCTGGTCGCGCGCCCGGTCGGCGCGATTGAGGGCCGCGACCCAAACCACCAGGTCGACATCGCGCAACACCCGCAACCAGTCCTTGGAGACACCGCGGTCGAGGCCGGGGCTGTCGATCAGCAGCAGCCGCCCCGCCTCGGGATCGTCGAGGGCGACGGTGAAGAAGCTCGTCGTCGCCTGTCCGCGCCCGGTCGGCACCTTGGTGTCGCCCACCAGCGCGTTCAGCAGCGTCGACTTGCCCGCGTCGCCGAGGCCCGCGAACAGGATGGCGAGCGGCCCGATTTCGGGCGGCGGGGTCTCGGCGGGGGCCGCGCCGGGAGCGAAGGCGCGGCGGTACTCGCCGGAATAGAGCCGGATCGCCGCCTCGCCGATTTCCCGCGCCAGCACCGCCGCGAGCCGCGCCTTCGCGCCGCCGCCGAGGCCACCCAGGACCTCGCGGGTGAGGATGCCCTTGACCTTGCCCGCGACGACACCCTCGGGCGTGATCTTGCCGAGCGCCTTGGCCCATCCCCACAGCTTCGCCGCCTGCCGCGCGCCGCGCGCGCCACGGATCGCCACGTCGATCTCGACATGGCGCAGCACCGGGAAGGCGTCGAGGGCACGGGTTAGCCGTCGCGCCACGTCCTCGGTCATCAGCAGGAGTTCGGGCACGGTGATGGCGTAGAGCGCGAGATCCGCGTCGCCCGGGCGATAGGCCTCCGCCACCGCGCGCACGGTGCGGAGCGCCAGGGCCTGCGCGCGGGCGAGCGAGGAAAGATCGTCGCCGTTCACGGTTTCGAGGATCGCCGCCACCGCCCTGCGCGCGTCGCGCTCGGCTTGCGGGGCGCTCGGCGCTGCGGCGATGGCCACGCCGTGGGCGCGCGACGGCCAGCCGGCCAGCAGCAGCGCCAGCACCGCTGCAGCGCCGCACGCTCCGACGAAGTGCCAGAGGTATCCGGCCTCGTGCAGCCGGACTACGCCGAACCCCGCCGCCGTCAGCAACGGCAGCGCGATCAGCGCGACGATCGCCCACAGCCGCGCCATCTCCCTCACGCCTTGCTTCCGGATTTGCGCCGCGCCTGCTCCGCCTTTCCTTCCCTGAAGCCGCGCGTGTAGTGCCGCCGCAGTTCGGCGCGGTCGGGCACGCGGTCCGCCGCGCGCTCGCCGAAATAGTAGATCCCCGCCTCGCCGATCCCCCAGGTGACCGCGAAAGTCCAGGCGGCGGTGGCCGCCGTCCCCGGGCCGACGCCGAGCTTCAGCAACTGCTGCACCGCCCAGCCGCCGCCGAAGGAGAGGGCGAACCCCGAGCCCATCGCCGAGAGGAACTCGCGCCAGAGATCGCGGTCCACCGCGATGCCGTAGTGCCGCGCCAACGCCCGGATCAGCATCGCCTGCATCCCGGCGGACGCGATGCCGCCGACCACCGGCACCGGCACCGCGTTGGCCGCCGCCGCCGCAAACGCCCAGGGCAGCACCAGATGGATGCGGGCGGTCTTGTCGCGGTCGCCGCGCCGCGCCTCGGTAAGTTTGGCGAACACTTCGCCGCCCACCGCCTCCAGCGCGGCGAACAACGCCTCCGCGCCGTAGTCGGCGGGCGGCAGTCCGTGCTCGGGTTGGGTAAAGTCGATCGGCACGAACCGCACCGCGCCCTTCCCCGGCAACCCCGCGAAGGTCTTGCGCTGGGCTTCCAGGGCGCGCAGCAGCGGGCGCGGCACCCCCGCGAGGTCGAAGTCGGCATCGGTACCGTCGAAGGGATAAGGCTGAAGATGCCCGGCGGCCTTGGGATAGAGGTTGTGAAGCGTGGTCTGGGCGACCACCACCGGCCAGTTCGGATGCTTCGCCCGCGCCGTCCGCGCCACTGCGACGATCTCGCCGACGTGGGTATCGTCGACGCGCACCACCGCCAGGATCACATGCGCGGCCTTGGCAGCGAAGGCGATATCGTCCTTGGGGTCGTAGTCGGCGGCGTCGCCGAGACCCCGGGTGTCGAGAAAGCGCAACACCGGAGCCTCGGCGGGGAAGTCGTAAAGCCGCGCGGTGCGGGTCTTCGGAGCGTATCCGGAACCGACCTCGGCATGGCCGGCCCCGGTGATCTCGGCGACGATGCTGGTCTTGCCCGATTGGGTCTTGCCCAAAAGCCAGACCACCGGCACATCGCCGCCCTCGATTGCCTCCGCCACCCGCACCTCCCGTGGATTTCCTTTACCCTGAGATGGGCTGGGGAAAAATCCGCGTCAATCCGCCTCCTCTTCGGGAGTCGACGGCATCTTCATCAGCTTCTTCTGCTTGTTGAGTGCGTAGACCAGCGAGATCGCCGCGAGCACGAGGAATGCGAGCGAGATCGGCTGCTCCCAGAAGATCGAGAGCGAGCCGTTGGCGATGGTGAGCGAGTTGCGGAACGATTGCTCGGTCATTCCGCCGAGGATCAGCGCCAGCACCATCGGCGGGATCGGAATGCTCAGCTTCACCAGCATGTAGCCCGCGAGCGCGGCGAGCGACACCAGGATGAAGTCGAACGAGGCGTAGTTGAGGAAGTAGGTGCCCATGTAGCCCATGCCGAGGATCAGCGGCAGCATGATTCGCTGCGGAATCTTCAACAGGCGCACCAGCGGCACCGCGAGCGGCAGGTTGATCATCAGCAGCATGATGTTGCCGACCAGCATCGAGGCGATCACGCCCCAGGCGATCTCGGGATGCTGCTCGAACAGGATCGGGCCGGGGCGGACGCCGAGCATCATCAGCGCGCCGAGCATCACCGCCGCCGTGCCCGAGCCGGGGATGCCCAAGGTGAGGAGCGGCACCAGAGCGCCGCAGGAGCAGGCGTTATTGGCGGCTTCCGGTCCGGCGAGACCCTGGATCGCGCCCTTGCCGAACTCGGCGGGCTTCTTGGTCACCGACTTTTCCACCGCGTAGGAAAGGAAGGTGGCGATCGTGCCGCCTGCACCCGGCAGAACGCCGATGAGGAAGCCGAGCGGACTGCCGCGCAGCATCGGGCCGATCGACTTCTTGAAGTCGGGCCAGCTCACCCAGACCCGCCCGATCGACTTGGCGTCGATGTCGTACTTCACGTCCATCGCGCTGAAGTTCTTAAACACCTCGGTGACCGCGTAGAGGCCGATCATCACCACCAGGAAGTCGATGCCGTCCTGGAGATCGTCGATCCCCATGGTGAAGCGGATCGCACCCGACTGCCCGTCGATGCCGATGGTTGCGAGCATGAAGCCGATCCCCATGGCGATGAAGCCCTTGAGGATGCTGCCTTCGGAGAGGGTGATGGTGGCGGTGAGGGCGAACAGCATCAGCGAGAACTTTTCCGCCGGGCCGAATTTCAGCGCCATCGCCGCGACCGGCTCGGTGAAGAACACCAGGCAGACCATGCCGATCATGCCGCCGACGAACGAGGCGATCGCCGAGATCGCGAGCGCGCTGCCCGCTTTTCCCTTTTTCGCCATCGGGTAGCCGTCGAAGCACGACACGATCGCCGATGCGTCGCCGGGGGTGTTGATCATGATCGAGGCGCGCGAACCGCCGAACATCGCGCCATAGTAAACCGCCGACATCGTGATCAGGGCGGTCGCGGGATTCATGCCGTAGGTAATCGGGATCAGCACCGCGACGCCGGTTGCCGGGCCGAGGCCCGGCAGCATGCCGATGATCGTGCCGAGCAGGCCGCCGATGAACACCCACATGATGTTGTTGGGGGTGAGCGCAACTTCGAGGCCGAGGCCGAGGTTGTGGAGAATCGCTTCCATGCTTCAGGTCTCCTTCAGAACGGCAGAATGCCGCCGAGGAGTCCCCTCGGAAGACTGAGTTTCAGGATCAGGGCGAACGAAATGAACGTGACCAGCGAGAACGCCACCGCGATCACGAGGTTCTGCGCATGGCGGCCGACGTTGATCAGTTCGGACACCGCGACCATGAACAGGAATGTGGCGATCAGGTAGCCGAGACTGTCGAGGACCAAGCCATAGACGATGCCGGCGACCATGGTCGCGAGAATCTTCAGCCAGATCGCGCGGTCGGTGGAGAAGCCCCAGGAGAACGGCACGCGCTTGGCGCTGCGCCAATCCTTCACCAGCAACCCGAGGCCGGAGAGAATCACCACTGCGGAGACGAGATAGGGAAACGCGCGCGGGCCGGTCTGGTCGCCCGCGTCGAATATCGGCACCAGGGTCGTGCCGAACAGGTAGAACGCCCCGAGCACCACCGCGAACCAGCCGGTCGTCGAATTCTTGGTCATCGAAATCCACCCCCGAGTTTGTAAAAACCACGCGGAACGGGGGCTTCCCGTTCCGCGTCCAGGGTTTCCTCACGCGTCGCCGACTACTTGATCAGGCCGACGTCGGTGAGGCTCTCGCGCATCAGCGTGTCCTGCTTGTCGAGGAAGGTCACGTAGTCCGTGCTGGGGGTGTAGTAGTCGTCCCAGCCGAGGGTTTCGAGCGAGTCTTTCCAGGTCTTCGACTTGACCATCTTGTCGATGGTTTCGGTCCAGAACTTCTGCTGCGCCGGCGACAGGCCGGGAGCCGCCATCACGCCACGCCAGTGCGGGAACACGAAGTCGACGCCCTGTTCCTTCCAGGTCGGCACGTTCGGCAGCTCGCTCACCCGCTCGGGCGAACTCACGCCCAGGATCCGGAGCTTGCCGGCCTTGACCTGCTCCAGGGTCTCGGCGAGGCTGATGGTGATCGCCTGGATATGGCCGCCGAGCAGGGCCGGGATCTGTTCCGCGGCGGTATTCGGATAGACCACGAACTTCACCGCCTTCGGGTCCGCGCCGAAGGCCTTGGTGAGGGTCAGGAACTGGATGTGGTCGTCGTTGCCGAGCGCCGGGCCGACGCCGATGTGCATGCTGCTCGGGTCTTTCTTCATCGCTTCGAAGAATTCTTTCCCGGTCTTCCAGGGGCTGTCGGCCTTCACCGCGACGACTTCCCACTCGGCCATCAGGTTGGCGAGCATGAAGAAGTTCTTGTAGGTGAGGTCGCTCTTGCCGAGCAGGTTGTTCTGCAGGATCAGGGGCGAGTTGGCGGCGAGGAACTCGCCCTGGCCCGACTTGCCCTTGAGGTAGTTCCAGCCGGTGGCGCCGCCGCCGCCCGGCTTGTTGGTGACGATGATCGGCTTATCGACCAGCTTTTCCTCGGTCAGCGCCTTTTGCATGGTGCGCGCGATAAGGTCCCAGCCGCCGCCCGGACCGGCAGGGGCAATGATTTCGATCGGCCGCTGCGGTTTCCAGTCCTCGGCGAGCGCGGGCGCGGCGGTCGCCGCCACCATCGCCGTCGCGATCAACCCACTCAACACTCTCCATTTCCCGATCATCCGATCGTTCCTCCGCTGCAAGGTTTATGAATCCTGAATACGCTTTGAAAGCAAAATAGGAATGAGCCCTGCTCCCACCCGCATTCTCGGATTCGGCCTATAACGAGTCAATTGATTTGACCGGGAGTTGACGCGTCAAAAGGCAGACTTAGGATGAATATTTTTCTGGTTCTTGAAATGCCTAGACCGCGTTCTCAATTTTATCCCCCGCGACTTCCCCACCCCCGGCGCCGCAGTGGGGGCTTGGCCTCCGGCTAGAGCTTTCCGCCCCCGATGGGTAGGACGGCGGCGGCCCGAAAATCCGCCGACATCATCACGGCAAGCGCCATCACCGCGAAGATCGAGCAGGCGAAAATCCGCCGCGCCCAGGCCGCGTCGTCGCCTCCCCGTTCGGCCATCGCCACCCAGAGCCAATAGCCGCCGGTCGCCCCCGCCACCGCGAAGTAGGCGACGCCGGTGTAGCCCGCGAGGGTCATCGCCGGGGCGGCGACGGCGAAGGCGAGGATCGACACCACGATCTGCCGCTTCGCCGCCGCGACTCCCCGCGCCACCGGCAGCACAGGCAACCGCGCGGCGACGAAGTCGTCGAGGCGGAAGATCGCGATCGCGTAGGAATGGGGGATCTGCCAGAGCCCGAAGATCGCCAGCAGCAGCCAGGCGGCGGCATCGAGGCGGCCGCTCACGGCGCAGTAGCCGATCACCGGCGGCGCGGCGCCGGCGAGGCTGCCGACCACCGTGCTGTGGACCGAGCAGCGCTTCAGCCAGAGGCTGTAGACGCCGACGTAGACGACCCAACCGAGCGCGGCGAGACCGAGACACAGCCAGTTGGTCCACCCCGCCAGCACGCCGAACCCGGCGCAGCCAAGCAGCGTGCCGTAGGCCCAGGCTGCGGCGGGGGTGACCGCGCCGGTGACCAGGGCGCGGTTGCGGGTGCGGCGCATCACCCGGTCGATGTCCTGGTCGATGATGTTGTTGAAGACGCAGCCGCTCGCCACCACCAGCGACACCCCGAGCATGGTCAGGCCGAGCAGCGCCCAGTCCACCTCGCCCCGCGCCGCGAGAAGGAACCCGCCGGTCGCGGCGATCCAGTTGCCGAAGACGATGCCGGGCTTCGCGAGTTGGAGATAGGCGTTGAACCCCGTGGCTGGCTTGCTCACGCGCGACCCTACATCATCATGTTGCGGTTGAGGTGGAACATGATCCACAGCGATCCGCCGACCAGGATCGCAATGATCAGCACGGTGAAGAAGAACGAGATGAAGTTCCAGCGCTCGGAGCGGTGGGTGAGGTGCATGAAGTAGAAGTTCTGCACGCAGATCTGCACCAGCCCCACCGCCGTCACCACCAGGATCGTCGCGGTTCGGGAAAGGAGCGGCATCATCGCCACGCCGAACGCGATCGCGGTGAGCAGCGCCGAAAGCGCGAAGCCGGTGAGATAGGAGGCATAGGTGCCGTGCGCGGCGTGGGTGTCGGCGGTGCTGGCATGGTCTTCGGCGGGGGAATGCGGGTGGCTAGACATTCAAGATCACTCCGAGCAGGTAGACGATGCTGAACACGCAGATCCACACCACGTCGAGGAAGTGCCAGAACAGGCTCAGGCACATCATCCGGCGCATGATCGTCTCGCTGAAACCGTGCGCGACCACCTGCCCCGCCATCACCAGGATCCAGACCAGGCCCGAGGCGACGTGCAGCCCGTGAGTGCCGACCAGGGTGAAGAAGCCGGAGAGGAAGGCGCTGCGGTCGGGGCCGTGGCCCTCGGCGATCAGGCCGCCGAACTCGTGCATCTCCATGCCGAGGAAACCCGCGCCGAGCGCGAAGGTGAGCCCGAGCCAGGCCAGGGTGGCGGCCTTGTTCTCCGCCCGCGCGGCGATCATCGAGAAGCCGAAGGTGGTGCTGCTCACCAAGAGCAGCGCGGTTTCCACCGCGACGAACGGCAGTTCGAACAGTTCGGCCGGTCCCGCGCCGCCCGCGGTGTTGGTGAACACCACCGCGTAGGTGACGAAGATCGTCGCGAACAGCATCGCGTCGGTCATCAGGTAGATCCAGAAGCCGAAGACGGTGGTGCTGGTGCTTTCGCGATCGTCGTTGTGGGCGTGCGCATTCCGCGCGCGCATCGAGTATTCGCCGGGGCGGTCGATTTCGATCTGCATGGTCTATCCCCGCCCCGCCATCAGGTTGTGGTGGCGCGCGATCCGCGCCACGGTTTCCGCCGGAACGGTGTAGTGGGTGTCGTCGTCCATGGCGCGGACGACGAGCGCCGCCACCGCGCCGGCCAGGCCGAGCCCGGCCATCCACCAGATATGCCAGACCAGGGCGAAACCCAGAACCAGGGTGAAGCCGCCCATCACCAGCCCAGCGGCGGTATTGCGGGGCATGTGGATATCCTCGAACGACTCGGGCATCTGGGCGGCCTCGCCCGCCTCCTTCGTCGCCGCCCAGGCATCGCTGCCGTGGACGTGGGGGATCTTCGCGAAATTGTAGAACGGCGGCGGCGAGCCCATCGACCATTCGAGGGTGCGGCCGTTCCACGGATCGCCCGAATAGTCGCGGTTGAGGTCGCGGTCGCGGACGCTGACGGCGAGTTGGAGGATCATCGCCCCGATCCCCGCCGCGATGATCGCCGCGCCGACCGCCGCCACGATCAGGTAGATCTGCCACGCCGGGTTGTCGTAGTGCTGCAGCCGCCGCGTCATCCCCATGAAGCCCAGGACGTAGAGCGGCATGAACGCGACGTAGAAGCCGACCTGCCAGAGCCAGAACGCCCAGCGCCCGAGGCGCTCGTTGAGCTTGAAGCCGAACGCCTTCGGGAACCAGTAGTTCAGCCCGGCGAAGTAGCCGAACAGCGCGCCGCCGATGATCACGTTATGGAAGTGGGCGACGAGGAACAGGCTGTTGTG
>DBTR01000098.1 GCA_002307145.1 Rhodospirillum sp. UBA1311 | reverse complement strand
CGAGGGCTACATGGACGTGATCGCGATGAGCCAGGCGGGCCTCGCGGAAGCGGTCGCGCCCCTGGGCACCGCGCTCACCGAAGGCCACATGGCCGAGCTGTGGCGGGGCTGCGACGAGCCGANNTCCGCAACCGGGTGATGTTCCCGATCTGCGACCGGGCGGGCAGGGTCATCGCCTTCGGCGGACGCGCCATGGAGGCCGACGCCCAGGCCCAGTATCTCAATTCGCCCGAAACGCCGCTCTTTCACAAGGGCGGGTCCGTCTACAACCTCCACAACGCCCGCAAGGCCGCCTATGACGCCGGAACGGTCATCGCCGTCGAAGGCTATATGGACGTGATCGGCATGGCGCAGGGCGGCATCGAGAATGCGGTCGCGCCGCTCGGCACCGCGCTCACCGAGGACCAGATCGGCCTGATGTGGCGCCTGGCGCCGGAGCCGATCCTCTGCTTCGACGGCGACGCGGCGGGACAGCGCGCGGCGCGACGCGCCGCCGAGCGGGCGTTGCCCGAATTGAAGCCCGGGCACTCGCTGCGCTTCGCGGTGCTGCCGGAAGGCCAGGACCCGGACGATCTGGTGAAGTCGGGCGGCAAGGCGGCGATGGAGGCGGTTCTCGGCGCGGCGCGGCCGCTCTCCGAAGTGCTGTGGGACATGACCGTGGAGGGCCGCGACGTGGCGACGCCGGAGCGCCGCGCCGCGCTCGACCGCGACATTCGCGAACTCGTGGGCCGGATCAAGGACGAGGCGGTGCGCGGCCACTACCAGCAGGACCTGAAGGAGCGCGCCTATCAGCTGTTCCGGCCGCAGCGCCAGGTCCAGCAACCTTACGTCCGCAAGGCGCAACGCCCCTGGCGCGGCAAGGGAGAGCCGGAGCGCGAGCCGATCCAGACTCCCCCGCCCGCCTCGCCCCGGGAGGCGCGGTCCAACGAGCAGCAACTCGCGGCGGCGCTCGCGACCCATCCGGTCTACGCGCTCAAGCACCTGGAGGCGTTGAGCCGGGTGCGGATCGCGGAAGTGCCGGTGCGCGAGTTCCTCGACGGCATGCTCGGGATTCTCTCCGACGTTACCGAAGACGCGGACGACGCGACTCTCGTGACCCTGTTGACGGCGCGGATGCCCGCACCGATATGGGCCGAGGCCCGCGATCGGGCGGAGCGGCTCCGCCTCGATCAATTGGAGGGGTTCGATCTCGACGGACGAATCGCAGATTTGCTCTCGACGCTCAAGGATCGGGCGCTGGCGGAGGAAATCGTTGCGGTGCAAGCCGCGATGGAACATGAGTTTTCCGAGACTTTATGGCATCGTCTGCGGGCTTTGCGCCAGGAGAGGGAGCGCCTGCGCGGTCTGGACGGTGAACGATAATCCGTTCGTCGGGGCGGGAATCGCAGCCTTACCGGTTGACAACCGGGCGTCGGCTCCGTAAATCACCCGTTTCAACGGGGCGGCTCTTTGAGCGTCCCGCACAGTTTTTCGCGGGCATCGCATGCCTTGACGGCAATCGAGTTCGTAACCAGTTCGTTGGCCGGGACAGGTTTTTTAAAAGGATCGGAAGCGGGCGACCAGGGCAGGTCGGGGGACTTCGCCCTCCGGATTCGGCGTATCCGCCGGGGGGACCGCCCATCGACCTTCCGTATCCGATGTTCCGCCAAAGGCTTGAGGGAGCGCAGTTTTCATGGTGACAAAAGCGGCTGCAACCACGGTCGGTACCGAGGCTCACGACGAGTCCGCCGACGGCCCGGTCCTCGATACCTGGGGAGCCGCAGCCAAGAAGCTGGTCGCCAAGGGTCGCGAGCGCGGCTACATCACTTATGACGAATTCAATGCGGCGCTGCCGCAGGACGAGGTGTCGTCCGAGCAGATCGAAGACACCATGGCGATGCTCTCCGAAATGGGCATCAACGTCGTCGATCCCGAGGAAGCCGAGGACGTCGCCGAGCCGGATGGCGACGCCGCCGCCGATGCCAAGGAAGCCGCTGCCGGCAACGTCGACGAGGACGAGGTCGGGCGCACCGACGATCCGGTGCGGATGTACCTCCGCGAGATGGGCTCGGTCGAGTTGCTCTCCCGCGAGGGCGAAATCGCGATCGCCAAGCGCATCGAGGCCGGCAACGAGATGATGATCGGCGGGCTTTGCGAAAGCCCGCTGACGATCAAGCACGTCCTGCAATGGCACGACGCGCTGCAGAACGGCAAGATGCTGCTCCGCGACATCATCGACCTCGACGCCACCTACGGCAACGAGCCCTCCACCGACGAAATCAATTCGGTCGAATCCGAAGTCGCCGCCGTGGTCGAGGTTCCGCTCGCGGAAGCCCCGGTCGAAGCGCCGAAGGCCGAAGCGGTGGTCGCGCCGAAGCTCGAAGTCGTGCCGCCGCCGAAGCCCGCGCCCGGGCCGGCCGCCGCGAAGTCGGACGACGACGATGACGACGATGACGACGAGGATATCGTCGACGAGGTCGAGGAGCCGGAAGAACCTGCCGCCGAGGCCGAGGCCGCGGACGAGGAAGCCGAGGAGCACGAGGACGAGGCGACGATTTCCCTCGCCGCGATGGAAGAGGCGCTGATGCCGCTGGTGCTCGCCACCCTCGAAGGCGTGGCGGCGACCTACGCGAAGATGCGCCGCGTCCAGGAACAGCGCCTTTCGGCGTTGCAGGCGGGCAAGCCGGTCGCGCCGACCACCGAGCGCCGCTACGAGAAGATGAAGGCCGAACTCGTTCTCCTGATGTCGACGGTGCATCTCAACACCGGCCGCATCGAAGAGCTGGTCGACCAGTTGAACGGCTATTCCCGCCGCCTGATGACCTTCGAGGGCAAGCTGCTGCGCCTCGCGGAGAACGTCAAGGTCAAGCGCGAGGACTTCATCGAAGCCTATCGCGGCTGCGAGCTCGACCCCAACTGGCTCGATCAGGTCGCGCAGCGTCCGGGCAAGGGCTGGGCTGCGTTCGTCGAGCGCCATGGCGAGGAAGCGAAGAAGGTCCGCGACGGAATCTCCGAGGTCGCCTCGCTCGCGGGCATGCCGATCGGCGAGTTCCGCCGCGTCGTCGCCACGGTGCAGAAGGGCGAGCGCGAAGCCACCCGCGCGAAAAAGGAAATGATCGAGGCCAACCTCCGTCTGGTGATCTCGATCGCGAAGAAATACACCAACCGCGGCCT
>DBTR01000052.1:3635-4443 GCA_002307145.1 Rhodospirillum sp. UBA1311 | reverse complement strand
CATCCAGTCCATGGTGGCGGCGCCGTCGTGCACTTCGCCGATTTTGTGCGAACGACCGGTGTAGAAGAGCACGCGCTCGGTGGTCGTCGTCTTACCGGCATCGATATGCGCCATGATGCCGATGTTACGGTAGTCTTTAAGTGGGGTATGGCGTGACATGATCGTCGATCCTGGTCTTCTGGTTTACCAGCGGTAGTGCGAGAAGGCCTTGTTCGCGTCGGCCATACGATGCGTGTCTTCACGCTTCTTGACGGCGCCGCCGCGATTGTTCGCGGCATCCATCAATTCGCCCGAGAGACGATCGATCATCGTGGTCTCGGAACGCTTGCGTGCGAACTCGATCAACCAACGAATTGCCAACGCCTGACGGCGTTCCGTACGGACTTCAACCGGCACCTGATACGTCGCACCGCCGACGCGGCGGGAACGAACCTCGATCGCCGGCTTGACGTTGGTGAGTGCCTCGTGAAAGACCTTGACCGATTCGCCGCCGGTCTTGGCGGCGATCTTGTCGAGTGCACCATAGACGATCTGTTCGGCCGTAGCCTTCTTACCGTCTTTCATGATGCTGTTGATGAACTTTGCAAGTACGAGGTCACCGAACTTAGCGTCCGGCAGTACTTCGCGCTTCTCGGCTGCGTGGCGACGAGACATCTTCCTGGGACCTCTATGTCTAAAATTACTTCGGACGCTTCGCGCCGTACTTCGAACGGCGCTGACGGCGATCCTTGACACCCTGGGTATCCAGCGTGCCGCGAATGATGTGATAACGAACGCCCGGCAAATCCTTCACGCGGCCGCCGCGGAT
>DBTR01000052.1:2298-3377 GCA_002307145.1 Rhodospirillum sp. UBA1311 | reverse complement strand
CGCCGCGGATCATCACCACGGAGTGTTCCTGCAGGTTGTGACCTTCACCCGGAATGTACGAGGTGACTTCAAAACCATTGGTCAAGCGCACGCGCGCGACCTTACGCAGGGCCGAGTTCGGCTTCTTCGGAGTCGTCGTGTACACGCGGGTGCAAACCCCGCGCTTCTGCGGGCAAGCCTGAAGCGCCGGAACCTTGTTGCGGTTCACCTGCGGTTCGCGCGGCTTGCGGATCAACTGATTGATCGTCGGCATTGAGTGTTCCCTATTCTCAATTCACTTGATACGCGCTCGTTCTCCGGAGCGGGCTATCCCGCGTTCCAGAGAACAAATCCCCTCTCAGCGCGGTCCCTAAGGTGCGTTGAAAGGGAGCAGTCGTGGCCCTAGGGCCGATTTCCATCAACAATCGTCCGGATCCGGGTGCTGGATACGTGCGGCTTACCGAGGCGTGCTCGGGAGTTCCGCGTCTCCTGCGGTCGGATCCCTCCGAATGAGTGGCGCACTATACGTATTCGCCACCCCCCCGTCAACCGCTGAATCGGAGCCGGAAAACCCCCAAAAAACAAACGCCGCCCCGGGTTCGGGGCGGCGTTCGCTCTCGCGCGGAACGCGCTTATTTCTGGGCCGGAATCGCCTCGGCGTTGGCACCTGCGACCGCCGGGTTGCCGCCCTCTTCCTCGGGCAGCGCATCGCGATCGCGATCCGCGGCGATCCGCCGCAGGCGGCTCATCACCGCGCCCGTGCCCGCCGGGATCAAGCGCCCGACGATGACGTTTTCCTTCAGGCCGATCAGGCTGTCCACCTTGCCCGCCACGGCGGCCTCGGTGAGCACCCGGGTGGTTTCCTGGAAGGATGCCGCCGAGATGAACGAGTGGGTCTGCAGCGACGCCTTGGTGATGCCCTGGAGCACCGGCTTGGCGATCGCCGGACGCCCGCCGTCCTTCTCGGTGCGCTCGTTTTCCGCCTTGTAGTCGAAGCGGTCGACGAGCTCGCCGGTGAGGAAGGTGGTGTCGCCGGGTTCGGTGACTTCGACCTTCTGCAGCATCTGACGCGAGATCACTTCGATGTGCTTGTCGTTGAT
>DBTR01000052.1:1868-2009 GCA_002307145.1 Rhodospirillum sp. UBA1311 | reverse complement strand
CGATAGACGTCCTGGATTTCCTTGATCAGGTAGTTCGCCAGCGCCTCGACACCCATCACCTGGAGGATGTCGTGCGGCACCGGGTTGCCGTCCATCAAGGCGTCGCCACGACGCACGTAGTCGCCTTCCTGAACCGTGACG
>DBTR01000052.1:799-1433 GCA_002307145.1 Rhodospirillum sp. UBA1311 | reverse complement strand
GCGGCAGACCGCCGGTGATGTCGCGAGTCTTCGACCCTTCGCGCGGGATACGCGCCAGCACGTCGCCGGCGTGGACCTTCTGGCCGTTCTCGACCGAGAGAATCGCGTCGGGCGAGAGGTGGTAGCGGGCTTCCTGGCCGGTGGCGAGGTTGACCACCTCGCCCTTCTCGTCGCGGAGCGTGATGCGCGGCTTCAGGTCGGCGGCCTTGCCGACCTGCTTGAAGTCGACCACGACGCGCGAAACCATGCCCGTCGCATCGTCCATCACTTCCTTCATCGAGACGCCGTCGAGCAGGTCGACGTAGGTGACCATACCCGCGCGCTCGGTGACGATCGGCATGGTGTAGGGATCCCACTCGGCGAGCTTCTGGGCCTTCTCGATCGTCGCCCCGTCGGCGACGAGGAGCTTGGCGCCATAGGGCACGCGATAGCGGGCGCGCTCGCGGCCGGTCGGCCCGAGCAGAACCAGCTCCATGTTGCGGCCCATGACCACCGGGACGCCTTCGGAGTTGAGCACGACGTTGCGGTTTTCGATCTTCACCGTGGCTTCGTACGGCGCCTCGACCGACGAAACCTCGGTGCCGCGCTGCGCCGCGCCGCCGATGTGGAACGTACGCATGGTGAGCTGCGTGCC
>DBTR01000052.1:0-522 GCA_002307145.1 Rhodospirillum sp. UBA1311 | reverse complement strand
TCGACTGGGCCGCGATCACGCCGACCGCCTCGCCCATGTTGACCGGGGTGCCGCGCGCGAGATCGCGACCGTAGCACTTGGCGCAGATGCCGACTTCGGTCTCGCAGGTGAGAACCGACCGGATCCGCATGGTCTCGATCCCCGCCGCCTCGATCCGCGCGACGTCCTTCTCGTCCATCAGGTGACCCTTGGCCACGATCAGGCTGTCGTCGGCCGGATCGAGCACGTCGTCGAGCGCGGTACGCCCGAGGATGCGTTCGCCGAGCGACGCGACGACGTTGCCGCCTTCGATCGCCGCCGAAGCCACCAGGCCGCGTTCGGTACCGCAATCCGACTCGGTGATGATCGCGTCCTGCGCGACGTCCACCAGACGACGGGTGAGGTAGCCCGAGTTCGCGGTCTTCAAGGCGGTGTCGGCGAGGCCCTTACGCGCACCGTGGGTCGAGTTGAAGTATTCGAGAACGGTGAGGCCTTCCTTGAAGTTCGAGATGATCGGAGTTTCGATGATCTCGCCCGACGGCT
>DBTR01000044.1:42867-43034 GCA_002307145.1 Rhodospirillum sp. UBA1311 | reverse complement strand
ACGCCGACATCCTGCTCTACACCGGCGCGGTCACCCGTGCGATGCGCACCCCGGCGCTGCGCGCCTACGAGGCCGCGCCCGATCCGAAGATCGTGGTTTCCTACGGCGCGTGCGGCTGCTCGGGCGGGATCTTCCACGACGCCTACTGCGTCTGGGGCGGCACCGAC
>DBTR01000044.1:42298-42572 GCA_002307145.1 Rhodospirillum sp. UBA1311 | reverse complement strand
CCCGGCTGTCCGCCGACTCCCGCCGCGACGATCTACGGCTTCGCCGTCGCGCTCGGCCTGCTGGAGCAGAAACTCAAGGCCAAGACCCACCGCGAGGCCGAGGGCGAGGCCGCCGCCGTCGCCTTCCCCGAGGTTCCCTACGCCTTGCGGGTGCAGATCCAGCGCGAGGCGCGGCTGATGGCGGGCTATCGCTACGGCGCGGACATCGCCGACGAATTCCTCGCCCTCCTGACCGCCGGAGGCGAGCCGCTGGAACGGCGGGGGGGGGGCCTCG
>DBTR01000044.1:41548-42074 GCA_002307145.1 Rhodospirillum sp. UBA1311 | reverse complement strand
GCCGGCGGGGGGGGAGCCGCTGGAACGGCGGGTGCGCGCCTTCGTCGCCGCCGAGCCCGACCCTCGGCGTGCCGAAATCTTCGCCCATCTCGCGAAGATCGTCGCGGTGGCGATCGCCGGAGCGCGGCCATGACCGGCGAGATCGTCTTCTATCAGCTCAGCTCGAAATACGTCGAGCGCGACGAAGACGTACCGGAGGCCGCGCGCGAGGTGGTCTATTACTCCCTCGCGATCGGTCACCACATCGGCGTGTTCGACTGCTTCACGCCGAAGCTGCGCTGCCCGGGCGCGGTCTACGCCCGGGTTCTCGACGCCCTGAGCGCCGACGCCGAGGCGCGGCGCAAGCTCGAACGGCTTCTCGAATTCAGCGAGATCCAGGTCGACCGCAGCCACACCGCCCTGCTGCGCAGCGCGATCGACCGCGCCCGGGGCGATGCCGACGCCGAGGTCGGGGCGTGGTTCGACACCTTCGACCAGTCGCTCGCCGCGATCGAGCAGGAACCGGCGATCTACCTGATGGGGAGGC
>DBTR01000044.1:0-41298 GCA_002307145.1 Rhodospirillum sp. UBA1311 | reverse complement strand
CCGGCGATCTACCTGATGGGGAGGCGGTTGCCGTGACCGGAAT
This sequence comes from Rhodospirillum sp. UBA1311, assembly GCA_002307145.1. GTDB lineage: Bacteria > Pseudomonadota > Alphaproteobacteria > Rhodospirillales > Rhodospirillaceae > Oleispirillum. The sequence goes on along the minus strand of DBTR01000044.1, from coordinate 41,255 downwards.
CGTCTTCACCGTCGGCAACGACATGCGCGGCGACGACGGCGCGGGGCCGCTGCTGGCCAAGCTGCTGGAGGCCGACCCGGCGCCGGGCTGGATCGCGATCGACGGCGGCGCGGAGCCGGAGAACCTGACCTACGCGGTGCGCGGCGCGGCGCCCCGGCGGGTGCTGGTGGTCGACGCCGCCGACATGGGGCTGGCCCCCGGCGAAATCCGCTTCATCGACGAGGCGCGGGTGACGCGGCATTTCCTCCTCACCACGCATACCCTGCCCCTGACCTTTCTCATCGCGAGCCTGCGGGAGACGATCCCCGAGATCGTCTTCCTCGGAATTCAGCCTGCGGACATTCGATTTCTCGCCCCGATGACGGAGCCGGTCCGCCGAGCGGTCGAGGACCTGCATCGGGCCCTCGTCGCCGGGCGCGTCGAAACCGCCTACGCGGCACTTGGCGAAAACGCCGGTCCTTAAGAACCGGATCAGAATTGGGATTATCCAGACGAGGAAAAAACGCGAGGAGAGCCACTATGGACAGCACGACATCTAATCTGAGCGCGTTGAGTACGGTTGCGTATACTCCGGCGGAGATTGAGGAAAACACCTGCAAGACCGGCATCAAGAAGGCGGAGCGTGCGGCGCTTCCCTGCTTCCTCCTGTCGGTGATCGCGGGCGGCGCCATCGGTCTCGGCGCGATGTTCTACCTGATGGTGGTGTCCGATCCGACCCTCGGCTTCGCGGCGCAGCGGGTGTTGGGTGGCGTGGTGTTTTCCCTCGGGCTCGCGATCGTCCTGATCGGCGGCGCCGAGCTGTTCACCGGCAACAACCTGATGGTGATCGCCTGGGCCGACCGCAAGATTTCCTCGGCGCAGCTGCTGCGCAACTGGGGCATCGTCTGGGCGGGCAACGCCGTCGGCGCGATCGGCCTGGTGGTGATCGTGATGCTCGCAGACCATACCAGCATGAATCACGGGCTGGTCGGAGCGGCGTCGCTCAAGACCGCGATCGGCAAGGTCAGCCTCGACGGCACGACGATCTTCTTCCGTGGCATCCTCTGCAACCTGATGGTCTGCATCGCGGTCTGGCTCGCCTACGGCGGCAAGACCGTCGCCGACAAGATCATCGCGATGATCCTGCCGATTTCGGGCTTCGTCGCGGGCGGCTTCGAGCATTGCGTCGCCAACATGTATTTCCTCACCCTCGGCTACCTGTTGAAGGTCACCGGCCACCTCCCCGAAGGCGTCGACGCCTCGGCGTTGACCTTGTCGTCGATCTTCCACAATCTGGTGTTCGCCACCGCCGGCAACATCGTCGGCGGCAGCATCCTGGTCGGCGGAATCTATTGGCTGGTCTTCCGCAAGGGGCTCGGCCGGTTCGCGCCGGAGGCCGCGGTCCGGCCCGGCAGCATTCCGCACTGATCGCCGCATTGCGCCGAAGCCGGGAAACTCTCCGGCTTCGGCCCTTCATGAAAGGATGCCCGCGCGATGGGTGTTGAGATCGCTCCCGAAGTTGCCTTGCGTCGTCCGGATGCGGACGAGCCGGCATCGCTCCGCGCGCCGCTGGTCGACCGGTTCGGGCGGACCATCGACTATCTGCGGGTGTCGGTGACCGATCGCTGCAATCTCCGCTGCGTCTACTGCATGGGCGAGGACGTGACCTTCGTGCCGCGCGAGGAGGTCCTCAGCCTTGAGGAACTCGGGCGGATGTGTTCGGCGTTCGTCGGTCTTGGCGTGCGGCGTATCCGCTTCACCGGCGGCGAACCCCTGGCGCGTCGCAACGTGATGTCGTTGATCGAGGCCGTCTCGCGCCACCTCGCCACCGGGATGCTCGACGAAATCACCCTGACCACCAACGGCACCCTGCTCGCGCGCTATGCCACGGCATTGCGGGCGGCGGGGGTGCGGCGGGTGAACGTCTCGCTCGATACCCTCGATCCGGCGCGGTTCGCCGAGATCACCCGGTGCGGCAAGCTCTCCCGGGTCCTGGAAGGCGTCGACGCCGCGCTCGACGCCGGTCTCGCGGTCAAGCTCAATGCGGTGGCGAGCCGAGACATGGGCGCGGGTCAGGTCGAGGACTTGATGAGGTTCGCCCATGCGCGCGGCATGGACCTCACCCTGATCGAGATGATGCCGCTCGGCGCGATCGGTGGTTGCGTCGACTCCTACCTGCCGTTGACCGAAGTCCGCGCCCGGATCGCCGCGCGCTTCACTCTCGTCGACGTGCCCGAGCGCACCGCCGGGCCCGCCGAATATGTCCGCGTCGCCGAAACCGGCGGCCGTCTCGGCTTCATCCGCGCGGTGAGCCATCGCTTCTGCGGGTCGTGCAACCGGGTTCGCGTCACCTGCACCGGCCAGTTGGCGCTCTGCCTCGGCCACGACGAAACCGTCGATCTGCGCGGCCCGATGCGCGCCTCCCCTTGCGACGACCTCCTGATGCGGACGATCGCCGACGCGATCGCCCGCAAGCCCGCGGGGCACGCCTTCAGTATCCGGCCGAAGGCGCCGCCATCGGTGCGGCGGACGATGAATACGACCGGCGGCTGAGGTCAATCGGGGGCGAAGCTGGCGCGGTGGCCGGGAGCCGCCGCCACGGTCTGCCCGGCCTTTTCGAGGATGCAGTTGCCCGCCACCAGCACGTCGATATCCGATCCCATGAAGCAGCGGAACGCATCCTCGGGGGAGCAGACGATCGGCTCGCCGCGCACGTTGAAACTGGTGTTGACCAGGACGCCGCAGCCGGTACGCGCCTTGAATGCAGTGAGCAACGTGTGGAAGCGCGGCTGGATTCCGGCGTCGACGGTCTGCACCCGCGCCGAGCCGTCGACGTGGGCGACCGCCGGAATCGCGTCCCGATCCCGCACCGGCACGACCAGCAGCATGTAGGGCGAATCGCCGTCGAGTTCGAACCACGAAGCCGCGTCCTCGGCCAGCACCGACGGCGCGAACGGGCGGAAATCCTCGCGGAACTTGACCTCGCGGTTCAGGCGGCGGCGCGCGTCGGGGAGGCGCGGGTCGCACAAGATCGAGCGCGCGCCGAGGGCGCGGGGGCCGAATTCCATCCGCCCCTGCATCCAGGCGACGCAGTGTCCCGCCGCGAGGGCGTCGGCGGCGGCGGCGATCAATTCGGCCTCGGGCAGAGCCCGGAAGCGTGCGCCGCACGCCGCAAGTCGGGCCGCGACGTCGGCGTCGGCGAAGCCCGGGCCGAGGCAACCGCCACGCATCCCGTCCCGTCCGGCGGAAACCGAGCGGGCGCCGCCGTGGCCGAGATGATAGTCGGCGAGCGCCGCGCCGAGCGCCGCCCCGGCATTGCCGGCGGCCGGCTGAATCCACACGGCGTCGAAAATCCCTTCGCGCACCACTTCGCCGTTGGCCACCGAGTTCAGCGCGACGTCGCCCGCGAGGCAGAGATTGCGCGCGCCGGTGCGGCGTCGCGCGTCGCGCGCGAGGGCGACGACGACGGCGTTGACGACCGCCTGGATCGAGGCGGCGACGTCGGCGTGGAAGCCGGTCGGCGGTGCGTCGTCCGAGACCCGCGACGGCTGGCCGAATACCGTGGCGAGCCTGTGCTGGAGCGAACGCCGCGCGGCGTCGGCGTCCGGCGCCGCGACGGCGAGGCGAATGCCGCCGTCCGCCGCGATCTCGACGATTTCGTCGCGGATGCGCGCGGCGAAGCGCGGCGTGCCGTAGGGGGCGAGGCCCATCATCTTGTATTCGCCGGAGTTCGGCTTGAACCCAAGATAGGCCGCGAAGGCGGAATAGAGCAGGCCGAGGGAATGGGGCGAGGCGACACGGGTTTCGATCCCGAGAGTGTTGCCGTTGCCGAGGGCGAGGGAGGTTGCGGTCGCGTCGTCCGCGCCGTCGAGGCTGAGAATTGCGGCGGTCGCGAACGGCGACGGGAAAAACCCCGATGCGGCGTGCGCGAGGTGGTGGTCGACGGCGGTCAGGCGCAGGGCGTCGAAGCCCGGGTCGAAGGCCAGGAGCGCGGTGCGCAACGCGGGTGGCGCGGGCGCGCGAAAAAACGCGGCCCGGTCGATTTCGGCGAGCGCGCAACCCGCTTCGGCGAGGACGTGGCGCAATGCGGCGGCGGGGAAGCCCAGGTCGAACTTGCGGCGGCTGAAGCGCTCTTCCTGCACGGCGGCGACGATCCGGCCATCTTGGACCAGGGCGACGGCGGCGTCGGGGGAAAACCCGGAAATTCCTAGGATGCGCATCGGCTCAACGGCTCGGAATCCGCGTTCTGGGCGGATCGGTTCCACCGCCGGAAGAAGGGGTCCAAACATACCATTTCCGCCGTCGGGGAAGAAGGGGTTTCGGCCCGGAAAAACCGCCCGAAACGCGCGGAATTCCGGGCCCGATCCGGGTGGAAAACGGGAATTCCGATTACCGGGGAATCAGGGGGTTATGGTATATTTCCACTGGGGAAACGCGGCTCCATTCGCGCGGCTTTTCGCGCCGTTTCGGCGAGGCCGGGCGGGGGCGAAGCTCTCTCCGGTTCCGGCGTCTCGCGGCGGCGTCGCGGCCCCGAAATCCGCCCGCCTTCGCCCGCAATCTCCAGTCAAGGGTACGTCATGACCAGCTCCTCCTTTCGTATGATCGACGTCGGCGAAAAAGCGCCGACGCATCGCCTTGCGGTCGCCGAAGGGACGATCCGGGTCGGCGCGGCGGCGTTCCCGATGATCGCGGAGCGGCGGCTCCCGAAGGGCGACGCCCTGATGCTCGCCGAGGTCGCCGGAATCCAGGGCGCCAAGCGCGCCAGCGACATGATCCCCCTCTGCCATCCGCTCCCCCTCGACCGGGTGCGGGTCACCCACGTTCTCGACGCGGCGCGACATTCCATCACCGTCCATTGCCTGGTTTCCGCCTTCGCCAAGACCGGCGTGGAGATGGAGGCGATGGCCGGGGTGTCGTCGGCGCTGCTGACGATCTACGACCTGACCAAGATGATCGAGCCGGCGCTGACGATTTCCGACGCCCGGCTGCTGGTGAAAACCGGCGGCAAGAGCGGTGTCTGGATCTGTCCGGAAGGCGCGCCCGCGTGGCTGCGCGAGGAGCTGCACCTCGACGCGCCGCCGCCGCTCGCCGGATGCCGCGCGGCGGTGGTGACCCTGAGCGACCGCGCGGCGGCGGGGGTCTACGCCGACAAATCCGGGCTGATCCTCGCCGAGGCCTTGACCGGGGCGGGGGCAGAGGTGATCTCGACCCAGGTGATTCCCGACGACGAGGCGATGATCGCGGCGGCGCTGGTGGCGCTGGCGGCGGAAAAAGCTCCGGACTTGATCCTCACCACCGGCGGCACCGGCATCGCGCCGCGCGACGTGACGCCCGAGGCGATCCGTCGCGTCGCGACCCGGGAAATCCCCGGAATCGGCGAACTTCTGCGCAAGAACGGCGCGGATTTCACCCGGAATTCGTGGAGCAGCCGCTCGCTGGCGGCGACGATCGGCCAGACCCTGGTGGTCGCCTTGCCGGGCAGCACCAAGGCGGTGACGCAGGGGATCGCCTGCCTGTTGCCCCTGATTCCCCATCTTCTCGATACCATCGCGGGCAAGAAGCACGACGAGGGAACCCACAAATGACCGACACCATCAGCCTGACCATGACCCTGTTCGGTGCGTTTCGCCCCTATACCGGCGGCAAGACGCTGTGCCTGACCGCGCCCGCCGGGGCCACCCTGGCGCAGGTGCGCGGCCTGCTGGAGCGGGAGTTGCGAAGCCGCTTCCCGAGCTTCGCCGACGCCGAACTGCTCGCGGTTTCGGCGTTCGCCGACGAGCGGCAAATTCTCGACGACGACACCGTTCTCGCCGACGGCGCGGCGGTCGCCGTCCTTCCCCCGATTTGCGGAGGCTGAACATGGGCCGGATTCATGTGGCGGTGTGCGAGACCCCCCTCTCGTGCGACGCGGCGCTCGCGTTCCTCGACGACCCGGGCCACGGCGCGGTCTGCACCTTCATCGGCAAGGTGCGCAACACCAACCTCGACAAGCCGGTGGGCGGAGTGAGCTACGACGCGTTCGACGCCCTGGTGGTGAACACCTTCCGCGCGATCGCCGAGGAAGTTCAGGCGCGTTGGGGTGGCGAACTCGACGTCTGGCTGGAGCATTTCAAGGGACGGCTCGACATCGGCGGGATCAGCGTGGTGATCGCCGTGGGCTCGGGGCACCGCGAGGAATCCTTCGCCGCCTGCCGTTACGTGATCGAGGAGGTCAAGCACCGCTCGCCGATCTGGAAGCAGGAGCATTATCTCGCGGGCGACAGCGAATGGATCCCCGGCCATTCCCTGCGCGACCGGCCCGAGCCGCTACCCGGCGGCTGAGGTCAGGCGAGCGCGATCGCCGCCTGGCGGTCGCACCACGCCTGGAGCGCGGCGAGGTCGGGGGGCAAAAGCTCGCACTGGCCGCCGCAGCGGTCGAGCCACGCCGCCACCCGTTTGTCCGCCACGGCGGTGACGAGCGGCAGGCCTTCCGCCATCACCGCGAGCATTTCGTCGACGAGGCCGCCGCCGTCGGCTTCGAGATAACCGAACTTGTTGACCACGACGACGTCGGGGCGGTCCACGATCGCGCGACGCAAGACCATCGACGCGGTCGCGATCGCGCCGGTATCGATGGCGCAGATCGCGTCGCGCCCGAGCTTCTGCATGATCGGGATGGTCGCGCCGGTGGCGATGTCGACCATCACGATTTCGGCATCGCCGCTCTTATCCGCGCGTCCGCCGCGCTGCAGCAGGCCGCCGAGGGAGAGGCCGCGCGCTGTCGCCCAGGCGGTGAACTGGCCCAGCAACGCCTCGGAGGAGGCGCCGTCTTCCAGCACCACCGCGCCCGCGCGCACCGCCCAGGCGTCGCAGGCGCGTTCGGCGTCGCTGCGATCCGCCGGGGTGTTGACGTTGAGGAACGGATCGACGGGGAGAATGGGCCACGCCACCGTCGCGGTGCCGAGGCGCTCGGCGAAGGCCTCGATTGCGCCGCCGCCGGTTGCGGCGAGGTGGTCGCGGAGGCGGCCGAGCGCGGCCACCGGCCACAACCCGATCACGGGATGCCGGCGTCCGCCCGAGGCGGCGATCGCGGCGGCGTTCGCCCCGAGGCCGCAGGCGAGGCGCAGCACGAGGTCGGCGGGCAGGAACGGCGTATCGGCGGGAACGCAGAGGAGCCAGCGCAACCCTTCCGCCTCCGCCCATTCGAGCGCGGCGAGCAGGCCCGCGAGCGGCCCGGAATACGCCGGATCGTCGGCGACCACCGGCAGGCCGAGGGCGGCGAAGCGCCGGGCGTCGCCGTTCGCGCTCAGGACGGTTTTCGCCGCCTGGGGTTCGAGGGCTTGCCGCACCCGTTCCAGCATCGCGGTCGCGCCGACGGTCCGGAGGCCCTTGTCGCCACCGCCGAAGCGCCGCGCGTGCCCGCCCGCGAGGATCGCCGCGCCCACCGACGCCGGGCGGAGCGCGAGAAAATCCGCGAGTCCGTCAGCCAGCGGCGAGGGCGTCCAGCGCGGCCGGGTCATGGCTGCAATTCCCGAAGCGGCAGGAACCACACCATGTCGCCGGGAGCGATCTCGACGCCGGGCTCGGGGAGGTCGATCAGTCCGTCGGCCACGGTCATCGAGGTCAGCACCGCCGAGGACTCGCTGTGCAGCAGGTCGACGCCGATCCGGCCGTCGCGGACCACCACCGCGGCGCGGCGGAACTCCCGTCGTCCACCTTTCTTCGCCAGGGCGAACAGGGCGGGCAGGGGGTAGCGCTGCGGCGGTGCGAGGTCGAGGCCGCCGAGGCGCGCGACGATCGGCCGCGCGACGAGGAGAAAGGTCACCATCACCGAGACCGGATTGCCGGGCAGGCCGACGAACGGCGTGTCGCCGATCCGCCCGAGCACCACCGGCTTGCCGGGCTTGATCGCCACTTTCCACTGGGTGATTTCGCCGAGTTCGGCGAGGACGGTCTTGATGTGGTCTTCCTCGCCCACCGATGCGCCGCCGGTGGTGATCACCAGGTCCTGGCCGCGCGCGGCGCGCGTCATCGCGTCGCGGACCGCGTCCGGGGTGTCGGCGACGATGCCGAGGTCGGTGATGTCGCAGCCCAGGGCGTCGAGAAGCCCGAACAGGGTGTGGCGGTTGGAATCGTAGATGCAGCCCGGGTCGAGCGGAGTCCCGACTTCGCGGAGTTCGTCGCCGGTCGAGAACATCGCGACGCGCAGGCGGCGGCGTACCGGGAGTTCGGCGAATCCAAGCATCGCGGCGAGGCCGATTTCCTGCGCCCGCAGGCGGCATCCGGCCTTGAGCGCGGTCTGGCCGATCTCGATGGTTTCCCCGGCGCGGCGCAGGTTTTCACCGAGCCGCATCGCGGGGATGGCGACCGTCTCGGCGTCGGCGGTGCAGTCTTCCTGCATCGCGACGGCGTCGAGCCCGGCGGGGACCGGCGCACCGGTGAAGATCCGGTAGGCGAATCCGGGGCGGATACCGCCCGCGAGCGGGTGCCCCGCCGCGATCCTCCCGCCGATCGGCAACGCGCGCGGCCCGTCGCCGAGGTCCGCGACCCGCACCGCCCAGCCGTCGACGGCGGAATTGTCGAACGACGGGATGCGGCTCGCCGAGACGATGCGATCCGCGAGGACGCGTCCGAGGGCGGCGCGCAGCGGAATCGCTTCGGGTGCGGCGACGCAGGAGTAGGTATTGGCGATTCGGGTCAGGAGATCGTCGAGGGTGATGGTTGCGGGGCGTTTCGCCGGGGTGGTGGTCACGGAAGGAACCTCACTGATTGTCTGGTCGAAAATTTCGATATATCTGCATAACTTGCGAATTGACTTAGTGGATACATTTCGGGATCTGGCGGCAGCGTCGCCGAAGAATTTTACGCCAAACTGTGAAAAAGCCAAATTATTCCAATAAAACTACATAAAAACAATTACATAATCAATTCCTTCGGGAGTTCGCGGGGTCGGGCCGTCAAATGGATCTCAGAATGGAATTCGACACAATAGAGAGATAGAAATATGTAATCCGCCGATAAGGCACGTTTATCGGTGCGATTTTCATGGTTATTGTAGCGCATAAACAAGTTTAGATAAATATTGATCGTGGATTTTTGGGAGGCCTCCCCTTATAGTTTCTTCGGCGGCCATCGGGATTTTGCCTTGAAGGCCCGGATCGACTCCAGGAGTAGGGAAGATGTGCGTGACTTGCGGCTGCGGCGAAGGCACCCTCCATCACCATGCGCACGACCACGATCATGCCCACGGCCACACCCATGATCATGGCCACGCGCACGACCACGACCACGACCACCATCAGGCTGCGACCCATCGGGTGATCGCGATCGAGCAGGACATTCTCGCCGACAACGCGCGGCACGCGGCGGACAATCGCGCGATGTTCATGGCGCACGGCGTGCTTGCGCTCAACTTGGTTTCGAGCCCCGGCTCGGGCAAGACGACGCTGCTGTGCAAGACCGTCGAGGCGTTGAAGGCGCGGCTGCCGCAGGCGGTGATCGAGGGCGACCAGGAAACCAGCTTCGATGCCGAGCGGATCCAGGCGACCGGAGTTCCCGCGATCCAGGTGAATACCGGCAAGGGCTGCCACCTCGACGCGCCGATGGTGAAGCGCGCGCTCGCCGCCTTGCCGTTGCCCGAAAACGGCATCCTGTTCATCGAGAACGTCGGCAACCTGATCTGCCCCGCCGCGTTTGACCTCGGCGAGGCCGCCAAGGTGGCGATTCTCTCGGTCACCGAGGGCGACGACAAGCCGTTGAAGTACCCCGACATGTTCGCGGCGGCGAGCCTGGTTCTGATCAACAAGGTCGACCTTCTCGCGCACTGTAATTTCGATATCGAGCGCGCCGTCGGTTTCGCGCGCCGCGTCAACCCGTCGATCGAGGTGATCGCGGTTTCGGCGACCACCGGCCTCGGCATGGAGCGCTGGTTCGACTGGATCGTCGGTCGCCGCGCTACCCTCCGTCCCCTGCTCGGAGCCTGACGCCGATGTGCCTCGGCTTGCCGATGATCGTGGTCGAACTCCGGCCGGGCGACGTCGCCCTCGCCGAGTACGAAGGCGTGCGCAAGGAGGTTTCGGTGGCGTTGCTGGCGGGCGACGTGGCGGTGGGCGATTTCGTTCTCGTCCACGTCGGGTTCGCGCTGTCGAAGATCGACCCGGAGCGGGCGCGGGAGACTCTCGCGCTGCTCGCCGAGATCGCCGGGCTGGAGGCGCGATGATTCTCGTCGACGAATTCCGCGACCGCGACGTGGCATTGCGGATCGCGCGGGTGATCGGGGCCGAGGCGCGGCCGGAGCGGTCCTACGCGTTCATGGAGTTTTGCGGCGGCCACACCCACGCGATCTTCCGCTACGCGATCGAGGACCTGCTGCCCGCCAACATCCGGATGGTTCACGGCCCGGGTTGCCCGGTGTGCGTTCTGCCGATCGGCCGGATCGATGCCGCGATCGCGCTCGCGGGCCAGCCGGGCGTGACCTTGTGTACCTACGGCGACGTATTGCGGGTGCCCGGCTCGCACCGCCGGAGCTTGTTGAAGGCCAAGGCCGAAGGCGCCGATATCCGCGTCGTGTATTCCCCCATGGACGCGGTGAAGCTGGCGCAGGCCTCGCCCGACCGTCAGGTGGTTTTCCTGGCGGTCGGGTTCGAGACGACCACGCCGCCGACGGCGGTCGTCGTGCTTGAGGCGGAGCGCCTCGGACTCGCGAACTTTTCGGTGTTCTGCAACCATGTGCTGACGCCGCCCGCGATCGCGGCGATCCTCGACAGCCCGGAGGCGCAAGGCGGCGCGTTGCGGCTGGATGGGATCATCGGCCCGGCGCATGTCTCGGCGGTGACCGGCAGCCGCGCCTTCGCCCGATTCCCGCGCGACTACGGCCAGCCGGTGGTGATCACCGGCTTCGAGCCCCTCGACGTGCTGCAGGCGATCCTGATGCTGGTGCGGCAGGCGAACGCGGGGCGCGGCGAGATCGAGAACCAGTTCACCCGGGGCGTCACCGAAGACGGCAACCGGCATGCCCAGGGCCTGATGGCGCGGGTGTTCGAGTCGCGCGAGACCTTCGCATGGCGCGGCCTCGGCCAGTTGCCCGCGAGCGGCATCCGCCTCCGCCCCGAATTCGCGGCGTGGGACGCCGAGCGGCGCTTTTCCCTCCCCGAGCCCGAGGCCGAGCCGCCGACCGCGTGCCGGTGCGGCGCGATCCTGCGCGGCCTTGCCCGCCCCGCCGACTGCCGCCTGTTCGGCACCGGCTGTACCCCCGACAACCCCATCGGCGCCTGCATGGTCTCCTCGGAGGGCGCGTGCGCCGCCGAATGGGCCTACGGCCGCGCCCGCCATCGCGGCAAGGAGACGGCATGAGCAACAGGCTTCCCCCCGGGCCCGCGATCGACTGGGACCACGGCCGGATCGACCTCTCGCACGGCAGCGGCGGCCGCGCCATGGCGCAGCTCATCGACGAGCTGTTCGTCGCCGCCTTCGACAACCCGATCCTCGGCCAGATGAACGACCAGGCGCAGTTCGACGCCGCACCCGGGCGGATGGTGATGACCACCGACAGCTACGTGATCTCGCCGATGGTCTTCCCCGGCGGCGATATCGGCTCGCTCGCGGTGCATGGCACGATCAACGACGTCGCGATGGCGGGCGCGGTGCCGATGTACCTCTCCTCCGCCTTCATCCTCGAAGAAGGCCTGCCGCTCGCCGACCTGCGGCGGGTGGTCGCCTCGATGGCGGCGGCGAGCCGCGAGGCGGGCGTGCCGATCGTCACCGGCGACACCAAGGTGGTGGAGAAGGGCAAGGGCGACGGCATCTTCATCAACACCACCGGCATCGGCCGGGTGCCTCCAGGGATTGCGATCGGCGGCGACCGCGCCCGGCCCGGCGACGCGATCCTGGTCAACGGCACGATCGGCGACCACGGCATGGCGGTGCTGAGCCAACGCGAAAGCCTTGGCTTCGAGACCACGCTGAAGTCGGATTCGGCGGCGCTGCACGGACTGGTCGCGCGGATGATCGCGGCGGTGCCGGGGATCGCCTGCCTGCGCGACCCGACGCGCGGCGGACTCGCTACCACCCTCAACGAACTCGCGACACAGTCGGGCGTCGGCATGGTGCTGGACGAGGCCGCGATCCCGATCCGCGCCGAAGTCCGCGCCGCGTGCGAACTCCTCGGCCTCGACGCGCTCTATTCCGCCAACGAGGGCAAGCTGATCGCGATCTGTCCCGGCGAGTGCGCCGCCGATCTGCTCGCGGCGATGCGTTCGCATCCGCTCGGTGCGCAGTCGGCGATCGTCGGGCGCGTCGTCGCCGACGCCGACCGCCTCGTGGTGATGGAAACCGCGTTCGGCGGGCGGCGCATCGTCGACTGGCTCGCCGGAATTCAGCTGCCCAGGATCTGCTGATGAAAATCCTCGGCATCGCGGGCTGGAGCGGCTCCGGCAAGACCACCCTGATCACCGCGGTGATCCCCTGCCTCGTCGCGCGCGGCCTCGTGGTCTCGACCCTCAAGGGCACGCATCACGACGTCGCGGTCGATCAGCCGGGCAAGGATTCCGACCGCCATCGCCGCAGCGGCGCGCGCGAGGTGATGCTCGCCACGCCGCGACGCTGGATGTTGGTTCATGAAGGCGCGGACGCCGACCTGCCGCTCGAAGCCCTGGCGGCGCGGATGTCGCCGTGCGACCTGCTGCTGGTCGAGGGATTCAAGTCGGACCCGATCGCCAAGATCGAGGTGCATCGCCCGTCGCTCGGCAAGCCCGCGCTCTGGCCTTGCGATCCGAACGTCGTCGCGGTCGCGTCCGACGCGCCGCTCGCGGGACTGACGGTGCCGGGGCTCGACCTCGGCGATCCGGACGCGGTCGCGGCCTTCATCCGCGACTGGGCGGGGTTCAGCGGCTGAAGCCGCCGCCTTCCGCCGCCTGCGCCGCGATCCAGGCCTGGCCGAAGCTGATGCACGGGTCCCCCGGCGAGAACCGCGCGTGGAGCAGCGGCACGAGGCCGCGTTCGCGCAGCGCCGCGACCAGGCCTTCGCGCAGCACCCGGTTGAGGAAGCAGCCGCCGCTCAGGCCGACGGTGCGCAACCCGGTGGCATCCGCGCCCCAGGCGGCAAGCTCGGCCAATCCCGCGATCAGGGTGCCGTGGAACAGGTCCGCGCCGTCGGCGGGGTCGTTCGCCCGCAACTCCGACAATACCGGCAGGAAATCGAGCACCCCGTCGATAAGGGTCCAGCCGCCGTCCATCGCACGGGGGTGGCGCACCAGGGCTTCGAGCGCCATCGGCGCTTCGCCCTCGAACTTCGCCACCGGGCAGATGCCGAGCAGCCCGCAGGCGGCGTCGAACAGCCGCCCGGCGCTGCTGGTCGGCGGGCAATTGACGTCGCGCGCGAGAATCCGCGCCAGCAGCGCGGCGGCGGGCTGCGCGGCGAACCGCGCGGCGATCGCCTCGCCCTGCCCGAGGCGGTACAGCACGGCGGCTGCCATGCGCCAGGGTTCGCGCGCGGCGATATCGCCGCCGGGCTGGGCGAGGTCGGCGAGGTGGCCGATCCGGCGGAAGGTCGCGCCGTCCACCGCCAGCAGTTCGCCGCCCCAGCTCGCGCCCCCGGGGCCGAGGCCGAAGCCGTCGAGCGCGAGGCCGAGCAGCGGGCCGAGGTGGGCGTTTTCGGCGGCGACCGCCGCGACGTGGGCGTGGTGGTGCTGCACCGCGAGGGTCGGCAGGCCCTGCGCCAGGGCGAGTCGGGTCGAGACGAAATCCGGGTGGAGGTCGTGGGCGACGAGCACCGGGGGTACGCCGAGGTCGTCGCGGAACGCCGCCGTCGTCGCGAACAGCACCGCGACCGCCTCGGGCGTGCCGAGGTCGCCGATCACCGTCGAAGTGCGCGCCTCCCGGTCCCGCATCGTGGTCACCGTCGCCTTGAGGAACGCGCCGAGGCCGACCACCGGCGCGACCGCGCGAGGGAGGTTGAAGACCGAGGCGACGCCCGCCGCGCGCCCGATCAAGCGACGGCGTCCCGGGCGGGACGGTGTGGCGGGTCCGGTTGGTCGGGGAGTTGTCGCATCGCGGCGCCTCGGAGTTTCGCAAGCCTCTGGATGTGGAGTCTGCGCCGCTTGAGGGGTGGCGACAAACCCAAATTCCATTTGACACGCCGATCGTTGTGAGGCCCCATGGAGGCGTTATATACTTTGACGGTATAACGCAAGACGCCGGAGCCGTGGATGACCCGAACCCGCCTCGTCCCCCAGTTCACCATCGCCGGAGACACGCTGAGCCGGGTCGGCGCGGAGCGGGTCGCGCTGCTCGAAGCGGTGCGCGACACCGGCTCGATCTCGGCGGCGGGCCGCGCCGTCGGCCTGTCCTACAAGGCGGCGTGGGACGGCGTGAACGCGCTCAACAACCTGTTCGCCGCGCCGGTCGTCGTCGCCCAACCCGGGGGGCGTCACGGCGGCGGCGCCCGCCTCACGCCGCAAGGCGAGGAACTCATCGCCGCCTTTCACCTGATCGAGGCCGAGCTGGCCCTGGTGATGGCCGATCTCGAAGATCGGCTCGTCGCCAAGGGCGTGCCGCGCGCGTCTCGCCTGCTTCGGAGTCTCGCCATGAAAACCAGTGCCCGCAACGCATTGCGCTGCACCGTGGACGTCGTCACCCCCGGCGCGGTCAACGCCGAGGTCAGTCTGCATCTCGCCGACGGGGTCAAGCTCGCGGTGATCGTCACCAACATGAGCGTCAAGGAACTCGGCCTCGCGCCCGGCGTGGCGGTGGTGGCGTTGATCAAGTCGAGCTTCGTCCTGATCGCGCCCGCCGATGAGGTCGGCAAGATCTCGGCGCGGAACAAGCTCTACGGCACCGTGCTCAGGCGCGAGGACGGCGCGGTCAACAGCGAGATCGTCCTCGATATCGGCGAAGGCAAGACGATCGCCGCGATCGTCACCAAGGAGAGCGCCTTCGACCTCGGCCTCAACCCGGGCGACAAGGCCTGCGCGTTGATCAAGGCCTCCCACGTGATTCTTGCGATCGAATAAAAAAACCGACCCGAAGGAGAGATGATGATGTTCGTGAAATGGCTTGCCGCCGCCGTCGTCGGCCTCGTCCTCGGCGCATCGCCGGCGTTTGCCGGCAGCGCCCTGGTCGCCGTCGCCGCCAACTTCACTGCCCCCGCCAAGGAAATCGGCGCGGCGTTCGCCAAGAGCACCGGCGATACCGTCGAGTTCAGCTTCGGTTCCACCGGCCAGCTCTATACCCAGATCACCCAGGGTGCGCCGTTCGACGCCTTCTTCGCCGCCGACGACGAGCGTCCGGTGGCGGCGGAGCAGGAGGGGTATGGCGTGCCCGGCTCCCACTTCACCTACGCGGTCGGCAAGCTGGTGTTGTGGAGCGCGACCCCGGGCCTCGTCGACGCGAACGGCGAGGTGCTGAAGTCGGGCCAGTTCGCCAAGCTCTCGATCGCCAGCCCGAAGGCCGCGCCCTACGGCGCGGCTGCGGTGGAAACCCTGAAGAAGCTCGGTTTGTACGAAGCTCTCGAACCCAAGATCGTGCAGGGCAACAACATCTCCCAGGCGCACCAGTTCGTCGCCACCGGGGCCGCCCAGCTCGGCTTCGTCGCGCTGTCGCAGGTCAACCTCGACCCCAACGGGTCGCGTTGGGTGGTGCCGCAGGCGCTCTACCAGCCGATCTACCAGGACGCGGTGCTGCTGAAGAAAGGCGCGACCAATCCGACGGCTTCGGCATTCCTCGCCTACCTGAAGTCGCCCGAGGCCCTGGCGGTGCTGGCCAAGTACGGCTACGGTGTGCGCGACTAGGCATCGGAACGCGGCGGCATGATCGACACCATCCTCCTCACCGTCCAGCTCGCCACCGTCAGTACCCTGGTGCTGCTGGTGGCGGGAACTCCCCTGGCCTGGTGGCTGGCGAAAAGCCCCAACCGGCTGAAGGAAGGCGTGGCGACGGTGGTGGCGCTGCCGATGGTGCTGCCGCCCACCGTGCTCGGCTTCTACCTCCTGGTCGCGATGAGCCCGCAGGGGCCGCTCACCGCCGCGCTCGCGCCGCTCGGCATCGCGCCGCTGGCGTTCACCTTCCCCGGGCTGGTGGTCGGCTCGGTGGTCTACTCCATGCCGTTCGTCGTCAATCCGATCCGCAACGCCTTCGAGGCGGCGGGCGAGCGGCCGATGGAAGTCGCGGCGACGCTGCGCGCCCATCCCCTCGACGCGTTCTTCACCGTCGCGCTGCCGCTCGCGAGCCCGGGCATTCTCACCGGCGCGATCCTCGGATTTGCGCACACCATCGGCGAGTTCGGCGTGGTGCTGATGATCGGCGGCAACATTCCCGGTCAGACCAAGGTGCTGTCGATGTCGATCCTCGATTATGTCGAGACCCTCCAGTGGGCCGAGGCGCATCGGCTTTCGACATTGATGCTGGCGTTCGCGTTCAGCGTCATTCTCGCGATGACCCTGATCGAGAAGCGCCTGCGGCGGCGGTTGCGATGAGCGAGATCCGGGCGCAGTTCGCGGGGCGGCTGGGCAGCTTCGATTTCGACGTCGGTTTCGTCGCGCCGGGACGGGGCGTGACCGCGCTGTTCGGCCCTTCGGGGTGCGGCAAGACCACCGCGCTTCGCTGCGTCGCCGGGCTGGAACGCCTCGGCGGCGAATTCGCCCTCGGCGACGAGGTCTGGCAGGACGCGACCCGCTTCGTGCCGCCGCATCGCCGCGCCGTCGGCTACGTGTTCCAGGAAGCCAGCCTGTTCCCCCACCTGTCGGTGACCGGGAATTTGACCTTCGGCCAGCGCCGCGCCGCCGACCGGGGAGTGGCGTTGGCCGAGGTGGTGTCGCTGCTCGGCCTGGGCGGCCTGCTCGATCGCGCTCCGGCGCGGCTCTCGGGCGGCGAACGCCAGCGCGTGGCGATCGGCCGGGCCCTCCTCAGCCAACCTCGTCTCCTACTTATGGATGAACCGCTCTCGGCGTTGGATCGCGAGGGGAAAAGCGAGATTCTCGTCTATCTCGAAAGGCTTCACGATGTTTTATCCATCCCGGTGATCTACGTCACCCACGACATGGGGGAGGTGGAGCGATTGGCGGATCACCTCGTTCTGTTGGAGCGGGGGCGGGTAACCGGTGCCGGGGATTTGCACGCCATGCTGGCGGCGGGGGACCTACCCCTCAGCCGCCGCGCCGGAGCGGCCGCGGTGATCGAGGGACGGGTGGCCGAAGTCGACGCGGCCTATGGCCTCGCCCGCGTCACGGTTGCGGGTGCGGAAATCCTGATGCCTGCGGGCAATGCCGAGCCGGGGATGCGCCGCCGCTTGCGGATCAAGGCCGACGACGTCAGCATCTGCCGCGTCGCACCGGAAAATACCTCGATCTTGAACATATTGCCCGTCAGGATCGTGGAGATTCTGGACGACGACGGCCATCAGGCCACCCTCGTCCTCGCCCTCGGAACGGCGGGAGAGGGCGCGCGGCTGCTGTCCCGGATCAGCCGCAAGTCGCGCGACGTACTCGGTGTCGCGCCGGGCGAGACGGTCTTCGCCCAGGTTAAGGGCGTCGCCTTGGCGTAAATGGCGGGCACCCGCAAAAAGAGAATGGAATTTATTCGCTCGCCCGGGAGGCGTGGGCCACGAGTCTCTCCGGCCCATTGGGGTGGGGCGTGCTTCCCGGAAAAATCAACCACAGATAGTCGCTGCCGCGACGAAAATTATTCCGTTTGGGAAACAGCGATCTACCTGATGTACAGCGTACGCGGGTGTGATGCATCCAAATTCCCGATTGAGTAGTTCTCTCCGACGGGTTCACCATCGTATCCCAGGCCGATCGTCCCACATGGCAGCTTCTGCGCCATTTGGATGACGTGGTAAAACATCGGGGGATGGGCTGATGCTGAGGATGGGCAACTACCGGATCGGGACGCGGATTCTCTGCGGCTTTGCAATCATCACCGCATTGATCGGCGTCGTCGCGGCTTCGGCGTACCTCAACGGCGCGCGTTTTCGCGGCGAAATCAGCGAGTATGCCAGGGTCTCGGCAAACAGCTCGCGGATTGCGAAGATCAGCGAAGCCCTTGCCGACGTCCAGGGCGACGTGACGCTGTTCGTCGCCGCTTCCGACCAGATGCCGGCCCAGCAAATCCACGATCATCTGAAGTTCATCCATGACCGGGTTCAAGAACTCGTCGGCTTGACCCGCAATGCCGAGCGTCGTGCGCTGCTGGAGCAGGGCGTGATCGCGGTCGCCGATTATGCCGCCGAGTTCGCCAAGGTCGCCGACCTCAACGCCGCCAACGACAAGGAAGTGGCGAGCGGCATCGGGATGGTGGGCCCCAGGCTCTACACCGGACTGATCGAGATCAAGACCCGCACCGACGAGATGGGCGCGTACGAGGCGTCGGCGCTCACCGGCGGGGCGCTCGAAGCCCTGATGTCGACCCGCTTCGACGTGGTGCGCTTCCTCCGGACTCCCGACCCGAAAGTCGCGGCGTCGATGCGCGCCTCGATGGCGCGCTTCATCGAGCAGGCCGGGCGGTTGCCCGCGTTGATGCCGAATCCGGCGCTCCGCGATCAGGCGCGCGGCATGGTCGAGGATGCCGGCCGCTACCAGCAATCGTTCGACCGGGTGGTGGCGCAACGCAACGAGATCAAGCTGGCGGCGGAAACCCGGATGACGCCCAAGGCGGAGGCGTTCGCGGCCAAGCTCGCCGAGATCCGCCAGCGCCAGGACGTCAATCTCGCCTCCACCCTGAGCGAGTCCATCGGTGCGATCGACCGGAACAACGTGATCATCCTCGGGCTCGCGGCGATCGCGCTCCTGATCGCGGTGGCGTCGGGCACGGTGATCGGGCGCGGTATTTCGATTCCG
This sequence comes from Rhodospirillum sp. UBA1311, assembly GCA_002307145.1. Taxonomy (GTDB): domain Bacteria; phylum Pseudomonadota; class Alphaproteobacteria; order Rhodospirillales; family Rhodospirillaceae; genus Oleispirillum. The sequence goes on along the minus strand of DBTR01000044.1, from coordinate 22,467 downwards.
GTGCGGCGGATGACCGGCGCGATGCGCGACCTCGCGGGCGGCAACCTCAAGACCGAGGTTCCGGCGCGCGGTCGCAAGGACGAACTCGGCGACATGGCCGAGGCGGTGCAGGTGTTCAAGGACAACGCGATCAAGGTCAAGGAACTCGAAGCCGCGAGCGCGGCGCAGAAGCGCCAAGCGGAAGCCGATCGGCGCGCCGCGATGGACCAGCTTGCCGACGAATTCGAGAGCAGCGTCGGCCACGTGATCGAGCGGGTCGCGGCGGCGGTGGCCGAGCTTCAGGCGGCGTCGGGCCAGATGGCGAGCACGGCGGCCGAAACCAGCACCAAGGCGACCCACGTCGCGTCCGCTGCCGAGGAGGCTTCGTCCAACGTCCAGACCGTCGCGTCCGCGACCGAGGAACTGGCGGCCTCGATCAACGAGATCGGCAAGCAGGTCGCCCACTCCGCCAGCGTCGCCGATCGTGCCGCGCACCAGGCCGAAACCGCCGGGGTGGCGATCAAGACCCTTGCCGACAACGCCCAGCGAATCGGCGAGATCATCGACCTGATCAACGACATCGCGAGCCAGACCAACCTCCTCGCGCTCAATGCGACGATCGAGGCGGCGCGTGCGGGCGACATGGGCAAGGGCTTCGCGGTGGTGGCGAACGAGGTGAAGTCCCTCGCCAACCAGACCGCGAAGGCCACCGAGGAAATCGCCGGCCAGATTGCGTCGGTGCAGTCCGGCACCACCGCCGTGGTCAACGCGGTGGAGAACATCAACGCCGTGATCGGAGACCTCGGCGAAATCGCCGCCGCCGTCGCCTCGGCGGTGCAGCAGCAGAATGCCGCCACCTCCGAGATCGCGCGCAACGTCGAGCAGGCGGCGGTCGGCACCCACGAGGTTTCGGCCAACATCCAGGCGGTGGAGACCGCGGCCCAGGAAACCGGTGCGGCGGCTTCGCAGATCAACGCCTCGGCGGTCGAGCTGTCGCGCCAGGCCGAGTACCTGCGCTCCGAGGTCGGCCGCTTCCTCGGGCAGGTGCGGGCGGAGAAGGACGACATGCGCCTGATGGTCTGGAACCAGGACCTCGAAACCAGCGTCGGCAATATCGACAACGATCACAAGCGCTTGATGGAACTGATGAACCGCGCCTATGCCGAAATGGCGTCCGGCGAAGGCCTGCACGACGTCGAGCACGTTCTGGAGGAGTTCGCCGAGCTGATGGAGGGGCACTTCAGCGAAGAGGAGGGGCTGATGATGCGCACCTCCTACGCGCAGACCGCCGGGCACCAGCGGATGCACCGCACCATGCTGGACCAGCTCGAACACCTGCGCCGCCTGGTGGCGAACCACCAGGTCGACGCGGGCAAGGAGATCATCGAACATCTGGCCGCGTATCTTCGAAATCACATGCAAGAGGCCGATCTGGCCATGGCCGAGCATGTGACGCGCGGCCGCATGGCACGGGTCGCGTAGCGTATTGATCCGTGCAAGACGTGACGCAGGATACCCCGAAGCCGGCGTCACGGCCCGAGAAGAACCCCTAAGAAACCATGGGCCCTGAGGGAATACACGTAAAAGACCGAGCGTTAGTCAGTTGAGTCCCCGGCCTTCATCGACGTGGAGGCCGGGTTTTTTCGTCGTCCACCAGCGCGGCAAGAGCCGGGATCCCGGCTTCGGCGAACACCTGGATGCCGCTCTGGCGCAGCAACGCGGCGGTGAGGCCGAGGCCGGGGCGCAGGGTGCCGTCGAAGCGCCCGGCATGGACGAAGCGGCTGCCGCAGCTCGGGCTGCGGTCGGCGAGCAGCGCCCAGGCGCAGCCTTGCGCGCGGGCGAAGGCGAGGGTGCGATGCGCGGCGGCGACAAACGCGGCGGTGACGTCGCCGCCGCCGATCTCGCGCACCGCGCCGTGGCCGTCGAGGATGGCTCCGGCGTCGTCGCCCGGCGCGATCTCGGCGGGAGGGCGGGGCGTCGGCAGTCCGGCGGCGCACTCGGGGCAGAAGCCGACGATCCGGCCTTCGTCGCGCCAACGTTGCGGCAGGAGAAGCCCCGTGCGGGCCGTGCCGTCGTAGCGCACCGGCTCGCCGAGCAGGCAGGCGCTTACCAGGATTCGCCGCACCTCAGCGACCGCCCGCGCGGGCCTTCAGCGCGCGCACCGATTCCTGGACGAAGCCGCGCTCGTCGTCGCGCATCGGGATCAGGCCGGAGCGGAACAGGCGGCCCTCGGGCCCGATCATCGGCTCGGAGAGGAAGCGCTCAAGGAATTCCATCAGGCCGGGAACCCGGCCGAGATGGGCGACCTTGACGTAGAGGTAGAGCGGCCGGGAGAGCGGGTAGTTGCCGTCTTCGAGCGCCTCGTCGTTGGGCACCACTCCCTCCACCGGCAGGCCCTGGAGGCGGTGGGCGTGACGCTTCAGCACGCCGTAGCCGATGATCCCGATCGCCTGCGGGTCGTCGAGCAGGCGCTTGGCGATCATTTCGTCGTCCTCGCCCGCGTTGATGTAGGCGCCGTCCTCGCGCACATGGCCGCAGACGTCGCGCACCAGGGCGTCGGGCGCGGCAACCGGCAGATCGTCGCAGCCCGCGTTCATCACCATGTGGACGAACACGTCGCGGGTGCCCGAGGTCAACGGCGGGCCGTAGATCCGGATCGGCGTATCGGGGAAGCTCGGCGAAATCTCGGACCAGCGACGGTAGGGATTGGGCACCACGCCCGCCCCGGTCTTGACCGAGCGCGCCACCGCTCGCCAGAGCGTCGCGCGGGTGACCGCGAACGCGGGCGCTTCGAGGCTGCGCGCCAGCACGATGCCGTCGTAGCCGACCTTGAATTCGGCGACGTCGGCGATGCTGTTGGAAAGGCAGTGTTCCTCTTCGATCGGGGTGATCCGGCGCGAGGCGGCGACGATATCGGGCGAGTTGAGGCCGATGTCGGAGCAGAAGATCTTGAACCCGCCGACGGTACCGGTGGCTTCGATCACCGGCGCGCGGAAGGGCGTGTCGCGGCCGAAGTTTTCGGCCGCTTCCGCAAGGTAGGCGTACATCGTCGACGAGCCGACGATGCGCAGGGCTTCGCGGTCGGCGGCCTCGCCTTGCGGTACGACGGCGAGGGAAAGCCCAAGCGCTGCGAGCGCGATCCGAACCAGCATTGCGACGCCCCCAAAGGTTACGAGGCCGCGATGAGGGCCTTCAATCCGATGAAAATACCGGCCGCGAGCACCGCCGACAAGGGAACCGTCACCAACCATGCGGCGATGATCGTCCGGAGGTGGTGACGGCGCACCAGGCGCCGCTTCTGCGCCTTGCGTGCCTTCACCGACGGCGGGCGCGGCGCGCCGGTAAGCGGCAGCACGTCGGGCTGGTCGAGGGGGAGATGGAAGTCGGAGGCGAAGCTGGGCCGCTCGCGCAGCGGCGGCCGCATCACGTTGGTCCAGTATTCGCGCAGGAAGCCGACGCCGAACACCCCGCCGACGGCGATATGGGTCGAACTCACCGGCAGGCCGAGGGCCGAGGCCACCAGCACGGTCACCGCCGCCGACAGGGCGACGCAGAACGCGCGGGTCTGGTCGAGCTTGGTGATCTTTTCGCCGACGGTGCGGATCAGCTTCGGCCCGAACAGCGCGAGGCCGAAGGAGATCCCGAGCGCACCGACCACCAGCACCCAGATCGGCAGCGTGACGTTGTCCTGGACGCCGCCGCCCGCGGCCGCGTTGACGATCGCGGCGAGCGGCCCGACCGCGTTGGCCACGTCGTTGGCGCCATGGGCGAAGGAGAGCAGTGCGGCCGAGAAGATCAGCGGCATGGTGAACAGCGAACTCACCGACTTGCGGCGGTTTTCGAGGAACGCCGACTGGCGCGCCACCACCGGCCGCATCACCACCAGGGTCACGACGAAGGCCAGCGCGCCGAGCGTCAGGGTCACCGCCAACGGCGGCTTCCAGATGTGGGAGAGGCCCTTCAGCACGAGGTAGATGGTGAAGCTCGCCGCGAGGATCGCGATCAACGGCGGAATCCAGCGCCGCGCCGCCGCGATACGGTCGGGCTTGTAGAGGATCGCCATCTTGATGAACACCAGGAAGGCGCAGGCGACGATGCCGCCGAGCAGCGGCGACAGCACCCAGCTCAGAACGATCGCCTGCATCGTCGACCAGTCGACCGCGTCCATTCCGGCGGCGACGATCCCCGCGCCGAGCACGCCGCCGACCACCGAATGGGTGGTCGAGACCGGTGCGCCGAGGGCGGTCGCGACGTTGATCCACAATGCGCCGGCGAGCAGCGCCGACATCATCGCGAGGATGAAGGTGTCGGAATCGCCGACGCGCGAGGGATCAACGATTCCCTTCGAGATCGTCGAGACCACGTCGCCACCCGCGATGATCGCGCCCGCCGCCTCGCACAGCGCGGCGATGACGAGTGCGCCCACCATCGACAGCGCGCGCGAGCCGACTGCGGGGCCGACGTTGTTGGCAACGTCGTTGGCGCCGATGTTGAGCGCCATGTAGCCGCCGATCACCCCGGCGAGGACGACGAACCAATACTGGTTGCCGTGGCCGTTCAGGGTGAGGGTGAACAGCAGCACGCCGATCAGGAACAGCCCGCCGAGGCCGACGGCGACGCGGAAGGTGCCGAGGCTGGCGGCGGCGTTTTCGAGTTGCGTGTAGCGCTTGAGGTCTTTGTCGAGAGTACGCTTGGCCAAGAGATCCCCGCTTCGGAAGCGGAGCCGCCGAAGGGCGGGCCGTGGGGCGGGGCAAGCCGCGCGCCGACTTCCGGAATGTCATAAATGGTACGCGGAAGTGTCATAGTGGCTTTGGCGCGGCCTGTCACCCGCGAAAGTCGCGGGGCGGCATGCCCGAGCCGCAAGCCGACGGCCACAAAAATGCCGGAGGACGGTGAAGTCCTCCGGCAGGATCGGCGGGCGTCAGGCGAGCAGGGCGGCGCGTTCGAGTGCCGCGGTGCGGGTCGCCAGGCGGTTCTCGGCGGGGATGTCGTCGAGGACGCGCATGTTTTCGAGCAGGGTGATCGCCGGGTTGCCGACGCCAGCGAACACCACCGCGATGCCCTGCGACAGCGCCCGCTGCACCACCGCGTCGATCGCCATCACCGTGCTGGTGTCGAAGCTGGTCTGGTCCGAGCAGTCGATCAGCACCACCTTCTCGTCCTGGAAGTCCGGCACCGCGCGCGAGATCGTGTTCGCAGAGCAGAAGCTGAACGCGCCGTTGAAGTGGATCAACAGGATTCGCCCCGCCGCCGCCGCGAGCAGCTTGCGGTCGGCCTCGTCCATCGGCACGCTCTCCCAGTCCTTGCCGATCACCGAGAGCTGCCGGATCTCGATGTTCGACATCTTCGAGGCGCTGATCAGCGACGCCATGATGATGCCGACGCCCACCGCCATGATCAGGTCGACGAGCACCGTCAGCACCAGCACCGTCGCCATCACCGCCACGCCCGCGATGTCGTCGCCGCGCACCCGCTTCAGGTAGTCCCAGTCGATGATGTCGTAGCCGACTTTGAGCAGGATGCCCGCCAGCACCGCGAGCGGAATGTTCTCGGCCAGCGGCGCGAGGCCCGCCACCAGCGCCAGCAGCACCAGCGCATGGATCGTGCCCGAGAGCGGCGTGCGCGCCCCGGCGCGGATGTTGACCATGGTGCGCATCGTCGCGCCCGCGCCCGGGATGCCGCCGAACAGGCCCGCCGCCATATTGCCGATGCCCTGGCCGATCAGTTCCTTGTCGGAGTTGTGATGGGTGCCGGTGACGTTGTCGGCGATCAGCGAGGTGAGCAGGCTGTCGATGGTGCCGAGCACCGCGAGGATAAACGCCGAAACCAGCACCTGCGACAGGCTCGCGAGGGAGATGTGCGGCAGGATCGGGCTCGGCAGGCCGGTCGGAATTTCGCCGATCACTGGCGCGCCGGGCAGGATCCACAGCACGCCGAGGGTGCCCGCGATCAGCGCGATCAGCGGCGGCGGAACGAACCGCGCGATCGCCTTCGGGGTGAAGATCACGATGCCGAGGGTGACGAGGCCGATGACCGTCGCGTCGAGGCCGGGGTGCATGATCGCACCCGGGATCAGGCTGATCGCTTCGAGAATGCCGTGGGTCGAGGCCGGGTGGCCGAACAGCGGCGCGACCTCGATCGCGATGATGATGCAGCCGATGCCGCTCATGAAGCCCGAGATCACCGTGAACGGCACGTAGGCGACATAGCGCCCGAGCTTCAGCACGCCGAAGACGATCTGCAGCGCGCCGCCCAGGATCACCGTGGTGAACGCGAGCGCGGGCTGGTCGGCGAAGTGGGTGAAGATCGAGGCCATCACCACGGTCATCGGGCCGGTCGGTCCGGAAACCTGGGTGTTGGTGCCGCCGAACATCGCCGCGAACAGGCCGACGAAAATCGCGCCGTAAAGGCCCGCGATCGCGCCTACGCCCGATGCCACGCCGAACGCCAGGGCCAACGGCAGGGCGACCACCGCCGCGGTCACGCCGCCGTAGATGTCGCCCCGGATGTTGGTGAAACGAATGCCGGTTATGGCTCCGAGCGCGAAGCCGTTTGCGGAACTCATCGGATGCTCCTTAAATATTCACAACGCAATCCTGCCGTCACAGGCGGGTCGGCCGGAAATATGCGTCGGCCGGAGGTCCGTCGCCGCTTGGGAAACGCGCGGGCTGGCTGGGTCTGCGTACATAACACAATCGCCATGAAAATTCCCGGCAAAAGAAGGTGAAACCCCGGCTCCGGCTTGACGTGGCGCGGACATGCCGCGACATTCAGTTCCAGCACCGGGCCGCGCCAAGGCTCCCCCCAAACCGGCGGGGGCGGCAGGCGGCCCAAACTGGGCGCCGCGGTTCGTGGGCCCGCAAACCTACGGCGCCGTGATGCCGCCGGTCGCGCCCTCGGCGGACCGGCCCAGCGGGCCGACAGTGGAGACCAAGCGATGGCGCGCGTGTCCGGAACCTTCAATAGCCCGTTGCTCCTCGGCTTCGACCACTTCGAGCGCATGCTCGATCGGATCTCGAAGACCTCCGCCGAGGGCTATCCCCCCTACAACATCGAACAAATCGCCGCCGACGGCCTGCGCATCACCCTCGCGGTGGCGGGTTTCTCCGAAGCCGAACTCTCGGTCACCCTCGAAGCCAACCAGCTCACCGTCGCGGGGCGCATCGCCGCCGACGAGAGCGAACGGATCTTCCTTCATCGCGGCATCGCCGCCCGCCAATTCCAACGCAGCTTCGTCCTCGCCGAAGGCATCGAAGTCACCGGCGCGTCCCTCGACCGTGGCCTGCTCCACATCGATTTGAGCCGCCCGCCGCCGGAAACCCAGGTGCGCGAGATCAAGATCGGCAAGGGTGCGCCCAAGGCTCCGAGCCCGATGACCATCGACGCGAAGCAGGACGAGTAGGGAAGGCCGGGGCGCAGCCCCAGGCCCCGCGAGGAGGCCGGGCCTCCTCGACCTCACGAATTTTTGGGCCGCGCGTCAGCGCCATCGTCCCGTCACGCGGCGTGACGGGCTTATGGCGCTGCGCGCAAAAACCAAGTCGAAGGGGTTCGGGGGCTAAGGCGCCACGGCGGGGTCCAGGGGGCGCCCCTGGAACTCCCTTCGCTCAAGCCTCGGGTGGGAGGAAGCGGGCGACGATGTCGCGGGCGAGGCGCACCGGCTTGCGGGTGACGGCGTCGAGGCAGCACCAGCAGCTTTTGACCTCGGCGAGCGTTTCGTTCTCGCGGTCGATGTCGGCGCGGTAGAAGGCGAGCGCTCCACGCAATTTGTCGAGGAGCAGGCGGACCACCACGCGGTCGTCGAGAAACGCGGGTTGGCGATAGCGGATTTCGTGCTTGAGCGCGACCCACAGGCGGGCCGCCACGACGTCCGTCGGGGCGAAGCGGCGCCAGTGGCGGAGGACCGCGACCTGGATCCACTGGAGATAGACGGCATTGTTGACGTGGCCCATGGCGTCGATGTCGTCCGGCCCGACGTCGAGAACGTATTCGTAGCTTTGGGTGGGCAAGGTAAGCATGACCGAAATCTCCTGTCCGGGCGGGAACTGGCGGACTGTACGAAGATGTCCGGGATCGTTCTGGTCCTGGGCAAGGAACCGGCCGAGGCGAACGCGGGCGGCGGCTTAGGCCGCGCGCGAGCGTTCGGAATCGAGGAGAAGGGCGTAGAGGGCGTCGGCGTCGGTGGCGCCGCGGAGCTTCTCGCAGGTGCCCTTGTCGCGCAGCAGGCGGGAGACCCGGGCGAGCGCCTTCAGGTGGTCCGCGCCCGCGCCTTCGGGGGCGATCAGCAGGCACATCAGGTCGACCGGATGGTCGTCGATCGAATCGAAATCGACCGGGTGGTCGAGGCGCGCGAAGATGCCGTACAGGCGGTCGATGCCAGTGAGCTTGGCATGCGGGATCGCGATGCCATTGCCGACGCCGGTGGAGCCCAGGCGTTCGCGTTCGAGCAATCCTTCAAGAATCGCGCCTTCCTTCAGCCCGGTGACGTCGGCGGCCTTCTGGGCGAGCAACTGGAGCGCCTGCTTCTTGCTATTGGCCTTGAGGGCTGCGATCACCGCGTTCGGTGCGATCAACTCTGCCAGGGTCATATTGTCCTCGATCCATCCACGCGACCGGTTTACCCGGTTTATTCGAATCGCGCGCGTGTTTTTTTTGACGGAGGAGCCACGCCTTGCGAGCGCGGCTCCCGTGCCATCGGGCAAACCTAAAGGTCGCCCTCGATTTGTGCGACGTGCGGCAATTCAGCCTTTGCCGTTGGTTGCCTCGGGGTCTACCCAGCCGATGTTCCCGTCCTGCCGACGGTAGACCATGTTGAGGCGGCCATGGGAACTGTTCCGAAACAGAATGGCGTTTGTATCGGAAAGGTCAAGCCGCATGACCGCGCCCGAGACGGTGCAGTCGGGAACGTCGTGCGCCATTTCGGCGACGATCACCGGGGCGTTTTCCTCGGCGGGAAGCTCGGTGTCCACCGGCTCGGGCTTGATGATGAACTGCTGCGCGAGGATCGCGTCCTCGGCTTCGAGCTTGGGCTTCGCATGCGCGGTGAGGCGGCGCTTGTAGCGTCGCAACTGCTTCGCGATTTTCTCGGCGGCGCCGTCGAGGGCGGCGTAGGGGTCGTTGCCGCTCGCGGCCGACTGCAAGGTCAGGCCGCTGATCGGGTGCACCGAGATGTCGGCTTTCACCAGGTGGGCGTCTTTCGAGATGATGACGGCGGCGTCGATGGCACGGTCGAAGTACTTTTCGACGAGTTGGCCGAGAATGGTGTCGGCGTGCCCCCGAAATGCATCTCCGAGGTCGATCTGTTTGCCTTTGACGGTAATTTCCATGGCATGCGTCCTACCTGACTGCGGCGCTCCGTGATCCCGTCATTCTGGACGACGGGGCGCCCATTGAACGTCGTCTGTGGTCTTACCGGAGAGCGACGACCCGTGTTCCCTCGAAAAAGGGCGGCGGGAAGCGAAAGGCCCCTCCGATGTGGTCAAGATGTCCGTCCGGCCTCGTCTGTTGTTGAACCCCTTGAGATGGATATGGGCACGAAATTGCGGGATTGCCCGGGGTTTTGAAAATTTCCGGGGGTAGAATCGGGATCACGGAAGTTTGAGGCGCTTTTCGCGGCGACGCTGGGAGGAGGGGGCGATTTTCATCGCTTCGCGGTATTTCGCCACGGTGCGGCGCGCGATGTCGATGCCGTCGGCCTGGAGGATTTCGGCGATCCGGTCGTCGGAAAATACCGCGTCCCCGGCTTCGGATTCGATCAGGGTCTTGATCTTGTGGCGCACCGCTTCCGCCGAGTGGGCCGCGCCGCCTTCGTTGGAGGCGAGCGCCTGGGTGAAGAAGAACTTCAGCTCGTAGACGCCGCGCGGCGACGACAGGTATTTGTTCGTGGTGACGCGCGAAACCGTGCTTTCGTGCATCCCGATCGCCTCGGCGATATCGCGGAGAATCAAGGGCTTCAATGCCGACACGCCGTGGCTGAAAAAGCCCGACTGCTGGCGCACGATCTCGGAGGCGACCTTGAGGATGGTGGTGGCGCGTTGGTGCAGCGACTTCACCAGCCAGTTGGCCGACTGGAACTGTTCGTTGAGGAAGGTCTTGGTCTCGCGGTCCGCTTTCGCGCTGACTTCGGCGTAGTAGCGGTTGGCGACGAGGACGCGGGGCAGGGTATCGGTGTTGAGCTCGATTACCCAGCCGCCCGCCGCGTCGGGGCGCATCAGGATGTCGGGCTCGACCAGATGCTCGCGCACCGGCTCGAAGCTCGCCGCCGGCTTCGGGTCGAGGGCGCGGATCTCCATGATCATTTCGGCGAGGTCTTCGTCGTCGACGCCGCAGACTTTCTTCAGCCGCGCGAGGTCGCGTTTGGCGAGGAGTTCGAGGTTGTCGAGCAGTGCCTGGATCGCCGGGTCGAGGCGGTTGCGGTCGGCGAGCTGGAGCGCGAGGCACTCCTTCAGCGAGCGGGCGAACACGCCGACCGGGTCGAAGCCCTGCACCAGTTTCAACATCCGCTCGATTTCGGCGATGTCGCAGCCGAGCGCGGCGGCGGCGGTGGAAAGCGGCTGGGCGATGTAGCCCGCGTCGTCGAGCATGTCGATGAGGTACGCGCCGATCATCCGCTCGGCGGGGTCGACGCAGGAGAGGCCCAACTGGGTCATCAGGTGCTGGCGCAGGCTGATCGCCTCGCCGACGGTCTGTTCGAGGACGTTGCCCTCGCCATCGTAGGCGCCGTTGCCGTAGCGGCCGAGGTTGTCGTTGGGGCCGAAGTTGCCCGAGGCGTCGCCGCCGTCTTCGGCGCGGTCGCTGTTGGTGAAGGTGTTGTCGACCTCGACGTCGAGCGGGCTTTCGTCGCCGCCGCTCGGGCTGTCGAGCATCGGCGCCTCGGCGGTGGAGGCGGGTTCGATTTCGGGCGCGGAGGCGTCGGGATCGGGGCGCTCGTCCTCGCGTTCGAGCAGCGGATTGCGTTCGAGTTCCTGGTCGACGAAGGTGGACAGCTCGATGTTCGACATCTGCAACAGCTTGATCGCCTGTTGCAGCTGGGGCGTCATCACCAGCGACTGGGACTGCCGAAGCTCAAGCCTTGGGGAAATCGCCATCGCCGGTCATTCAACCTTTACAGAGTGAAGCGATCGCCCAGGTAGACGCGGCGCACGCCTTCGTGGGCGACGATCTCCGCGGGCGCGCCCTCCATCATCACCGTGCCATCGTAAAGAATGTACGCGCGGTCGATGATATCGAGGGTTTCGCGGACGTTGTGGTCGGTGATCAGGACGCCGATGCCGCGATCCTTCAGGTGCGCGACGAGGATACGGATTTCCGCCACCGCGATCGGGTCGATGCCCGCGAGCGGCTCGTCGAGGAGGATGAAGCTCGGCCGCGAGGCGAGCGCGCGGGCGATCTCGACGCGGCGGCGCTCGCCGCCCGAGAGCGACATCGCCGAGGCGCGGCGCAAATGCGTCACCGAGAATTCCGAGAGCAGGGCTTCGAGCTGGGTCTCGCGGGCGTCGGCGTCCGGCTCGACGATTTCGAGCACCGCGTTGATGTTGTCCTCGACCGAGAGGCCACGGAAGATCGAGGCTTCCTGGGGCAGGTAGCCGATGCCGAGGCGGGCGCGGCGATACATCGGCAAGGGCGTGATAGCCATGCCGTCGAGGGCGATGCTGCCCGCATCCGGCGTGATCAGGCCGGTGATGCAATAGAAGCAGGTGGTCTTGCCCGCGCCGTTCGGGCCGAGCAGGCCGACCGCCTCGCCGCGCTTGACGTTGAGCGAGACGTCGCGCAGGACCGGGCGGCGCTTGAAGCTTTTGCCGAGGCCCGAAACCACGAGGCCCGCGAGCGCGGCGGCTTGCGGCGTGGCGTCGACCGCCGAGGTCGGCTGCGGCTGCGGCGCGAGGCTGGTCATGTTCGTCCTTCCCGTCAATACGCACGAAACGTTGTGCGCCGTTTTTTCCGCGTTGGCGGCATCGGCGCTTGGCACTCGATTATCCGGACCCTTCGACAGGGTGCAACGGTTTTCTCGGTTTGGCCGGATTTTTGCTTATATCGCCTGGATTACGGCGTCGCGCCGGGAACCGGCTCGGCCTTCTTCGGCACGAACACGCCGCGCACCTGCCCGGGCTTGTCGGTCTTCGCGCCCGGCGCGCGGGCATAGAGCGTGCTGACCCCGGAGCTCATGTCGACCACCGCATACTCGCCCTTGAGGCTGTCGGTGCCGCGCGTCAGGGTGACGTTGTCGAGAATCGTGGCGATCCCGGTCTTGAGGTTGTAGCGGCCACGGTCGCCGGTCACCATCTCGGTTTTCGTCGTGATCACGACATGGCCGAAGGCGTCGACGATCTCAAGATCGCCGCCCTTGTTGGTGTCGCTGGTCTTCGCGGGCTTGGCGGCGGTCTTCTTGGTCGCGCCGTCGGCGAAGTAGGCGGTGAGGGTGTCGGCCTGGAGGCGGCGCTGGTCGCGCACCACCACCGCGTCGCCGCGCGCCACCGCCATCTTCTTGAGATTCCAGTATTCGAGGCTGGTCTTGGCGGTCACCGTGGTGTCGGGGGTGACGAGCTTGGCCACCGGCTTGCCGGTCAGCACCATCACCGAGGAGTCGATGTCGTAGACCGCGTTGTCGCCGGTCGCGGTTTCGGTCGGCGAGGCGATGCGGGTATGGCCGTCGGCATCGAGGCGCCAGAGTTCGCTCTTGCCGCCCTGGGTTTCGCGGTAGTGGGCGGTGAGGGTGTCGGCGTAGACCGTGGTGTCGCCGCGCTTCGCCGAGGCGTTGCCGCGCGCGACGAAGCGCTTGCCGTCGCGCATCCACTCGATGCCGTTGTCCGCCAGGACCTCGACCGGAGTCTGGTCGCCGGGCTCGCCCATGCCGAGGGATTGCGCCCGCGCCGGAGCCACCGGCGGCAGCGCCAGCGCGGCGAGGACGACGGCGCAGAGGCCCCAGGAGCGGAGATTACTTGCTTGGGGCATTCGAATTCACTCCCGGGCGAAGGATGAGGCGGGACTTTCCCTTGAACAGAATCCGGCGTCCCTTGTCGATCAGCAGGAAGCCGTCGGCGCTCTTGATCTCGCCCGCCGGGCCGTGGCCTTCGGCGGGATCGTCGCCCTCGGCGCGGCCTTCCTTCAGCCACAGGCGCGCGGTCGGCGACGAGAACTCGTAGCCGTCGTCATGGAACACCGAGACACCCCCCTTGAGCAACAGGGTTTCGGTGTCGCGATCGAACACGCCTTCGGGGGCGCGCGCGAGAATCCATGCGCCGCTCGACAGCGCGAGGTCGGCGGACGGGGAGTCGAGCGCGACCTGGCGACCCTCCGCGTCCGCCTCGGACGCGGATTCGGCGGTGACGGTGTAGGGCTGGTTCTGCTTGTCGGTGCCGCGGAAGCGCGCATTCAGGACCCGCAGGCGGTCGGGGTTGCGCGGGTCGAGGCCGGAGAGGCCGATCTGGAAGCGGTTGCGCTCGGCCTGGAGCTGGGGCCAGAGCAGGATCGCGCCGAGCAGCAGGGCGGCGGCGGCGGGAAGCACCAGTTTCATCGCGCGGACGAAGCGGCTGTAGAACGAGCCCTGGCGGCTGCCCGCGTCGCGCGCCGCGCCGATGGACAGGAATTCCAGATCGGGAGGTTGCCCGTCGCGCTTAAGCAGCGGCGCGACGACGGGCTTCAGGTGGGCCCGCCATTTTTTCATGAGACCCCGGCGCGCAGGCAATCGTGCATGTGGACGAGGCCGACCGGCTTGCCGTCGGCGACGACGAACAGGCTGGTGATCTTGCGGTCGTTCATCACCCCGAGCGCTTCGGCAGCGAGGGTGTCCGGGCCGACGGTCTTGGGGCTGGCGGTCATCACCGCGCCGGTCGCCATGTCGAGGAGATCGGGCGCCATGTGGCGGCGCAGGTCGCCGTCGGTGATGATCCCGGCGAGCGCGCCCGCCGCGTCGACGATGCCGACGCAGCCGAAGCTCTTCTGGGTCATCACGATCAGGGCGTCGCCCATCCGTACGTCGCGGCCGACGAGCGGCACCTCGGTCGGGCCATGCATCAGGTCGCGCACCTTCAACAGGCGCTGGCCGAGCTTGCCGCCGGGATGGAAGGTCTTGAAGTCGGTGGCGGAGAAACCCCGGCGCTCCAGCAGCGCGACCGCGATCGCGTCGCCGATCGCGAGCGTCGCGGTGGTCGAGATCGTCGGCGCGAGGCCGAGCGGGCAGGCCTCGCCGACCAGCGGCAGGGGCAGGACCACGTCCGCCGCCGCGCCAAGCGCGCTGTCGCGGCGTTCGGTGATCGCGATCAAGGGAATCCCGAAGCGGCGGGAATAGGCGATGATGTCGGCCAGCTCGGCGGTCTCGCCCGACTTCGAGAGCAGGATCAGCGCGTCCTGGCGGGTGATCATGCCGAGGTCGCCGTGGCTGGCCTCGCCCGGGTGGACGAAGAACGACGGCGTGCCGGTGGAGGCGAGAGTGGCGGAAATCTTGCGGCCGATGTGGCCGCTCTTGCCCATCCCCGAGACGATCACCCGGCCATGCTCGGAGGCGAGCACGCGATTTTCGAGGAGATCGAGGGCGCGCGAAAAGCCGTCGTCGAGGTCCGCGCTCATCTTCATCAGCGCCGCGGCTTCCGCCTCAAGCACATGACGGGCGGCGGTGAGGTCGGAGACGACCTGCGGCGAAACCTTGGCGGCGGGAACGGAGGAACTCATGTCAGACGTCCAAAAAACCTCAGTGGGTGAAGATATCCTCGTCCGCCCATCCCGCGAGGTCGAGGGCGGCGCGGGTGTTGAGGAACGCGATGGTGGCGAGCGCAAGCTCGGTCCGGCCTTCCCGCGCCAGCAACGCTTCGAGCTTCGCCTTCAGTTCGTGGAGATAGAGGACGTCGTTCGCGGCGTATTGCTGCTGCGCCGCCGACGGCGCGGGCGCGCCCCAATCCGAGGTCTGCTGCTCCTTCGAGAGCTCGACGCCGAGGAGATCGCGGCAGAGATCCTTGAGGCCGTGGCGGTCGGTGTTGGTGCGGCAGAGCTTGGAGGCGATCTTGGTGCAGAACACCGGGGCGCAGTCGACGCCGAGGTTGCGCTTGATCATCCCGACGTCGAAGCGCGCGTAATGGAAGATCTTGACTACCGAGGCGTCGGCGAACAGCGCCTTCAGGTTCGGCGCGTCCACGCCCGGCGCGATCTTCACCAGATGCGCGTCGCCGTCGCCGGCGGACAGCTGCACCAAGCAGAGACGGTCGCGCTGGAGGTTGAGGCCCATGGTCTCGGTATCGACGGCAACCGAACCCGTGAACCGAACCGTCGCGGGAAGATCGCCATGATGGAGGAAAATCGCCATGTGCAGCCCTTTTCGGGCCCCGGCCCGGATGTTGGCGCCGCTATCGGGCGCAGTGGGTAACGACCGCGCACCGGATCTCAGAGCGAATTGCTGCGGACGTTGCCGCCACTGCGTGCGATGGTGCCCAGAAGAAGACTCGAACTTCCACGGTATTTCTACCACAGGTACCTGAAACCTGCGCGTCTACCAATTCCGCCATCTGGGCACTGATCCGCAAGGCCATTCGGACGGGGAAAACCCGCGCCCGACCGGGAGCAGCCGGTCAGTGAGGCACGGTTTATGAAGTTTTCGGGGGGTAAAGTCAACATCCTTTTTTGCGTCGCATCCGTGGCAAACACCGCTAGTCCAAAAGTCATGGAAGGTGTACCACTTTCGGCGGGAAATGACATTTGCGCGCACCTGCCCATATGGACAGAGACGACGGGCGCGCTCGACGACGACGCCCGAAGCGCATGGATGGGAGGCTCAAGGAATGACGCGGCAATTGGTAACGGTGTTCGGCGGCTCCGGCTTCATCGGGCGGCACCTGGTGCAGCGCCTCGCGGCGACCGGCGCGGTCATCCGCATCGCCATCCGTTATCGCGAAGATGCCCACTTCCTCAAGACCATGGGCGACGTCGGGCAGATCACCACCCTCGAAACCGACATCGCCGACCCGGCGGAAATCCACCGCGCAGTCGAAGGCGCGGATTGGGTCGTCAACCTCGTCGGCATCTTCCATCCGCGCGGCCGCCATACCTTCGAAAACCTCCATGCCAAGGCCCCCGGCCAGATCGCCGCAGCGGCCAAGGAAGCGGGCGCGTCCCGCTTCGTCCACATCTCCGCCCTCGGCGCGGACGACGAGGCGGAATCCGCCTACGCCCGCACCAAGGCCGACGGCGAGACGGCGGTGCTGGCGGCTTTCCCCGAGGCCACGATCATCCGTCCGAGCGTGGTCTTCGGTCCCGAGGACAACTTCTTCAACCTGTTCGCGCGGATGGCGATCTGGGCGCCCTGCCTGCCGGTGATCGACAAGCACGCCTGGAAGATCGGCAACATGTATGGCGACGGCGGCCCGAAGTTCCAGCCGGTCTACGTCGGCGACGTCGCCGACGCGATCGTCGCCGCGCTCGAAAACCCGAGCCAGGGCGGCAAGATCTTCGAGCTCGCCGGGCCGCACGTCTACACCATGCGCCAGATCATGGAAACCACGCTCCGCGAGATCCGCCGCGACCGCTGGCTGATGCCGATGACCTTCGGCATGGCCAAGCTTCAGGCGGCGCTGATGAGCTTGCTGCCGAAGCCGTTGCTCACCCGCGACCAGGTCCTGATGATGATGCGCGACAACGTCGCCTCGGGGAGCTTCCCCGGCTTCAAGGACCTCGGCATCGAACCCACCACCGCCGAAGCCATCCTCCCCACCTACCTCAACCGCTTCCGCCGCACCCACCGCCAGGTGATCAGCCGCCCGGTGTAAGGGCAGAGGCTCTGCCCCTGCACCCCGCACAGGGATTGAAGCACGGTCGCTGCAGGCGACAGAAATGCCCAGTGGGCATTTCTGTGTGCGGAAATCCCCCGGAGGGAGGGCCCTGTGGACCCGCTTGGTTTTTGCCGCGAAGCGGCGATCGCCCGTCGCGCCGCGTGATTGGGCTTACGGCGCTGCGCGCAAAAACCGGAATTCATGGGGTCTGGGGCCCAAGGCTCCAGCGGGTCCGGGCAGAGCCCGGCCTTATGCCTCATCCAGCGGCGAGCGCCAGGCAGCGTTGGAAGCCGGGGATGACGCCATAGGCGGCGGCGAGCAGGGCGAGGCCGAGGCCGACGCGGTAGAGGGCGAAGACGGTGAAGCTCGCGGATTTGAGCCAGCGCATCAGGAGCGCGATGGTGACGAGCGCGGTGACGAAGGAGAGGCCGGCGGCGTAGATCGCTTCGGTGGTGATCAGCGGCTGGTGGAGGGCGAGGATGTCGCGGACCGCCAGGGCTCCGGCGGCGAGGATGGTGGGGATCGAGAGCAGCATCGAGAAGCGGGCGGCTTCGCCGCGTTCGTAGCCGAGGAAGCGCGCGGCGGTCATGGTGATGCCGGAGCGCGAGGTTCCGGGGATCAGGGCGATCGCCTGGGCGATGCCGATGATCGCGGCGTCGGGGAGCTTCATGTGTTCGGTGCGGCGGACGGTGAGGCCGAGGCGGTCGCCGACGTAGAGGACGATGCCGAAGACCAGGGTGGTCCAGCCGATCACCGCGATGCTGTGTCCGGCGGTGGCGACCATATCCTTGAACGCGAGGCCGCAGATCACCACCGGGATGGTGGCGATCACGACGTGGAGCGCGAGGCGTCCGCCCGGGGTCTTGCGCAGGCGCAACGCGGCCCAGACGCCGGCCAGCATCTCCCAGATATCGCGCCAGAAGTACAGCATCACCGCCGCGAGGGTGCCGAGGTGCAGCGCGATGTCCATGTCGAGGCCCTGGTCGGGGAAGTTGCCGAGGCAGGGCACGAGGATGAGGTGCGCGGAGGAACTGATCGGCAGGAACTCGGTGATTCCCTGGATCACCGCGAGGACGATCAGGTTCAGCCAGGTCATGATGAAGAATCCTCTCAGGAGGGCATCTCGGGCGGGGCGCGGGGCCGTTGCGGCCCTTTACATATCACGAGGCTCCGGGCGGCCCAAACGGGAATTGGTAATCATTTGATGACGAATTTTCGTGAACCGTCCAGAACCGCACGACCTATTGCGAAATTATCGGAGCATATAGGTCAGTAATGCTGCCGTATATGCGGTTTTTGACTCGCGACCCCCTCGAAAATCCTTTATATCCTTCGCCGAGCATATCCACACGCGCGGGGGTCGCCCCGACGGGTCGGGGTGGCGACGGCAGGAGAGGACGAAGGATGGCGCAGCAGAAGATGCTTCAGTTCACCAAGCTGGAGCGCCGCACCCCCGACAAGCGCGCCGCGACCGAGCGCCGCGAGGACTTCAGCGAAATCTACGGCGGTTTCCCGGCCTTGCGCGCGGGCGAGCAGGCGTCGCGCTGCGAGCAGTGCGGCATTCCCTTCTGCAGCATCCATTGCCCGCTGCACAACAACATCCCCGACTGGCTGATGCTGGCGGCGACGGATCGCCTTGAGGAGGCCTACGCAGTCGCCTCGGCGACCAACAGCCTGCCCGAGATCTGCGGCCGGATCTGCCCGCAGGACCGCCTCTGCGAGGGGTCCTGCGTGCTGGAGCAGTCGACCCACGGCTCGGTGACGATCGGCGCGATGGAAAAGTACATCACCGATTCGGCGTTCGAGAAGGGTTGGGTCAAGCCGTTCACGCCGCGCATCCAGCGGCCCGAATCCGTCGGCATCGTCGGCGCGGGCCCGGGCGGCCTCGCCGCCGCCGAGCAGCTTCGCCGCCTCGGCTATCGCGTCGACGTCTACGACCGCTACGACCGCGCCGGCGGTCTGCTCACCTACGGCATTCCCGGCTTCAAGCTGGAGAAGGAAATCGTCGCGCGCCGGGTCAAGGTGTTCGAGGATTCCGGAGTGATCTTCCACTACAACGTCGACGTCGGCCGCGACGTGACGATGCGCGAACTGCGCCGCCGCCACAATGCGATCATCATCGCCACCGGCGTCTACAAGGCGCGCGTCCTCGACATTCCGGGCGCGGATCTCACCGGCGTGATCCCGGCGCTCGAATACCTCACCTGCTCCAACCGCCTCAACATGGGCGACACCGTCGCCGCGTTCGAGAGCGGTCGCCTCGACGCCAAGGGCAAGAAGGTGGTGGTGATCGGCGGTGGCGACACCGCGATGGATTGCCTGCGCACCGCGATCCGCCAGGGTGCGACCTCGGTGAAGTGTTTCTATCGCCGCGACCGCGCCAACATGCCGGGGTCGCAGCGCGAGGTCGACAATGCGATCGAGGAAGGCGCGGAGTTCGTCTGGCTCACCCAGCCGCTCGAAGTCACCGCCCAGGGCGGCAAGGTGGCGGGGGTGCGCACGGTGAAGATGCACCTCGGCCTGCCCGACGCCTCGGGCCGCCAGAGTCCCGCTCCGGTGCCGGGTTCCGAGACCCTGGTCGACGCCGACATGGTGATCGAGGCGCTCGGCTTCGAAGCCGAGGACCTGCCCGCGATGTTCAACGATCCGGACCTCCGGGTGCGGCGCTCCGGCACCCTCAAGGTCGACGCGGCGATGATGACCAGCCTCGACGGCGTGTTCGCCGCGGGCGACATCGTGCGCGGCGCGTCGCTGGTGGTGTGGGCGGTGCGCGATGGCCGCGACGTCGCCCAGCACGTCCACAATTATATTCGTCAGGGCGCGGCCGCGCCCTCCCTGGTCAATGCGGGTTGAGGAACGAACCATGACGCACACGATCGACGGCTGGTCCAAGTCCTGGGACGACGCCAACCCGGAAAGCGGCGCGGACTTCGTCGCCAACTTCGAGAAAAATCGCCAGAAGATGCTCGCTGCGGGCGCGGTCGACCCGATGGACGCCTCGGACGCATGCGGCGTCGGCCTGATCGCCGCTCTCGACGGCCAGCCCCGCCGCCAGGTGGTGGAGCTTGCCATCGGCGCGCTGAAAGTGCTGTTCCATCGCGGCGCGGTGGACGCCGACGGCAAGACCGGCGACGGCGCGGGCATCCACGTGCAGATCCCGCAGGACTTCTTCAAGGACCACGTCCGCCGCACCGGCCACCAGCCCGAGAAGGGCCGCCTCGCGATCGGCATGATCTTCCTGCCGAAGACCGACCTGAACGCGCAGGAAGCCTGCCGCGCGATCGTCGAGAACGAGGTTCTGCAGTTCGGCTTCAGCCTCTATGGCTGGCGTCAGGTGCCGGTGAACATCTCGGTGATCGGCGAGAAGGCCAACGCCACCCGCCCCGAGATCGAGCAGATCATGATCGTCAACTCGAAGCACGTCTCGGAAGACGACTTCGAGCGCGACCTGTTCATCATCCGCCGCCGTATCGAGAACCAGGTCCGCCAGAACAACATCCCCGACTTCTACATCTGCTCGATGTCGTGCCGTTCGGTGATCTACAAGGGCCTGTTCCTCGCCGAGCAGCTCACCTCGTTCTATCCCGACCTCCTCGACGAGCGCTTCGTTTCGAGCTTCGCGATCTACCACCAGCGCTATTCGACCAACACTTTCCCGACCTGGCGTCTCGCCCAGCCGTTCCGCATGCTCGCCCACAACGGCGAGATCAATACCCTTGCGGGCAACGTCAACTGGATGAAATCCCACGAAACCCGGATGGCGGAAGAGGTGTTCGGCGCGTCGATCACCGACCTGAAGCCGGTGATCCAGCCGGGCGGCTCGGACTCCGCCGCCCTCGACAACGTCTTCGAGCTGCTGGTCCGCGCGGGCCGCACCGCGCCGATGGTGAAGTCGATGATGATCCCGGAATCCATCGGCCAGAACAGCGCCATGCCCGCGTCGCACCGCGCGATGTTCTGGTACTTCAACACCATCATGGCGCCCTGGGACGGCCCGGCGGCGATCGCCGCTACCGACGGCAAGTGGGTGGTCGCGGGCCTCGACCGCAACGGCCTGCGGCCCTTGCGCTACACCGTCACCGCCGACGGCCTGCTGGTGGTGGGCTCGGAAACCGGCATGGTGCGGGTGCCCGAGGATACCATTCTCGAAAAGGGCCGCATCGGGCCCGGACAGATGATTTCGGTGGATTTGAGCCAGGGCCGCCTCTACCACGACCGCGAGCTGAAGGACCTGCTGGCGTCGAAGAAGCCGTTCACCGAATGGGTGAAGCAGATCACCAAGATCGACGACCTGATCAAGGCCGACACCCCGGCTCCCGCCGAGCTGGAGCCCGCCGAGCTGCGTCGCCGCCAGTTGGTCTACGGCCTCAGCATGGAAGACATGGAGCTGATCCTCCAGCCGATGGTCGAGGACGGCAAGGAAGCGGTCGGTTCGATGGGCGACGACACGCCGCTCGCGGTGCTGTCGTCCAACTATCGCGGCCTGCACCACTTCTTCCGCCAGAACTTCTCGCAGGTGACCAATCCGCCGATCGACAGCCTGCGCGAAACCCGGGTGATGTCCTTGAAGACCCGCCTCGGCAACCTCGGCAACATCCTCGCCGAGGAAGAGGACCAGTGTAACCTGCTGCAACTCGACAGCCCGGTGCTGTCGAACACCGAGTTCGACGCGATGCGCGCCTACATGGGCGACACCGCGCACGAGATCGACGCGACCTTCGCCCCCGACGGCGGCCCCAACGCGCTCCGCACCGCGCTGACGCGAATCCAGCGGGAAGCCGAAGACGCGGTGCGCGGCGGCTGCGTCCACATCATCCTCAACGACGTACGGATTTCCGAAGCCCGCGCGCCGATTCCGATGATCCTCGCGGTCGGCGCGGTGCATTCGCACCTGGTGCGCAACCACCTCCGCACCTTCACCTCGCTCAACGTCCGTTGCGGCAAGGCGATGGACCCGCACTACTTCGCGGTCTTGATCGGCGTCGGCGCGACCACGGTCAACGCCTACCTGACCCAGGAGGCGATCGCCGAGCGGCATCGCCGCGGCCTGTTCCCCGGCCTCACCTACGAGGAGTGCATCGCGCGCTATAAGACCGCGATCGACCAGGGCCTGTTGAAGATCATGTCGAAGATGGGCATCGGCATGATCTCGTCCTATCGCGGCGGCTACAACTTCGAGGCGGTCGGGCTTTCCCGCACCCTCGTCGCCGAGTTCTTCCCCGGGATGAACTCGCGGATTTCCGGCATCGGCCTGTCCGGCTTGCAGCACCAGCTGGTGGAACAGCACAAGCGCGCCTATGCGATGGAAACCCCGTTGTTGCCGATGGGCGGCTTCTACCGCCATCGCAACGGCGGCGAGGTCCACGCCTGGGACGGACGCCTGATCCACAAGGTCCAGGACGCCTGCGCCAACGGCAACTACGCGCTCTATAAGGAATACGCTCAGGGCGTCTACGCGATGCCGCCGATCAACATCCGCGACCTCCTGGAAATCAAGTCGGCCGGTCCGGCGGTGAAGCCCGAGGAAGTCGAATCGGTTACCGAGATTCGCAAGCACTTCCTCACCCCCGGCATGTCCTTGGGCGCGCTTTCGCCCGAGGCGCACGGCGCCTTGAACATCGCGATGAACCGGATCGGCTCGAAGTCGTGCTCGGGCGAGGGCGGCGAGGTGGCCGAGCGCTACCATCCGACCGCCGACGGCGACAACCCGAACTCGGCGATCAAGCAGGTCGCCTCG
>DBTR01000020.1 GCA_002307145.1 Rhodospirillum sp. UBA1311 | reverse complement strand
CCGCCCGGACCTTCGCAGGATCGTGCCACTCGCCGACACGACGATCTACGAGATGGAACAGCGCGGCGAGTTCCCGAAGCGCTTCCTCCTGACGCCACGCTGCGTCGTATGGGATCTTACCGAGGTCGAAGCATGGNTCTACGAACGGCGCCGCGCATCGGAAACGGACACCTTGCGCAAAGCACCAGCGCCGGACGTTCGCCAACGGCGCACGCGACCGGTCAAGACACCTCTTCAGCGGGTTTGAGAGGCGCCGACGCGAACGCCTTCCTTCATCTCAACGGAAGTGGAACCGCTTGAGCGTAGAAGTACGAATCCCTCTCGGCCCATCACATTCCCAGTAGACTTCGAAAACTGTCGATCGGTTCCAAACGACAGACGGCTCGAATACCCGCCCTTTCTATTCTTGGCGCTCCCGACAGCCTTTGAGCCGCTCGATCATCCAGCGACCCGCCGGTCCCGGCGGGTCGGCGGCTCGATACACGGCCTGCATGGTCAAAGCGAGCCCGCCCGCCGGAATGTCCTCAATCTTAAGCTCCACCAGCCGACCGGCCTGGAGGTCCGCCTCGACGGTATGGCTTGGCATTCCGCCCCACCCCAATCCGTTCAACAGGAAGGCGTGCTTGGCGAAAAGATCGGCCAGGCGCCAAGTGGAGGGTGACATGACGCCAAATTCACGCTCTGCGGTAAGTTTGGAGCGATCTGTCAAGACCAACTGGACATGCCGAGCCAGTTCCTCCTTCGGAATGACGCCTCGCCACGCCGCCAACGGATGGCAGGCCGCAGCAACAATCATGAAGCGCACGCTGGTCAGACGCTCTCTGCCGAGCCCGTCGGGCAACACCGGTAGAGAACCCGAAATGCTGAAACTCACGCGACCGTCGAGTACCGGTTCGACGGTTGCGCCAAGCGCCTCGACATAGAGCCGCAAAGGAGTCCCCGGAAACTGTAGCCGAAACTCCTGCGCGGCCGCCGCCAGTACCTCGATCGGAAAGAAGACATCGACCACGACGGCCAGTTCAGGCTCGATCCCACTGGCCATACCCTTCGCGCGCGCCTTCACGCTATCGACGGAGGACAACACCTGGCGCACGTCGGCGAGAAGGGTGCGACCTTCTCCCGTCAATCGGGGATAGCGACCGCTGCGATCGAACAGGGTCACCCCCAGGTGCGTCTCCAGGGTGCCGATCGCCTCGCTGACGGCCGATTGGGTCCGCGACAGGCGCCGGCCGGCAGCCGAGAAACTGCCCTCGTCCACCGCCGCCAGGAAAGTTCGCAACTGATCCAGGGATATTCCGTCCAGCATGACAACTCCTATCCATCGGAATTACCGATGGATAGCATAAAAACATAGTGGCTACCCCTGGATTTTTGATCATGCCATTTACGAACGCATGTTCAAAGCCCTCAAAACTCTCTTCACCCGCAACGACACGACGCCTCGCATAGGCGATTCGGAGGTCCTCCCCATGACGACGATCCTGCACATCGATTCCAGTATCCTCGGCGGATATTCCGTCAGCCGCACGCTCACCGCTGACATCATGGCCAAGGAGCTGGCGCTTCACCCCGGCGCGCGGGTGATCCGCCGCGATCTCGTCGCCGATGGCGCGCTCCACCTCTCCGACGCCCACTTGGCGGTATTCCAGGGCGGCGCGGTGACAAGCCCGGCCCTGGGCGCGGACCTCGCGATCGGCGGAGCCTATATCGACGATCTCTTCGCCGCCGACATCATCGTGATCGGCGCGCCGATGTACAATTTCTCGGTGCCGTCGCAGCTCAAGGCCTGGATCGACCGCGTCTGCGTCGCCGGTCGCACCTTCCAGTACGGCGCCAACGGTGCCGAGGGCCTGCTGCCGAAGGGCAAGAAGGTCTTCATCGCCTCCACTCGCGGCGGTATCTACACCGGCGACAGTCCGGCGGCCGTGCTCGAACACCACGAGAGCTATCTGCGGGGCGTGCTCGGGTTCATCGGCCTGACCGACGTCACGGTCATCCGCGCTGAAGGCCTCAATCTCGGTGACGAGCCGAAGGCGGCTGCGATCGCCCAGGCCAAGTCCCAGATCGCAGCGCTCGCCGCTTGATCCATCGGCCGGCAAACAGCGAGTTGCTTGCGCGTGAGAGCTATCGCACCCGCCCGCAAGGGCTCAACGGCGCACCTGCAGCGTCATTGCGATCAGTAAACTCAATTAAAGGAGACGACGCCATGTCAACGCTCGCCACCACGCACGCACCCTTCGAAAAAAACAACAGACTGACCTGGGTCCTTCGTGTCCTGATGGCTGGGCTGTTCTTGTTTGCCGCTTTCGGAAAGCTATCCGGGCTACCAATGATGGTGCAGGAGTTCGACACCATTGGGCTTGGTCAGTGGTTCCGGTATTTCACGGGCGCAGTTGAAGTCGTGGGCGCCTTGGCTCTCCTCGTGCCAGCCGTCTCGGGTTATGCCGCATTGGTGCTTCTCCTCGTCGATGTCGGAGCATTTGTTGCGCAGGTCGCCGTACTTCACGTGGACTGGATCCATCCGATTGTCATCGGCGCGATCCTGGTGGCTTTGATCTATCTTCAGCGAGAAGCGATCCAGGCTCGGCTTGGACTCTGAGTGATAACGAGGCGCGCAAGGACAGACATGGAAATCGGCATCGACAGCTTTGTTGCAACCATTGCTGATCCGGCGACTGGGAAAACCATGCCGGCCACCGAGCGGATGGAGCATCTGCTCGAAGAGGTGGAGATCGCCGATCAGGTCGGTCTCGATGTCTTCGGCATCGGCGAACATCATCGCAAGGAATTTCTCGACTCCGCCCCGGTCGTAATCCTGGCCGCCGCCGCCGCCAGAACGCGGCAGATTCGCCTGACCAGCGCCGTCACTGTCCTCAGCGCCGCCGATCCCGTCCGCGTCTTCCAGGATTTCGCGACACTCGCTCTGATCGCCAAGGGGCGCGCCGAAATCGCCGTCGGGCGCGG
>DBTR01000004.1:463-6981 GCA_002307145.1 Rhodospirillum sp. UBA1311 | reverse complement strand
TCCTTCAAACCGGCAGCAGCTCAATTTGAGGGCGTCTCTTGGAGAGGTCAAACTGAGCCGAGGTGGAAGCGGAGGACATCCTCGGGCATCGCAACACCGGGGGCATTTTTGGGATCGGGTTCGGGGGGCATCACCTGCTGGCGGATCGGGATCACGCCGGCCCAGGCGGGGAAGGCATAGTCCTCCTCGTCGTCGATCGGCGGGCCGGTGCGGACCTTGCACGACGCCTCGGCGATCGATAGCGACGCGAGCGCGGTCACCGCGATTTCCTTGTCGGTGATCGGGCGCAGGCGTTCCCACTGGTCGGGCACTAGGCCGTTGACGAAGTTGCGCAGCTTCTCGGTCTTTATCGCCTTGTCGGTGATCAACTCGGCCCTCCCGACGATCATCACCGAGCGGAAATTGCAATTGAAGTTGTAGGCCGCGCGCGCCATCACCAAGCCGTCGAGCAGCGACACGGTGAGGCAGACGTCCTGATCCGCCAAAACCTTGAACATCCGGCCCGCGTTGGAGCCGTGCCAATAGACTCGGTCGCCCTCGCGCCAGAAGAACGTCGGGGTCACGAACGGTACGCCGTTCATCACGCAGCCGACATGACAAAGCGGCGTGGCATCGAGGATATCCTCCACGGTCTTGCGATCGTAATCCGCAAGCCAGGAATAGCGCTTCACCCGCACGCGGTCGCTGGGCGGGTGAGTTTTTGTCGGACGTTCGTTCATCGGGATATCCTTTTCCGTAGGGTTTGTGACCGGAACACTTCTTGCTTAACGCTTTGTATCGTCGCACGAATGGGGGGAGACATGGAACCGACGACGGCAAGCCTCGGCCATTGCACCAATCTCGTCGGATTGCCGACACCGCTCTTGGGGAGCGCCGACTTCAACCGCACGCCGATGGACATCCACATTTCCGGCGTGCGCGAGATGAACGCCGGGCTGTTCGAGATGTTGGCGGTCTCCGAAGGGCTGGCCGACGCCGCCGACGCCTTCGGCAAATACATGGTCGCGGCGTTCGGGATCGACCCGGAGCAACGCCCGGCGGCGGACGACCTCCTCGGCGGACAAGCCTCGCGGCGCCCGTTTCGGTCGAGTTTTCTCCGGCTCCTGATCGGCTGGGCGCTCGATTCCAACGGTCCCGAAGGGGCGGTCCTGAAAGGCTGGGCGGAAAGCCGCTTCGGCTTGTTTCCCACATTCCACAAGGACCGGATTACCGGGTTTAGCGGCCCGGTGTGGAGCGCCTACGTGGAAGAAAAGATGTCCACGCGGTTCCACAACAACGCGATCCAGGCGCAGCTCGACCTGCTCTACGAGTTCTGCCAGTGGGCGATCGCCCGCCATGTCGCGCTGGGGCGGACACATCTCACCCTCTATCGCGGCGTCAACGACTTCGACGAACACCCGGTGATCGATCGCATCGACCGTCAGACTCTGGCGGTGCGGATGAACAACCTCGCCTCGTTCACCGCTGACCGCGAGGTTGCCGATTGCTTCGGCGCGACGATCCTGACGGTCGAGGTTCCGGTCGCGAAAATCGTGTTCTTCAACACGCTTCTTCCCCATTTTCCGTTGCGCGGCGAAGGCGAATTCCTTGTCGTCGGCGGCGACTATTGGGTCCGTGCCGAACGACTTTAGGCGCTCGGACGGCCTTTGCCTCAACATGCGCAAGCGACACCGGGTTCGATGTCGCGGAAACACGGCACCGGGTACGAGGCAGGCCGGCTGGGATGTGCGGCGAGCATTGCGATCCAATCGGGCGGCAAGCCTTGCGCCGCCGCTCCCGCCGCGAGCAGCGCAAGATAAGGAGCGCTCGGCGGCGTGGCCGGGCCCAGGATATCCTTCTTGTAGAGCAGTACCGAGAACGTCGCGCCGTCGGTTCCGATCACGTTCGCGGGATAGTGGAAGTACGCGCCACGACCGTCGAGGCGAACCCCCTGGAAGTAGTCGAGGCGGTCGAAATCGGAAACCGCAACCCGGTAGACGATCCCGAACAAATCTTGCCCTGGCGCGGGAACCGCGGTTTCCTCGCCGCCATCCCACTTTTCCGAATAGCCGTAAAAGCCGATGCGATGATCGGCCAAGCGCGCAACACCGAGCTTTTCCGGACGCAAGCAGCGCGACAGAAACTGCTCCTCGTCGAGGTTGCTGCCGTATGCGAAAAAGAGAACCTTTGCCCGCACCGGTTTGATCATTGTGAGTCTCCCGCCGAGATCCGGTCCGGGGCCGAGCGATTGGATGGGGGCGCATGTCTGCGCGGCGAAACCTCGATCATGAGGCTGCCATCGACGCGATGATGCACCTCGGAGCGCAACCCCAGTGCAGCCAATACGCCCTCGAACCAGCGTGGCAGATGATCGCAGGCGATATCGAGCACGGCGAAATCTGCCCGCCGCAGCAGTGGCAGCAGAACCTCCTGGGAATTGCTGGCAGGGTTCGCCGCCAGAACCGCCGCGAGGTCGATGCGGAAGCGCCCATTTCCAAGGGCTAAGGGCTCGACCAGTGGCTGTCCCGGCGCGCCTGAAAGCCGGGTCATTCCGCCGCATCCGCCACCCGCTTCCGGCTGCGGCGGTTTCGGGCGTGGCACCTGGAGTGCCTCTGCGTTCTTGAGGGCAACCGCGTCGAGGCAGTCCTCGGCGAGCCCCTTGGAATTCCAAACCCGGTAGCCGAGTTCCTCCTGCAAGATTGCATACAGCAGACCGCGGGTTTCGCCGAAGACGAATACCCGGCAGTCGCCGAGAAGCGAAACCGCCTTGCGCAGGGCAGACTTGATATCGGAGAGCGTCATGTCGTATGTGACGCCAAAGCGGAACTCGCGAGCGATCGCCCACCCCATAGCACCGCTTTCATAAAGCCGGATGCTGCCGTGTTCCGAGAAACCCTCGACTTCGCCTTGTGGGTTGACATATGCCGCGATTTTCATGGTCGCACCTCTCCGTGTGATCGGCGAGCGGGCCAGCGGCCCGCCGCGCCGCGTGCCGTTACCAAACGTTGAGAAGCCATTCCTTGTTTTTTTTGTATTCCATGTCGGTGAACAAGGTATTGGCGATCTGTTCCACCAACCACGTTGCCCCCGCGTAGCCGACCACCGGATGGCGGAACAGCCCAGCGCGATCGAAGGTAGGGAAGCCGACCCGAACCATCGGCACGCCGGTATCGATGGAGACGAATCGGCCCTTCGAATGGCCGAGGATCAGATCGAGTTCCAGTCCTTTATTCTTGATCCTGTCTTCAAGGTCCCAAAGGTCGGCGTTGGTGATGATCTCCATCTCGTGGCTGACATTATCTTGTAGCGCCTTGATCCGGGGGTCTTCGGCGTAACCCGCGTTGTCGTCACCCAAGAGTAGCAAGACCGGTTTCATTTCGAGATCGAGACAGAACTCGGCCAAACCGATGACGAGATCCGGGTTGCCGAAGATCGCGACTTTTTTGTCGGCGAGGAACATATGCGCGACGTCGGTGATCGCGTCGATCGCGATACCGCGTTCCCGCACCAGGGATTGGGGAATCGGCTTGCCGGTCAGTGTCTGCAAGCTTTTAAGGAATGTATCGGTGTTGCGGATGCCGATCGGCGTCGGTCCGATCACCGCCGGAACCTTGAACTTCTTTTCGAGGAACTGTGCGGCCTTCGCACCCTCATAGCGATTGAGTGCGACGGTAGCAGTCGCGTTGGCGGTGTCGATCAAATCGGCAATCGTGGTGTCGCCGTGGGAGACCGCGCTTTTGTCCGGCATCAGCGGAGAGTCGAAGGCTTCGATCTCGAACAGCACCGTCGCATCGATTTCCATTTCTGCCAAAAGGTGCTTGAGCGCGGTCACGTCGCCCGGATTGACCCAACCGGTGATCAGGTTGATCTTGCCGTTGGGTTCGGACTTCGCGGCAAACGCCTTGACGAAATCGCGCACCGCGACGTCGTAGCCCGAGACCATCGAGCCGACGAAGCTCGGGGTATGGATCGGAATCAGGTGAACTTCGCGGTCAGGATACTTCACCGCAAGGAGTTCCTCTTCGAGCTTGGTGATCACGCCGTCAATGTCGTCGCCGATCACCTCGGTCGAGCAGGTGGTGATGATCGGGATCACCTTCACGTGCGGATAGCGCATCAGCAAAACGTCCACCGCGGTTTCGACGCGGTCGAGCGCACCGAACACCGCGCCGTCCTCGTGAACCGACGACGACGCGATCTCGAAGCTTTCCTTCAAGTGCTGGGAAATCAGCAGGCGGACGAACATCACGCAACCTTGTCCGCCGTGAACGATGCCGATGCAGTCCTTGATGCCAATGCTCGCATACTGCGCCCCGGCGGGTTGGCAGGTGAAAATCGGGTTGATCGTGCCGATCCGATCCTTGGCCTTGACGTCGCAGGTCATCATCGCGGTCCCCTAGTAATGTTGATCGGTCAGTTCGGCATTGAGCGAACCCGTCACGGTGAGATATTCGAGGCGTTCGAGTAGACCCGTCATCAGCGTCTTGATCCCGTCCGCATTCATCTCCGTGAGCCAGGGATGACGGGCACGATAGGCGTCCGCCAAACACACCGCGTCGACCCAGTAGCATTTGTCGAATGGGGTTTCGGCCTCGACCGGTTCGCCGCACAGGATCTTCGTGGTCATCCCGACGATGTTCTCGTTCTGGCGGGTCCGGTCCCACGCGCGGGAGTGGAACTGCCAGAGGCAGTTTTTCATGATGTAGTCGATCAGTTGCCCGATCCGGTCTTGGGTGAGGTCGTCCATGCTCGTCTCCGTGGTCATTCGGCGGCGGCTACGCGGCGCGGGAACTCGGGGTAAGTTTTGTCCTTCAGCGCTGCGAGGCAATCGAACTTGCCGTCGTATTCCGACAGGTGCGGCGCGTTGCGGATCTCATCGGAGAGGTCCGCATCCGAGAGCATCCGCCGCGTGACGAAACCATGATTTCCCGGAATTTCGTCCTTGGAGATGTCGAGTTCCGAGAGTTGATGGATCGGCGAATAGATTGCGTTGTAGATGTCGCGGGCGAACCGCACCCACCCCTCGAAGCCCTTGTAGGGACCGTTGTGGTAGGCGTGGGCATTGAGATACGGCACGCCCACCTTCTTCGCGACTTCACCCGGGCGTTTGCCGGTGAAGATCACGTGCGGCTTCAGCAGTTCCATCGCTTCCAGGCTTTCGAGTTCGTTCGGATCGTCGATCGCGAGCGTGCCCTCTGAGCACCGTGCGATGCCCTTCTCCATATCGCCCTGGTGGCCGAACTTGGTGTAGAGGGAGACGACCTTGACCCCCATCTCCGCCTCGATCGCGTGCGCCCAGTGCCAGAGCTTGGACCCACCCGGCCAAAGGCAGACGCGCTTGCCCTGGAGCCGCTCCTTGTACCAGTCGAGCTGCGGCTTCCACTTTGCGGTTTCCTCGTCGATGATCGCTTGAGCACGGTCCTCGATGCCGAAGAACAGGCCGATCTTGCGCAAGGAATTGCCAAGCGCCTCGAAACCGAAGCCGTCGATATCGAGACGGGGAATGCCGTAGCGGACCCGGAGTTCGTTGCAGATGTATTCCGCAGAGCGCGCGCATTCGAGCACGTTCAGATGCGCGCGGTGCATGCCTCGCAGTTCGTCATAGGTTCCGTTGCCGGTGAAGGTGGAGAGCACCTGGATGCCCATGCGACGGAAAAAGTCCTGCATTACCTCCTGATCGCCCTGGATGTTGTATTCGCCGACATAGTTGATGACGTAGTCGGACGTAATCTCGGGCTCGAAAGTGCCGACCTTCTGATTGACCCAGGCGATATTGATCTTGTGATGCCCGCCCGATTGGCTCGGCCCGGCAAACCCCGGCGAGTTGCAGACGAAAATATCGACGTCGGGCCGCTCTTCCATCACCTCGTCGGCGATCGCACCGATA
Source organism: Rhodospirillum sp. UBA1311 (assembly GCA_002307145.1). Classification (GTDB taxonomy): domain Bacteria; phylum Pseudomonadota; class Alphaproteobacteria; order Rhodospirillales; family Rhodospirillaceae; genus Oleispirillum. The sequence goes on along the minus strand of DBTR01000004.1, from coordinate 1,115 downwards.
TCGTCGCCAATCAGCGCAGTGGCGCAGGTTTGATAGATCGTCATCCGCTTGATTTCGGGGAACGCGTCGAACGCCTGATGGATGTTTTCCTTCAGCATCTTCTCCGCGCCGAAGACGATGTGCTTTTCCTTCACGTCGGTGGCGAAGGTGTACTTCAGCTGGAAGTTGTCGGCATCGCTGATGTAGCGCTTGGTCTGCCAGGTGTCGTAAGTGCAGCCGACCGGCCCGTGGCTGACGTGGAGAACGTCCTTCATCGGCGTGCCGATCACGTGCTTGGCGCCGCAGTAGGCGCAGCCGCGTTCGGAAATCGAGCCAGGGATGGTGTTGAGATAGCCCTTTGGCAGGCAGGAGGTCAGGTCTTCGCCCGGCTCCTTGTCCACCGCGTGCTCTTTGCGCTCGGGGATGACTTTGCTGCATTCGAACTCATGGTACGGCATGGTCGGCTCTCCTGTTAGAAGGGGTCAGTCGCAGATGCCGTACTTGACGACCATCGATTCCAGCTCATCCATGGTCATCGGCTTGGGGATGACGAACCTGTCGTTTTCCATCATCTTCTGGCCGAGCATCTTGTATTCGTTCGCCTGGTTGACCGTCGGGTCGAACTCGGTGACCGTCTTCTTGTTGAATTCGGCCTTCTGCACGATGTTGTCGC
>DBTR01000004.1:0-191 GCA_002307145.1 Rhodospirillum sp. UBA1311 | reverse complement strand
GTCGCGCGGCACGAAGTGGATCATGTGGGTGCCGATCGCGGCGGTGAACTCCTCGAGGAATTCTCGCTCGCCGTCGACGTTGCGGGAGTTGCAGATGATCCCGCCGAGGCGCACGCCGCTTTGCTTGGCGTATTTCACCAGGCCCTTGCAGATGTTGTTGGCGGCATAGATCGCCATCATCTCGCCGGAGG
>DBTR01000031.1:90671-91032 GCA_002307145.1 Rhodospirillum sp. UBA1311 | reverse complement strand
TCGCCGTCTTGCCGTAGCTCTGCGCCACCATGTGGATGCAGTATTTGTAGATCTGCATGTTGTCGGCCATCTGGGTCAGCGGGCCGAACTTGAGGCCGAGCTCATGCTGGGCCGAGGCGACTTCGTGGTGGTGCTTTTCGATCGGCAGGCCCATTTCGCCCATGACGGTGAGCATTTCGGCGCGCATGTCGACGGCCGAATCCACCGGGGCGACCGGGAAGTAGCCGCCCTTGACGCGCGGACGGTGACCGGTGTTGCCTTCGTCGTAGGAGCGGCCGGAGTTGTACGGGCCTTCCATCGAATCGATCTCGAAGCCGATCTTGTTCATCTTCACGTCGAAGCGGACGTCGTCGAAGACGAA
>DBTR01000031.1:90070-90409 GCA_002307145.1 Rhodospirillum sp. UBA1311 | reverse complement strand
GAAGAATTCGGCTTCCGGACCGAAGAAGCAGGTGTCGGCGATGCCGGTGGACTGGAGGTAAGCCAGGCCCTTCTTCGCGATGCCGCGCGGGTCGCGGCTATAGGGCTGGCCCGAGAGCGGGTCGAGCACGTCGCAGAACAGGACCATCTGCGGCTGGGCGGTGAAGGGGTCCATCACCGCGGTCGCGAGATCGGGCATCAGCACCATGTCGGATTCGTTGATCGACTTCCATCCGGCGATGGAGGAGCCGTCGAACATAATGCCATCGGTCAACATATCATCATCGACGGTCGACACGTGCTGGGCGGTGTGGTGCCACTTGCCGCGCGGGTCGGTGAA
>DBTR01000031.1:27665-89830 GCA_002307145.1 Rhodospirillum sp. UBA1311 | reverse complement strand
TTGCCGCGCGGGTCGGTGAAGCGGAAATCGACGTACTGGACGTCGTTTTCCTGGATCATCTTCTTGACGTTTTCAACGGACATGATGCTTCCCTCGTGAAGTGCCGTTACGCATAAATAACGAAAGTGCGGCTTTTTCCCCTGCCTGCGCGATGCCTTGGCGGGTGCAGCGCCGCCACGTGTTCCAAGGCCCGAAGTTTGAGGTGTTTCCGAGTCGATCAGCTATATGGCTTCCGTCCCGGTTTCGCCAGTTCTAATTCGGATCGCTTCTTCGACGCTGGAGATGAAGATCTTGCCGTCGCCGATGCGGCCAGTCTGCGCCGCGGACTGGATCGCTTCCACCGCGCGTTCGACTTGCCCGTCTTCCACCACCAACTCGATCTTCACCTTGGGGAGGAAGTCGACGACGTATTCCGCGCCGCGATACAGCTCGGTATGGCCCTTCTGTCGGCCGAATCCCTTGGCCTCGATCACGGTCATGCCCTGTAGGCCGATATCGTGCAAAGCCTCCTTCACTTCATCGAGTTTGAAGGGTTTGATGATGGCTTCGATCTTCTTCATGGAAGTCCGGGTCTCCGGTTCGAAATCGCCCGAGCGGGCTAGGCCGAGTGCCGCCGCGCGCCCGGTGAAGGAAGGCTGCGCCGCGATCCGTCGAATTGCAATGGGCGAAGAGACTGCACGCTTCATGCCAACCGAGGCGGGGAGCGTTGGGCGTTCGGGCATGCGGGTTGCAGCGGGGCGAGGTGGCGGTGAAAGCGGGAAATCTGGCTATTCTTGCGGCAGGATGCCGAAACATTGGTCAGTTGCTGCGGGCGACCGTCATCGCTTCGGCCTCGGCCTCGGAGGGCGTGCCGAGGGCGGCGACGAATCCCGCAAGCGCGGCGACGCGCGGCGCTTCGACGAGGTTGAGAATCTCGCGGCCCTGGCGATGCTGGCGCACCAACCCGGCGCGCACCAGGGTGTTGAGGTGGTGGTTGAGGGTCGAGGCCGGGGTTTCGAGCATCGACTGCAAGGTGCCGACGTTCACCCCCTCCGCGCCCGCCGCGACGATCAGGCGGAACGCCTGGAGGCGCGTCGAATTGCCGAGCGCGGCGAGGGCCGCGACGGCTTCGCCGCCGGTAAGGGTGCAGGGCGTTTCGGCGGTGATCTGGCGTGGCGCAGCGGGCATGTGATGTCTGACCTTGAGAGGCTATTCGTGGGTGGGGGTCTGTAATGGGCGCACAGGTCTAGCCCGACGCACCGGCGAGTTCAAGCCCTGCGGTGCGCAAATGCGCGGGTTTCCGGGTTGCATGACAAATAGGTCGGACACGGCGGTTCCGGATAGTCCTTATCCAATAAGATGCGGGAAATTCGCGGATCGCGACCTGATATATCGCCCTGTCTTTGCCTATCTCCGTGAAGTGCGTCTCCGGAAAGTATCCCGGGAATATTTCGATTTCTGCGGGGTGTGTGGCGGGGAAAAGTCCTGGTTTGACTCCGTCAAGTATTGGACGCGTCGTCCGCGTTGCCGGTTTCGTGCCGGCGAAACCGGAGATTTTCGGTGTTCCGCCGCCGGAACGGCGCAACGACCCGCGACCCTGCGGGTTATTCGTGGGTTCGATGCATAACGACGGCGCCTGAACCGTCAGGGAGAGCACGATGACCTTGAAAATATCCGCATGCGCCTGGTTGGTCGGATTGGCGGCTCTGGCGCCCGGTCTCGCGAACGCCGCGCCGACGTGCGAGGTCAAGCGACCGGTGGTGTTCGCCGGACTCGACTGGGACTCGAATGCGTTCCACGTCGCGGTGGCGCGCTTCATCCTCGACCACGGTTATGGCTGCAAGTCCGAGGTTTTGCCCGGAACCACGATTCCGCTGCTCAACGGCATGGCGCGCGGCGACGTCGACGTCACCATGGAACTCTGGAAAGACAACCTCCCGGAAGCCTGGGAGGCGGCGCGCAAGGGCGGCAAGTCTGTGGAACTCGGCATCAACTTCGACGATGCGGTTCAGGGCTGGTTCGTGCCGCGCTACGTCGTCGAGGGACCGAACGCCCCTGCGCCCGGCCTGAAGTCGGTGTTCGACCTGCCGAAGTACAAGGAGATCTTCCGCGACCCCGAGGACCCCGGCAAGGGCCGCTTCTACAACGGCGTCGCGGGATGGGTGGCGGAAACGGTGAACACCAAGAAACTGAAGGCTTACGGCCTCGACGACGACTTCACCAACTTCCACCCCGGCAGCGGCGCGGCGCTCAGCGCGGCGATCGCCTCCGCCTACGCCCGCCAGCGCCCGATCCTCTACTATTACTGGGGACCGACCTGGGTGATGGGGCTCTACGACGGCGTGATGCTCGACGAACCGGCCTACGACCCGGCGGGGTGGAAGGCGATGGCGGAGTCGAAGTCGCCCACGACCGCCGTCGGCTTCCCGCCGATGGAGGTGTGGGTGGTCGCCAACGCCGCCTTCATCGCCCAGGCGCCGCAACTGAAGGCCTTCCTCTCCAGGTATCGCACCACCAGCGCGGTGGTCTCGAAGGCGTTGGTGGCGATGCGCGACGCGGGCGGGGCGAATGCGCCCGAGGTGGCGGCGAAGGCGTTCCTCAAGGAACGCCCGGAGGTTTGGCATGCGTGGGTGCCGGGCGACGTCGCGGCGCGGGTCGACGCAGCGATCAAATAGCCCAGCCAAGGCGCTCCGCCCGGCCGGGCGCTCCGGCTCCGTGGGATTGGATGGCATGGATATCTTCTTGAATTTCGGCCCAAGCGTCGCCGAGGCGGTGAATCGGGCCGTGGAATCCTTGGTGGTGACCTACGGCGACGGTTTCGAGGCCTTCTCCGGCGCGGTGCTGACGGTTCTCGTCGCGCTCGAAGGCTGGTTGCGCGGGATGCCGCCGCCGGTGGTGCTGGCGCTGATCGCGGCGGTCGCCTATGCCGCGTCGCGGCGCTGGACGCTCACTCTGGGGGTCGCGGCGTCGATGTGGCTGATCGGCTCCCTCGGTGTCTGGCAACAGGCGATGCAGACGATCGCGATCATGAGCGTGGCGGTGGGGATGTCGCTCGTCATCGGCCTGCCGGTCGGGGTGCTGATGGCGCGGTCGAGCCGGGTGCGTGCGGTCGTCCTGCCGCTGCTCGACCTGATGCAGACGATTCCGAGCTTCGTCTACCTGATCCCGGCGGCGATGCTGTTCGGCCTCGGCAAGGTTCCGGCGATCCTGGCCACGGTGATCTACGCCGCGCCGCCGCTGATCCGCCTCACCGACCTCGGCATCCGCCTCGTCGATACCGAGGTGCTGGAGGCGTCGCGCGCGTTCGGCGCGACGCGGGTGCAGATGTTGTTCGGCGTGCAATTGCCGCTCGCCTTGCCCAACATCATGCAGGGGATCAATCAGACCTTGATGATGGCGCTGGCGATGGTGGTGGTCGCCTCGATGATCGGCGCGCGCGGCCTCGGCGAGACAGTGCTGCTCGGCCTCCAGCGCAACGACAGCGGCCAGGGCGCGATCGGCGGCCTCGCCATCGTCGCCCTGGCGATCGTGTTCGACCGGGTCACCCAGTCCGTCGGCCTGCGCCTGCAGAGCCGCGGCGCCTCGAAGTCGTGAGGAGCCGCGTCCCATGGCATTGATCGAGGTTCGCGGCGTCTCGAAGATTTTCGGCCCCAAGCCGGCCTCGGTGCTGCCGTTGCTCGCCACCGGCAAGAGCAAGGCTGAGATCCTCGCCGCGACCGGCCACTCGGTCGGCCTGCGGGGTGTCGACCTCGACATCCCGGCGGGGCAGATTTTCGTCGTCATGGGGCTTTCGGGTTCGGGCAAGTCGACCCTGATCCGCCATCTCAACCGCCTGATCGATCCGACCGCCGGCGAGATCCGCTTCGACGGCGAGGACATCCTGCGCTATGGCCGCAGGCGGCTCATCGACTTCCGCCGCAAGCGGATGAGCATGGTGTTTCAGCACTTCGGCCTGCTGCCGCACAAGAGCGTGGTGGAGAACGTCGCCTATGGCCTGGCGATTCAGGGGGTGGGGAAGGCGGAACGTCGCGCCCGCGCCGCCGAATGGCTGGAGACGGTGGGCTTGGCGGGGTACGGAGAGGCCTATCCCGATGCGCTCTCGGGCGGGATGCGCCAGCGCGTCGGTTTGGCCCGCGCGCTTTGCACCGACGCCGACGTGCTGCTGATGGACGAGGCATTCAGCGCGCTCGATCCGCTGATCCGCTCCGAGATGCAGGACCAGCTCGCTGCGCTCCAGGCGCGGCTGCACAGGACCATCGTGTTCATTACCCACGACCTCGACGAAGCGCTGCGCCTCGGCGACCGGATCGCGATCCTGAAGGACGGAGCGCTGGTCCAGGTCGGCCCGCCTGCCGAGATTCTCCTGCACCCGGCGGATGCCTACGTCGAATCCTTCGTCCGCGACGTCAACCGGGTGCGGGTGCTGACCGCCGACACGGTGATGAAGCCGCCGCGCCTGCGGATCACCACCGAGAACCTCGACGACGCGCTGCGCCAGATGCGCGCCAGCCCGCACGGGTTCGCCTATGTGCAAACCGGCGCGCCGGGCAGCTACGGCGTCGTCACCCAAGCCGAACTGGAGCAGGCCAAGCGTTCGCACACGCCGCTCAAGAACCTCGCGCGGGAACTGCCTTCGGTGCAGCCCGGCGCGGCGGTGGAAGATATCCTCCCGGCAGCGTTGCAGGCCGAATACCCGCTGCCGGTGGTCGACGCGGATGGCGAACTCCAGGGCGTGGTGACGAAGAAGGCGGTGATCGAAGTGGTCGCGGACCAGGCCGATGCCCGCGCCCAACGCATCGAGGCGGCCGACCCCGCCGCATTCCGCGAAGCGCCGCCCGCCGACGATGCGGCGGGCGCGGTTCCGGCCGAACGCCCCGCCCGGTCCGGCTGATCGCGGAAGTCGATACCGCCTGGAATTTGCGCGGAATACGGTTATCAAACGCGGAGCCCAACCCCACATGTCGCTGGACGCGTGGGGTTTCGGTTTTGTGTGCGCGAGAGCGCGGAAGGAGACGGAATGGCGGTTTGGGCGCGGTGGTCGGTGCGGGCGAAACTTGGCGTTCTGGCGGGGATTTTCGCACTTGCGATGGCGGGAATGACGGCGGGCGTGCTGATCACCAACGGCGCGGTGAGCGTGGCGCTGGATCGGCAGGACGTGGCGCGCGTGAACCGCGATGCCGCCGCCGATCTGAAGATCCAGACGATCACGGTGCTGCTCGCGGCGATGGACATCATCGTCGACCGGGCTGACGGCGAGGTGACGCCGGAGCGGATGACCGATCTCACCGAGGGGTTTGGAAACATCGAGGCGGCGATGGCCAGGCTCGCCGCCGCGCCGGCGTCCAGGCTGGTGATCGCGGATGCGCAACGGGTATTTCCCGAGTTTCGTCGGACCGTCGGCGAAACCCTCATCAACGCGGTGACGAACGGCGCGGAAGAAAGCGTCTTCGACCGCCTCGACGACATGATCGACGGCGACGGCACGGTGCTGCGCGAGGCAGCCGAAGCGGCATCGCGCCAGTTGATGCGGGAAAGTTCGGAAATCGGCGATACGGTGCGCGACCAGGTGAACGCCTTCAATCGCACCTTCCTTCTCCTGGCGATGGGCGTGGTCGCGGTCGCGGTGGCCGGGTTGTTCGCCACGTCGCGCGGCGTCACCCAGCCGCTGCGCCGCCTGGAAGAGGCGATGGCGCGGATCGGCGACGGCGACACCGATATCGCGGTGCCGTTCCTCGGCCTGCGAAACGAAATGGGACGGATGGCGGCGACTCTCGACCTGTTGCGCCGGGGCGTGGCCGAACGTGCCGCGCTCGAAGAGACGACGCGGCGGGAGCGGGAGGCCTCGGCGGCCAACCTGCGCGCTCGCACCCTGGCGCTGGCCGATGCCCTCGAAGCCCAGGTCGGGTCGTCGTTGAACGAGGTGGAGAACGCGGTTTCGGCAATGGACGGCGTCGCCCAGACCCTGCGTGGCACCGCGCAGGACACCAACGCGCGGGTCGGCAACACTACGGCGGAGGCGCGCCGAACTGCGGAAGCGGTGCAGGCCCTGGCGGCGGCCTCGGAGCAGCTCGCGGCGTCGTTCCAGGAGATCGGGCGGCAGGTGGAAAACTCCAATGCGATGTCCGCCGAGGCGCTCGAACGCACCCGCAAGGCGACCGATCAGGTCGAAACCCTGCGCGGCGCGGCGGCCAAGGTCAGCGGCGTGATCGACCTGATCAGTGCGATCGCGAGCCAGACCAACCTGCTGGCGTTGAACGCCACGATCGAGGCGGCGCGCGCGGGCGAGGCGGGCAAGGGCTTCGCGGTGGTGGCGGGCGAGGTGAAGAACCTCGCCAACCAGACAGCGCGGGCGACCGAGGAGATCGGCGGCCACGTGACCCAGATGCAGGAGGCGACCGGCACCGCGGTGGACGCGATCGAAGAGATCTTCAAGGGGATCACCGAGATCAACGCCGTGGCCGGGATGATCGCGGCGGCGGTGACGCAGCAGCTCGCCGCGAGCGAGGAGATTTCGCGCAACGTCGCCGACGCGGCGCGCGGCTCCGAAGCGGTCACCGAAAACATGGGCGAGGTCGGAGGGGCTGCGCGCACCGTCGGCGACAGCGCCGAGAGCGTTGCCGGGGCGAGCGGCGACCTGCACCGTCGCTTCGTCCAGTTGCGGCAGCGCATCGACAGCTTCCTCGGCGAACTCCGCAGCGCCTGAGGTCAAAACCGGAATGGCGAGGCCCGCGAGCCTCGCCGTTTCGTCGAACCCGCCGGATCAGGCGGCGCGAACGCCCGAGAGGAAAGTCTCGACCACGGTCTTCAGGCTTTCCGCCTCGCAGGAGAGCGATTGCGAGGCGGCGAGCACTTGGCGCGAGGCTGCGCCGGTTTCGCCCGCCGCCTGGCTCACGCCGACGGTGGTCGCCGAGATCTCTTGGGTTCCCGCCGCGGCCTGCTGGACGTTGCGGGCGATTTCGGAGGCCGCCGCCGATTGCTCCTCCACCGCCGAAGCGATCGCGGTGTTGACCTCGGCGATCTCGCCGATTCGTGCGACGATGCTGCCGAGCGCGGCGACCACCTGATCGGTCGCGCCTTGCACCGTGCCGATCTGCTGGCCGATGTCTTCGGTTGCGCGCGCGGTCTGGTTGGCGAGGTTCTTCACCTCCCCCGCGACCACGGCGAAGCCCTTGCCCATCTCGCCCGCGCGCGCCGCCTCGATCGTCGCGTTGAGCGCAAGGAGATTGGTCTGGCTCGCGATGTCGGTGATCAGGCCGATCACCTCGCCGATCCGCGACGATCCGTCCGATAGCCCCTTGACGAGAATGTCGGCGCGCGCGGCCTCGTCGGTCGCGGCCTTGGAGAGGTTCTTGGCGTGATCGACCTGCCGCGCGATTTCCGCGATCGAGGCGGAGAGTTCCTCGGCGGCGGTGGCGACGGTCTGGACGCTGCCCGACGCCTGCTCGCTGGCGGCGGCGACGGCGGTGGCCTGGAGGTTGGTCTGTTCGGCGGTGGCGGAGAGGGATTGGGCGGTGCTGTCCATCTCGGTGCAGGCCCCGGCGACGATGTCGAGCACCTGGGAGACGCGCCCGTCGAACGCGTGGGTCAGGGCCTCGATGGTGGCGGCGTGCTTCGCTTGCGCGGCGCGCGCGGTCTCCTGCAAGGCGGCAAGGCGCGCGGCTTCGATCGCATTTTCCTTGAACACCAGCACCGCGTCGGCCATCGCGCCGACTTCGTCCTTGCGGCCGCATGCCGGAACCTCGATGCCGTGTTCGCCCGCCGCGAGACGCTTCATCGCGCCGGTCATGGTCATGATCGGAGCGGCGATGCCGCGCTTCAGCACCATGCCGCTCGCGATCGCGAGGCCGACCACCAGCCCCATCACCACCGTGATCATGGCGTAGGCGGTGGAGCGGATCGTATCGGTCGCGTCGGAGGCTTCCTCGACCCGCGCATGCACCAGCGCGGCGAGCGCATTCAGCCGTCCGGTCATCGCGTCGGAGATCGCGCGGGTGTCGCGGGCGAGCATCTCGCGCGCTTCGCCGCCCGGGTGCCGCGCCGCCGTGTCGATCACCTTCTGCATCGCTTCGATGTACCGGGCGTGCTCCTGCTTGAAATCGCCGAACAGGGCCTTGGCCTCGGGCGACACCAGGCCGGCTTCGATCTGCGGCAGTATGGCGGTGACGTTCGTGTGGAGCTTGTCGATCCGCCCCCCGACGTCGGTGCGGTCGGCCGCGTCCTGCGCCGTGACCAGCGCGTATTCCGACGTGCGCTGCGCCGCGAGCAGGAACTGCAGGTCGCGCACCGCGTCGATGGTCGGAACCCAATGATCGGTGAGGTCGTCTGTCGCAAGCCCAAGGGCGCGCACCTCGTAAACCGCGGTCGCGCCCAGTATACCCACCAGAACGGACAGGATGGTGAAGATCACCGTCAGTTTCCGTCCCATCAGCAAATTGTCGAAACCCCTCATGTCTTCCACCCGTCTTTCCGGCGATTGCACGGACGCGCCCCTAAGATTCCGTGAGCCGCCAAGTTGATTGGAATAGCCATGTGTACTCAGGTACGTAAATCACCCTAGGTGAGTTCGGTGGGGTACGCAATTGGCGAAGATCGAATATGTGCGTCAACCTATTGATTTATGCGGGTTATACGATGTAAGTCGCGCGTGCAGGTTGCATGTCGGAGGAGTTGGAACGGGTTCTCACATGTCGTCCAGCCGAGTGGAAAGGGAGAACGGCGCCAAAGTAAAAAGCGGAGCCTGGAAAGGCTCCGCTTGGGACATCAAACGATGCCGACTCCGTTTATGCGGATCGCACGCCGGAGAGGAAAGTCTCGACGACTCCTCGCAGGCTTTCGGCTTCCTGCGACAGCGAGCGGGAGGCATCCAGCACCTGCCGCGAGGCTGCGCCGGTTTCCCCCGCCGCCTGGCTGACGCCGACGGTGGTGCTGGAGATCTCCTGGGTGCCCGCCGCCGCGTTTTGGACGTTGCGCGCGATCTCATGCGCCGCAGCTTGCTGCTGCTCGACCGCTGCGGCGATCACGGTGTTGACCTCGGCGATTTCGCCGATTCGCGCGACGATCGAACCGATCGCGGTCACCACCTGGCTGGTGGCGCTCTGCACCGCACCGATCTGCGCGCCGATTTCCTCGGTCGCCTTGGCGGTTTGGTTGGCGAGGTTCTTCACTTCGCCGGCGACCACGGCGAAGCCCTTGCCCATCTCGCCAGCGCGCGCCGCTTCGATCGTCGCGTTGAGCGCAAGCAGGTTGGTCTGGCTCGCGATGTCGGTGATCAGGTTGATCACCTCGCCGATCCGCGACGAACCTTCCGAAAGTCCCTGCACCAGCTTGTCGGCGCGGTTGGCCTCCTCGGTGGCGGCGTGGGAGACGTTCTTGGCGTGTTCGACCTGGCGGCCGATCTCGACAATGGATGCGGAGAGTTCCTCGGCGGCGCTCGCCACGGTCTGGACGCTGGACGAAGCTTCTTCCGAAGCGGCGGCGACAGCGGTCGCCTGCCGGTTGGTCTGCTCGGCGGTTGCGGAGAGGGACTGGGCGGTGCTGTCCATCTCGGTACAGGCACCCGAGACGATGCCGAGCACCTGGGAGACCTTGGCGTCGAATTCCCGGGTCATCGTCTCGATCGCTTCCGCGCGCTTTTCGCGGGCGATGCGCGCCGCCTCCCGTTCGCCTGCGAGACGGTCGGCCTCGATCGCGTTCTCCTTGAATACCAGGACCGCGCTTGCCATCGCGCCGACCTCGTCCTCGCGGCCGACATTGGGGATTTCGATCGTCTTGTTGCCCTTGGCGAGATCGCTCATGGAATGAGTAATGGCGACGATCGGTGTTGCGATGCTCGATTTGAGGGCGAGCCCCGCTCCAATGAGTAGCGCGCAAACAACGGCCAATCCTGCCATCAACAGGGTTTGCGCCAAGGAAGCGGCGTTGCGAGTGTTCACGGCAGAAATATTGGCGTTGTTGGTGTTTAGCTTCACCGCCGACTCGAGCGCGGCACTCATTTCACCGCTCAGTATCCGTGCATTACCGCCCGTCAGTTCCTTGGCGCGTTCATTTTGGTTCTGACGGGAGAGAGACAGTATGGCATCAACTTCTTTGTCATACTTTCCTAACAGGTCAACATATTTTTGATACAGCGCACGCTCTTCGGGTGAGGCGATCAGCGGTTCGTAACTCGCCCGGGCTTTCTCCCGTTCGGCGAGTAGGTCGGCTATTCGTTCGTCGAGAGCTTTCATATCCGCGTCTTCGGTCGAAATGACGTGCGAAAGGACGGCGGCTCGCCGTGCTGCCTGGATGTATTGGACGTTGCGGAGCGCAGCGATGCTCGGGAGCCGGACGTCCGCAAGATCGTCCGTGCTTCGGGTGATCGCGTTAAGCTCGATGAATGTCACGCTGCTGAGCGCGATAACCAACGCCAAGACGGCAGAGAACGTGAGGATCAACTTTTTGCCGATTTTCAGATTATTGAAGGTGTGCATCTGGGGTCTCGCAGGGCTGGGGTAATGGACCTCGCGGAAGAGGGCTACAACGATAGGTAAGTGTGAACTGGATCACGAAAACCCCTGCATACGCATGAATGCGTAATTTAATATATAGCAACGTAAATTCGACCTAAGGTTGCCATCCTTCGGGCGGCATTCGGGCAAGAAAAAAGCCCGGCGGCCGCAATCGGCGCCGGGCTGAGGCCTTATCAAAAGCCTTATACCGCGCGGACTCCGGTGAGGAAATCCTGGACCACGGACTTGAGGCTTTCGGCTTCGTCGGAAACCGATCGCGACGCGGAAAGCACCTGCCGCGAGGCCTCTCCGGTTTCGCCCGCCGCCTTGCTCACACCAACTGTGGTTGTGGAGATTTCCTCTGTCCCGGCAGCCGCCTGCTGCACGTTTCGCGCGATTTCCTGTGCAGCAGCCGATTGCTGCTCCACAGCCGCCGCAATCACGGTGTTGACCTCGGCGATCTCGCCGATCCGCCCGACGATCGCGCCGATCGCAGAGACCACCTGATCGGTCGCGCCCTGCACCGTGCCGATCTGCTGGCCGATGTCCTCGGTCGCGCGCGGTCTGGTTGGCGAGATTTTTCACCTCGCCCGCGACCACGGCAAAGCCCTTGCCCATCTCGCCCGCGCGCGCCGCTTCGATCGTGGCGTTCAAGGCCAGCAAGTTGGTCTGGTTCGCGATGGCGGTGATCAGGCCGATCACCTCGCCGATCCGCGCCGATCCCTCGGCGAGGCCATGCACGAGCTTGTCGGCTCGTTCGGCTTCGGCCGTCGCCGCCTGGGAGACGTTGCTGGCGTGTTCGACCTGTCGCCCGATCTCGGCGATCGAGGCGGAAAGCTCCTCGGCGGCGCTCGCCACGGTTTGCACGCTCGCCGAGGCTTTCTCGGTTGCGGCGGCGACGGCGGTCGCCTGGCGGTCGGTCTGCTCGGCGGTGGCGGCGAGGGATTGGGCGGTGCCGTCCATTTCGGCGCATGCGCCCGAGACCACTTCCAGCACCTCCGAAACCCGGCGATCGAATTCGTGGGTGAGGGTTTCGATCCGGGCGGTCCGCCGCTCGCGTTCGGCGCGCGCCTGCTCCTGCTCCCCGGCGAGGCGCGAGGCGGCGCGGCCGCGGTCCTTGAATACCTCGACCGCGTCGGCCATCGCTCCCACCTCGTCGCTCCGTCCATGGGCGGGAACCGCAATGTCGTAATCCCCGTCGGCGAGGCGCTTCATCGCCCCGGTCATTGCGAGAATCGGTGTGGCGACGCCGCGCTTGAGCGCCACGCCCGCGAGCGCGGCGAGGCCGAACACCACCGCGACCACCGCCAGGGTCATGCCGCGCGCCTCGTTGCGGGTGGCATCGACGGTTTTGGCCGCTTCCCTCGCGCCGGCTTCGGCGGTTTCGACGAGGCGGTCGAGCAGGGTCGAGATGGCTTCGCTTTTTTGCCGCGCCGGTCCGTTGGCGTAAGCGGTGGCTTCGAAGTCCTGGTAGTTCCTGGCGAATTCGAGGATTTTCGTCGCGACTTCCGAATAGTCCGCGTAGGCGGCGACGATGTCGGCGACGAGCTTCTGCTCACCGGCGGTGGCGCTGACGGACCGGTAGGCCTTGAGAGAGGCGTCGAAGGCGGCGCGATAGGCATCGTGGCGCGCGACGTAGGCGGCGATTTCCTTGGCGTCGTCGGTGGCGATGGTCTGGAAGACCGTGGTGCGCTGTCCCTGGAGTTCGTACTGCATGCCGCGCGCGGCGGCGACGGCGGGCAGCCAGTGGTCGAGGACCGTATGCGTCTGGCCGCCTAGGCGTTCCATCGTCCACCATGCGGTGCCGCCCAGTCCTCCGACCAGGGCGCAGATCACGCTGAACACCAGCAACAGCTTTCGCCCCATCGGCAGGTTGTCGAAGCCTCGCATCTGTCACTCCCCCTGATCGCGGTTGGTGCGGGTGGCACGGAGTCGAGATCCCTTTTTCGCCGCACCCCAATGTTCCGAAAGACCAGCAAACGCGCTTTATCCGGATTGCGCGGGAACACGGTTGTTTCTTCGGGCGTTTTAACGAGATGACATCGAAACGCCCGAATTTCGGGGGCCAGAAAGCGGAACCATCAGCAATGTTGAAAGAAACGGTAAGCGCGTTTCCCAATCCGATCAACGCACGAACATATCTCAGGACAACTTATTGGCGTGCGCGGCTATTTGACGAAGGCATGCGGCTTTGGCGCACGATCGCGGAGGCAGGCTCATGGCGCGCAAGCTGAAACCCCGCACGCCGTTCGCCGAGCGCCTGATTGCTGCGCGGGGAGCCATGGCGCGGAAGGAAATGGCTGCCCGCCTCGAAGCCCCCCTTACCACCGTTGCCGGATGGGAGCGGGGCGTGAGCTTCCCGCCACCGGAGATGCTGGTTCGAATCTCGACGCTGCTGGGAGCGTCGCTCGATTGGCTGATTGCCGGGCGCGAGGCGCCATCCGGTTCCGCTCCCAACGGCACCGGTCTCGATGAAGGGTTGCTTTCCCGGATCTGCGAGGGAATCGCGCTGCTTGCGAGCGAGGAGGGGGTGCAGCTTCCGCCGGGGGAACAGGCGCGCATCGCCTCCCGGCTTTACAGCGATCTCGTCCACACCTTCGAAGGCGGCGAGGAGCGGCGCATCGGCCTGATGGCGTTGCTGCGCCAGGTGCGGCGGGAGGTTGGGCACGCCGGATAAGAGTCGCTTACCATTGTGAGACTGGATCTGGAGGAACAACAGCTAAAGGTTGCTCCAGCGGGGGCTGCCGATTTGTCGCAAAAATAAACCTAATTCTTACGGAGTAGACAAGTTTTAGGAAATGTCTTCCGGCCTGTGACGGTGGTCACCGAATCGCCGGAAAGATCCCTCCCACCCGAAAAAATTCACTTTTTTCGCGAGTGAAAGGCGTACTCTCCGTCCATGGCTGGGGTAACTTCCGGAGAGGTGTGTTTATGAGTGCGCTGGGCAATATGAGCATCGGCAAGAAATTGTCGAGCTTGGTGGTGATTACGGTGATTGGGTTTTGTGGGGTTCTCGCTGCGGGGCGCAGCGTCATTTCCGCGCATATGATGGAGGAGCGGCGCAGCAAGCTCGTCGACCTCACGGACGCTGCGATCGCGGTGATCGACCGTTACCACGGCGAATTCAAGTCCGGGCGGATGAGCGAGGAGGCGGCGAAGGCCGCGGCCTACGACCAGGTCCGGATGATGCGCTTCGACAACGACAATTATATCTACGCCTACACCCTCGACGGCGTGCGCCGCGCCTATGCGCCCCAGCCTGAAACCGAGAACAAGAAGAACTACCTCGATTCCAAGGACGACAACGGCATCTACTTCATCAAGGCGTTCGTCGACGGCGTGAAGAAGCAGGGGACGGTCTTCGTCACCTATCAGCGCGTCCGTCCCGGAGGCAAGGTGCCGGTGGACAAACTCAGCATCGCCAAGGGCTATGCGCCCTGGGACCTCTATGTCGGCACCGGCGTCTACGTCGACGACCTGATGGCAGAGGTCGACAAGGCCTCGATCGAACTCGCGACCTATGCCGCGATCTGCCTCGCGATTACCATGGTCGTGGCGCTGGTTCTCGCGCGCTCGATCAGTTCGCCGATCCGCGATCTCACCGGCACGATGAACCGCCTCGCGCAGGGCGACCTCTCGGTTTCGGTGAATGGCAACGACCGCAAGGACGAGGTCGGCGACATGGCCCGCGCCCTTGAGGTGTTCAAGGTCAACGCCCAGGAACGCGAGGCTCTGAAGGCGCAGCAGGACGCCAACGAGCACCGCGTCGCGGAGGAGCGTCGCGCCGGAATGCTCGCGATCGCCAACGATTTCGAAGCCGCCGTCGGCTCGATCGTCACCCAGGTATCCGCGACCGCGCACAAGCTGAATTCGGCGTCGGCGATCCTCGCCGAGGCGGCGCAGGATTCGGCGGCCAAGGCCGGCGAGGTCAGCAGCGCGTCGGCGATGGCGTCGGAAAACGTCAACACCGTCGCGGCGGCCACCGAGGAACTTTCGGCCGCGATCCGCGAAATCGCGCAGCAGGTCCAGGCGGCCTCGGTCAATGCGCGGGAGACCGCCCACGAGGCATCCGCCGCCCACGATCGCGTCCGCGCCATGGCCGATGCGGCGGTGCGGATCGGCGAGGTGGTCGGGCTGATTACAGACATCGCCAGCCAGACCAATCTCCTTGCGCTCAACGCGACGATCGAGGCCGCGCGCGCAGGCGAAATGGGCAAGGGCTTCGCGGTGGTCGCGGGGGAGGTGAAGAACCTCGCCAACCAGACCGCGCGCGCGACCGATGACATCACCCAGCAGATCGGCGAAGTCCAGGCGCAAACCCAGGGGGCGGTTTCGGCGATCGCCTCGGTGAGCCAGCGGATCGAATCCATCGACGGCGTGTCGAGCACGCTTGCCTCGTCGGTCGAGGAGCAGACCGCCGCGACCGCCGAAATCAGCCGCAGCGTGCAGGAAGCCGCCGACGGTACCCGCCGGGTCTCGGAATCGATCACCGGCGTGACGATGGCGGCGGCGCGCACCGGCGAGGCGGCCTCCGACGTCGAGCGGGAGGCCAGGAGCCTGACCTCGCAGGCCGACGAACTCCAGGCAACGATGACCCGCGTGCTGGAAGAAATCCGGGCCGCGTGATTTCGGTCGTGGACATCGGGGGCAAGGCTTTGGCAGAGTGCCAGGGCCTTGCCCCCTTTTTCGTGGCGTTCATGCTCAGTTATTTACACCGCTATCACGCCGGAAACTTCGCCGACGTTCACAAACACCTGCTGCTCAGCCGGGTCCTGTGCGCGTTGAACCGGAAGCCCGCGCCCTATTGCGTCGTCGACACCCACGCGGGCGAGGGCGTCTACGACCTTGCCGCCGAGGAGGCGGTGAAAGGCGGCGAAGCGGCGGATGGCGTGGCGCGGTTCCGCACCCTCGGCGATGCGCCGCCGTTGGCCGAGGCCTATCGCGAGGCGCTCGGCGACGGCAGTACTTATCCCGGTTCGCCCGCGCTGGCGCGGCGGCTGATGCGCGAGGGCGACCGCCTCGTCGCGGTCGAACTCCACCCCGCCGCCTACGATGCCCTGCGGCGCGCAATGCGCGGCGACGAGCGGGTCCACCTCCATCGACGCGACGCGCTCGAAGCCCTGGTCGCCCTGGTGCCGCCGCCGGAAAAGCGCGGCGTGGCGGTGATCGACCCGGCCTACGAGGTCAAGGACGAATACCGCACCGTGCCCGCCGCGGTGGCGAAGGCGCACGCGCGTTGGCGCGGCGGCGTCTATTTCATCTGGTATCCGTTGCTCCCCGAGATGCGCCACGAGATCCTCCTGGAGGGTCTTGAGGATGCCGGCTTCGCCGAGGTCGTGGTGAGCGAATGGCACCGCCGCGCGCCGGATAGCGGGCGCGGGCTTTACGGTTCCGGAGTGGCGGTGGTCAATCCGCCGTTCCGCTTCGCCGACGAGGCTGCGGAACTGGGCGCGTGGCTCGAAAGCGCGGGCTTCGGCGGCACCCATGGATTGCGGCGGTTTGGCAGATGAGCGAAGCCCCGGCCATGGGAGTGACCGGGGCTGCTTGGGCTTTTGGGGATGGAAGCTCGTGACCGGCGGGAGATGAGGGGATGTCGAGGGGTGCCGGTCACGAGCCTTGGACATATCATTTGGTATTTGCGATTGAGTGTCAGTGAGATGCTTCACAGTAAACGCGGTTGATCCGCCGAGGGCGCGAAAACCGGTGTTTTTTCAGGAAGGAAGACGGGAATGCGGCGCAAGTTCTGGGTCGGTGTCGGAGTGGTCTGCGCGGTCGCCGCGGGGGGCTACAAGGCGGCGGAAGTGTTCGCCGAGAAGAAGGTCCGCGAGCGGATCGACACCCAGGTCGCGGCGATGGGCATGACCGGCCAGGTGTCCTACGGCAAGGTCGACGTCGACCTGCTCGGCTCGGGTGCGTCGGTCTCGGATTTCGTCTTCAGCGAGGAGGGTGAACCGGTCTGGCGCATCGACCGCCTCGCGGTCACCGAATTCGCCCAGGATAAGCAGGGCAATCCGACCCATTTCGCGGGGGGGATCGTCGGCGCGCACCTTGCCTTCGCCGAATGGGCCAAGCTCTGCAAGGAGAAGGGGGTCGCCTGCGCCTACGAGGGCGACGCCGAGGCGCTGGCCGCGCACGGCACCGCCGAGATGCTGGTGGACGCTTCGATCGACTACCGCATCGACGACCCGAGCAAGACCATCAGCCTCGCGAGCGCGCTCACCCTGCGCGACACCATCGACTTCGCCTTCAAGGCCAAGGTCGTCGGCCTCGACAACCAGGCGATGGCGGAAGCCGCGGCGGGCGCGGGCCGCGCCATAGAGGCCAACCTGCCGCCCGCGATGGCGCTGTTGGTGATGGGGGTGCAGCTCGGCCGCACCGCCGAACAGGTGGCGATCGCCGACTTCGGCTTCGCGATGAAGGACCTGGGCGGCGTGCGCAAGGGCGCGCTGCGCCGCGCCGAGGAGACCAACGACCAGCGCCCGGTGGACGCGGTCCTCGCCGAGCAACTGGCGGAAGCGAAGGAGCAGCTCCACGCGAGCGCCCAGCCGTGGATGCCCGAAGGCTTCCTCGACGGAATGGCGAAGGCCCTCGATCCGTTCGTCTGGGATGGCAAGCCCTACCGCATTACCATGGCGCAGGGCAAGCCGGTGGTGCTGCTGACCCGGGGGCAGGCGGGCCTCGAACTGCCGCGGGAGATCGCGAACTCCCGCCAGTTGTTCGACGTCCTCACTCCGAAGGTCGACAACGACCCGCTCTGAGACGAGCGGGTCGCCTTGGCGGCGTCGATCAGACCGCCGCCAGGGTTTCGGTCAGAAGATTCCAGAAGTGGCCGACGCTCGCGATCGACACCCGCTCGTCGGGCGAATGGGGATTGCGGATCACCGGGCCGATCGAGGCCATCTCCCAATGCGGATAGGCCGCACCCAGGATCGCGCATTCGAGCCCGGCGTGGATCGTCGAGATTTCCGGAGCTTCGCCGCGCAGGCGGGCCTGGGTTTCGCTCAGGAGGGCGAGGATCTTGGCGGACGGGTTCGGTTGCCAGCCGGGATAGGCCGCGCCCAGCCCCGCCGTGCCGCCTGCCAGGGCGAAGGCGTCGGTGATCCGCGCGCACAGCGCGTCGCGGGCGGTATCGACGCTGCTGCGGACCATGCACACCACGCGCGCGCCGTTCGCGTCTGTCGAGATCACGCCGACGTTGCTTGAGGTCTCGGGCGTACCGGGCAGGGAGTCGGAAAGCCGCGCGATGCCGTCGGGGCAGGCGTTGATCGCGCGCAGCAGGGCGGCGGTCGCGTCGGCGGAGAAGGTCGGAGCGGCTTCGGTCTCGCCGACGGAGATCGCGAGGCCGGGATCGGCGTGGGTCTGTTCGGCGCGGATCTCGGTGAGCGCGGTGGCGATCGCGGCGCGGCACGCGGCTTCCTCCGCTGCCGTCACGGCGATCCTCGCCGTCGCCTCGCGCGGGATCGCGTTGCGCGCGCTGCCGCCGGCGAATGCGGCGAGGCAGAGCGACGGCGCGGCGAGCATCGCGGCGCGTAGCGTGCGGGCGAGGATGCGGATCGCGTTGCCGTGGCCGAGGTGGATGTCGAGGCCCGAGTGGCCGCCCTTGAGCCCGCTCACCGCGATCGTGAGGTGGCGCGCATGGACGGGTTCGGCTGCCAGGCCCATCGGCAGGGTGAGCGTCACGTCGCGGCCGCCGGCGCATCCGATGGTGATCCGGGTGTCGTCCTCGCTGTCGAGATTGAGGAGGATGCTGCCCTTCAGGACGCCGGGCGCGACCGCGCGCGCGCCGTTGAGGCCGATCTCCTCTTCGACGGTGAAGAGGAATTCGAGCGGGCCGTGGGCGACCCGATCGTCTTCCATCAGCGCCAGCATCGCCGCCGCGCCGATGCCGTTGTCGGCGCCCAGCGTGGTGCCGGTGGCGACCACCCATTCCGCTTCGACGCGCGGCCGGATCGGATCGACGGCGAAGTCGTGGCGGGTTCCGGCGTTCGCCTGGGGCACCATGTCGACGTGGGACTGCAGCACCACGCCGGGGCGGCCTTCCTTGCCCGGCGTCGCGGGCTTGCGCACGATCAGGTTGCCCTTGGCGTCGATTTCGGCGTCGAGGCCCCTGGCGTCGGCGCGGGCCTTCAGCATCGCGATGATCGCCGCCTCGTGGCGCGACGGGTGGGGGATCGCGCAGAGGTCGGAGAACGCGGACCAGACGGTGGCGGGCGAAAGGGCGGCAAGCGGGGAAGCGGACAACGGGAATACTCCATGGAACGAAAGGCGTGCCTCGGAGTGTGATGCGCGAAGTGTCTCGCGACAAGTCGGCGAACCAGATTTTTTTGCCGTTCAGCGCGCGATTGGCGCGGCCCGCGCGCGCAAATCCACCAGCGCGCGCACGGTGCGCAACGTCTGCACCGCCACGTCGACAATCTCGGCCAGTTCGATCACCGCACCGACGATGGCGTCGAGTTCGAGCCGCCGTCCGGCTTCGTAGTCCTGGAGCATCGAGGTCTTGAAGTCGCCGAGCTGGGCGGTGGCGTCGATCCGCGCCGGGATGGTCATGGCGAAGCGCACGCCGAGACGCTCGGCGACCGCCTGCCCCTCCGCCATCATCGTCGCTGCCACCTCGCGCACGGCGGGCTCGGTGCAGAGCAGCAGCGACGACGACTGGGTGAGGACGGAGAGCGGGTTGAACGCGAGGTTGCCCCAGAGCTTGGTCCAGATCTGCGAGCGGATGTCGGGCGTGACGCTCGCGTCGAAGCCTGCTTTCCGGAACGCCTCGGCGACGCCCGCGAGTTCGGGGGTCATGCGCCCGGCGGGGTCGCCGAAGATGAAGCTCTGGTTGCCGACGTGGTGGATGCTGCCGTCGCCGCGGTTGAGGACCGCGACGTAGGTGAGTGCGCCGACGATATGATCTTCCGGGATCGCGGTTTTCAGCGCGCCGTCGGGGTCGACGGAGGCGAGGCTGCGCCCGGCGAGCGGTGCGGGCTGCGCCGCCGGATACCACCACGGCACGCCATTCAGCAGCGGCACCACCACGGTGCGCGGACCGGAGAGTTTTGCGACGGCGGGGAGGGTGGAGACGAGCGCATAGGCCTTGGTGCAGAGGATCACCACGTCCTGCACCGGCAGGGCGGCGGCGTCGGCGGTGGCGGACACCCTCGCGACCGTCTCCGATCCGTCCGGGTTGGTCATGCGGATGCCGCCCGCGTTGATGGTTCGGGCGGCCTCGGCGCGGCGCACCACGAGGCTCACCGTGGCGTCGGTGGAAACCAGGCGGGCGGCGACCAGGGAGCCGATCGCGCCGCCGCCGATGATCGCGATGCGCATGGGGTATCCTCCGCTCAGGCCTCGGCGGGGCAGAGGACCTTCTGCCGCCCGGCGAACTCCTGGAGCGCGCTCCATGTGGTGAGGTCGACCGGGATGCCATGAATGCGGCGGTCGGCTTCGGCGGCGAGTTCCGGGTCGCCCGGCGCCATCACCCGCTTGCCCGGATGCGCCGGTTGGGCGCGGAGATCGGCGAGGAAGGCGGCGAGGCGCGCGTCGAACACCGCGAGGGCCTGGAACAGTTCGGGCCGCATCACGATGAAGAAATGGCTGCGCAGGTCCGGCCCCGGCAGCGTCGGGTCGGAGAACGGCGTCAGCGCATTGCCGTGGGGCATGCCGGAGAACGCCGAGCAGAGGATGTCGACCATTGCCGCGAGGCCGGCGCCCTTGTAGCCGTATTCGCTGCCGCCGAGCGGCAGGAGCGCGCCGAAGCGGTTGGGGTCGCGGGTAACGTGGCCTTGGGTGTCGAGCGCGACGTCGGGCGGGAGCTCGGTGCCCGCCGCGCGGCGGAGGTGGACGCGGTTCAAGGGAATGCTGCTGGTCGCCATGTCGAGCACCATCGGCTCGGCTCCCGTCACCGGTACGGCGAAGGCGATCGGGTTGGTGCCGTTGAACGCCTTGATCCCGTCGAAGGGCGCGACCGCCGCGTCGGCAATGGTCATGCCGATCGCGGCGAAGCCGTGTTTCGCCGCCGCCAGCGCATAGCCGCCGGTCGCGCCGTGGTGGGAGG
This sequence comes from Rhodospirillum sp. UBA1311, assembly GCA_002307145.1. Lineage (GTDB taxonomy): Bacteria > Pseudomonadota > Alphaproteobacteria > Rhodospirillales > Rhodospirillaceae > Oleispirillum. Next base: position 69,322 of record DBTR01000031.1, on the reverse strand, counting down.
AGTTGCCGACCGTGACCGCCGCGATGCCGGTTTCCGCCGCCATCGCCATGCCTTCGTCGATCGCGCGGTAGCTGGCGAAGTGGCCGAAGCCGTTGTTCGCATCGACGTGCCCCACCGCCGCGGCGGTCTTGGTGAAGACGAGGCGCGGGTCGGGGTTGATCCGCCCGGCATAGAGGCAGCGGAGATAATGGGGCGCAAGGCGGACGCCGTGGGTGTCGATGCCCCGGAGCGAGGCTTCGACCACCGCGCGCGCAACCGCCGCAGCCGCATCGGGAGCGGAGCCGGCATTTCGCAGCAACAGGTCGATGAAGGCCTTGAGCGGCGTTTCGGCGATCCGCACCGATGCGAACTGTTCTTCCATTCGTGCTCGTCCCCTAGACCGGCAGGCCGGTGAGTTCCGCGACGGTGGTGATGATGCCGCGAATTTCCGCCAGCCCCTTCAGCCGCCCGATCGTCGAATAGCCGGGATGGGCGGGTGCGCCGATGTCGCCCAGAAGTTCGAATCCATGATCGGGGCGGAAGGGAATCCGCCAGGCCGGGTCACCCGCATTCTTGCGGCGCGCCTGCTCGGTCATCATCACCTGCACCAGCTTGACCATGTTGGTGTCGCCGTTCAAGTGTTCGGCTTCCATGAACGAGCCGTCCGGGTCTTTCTTGACGTTGCGCAGGTGGACGAAGTGGATGCGCGGCGCGAACCGGGCGGCGATCGCCACCACGTCGTTCGGCCCCGCGCCGAGCGACCCGGCGCAGAGCGTCACGCCGTTGCTTTCCGACGGCACCGCGTCGAGCATGAAGGCGAGATCCTCGGCCTTGCTGACGATGCGCGGCAGGCCGAACAGCGGGCGCGGCGGATCGTCGGGATGGATCGCAAGCCGTACGCCGACCTCCTCCGCCGTGGGGATCACCGCGTTGAGGAAGCGCACGAGATTGGCGCGCAGGCGGTCGGGGGTGACATCCTTGAACCGCGCCAGGACCTTGCGCAAACCCGGGACGTCGTAGCGGTCGAACGCGCCCGGCAGGCCCGACATGATGTTGGCGAGGAGCTTGGCCTTGTCCGCCTCGGTCGCCTTGGCGACCCAGGCCTTCGCCCGCGCCAGCACGTCGGGCGCGTATTCGGCTTCCGCGCCGGGGCGTTCGAGGATGTAGCAGTCGAACGCGGCGTGTTCGTCGGCATTGAAGCGCAGCGTGCGCCCGCCACCGGGCATCTCGGCGGCGAGGTTGGTGCGGGTCCAGTCGAGAACCGGCATGAAGTTGTAGCACACCGTCGTGATGCCGCAGGCGGCGAGGTTGCGCAGCGACTGGCGGTAGTTTTCGAACAGCGGTTCGAGGTCGCCCTCGCCGAGCTTGATCGCTTCCGAAACCGGCAGGCTCTCGACCACGCTCCAACGCAGGCCGAGCGACGGATCGGCGGCGATTTCCGCCTTGCGCTTTTCGATTTCCTCGACCGACCACACCACGCCATAGGGGATGTGGTGCAGGGCCGTGACCACGCCGGTCGCGCCCGCCTGTCGGATATGCGCGAGTTGCACGTAGTCGTCGGGTCCGAACCAGCGCCAAGTCTGCTCCATGGTACTCTCCTTTGGGTATCAACCCGGGTTAGGGGGCGAACAGGTCGGGGTGGGTGGATGCGAGCCCGCTCGCGACCTTCAAAACTTCATCCATGTGGGTGCCGATGGCGGCCTCGGCCTTCGCCGGGTCGCCCGCCGCGACGCTTGAGAAAATCGCGTGATGCTGGGCGATCAATACGGTCATCGGCGTCGCCTGCGACAGGCTGAGAAACCGGATCCTGTCGAACTGGGACTTTTCCCGCTCTACCACCGCCCAGACGTCGGCGAGGCCGATGCCCTCGGCGAAGGCGCGGTGAAAATCGTCGTCCGCCTTGGTGAAGCGTTCGGCGGTGGCCTGGTCGGCGGTGCCGTCGCCTTCGCGGGCGGCGATTTCCTGGCGACGCAGGGCATCCGCGATCGCGGCGCGCGCCGAGGCGGGCAGGCCGATTTCGGCGGCGCGGCGGACGATCGCGATTTCGAGCGCGCGGCGGACGAACCGGGCGCGCCGCACCGCGCTCAGCGAAATCCGGCTGACGAAGGTGCCGCGCTGCGGCAGCACGTCGATCAGGCCTTCGTCGATCAGGCGGATCAGCGCGGCGCGCACCGGCGTGCGGCTGGTGCCGAAGCGGGTGGCCAGCGTGTTCTCGGAGAGACGCTGGCCCGGTCGCATCCGCAGCAGCACGATGTCCTGTCGGATCGCCGCATGGATTCCGGTGATGTCGGCGGGGCTCGGCAGGGCGCTGGCGGTTTGGGTCATGGCGTCGCTCATTTGTAGAACAGCCCCGGGAGCCATAGGGAAACCATCGGCACGTAGGAGACGATCAACAGCACGATGCCGTTGCAGATCAGGAACGGCCAGATTCCCCGCAGCACGTCGGAAAGCGGCAGCTTGGCGATGTTGGCGGCGACGAACAGGCAGACCCCCACCGGCGGCGTGGTCAGCCCGATCATCAGGTTGAGGATCGAGAAGATCGCGAAGTGGATCGGGTCGATGCCGACCTGGAGCGCGACCGCGAGCAGCGGCGGGAACAGGATGATCAGCGCTGCGATGGTTTCCATGAAGGTGCCGACGATCAAGAGCAGCACGTTGATCATCAGGATGATCAGGAACTTGTTCTCGGTCAGCGAGAGCATCGCCGAGGCGATGGTCTGGGGAATCTGCTCCGAGGTGAGAATCCAGCCGAAGACGTTTGCGAGACCCACGAGGAGAATCAGCCCGCCCGAGCCGATCGCGCTTTCGAGGAGGATCTTCGGCAGGTCGCGCAGGCGGAAGCCCTTGTAGACGAACGCACCGACGATGAAGGCGTAGAACGCCGCGACGATCGAGGCCTCGGTGGGGGTGAAGTAGCCGCCGACGATGCCGTAGAGGATAATCACCGTCATCATCAGCGCCCAGATCGCGGCGCGGCTGGAGCGGGCGATTTCGCGCCAGCCCATCCATTCGCCCTTGGGGTACTTCCGCCGCACCGCGAGGATGTAGACGGTGATCATCATGCCCACGCCGAGCATCAGGCCGGGCACCGCGCCCGCGAGGAACATCTTGCCGACCGAGAGGCCGGTGAGGGTGCCCGCGATGATCATCGGCACCGAGGGCGGAATGATCGGGCCGACGGTGGAGGCGGCGGCGGTGAGCGCGGCGGAGAACGGTCCGTCGTAGCCCGACTTGCGCATCGCCGGGATCATCACCGCGCCGATCGAGGCAGTCTCGGCGACGGCGGTGCCGGAAATTCCGGCGAAGATCATCGAGCCGGTGACGTTGGCGAGGCCGAGGCCACCCGGAACGTGGCCGACGAGCGCCTTGCCGAAGCGGACGATCTGGTCGGTGATGCCGCCGCCGTTCATCAGGTTGCCGGCGAGGATGAAGCCCGGGATGCAGAGCAGCACGAACGAATCCATGCCCGCGTACATGAACTGGGGCACCACGGTGAGATCGATGTCGGCCAGCACGAGGTAGATCCCCGACGACAGCCCGAGGCAGATCGCGATCGGCATGCCGAGCAGGAGGCAGAAGGCGAACGAGCCGAACAGCGCGGCGATCAGCATCGGCCGTCCTCCGAATTTCGGGTCAACGCGGTTGCGCCATCGGCTTCCTCGGCGAGTTCCGACTTCGGGATGCGATAGCCGAACAGGCGCACGGTGCAGAAGAAGATCAGGGATAGCGGGATGATCAGCACCGCCGCGTAAACCCACACCATCGAGAAGTCGATCGCGCGCGCCCGTTCGCCGAAGCCGTTCAGCATATAGCCCCAACTGCCGGGAACGATCGCGGCGGCGAATCCGATGGTCAGCACCAGCGACAGCGCGTCGGCGAACTTGCGTCCGCGCGGCGGCAGCAGGCCGATGAACAGGTCGACGTTGACGAGTTCGCCGCGCAACGCCGCGAGGCCGCAGGAAAACGCGACGAGGTAGATCAGCGCGAAGCGGGCGACTTCCTCGGTGTATGCCGGGGAGTCGATCCACGGAATGCGGCCGGCGACCTGCATCAGGGTGACGATGGCGAGAATCGAGAACGCGGTGATGGTGCCGACTTGGCAGACCCGCCGAACGATGCCGATCAGGCCATGGAAGAGTCCGGTCATTGGGTGGTCCCGGGCAAGAGAACGGGAGCGGCCCCGGAAGCACCGGGGCCGCCTCGAAGGGTCATCAGGAAATCGCGAGAATCTGCTCGAACAGCGGCTTGACCTCGGGATTGAGCGCGGCGACGACGGCGTCGTGGCCCTTTTTCGCGAACGCGGCCTTGTCGGAGTTCACGAACACCATGCCCTTCGCCTTCAGTTCGTCGGCGAGGTTCTTCTCGTCCGCCATGAACAGGGTTTGTTCGTACTGCCCGGCGGTCTTGGCGGCGGCCATGATCGCGTCCTTGTGCGCCTTCGGCATCTTGTCGAGCTTTTTCGCGCTGCCCGCGAGGTAGATCCAGCTCACCACGTGTTCGGTGAGGTTCACGTTCTTCTGGACTTCGGCGAAGCTCGCCGACTTGATCAGCGCGAGCGGGTTTTCCTGCGCCTCGATGGTGCCGTTCTGGAGCGAGGTGAACACTTCCGAGAACGCCATCGGCGTCGGCTTGGCGCCGAGCGCCTGCCAGAACGAGACGAACAGCGGCACGTTCGGCACGCGGATCTTGAGGCCGTTCAATTCGTCCGGGGTGACGATCGGGCGGTTGGAGGTGAGATTGCGCGGCCCGCGCGGGAAGTAGGTGAGCGGGCGGAGCTGGGTCTTGGCCTCGATGTTCTCGGCGATCTTCGCGCCGACTGGGCCGTTGACCACCTTGCTCATGTGGGCGAGGTCGCGGATCGCGTAGGGAACCGCGAGCAGTGCCGCCGACGGCGCCCAGTTCTGCAACGATTCGCCGGTGATGGTGAAGTCCACGGTGCCGAGCTGGATTCCCTTGATCAGGTCGGTTTCCTTGCCGAGCTGCTCGTTCGGGAAGACCTTGATCTCGACTTCGCCGTTGGTGAGACGCGCGACTTCCTCGGAGAACTTCAGGCAGGCCTTGTGCCAGGGGTCTTGCTCGTTCGCGAGGTGGCCGAGTTTCAGCGTCGTCTTGGCGGCGGCGCGCGCGATGAACGGCGTGCCGAGGGTGAGCCCGGCGGCTCCGAGGGTTCCGAGCCCGACAGCGAACGTCCTGCGGGTCAGGGGGGTCTTCAACACCATGATGTTCGTCCTCCGTGTTCGTTGCCGCCGGCGGAATGTCGGCGATTGCGTGCGGCCGGTTCTCCGGTCTTCTTGGCTAGGAAAATTCAGTCTGCGAAATCGAGCTGGACCTTGACCGTCGATGCGGGATCGCGGGCGATCAGGTCGAAGGCGGCGGCGGCGTCCTTGGCGGGAAACACCTGGGTGATGAGGGTGGCGGGGTCGATCCGTCCGCTCTCGAACCAGCCGATCGCCTGGGGCAGGAGCTTGCGGTTGAGGCGGGAGCCCGCGATCGTGAGTTCCTTCTTGACGATGTCCTGCTGGGTCACCGGCGACGGCGTCGCGGTGAAGCCGAGCAGGCCGATCCGCCCCGCCGGGGAGGCGATCCGCGTCGCCTCCTCGAACAGGCCGGGCGCGCCCGCCGCTTCGATGATCAGGGAAGGGCCGAGGCCGTCGTTCTCGTCGGCGACCGCCTCGGCGAGCGGCGTGGCGCGAGAGTTGATCGTGCGCGCCGCCCCCATCGCGGCGGCGCGGGCGAGGCGCGCGTCGTCGATGTCGGCGACCACCACGCGCGCGCCCGAAAGCCGCGCCGCGAGCAGCACGGTGAGGCCGATCATCCCCGCGCCGTAGACCAGCACCGTGTCGGTATCGGACACGCCGGTGCGGGAGAGGACGTTGGCGGCGATCGAGAACGGCTCGGCCATCGCGGCGATGCCGAAGGGCATCTCGGGCGAAATCCGGATCGCATTGGCGGCGGGAATGGCGAGGCGGGTGCGGAAGCCACCGTCGCGATGCACGCCCATGACTTCGAGATTGGCGCAGACGTTGGGGCGGCCGATGCGGCAGGGGTAGCAATGGCCGCACGCCACCACGGGGTCGACGACGACATGGTCGCCGGGGGAGAGTCCTGTGACGCCGAGGCCGACCGCCTCGATCTCGCCCGCGAACTCGTGGCCGATCACCCGGGGGTATTTTGCGAACGGGTTGGTGCCGTGGAAGATATGGATGTCCGACCCGCAGATTCCCGCGCGGCGAACCCGGACCAGGACCTCGCCGGGGCTGGGGCCGGGGGCCGGGGCGAGGCTCTCGTCCCGGATGGCAAGGGTGTGGGGTTTCTCGACGACGATGGCGCTCATCAAAGTCTCCCGAAATTTCAGGTATACTAGTATACAAGTCTGGCGACTCGCAACCCTTTACCCGTTGTGGAATAGGCACAAAAAAAGTGTCGGTGGAAGTCCACCGACACTAGAGGGTAGGGTGGATGCGCGGATTTTAGGGAAGCGCCTCAACCGCCGCGCGCGCGCCGAGGTCATGAATCTTCGCAAGGGCGGCGGTGACCGCTGCGGCGAACGTCGGATTCGCCGGGAGGTCGTCGCCGAAGACTTCGCGCACCGCGAGCAGCGCCGGGGCGAGGCGTTCCGCCTTCGGTCCCGCCGTGTCCGCGATGGTCTTGAGCCGGCCGGCGAGCGGGTCGCGCACGTCGATCGGCTGGCCTTTTTCGTCGATGCCGGTGACGTAGCGCATCCAGGCCGCGACGCCGAATGCGAGGCGGTCCACCGGCAGGCCCATGTCGAGGCGGGAACGGGCCGAGGCGAGCAGGCGCGGCGGCAGCTTCTGCGAGCCGTCCATCGCGATCTGCCAGGTGCGGTGTTTGAGCGCCGGGTTGGCGAAGCGGGCGAGGAGCTGGGTCTTGTAGTCGTCGATGTCGAACCCGGTTGGAACCGCGAGAGTGGCGGTCTGCTCCTCCATCAGCGCGCGCACGTGGCGGGCGAAGGCGGGCTGGGCGATGGTCTCGGCGATGGTCTCGAACCCGGCGAGGTAGCCGAGGTAGGCGAGCGTCGAATGACTGCCGTTGAGCAGGCGGAGCTTGATCATCTCATAGGGCGCGACGTCGCCGACGATCTCCGCGCCGACGCTTTCCCAGGCCGGGCGTCCGGCGTTGAAGCTGTCCTCGATCACCCACTGCCTGAACGGCTCGGCAACCACCGGCCACGCATCCTCGACGCCCAACTCGCGGGCGACCGCGGCGCGATCCTCGGGTGTGGTGGCGGGGACGATGCGGTCGACCATGGTGCAGGGGAAGCAGACGTGATCCGCGACCCATTTGCCGAAGCCTCTTTCCCGCTCATCGGCGAGCGCCGCCACCAGCCCGGCGATCATCCGGCCGTTGTGGGGGAGGTTGTCGCACGACATCACGGTGAACGGCGGCAGCTTGGCGGCGCGGCGGCGGAGCAGCGCCTCGACGATGTAGCCGAGCGCCGAAACCGGCCGCCCGGGGTTGGCGAGGTCGCCCATGACGTCGGGATGGGCGGGGTTGAGCGCGCCGGTCGCCGGATCGTGGCAGTAACCCTTCTCGGTGACGGTGAGGCTGACGATGCGGGTCGACGCGCCCGACATCGCGGCCAGCACCGCCTCCGGGTTTTCCGGTGCGACGAGCCCGCCGATCACCGAGCCGATGATCCGCAGGCGCTGGCCGCCGCCATCCTTGACCGCCAGGGTGTAGAGGTTGTCCTGGGGTTCGAGCGCGTCGCGGGTTTCGGGGCTGCGGAGCGATACCCCGACGATGCCCCAGGGGCCGGGCTCGCGGGCGAGGACGTCGTCGGTAAACACCGCCTGGTGGGCGCGGTGGAATGCGCCGAGGCCGAGGTGGACGATGCCGGTGGCGAGGCCCCGCCGGTCGTAGCGGGGCCTTTGGACGGTGGCGGGCAGGGAGCCCAGGGAGGCGGAGTTCAATCGCATTATTTTGCCATCAGATGCGGAAGGAACAACGAGATCTGCGGGATATAGGTGACCAGCATCAGGGTCAGGAAGCAAGCCCCGTAGAATGGCCAGATCGTCCGCACCGCCTTCATGATCGGAATCTCGCCCACCGCGCAGCCGACGAACAGAACCGCGCCCACCGGCGGCGTGCAGAGCCCGATGCCGAGGTTGAGGATCAGGATCACGCCGAAATGCACCGGGTCCATGCCGAACGCCTTCACCACCGGCAGGAAGATCGGCGTGCAGATGATGATCAGCGGCGACATGTCCATGAAGCAGCCGAGGAACAGCAGGATGATGTTGAGCAGCAGGAAGATGATGTAGGGATTGTCGGAGAACGATCGCATCGCGACGATCATCGCCTGCGGCACCTGGAGCAGCGCCAGTAGCCAGCCGAACGACGACGCCGCGCCGATCACCAGCAGCACCATCGCGGTGGTCTTGACCGCGCCGACGGTGGCGGTGGTGAAGGTTTGCCAGGTGAGGCTGCGATAGGCGATCAGGGTGATCAGGAGTGCGTAGACCACCGCGATCATCGAGCTTTCGGTCGAGGTGAAGATGCCCGACCGCACGCCGCCGACGATGATCACCACCAGGAACAGCCCCGGCAGCGCGCTCAGGAACATCTGCATCACGATCCGTGCGCCGGGGAACGGTTCGCGCGGGTAACCCTTGCGGATCGCCACCCAGTAGGCGGTGAGCATCAGCAGCGTCGCTAGCAGCAAGCCGGGCAGGATGCCTGCGGTGAACAGGTCGGCGATCGAGATCGTGCCGCCCGCCGAGATCGAGTAGATGATCATGTTGTGGCTGGGCGGGATCAGGAGCGCGATGATCGCGGCGGTGACGGTGATGTTGACCGAGTAGTCCTTGTCGTAGCCGCGCTTTTCCATCTGCGGGATCATGATCGCGCCCACCGCGGAGGCATCCGCCACTGCCGAGCCCGAAACCCCGCCGAAGAACACGCTCGCCATCACGTTGACGAGGCCGAGGCCGCCGCGCCGGTGGCCGACGAGGCCGGAGGCGAGGCGCACAAGTCGCTCGGCGATCGCGCCGTGCAGCATCAGCTCGCCGCCGTAGATGAAGAACGGGATCGCCATCAGGGCGAATACGTTCATCCCCGCCGACATCCGCTGGAACACGATCAGTGGCGGCATGCCGAGATAGAGGACGGTGGCGAAGGAGGAAATGCCGAGCGAGAACGCGACCGGCACGCCGATGATCAGCATGATCGTGAAGCTGCCGAACAATACCCAAAGTTCCATGATTTCCGGTCCCTTACGGCAAATGTTCGGAGGAGGGGGTGCTCTCGCGACTTAAGCGCGCCTTCGCGACCGCTTCATCGGCCAAAGCCACGAGATCGTCGGAAACCAGGGCGGCGGACTGGGCGTCGCGGGCGTCGAAGAACATCTTCAGCAGATGTTCGATCGAGAACACCACGATCAGCGCGCCCGAAACCGCAATCGAGAGATAGGCAAGACCGGCGGGGAGGCCGAGGCCGGGAATGTGGACTTCCCAGGTCTGCGCGATCAGCACGCGGGTGTACCAGATCATCGCCGCGCCGAAGATGCCGACGACGGTGAAGCTCAAGGTGTCCATCACCGCGTTGACCCGTGCGGGCACCAACTGGCGAACCAGGTCGAGGCTGAGGTGGAAGCGCTGGCGCACGCCCACGGCGGCGGCCAGGAAAATGAACCACAGCATCAGCATCAACGACGTCGGTTCGGTCCAGGTGGGAGAGTTGTTGAGGACGAAACGTCCCCAGACCTGCCACGCGACGACCATCGTCATCACGAACAGGCCCGCGCCCGAGATCCAGAGAATCATCCGGCACATGCGATCGAGAAATCGTGAAACGGAATGAAGTAAATCACGCATACCCTAAGCCCCCGTCGTACGAGAAACGGTGCTGCGGGGCCCGGATTTGCCGGGCCCCGCGCGGAAGTGATTATTCGGCGGCGCGGATGCGCGCGACCATGTCCTTCATCTTCTGGTCGGTAACGTACTTGTCGTAGATCGGGGCCATCGCGGCGATGAACGGCGCCTTGTCGACCTTGTTGATCTTCGAGCCGGCCTTCACCACTGCGTCGTAGGCGACCTTTTCCTCGGCTTCCCACAGCTCGTGCATCTTGAGCGCGGACTTCTTGGCCGCGTCGCGGACCAGCTTCTGGTCGTCCTTGGAGAGCTTGTCCCAGGTCATCTTCGACATCATCAGGGCTTCGGGAACCATCAGGTGTTCGGTTTCCGAATAGAACTTCGCGACTTCGAAGTGGCGGGTGGTGTAGTAGCTCGGCCAGTTGTTCTCGGCGCCGTCGATCGCGCCGGTCTGCAGCGCGCTATAGACTTCGCCGAACGGCATCGGCGTCGGGTTCGCGCCGAGGGCCTTGACCATGCCGACCATCAGATCGGACTGCTGCACGCGGATCTTCATCCCCTTCATGTCTTCGGGGGTGTTGATCGGTTGCTTGACGTTGTAGAAGCTGCGCGCCCCGGAATCGTAGAACGCGAGGCCGATCAGGTTCTTCTCGGCGAAGGAGGCGAGGATGTCGTCGCCGATCGGGCCGTCGAGAACCCGGCGCATCTGCGCCACCGACTTGAACAGGAACGGCAGCGACGGCACTTGCGACATCGGGATGATGTTGTTGAGGGCCACCATGCTGACGCGGTTCATGTCGAGCACGCCGAGCTGGGTCTGCTCGATGGTGTCCTTTTCCTCGCCGAGCTGTGCAGCGGGGAAGACCTTGATCGACAGGCGGCCGTTGGTCTCCTTTTCGAGGATCTGGCTCATATACTCGACAGCCTTGATCGTCGGATAGTCGGCGACGTGGGTGTCGGAGCTGCGCAGCACGATCTTGTCGGCGGCGAAGCTCGGCAACGCGGAAAGCGCCAGCAATGCGGCCGCACTCACCAAAGTCTTACCTGGAAACCTCATCATAGTCATTCCTCCCTGGAATTTAAGCTTTTCAATACGCTATGACTACTCGGCAGAACGCTTTCAGAGACGGTACGCTTTCTTGACCAAAGTGTAGGTGAGATCGACCGCGACTTCGCGGGCCTCGTCTTCTCCCAGCCGATGCTCGGCAACCTGCCGGGCTAGGAACCCGCAGTCGATCCGCCGCGCCACGTCGTGACGCGCCGGGATCGAGCAGAACGCGCGGGTGTCGTCGTTGAATCCGACTGTATTGTAGAAACCGGCGGTTTCGATGGCGGTTTCGCGGGCGCGCCGCATCCCTTCCGGGCTATCGAGGAACCACCACGGCGGCCCTAGTCGGAGCGCCGGATAGTGGCCTGCAAGCGGGGCGAGTTCGCGCGAGAATGTGGTTTCGTCGAGGGTGAAGACGATGATCGTCAGCCCCGGTTCGTTGCCGAAACGGTTGAGCAGCGGCTTCAGCGCGGCGACGTATTCGGTGCGGATCGGAATGTCGCAGCCCTTGTCGCGGCCGAAGCGTTCGAACACCGGCTGGTTGTGGTTGCGGAACGCGCCGGGGTGGATCTGCATCACCAGTCCGTCGTCGAGGCTCATCCGTGCCATTTCGGTGAGCATCTGGCCGCGGAAGAGGTCGGCCTCGGCGGCGCTCAAGCCGCCTTTGCGGGCTCGGGCATAGAGCTTCGCGGCTTCGTCCTGCGGCAGGTCGGCGGTGGTGGCGTTGAGGTGGCCGTGGTCGGTCGCGGTCGCACCCATGGTCTTGAAGAAGGCGCGGCGCTCGGCCAGCGCGCGAAGGTAGCCCGCCCAGGAGCCGGTGTCCTCGCCGCTCGCTTGGCCCAGCGCGTCGAGGTTGGCGGCGAAGCCCTCGAACTCGGGGTCGACCACCGCGTCGGGGCGGAAGGTGGTGACGACCCGGCCGGTCCAGCCGCTCTGCTTCAGCGCGCGGTGGTGGACGAGCGGGTCGATCGCGGCTTCGGTGGTGGCGAGCGCCTCGATGTTGAAGCGCTCGAACAGGGCGCGCGGCAGGAACCCGGGCTTGGCGAGGCAGGCGTCGATGTGGTCGTAGAACGCGTCGGCGGTCTTCGGGCCGAACGGCTGGTCGAGGCCGAAGACCTCGCTGAAGGCATGGTCGAGCCACATCCGGCTCGGCGTGCCGCGCAGCAGGTACCAGTTGTCGGCGAACAGCCGCCAGATCTTGCGCGGATCGGTCTCGACCGCGCCGCCGTCGGCGCGCGGCACGCCGAGGTCCTCCATCCGGATCCCCTGGCTGTAGAACATCCGGAAGACGTAGTGGTCGGGGATCACGAACAGGGCGGCGGGGTTGGGGAAGCGCTTGTTCTCGGCGAACCAGGCGGGGTCGGTGTGGCCGTGCGGGCTGACGATCGGCAGGTTGCGGATTTCCGCATAGAGGCGTCGCGCGATGGCGCGTTGGCTGGGGTCGCTCGGCAGCAGGCGGTCTTCATGCAACATGGTCGTCCTCTCCAAGGTTCGAGCCGGTGACATCCGCTATGGGCTGGTTCCGACCTCGACGTCGTCATCGCGCATCAACACCCGCAGCACCTCGCCCAGGTGGGCGCGCATCGCGGTACGGGCCTCGATGGCGTCGTGCGCGAGCAATGCGTCGGCGATGCGGCTGTGGTCGCGCAGGGTCGCCGCGCGGTTCTGCGGCAGATGGGTGCGGGTGCTGAGCGCGGTGAACACCGGCGCGAACTGCCCGTCCCAGAGGGACTCGACGATCGGCGGCAATACGGTGTTGTGGGTGGCGGCGGCGATGCGGGTGTGGAACAGGCGGTCGATCTTTTCGCTCGGTTCGCCGAACGCGATCGCCGAGCGCATCATCGTGATCGTTTCGGCGATGCCTTCGAGGTCGGCCTTGGTCGCTTCCGAGGCGGCGGCGAAGACGGTTTCGCCTTCGATCAGCAGTCGCGCGGCGATCACGTCGAAGGGGCTGGGGCCGGCGTCGGTCAGCACCTGCATCAAGCCACCCTGGATTCGGTTGGCTACCCACTCGGAGGGGGCCTTGACGTAAGCGCCCGAACCTCCCCGGACCTCGACGAGGCCCGCGATCTCAAGCGCGATCATCGCCTCGCGCACCACGGGGCGGCTCGCGCCCAGGCTTTTCGCGAGGTCTCGTTCCGGCGGCAGGCGGTGCCCGGCGGGGAATTGACCCGCACGGATCAGTTCGCCGATCTGGCCGGCAACCTGCTGGTAGAGTCGCTGTGAGACGATGGGCTGGAAAGGCATGGTCACAATCTACCATCCGGGTAGGGCGAATGATTTCGGCACGAAAATAGCGCCTTCCTATTCAACCGGTCAATTGGTAAAGTGGCCTGACCAAAAATCGAATCGGCACGACCGAGACGGCGTGCGCGAACGGGGAAAATTGCGTTCGCGGTGCGCGGAATCGGCGGAAACGTTCCATGATCCTGGCGCGGTCGACTCCGGCGTCGGGCGCGCGGCGGTTGAAGGCCCCGATCACGTACAGAAAGGATGAGTATGAAAATCGAGACCAAGCGTTTCCGCGTCCGCGAGGGCGAGAAGCTCGACCTCGCCAAGCGCCCGACCCGCGTCGACAAGGTTTACGATTCGAAGTCCGATTACCGGAAGATGCTCGAAAAGCACGTCGGCGAGCTGAGCGACCTCCAGGAGGTGCTTTATGCCGACGACGGCGCCGCGCTGCTCCTGATCTTCCAGGCGATGGACGCGGCGGGCAAGGATGGCGCGATTCGTCACGTGATGTCGGGGGTCAATCCACAGGGCTGCGCGGTCTACAGCTTCAAGACCCCGAGCGCCGAGGAGCATCAGCACGATTTTCTTTGGCGCACCACCCGCTGCCTGCCCGAGCGCGGCCGGATCGGCATCTTCAACCGCTCCTATTACGAGGAAGTGTTGGTGGTGCGGGTGCATCCCGAGTATCTGGCGGGCGAGGGGATCGCCGACGCCGCCCTCGGCAAGAAGTCGCTGTGGCGCGACCGCTACCGCTCGATCGTCGATTTCGAGCGCCATCTCCACGCCAACGGCACGCGTATTCTCAAGTTCTTCCTCCATCTCTCGAAGGAGGAGCAGCGCCGGCGCTTCCTCGCGCGGATCGACGAGCCGGAAAAAAACTGGAAGTTCAGCATCGCCGATATCCAGGAGCGCAAGCACTGGGACGCCTACCAGGAGGCCTATGAAGACGCGCTTGCCGCCACCAGCACCGACGACGCACCGTGGTACGTGGTGCCCGCCGACGACAAGGAAAACGCGCGGCTGATCGTCTCCCAGGTCATCGTCGAGACGTTGAAGGGGATGGGGCTCGCCTATCCCGTCACCACCGACGAACGCCGCCAGGAACTCCTCGGCATCCGCAGGCAGCTGGAGGCGGAAGAAGGCGGGAAGGGCTAACGGCGGGAGGTCTCTACCGGTGCGATCAGGAAGTTCACGGCGTTGCGCGCCGCCACGTGACCGACCACCGCATAGTTATTCTCGGCGCACCAGGCCTCGAAGGCGGGGCGGCGATCGTTCCAGATTTCGATGTACATCGGCGGGCGATGGGCGGCGATGGTTTCGCGCGCGCCTTCGAGCACCTCGAACTCCATGCCTTCCGCGTCGATCTTGATGAAATCCACGCGTTCGCCCGCCAGCATCGCGTCCAGCGGCTCGACAGGAAGGTCTCCCCCCGCCAGGAGCCGCGTCGCGCCGAGATTGTTTTCGATGTCCACGGCGCGGAAGCTGCCCGCCTCGCGGCCCAGGCCGACGCCGATGCCGCGCCCGTCCACCACCGCGTCCAGGCCGTTGTTCGCGATGTTGGCGCGCAGCAGTCGCACGCTCTCGGGGTTGGGCTCGAACGGGAAGATGCGCTCCGCCGCCATGTGCTGCGCATAGAAGACGACGTGATTTCCGACGTTGGCGCCGACCTCGACGATGCGTTTGCCGAGGCCGATGCGGTCGCGCAGGGCCATCAGTTCCGATTGTTCGAAGAACGTCCCTCGGCAGTGGTGCGACTGGATCAGGTCGAACGGATTCGAGACCGAGAAGTGGGCGGTCGTGCCGTCGAGCGTCACGTCGGCGTCGAGCAGGTCGCAGCCGATCGCCTGTTGCAACTGCTTGGTCACCGCGCTGCGCCACGCTCGCCCGTCGCCGGAGCGGGGGCCCACCGAATGCGCGCCGCGCACGTTGACGAAGAACACCTCCTCGACCTTGGCGCAGCGGAACCGCTTCCAGATTTCCAGGTAATATTTGAAGTCCTCGCCGACGTCCATCGCGGTGTCGAAGCCGACGGCGGCCGCACACTCGGCCCGGACGAAATGGCCCATCTGCAAGCTGAGGAACGGATCCGTGCGCAGGATGTCACGGATGTCGTCGGTGCCGCGAAGTTGGCCGGGGCGCATCCGGACCTTCGGCGCATCGAGGGTTGCCTCGCAGATCGTTCCCCAGACCGCGTCATGGTTGTCGACGTGTGCCGCGAAGCGCGCGAACGCCTCGGCGTGGAGTTGGTCGTCGGCATCGAGGAAGAAGATCCACTCGCAGCCCTCGCGCCGCGCCTGGGCGATGCCATCGTTGCGGCGTGCCGAGCGCCCGTGCGCGCCTTCCAGATCCCACATCGGGATGACGTCGAGCCCATCAAAGGGGCCGTGGTCATAATTCCATGCCGCCTCGATGCTCTTGCGGCAGATTTCGTACCAGGGTTCGTGCCCGGGGCCGACCGGCGTGATGATGGCGCATTTCATGCAAGGATAGTCCCGCAGGGGTGGGGCGTTGCCGCTTGGAGCTTTCAACGCGCGCTCCCCTGCCGGACTGGCGCGGAATTTCGGCCGACTAGCCCTTTTCGAACAGCACCGCAGCCGCGGCGAGGCTCGCCGCGGCGTCGGTCGCGGCGACGTCGCGGTCGAGCCCGGCGAGCCGGGCGGCCACGCCCCGCGGGTCGCGATCGAAGTCCTTGAGCAGGTCGAGTGCTTCCTGCGCGCCGCGTTCGTGCAGCGCCACGATCGCCTGCGCAAGGCACAGCGCGGCGAGCAGTTCGCGCGGGATCTCGCCGCGCAGCTCGCCCTCGCGCACCAGATGCAGCGCGAGGCGGAGCAAGTCGTGCGCGACCGGTCGGCGCATGGCGAGGTCGGGCAGCGGCCGGTCGATCAGGCGTCGCAGGTCGGCGACGACGGTGCGCGCGATCCGGCCGCGCCTGGGCGATCCGCCACGCGGCAACGCCGCGACGCCGCCCAACACGAGGGTCGCCGCCGCGATCAGCGCCGCCGCGCCGAGCAGGATTTCACCCGCTCCAGCGGCGGGCATCCCCGCCTGGCTGCCGAGGAGGAAGCACATGTTGGCGTCGATCGCGGGAAGCGCGGTCTTCGGGTGGGTGCGCGCGAGGCCGCCCACGACCAGGAACGGCGCGAGGGTGAGGAGCAGGTCGGCGGGTCCCGCGATGCCGGGTTGAACCCAGAAGCGGTAGGCGGTGGCGACCGCCACTCCGACGAGGACGCCGGCGAACATCATCGGCGCGGCCTTGCGTGCATCCGGCAGGTACCCCAGTACCATCGCAAAGATGCACACGCCGAGGGCGAGGAGTTCGGCTTCCGGGCGTCCGGCGAGCAGGCCGAGAGTGCCCGCGATCCAGGTCGCGGCGGCGGCGAGCAGGGCGTTGCGATTGGCGACCGTCCAGCGCCGGTGCGGCGCGAGCAGCATCGCCATGCGGTCGAGAGTTCCGGCGGCGGGGGCGGCGGAGTGGGGCGCATGCAGCGCCGCTTCCGCATCGAACAGGCTTTTGAGCGCGACGGCGAGGGTGGCGGGAACGCCAGCGAGGACGGTGCGCAGCGCGGCCTCGCTGCGCGCCCCCGAGTTGACCAGCGCCGCGATGCTGCGCATCGGCTCGCCGAGCCCGGCGCGGGTCGCCAGGGACCGGCGGGATTGGGTTTGCGCCGCCGCCATCACCGCGAAGGCGGCGACCATCAGCGCGTCGATCTGGTGCAGTCGCCTGCGCCCGGCGATCGACCCGGCGGAGACCGCGACGGCGATGCCGTCCGCCTCGGCAAAGCGATGCATCAGCGCGCGCACCCGGCCGTCGTCGACGGTGCCGGTGGCGACGGTGTCCACGGCGAACGCGACGATCTCGGCGGTGAGGCGGCGGACGTCGGCGAGAAACGCGGCTTCGGTCACGCGCGGCGTGAACAGGCCGGTGACCAGGGTCACCACTACCACCCCGATGATCGTGCATTCGGTGCGCGCCAGCGCAAGGCCGAGGCCGCCCGCCGGGTTGAGAACCGAGGGCAGGATCACCACCGCCGCCGACATCCCGATCATCATCGCGCCGTAGGCCGGAGTGCCGCGCAGCACCTGCGCGAGACCGGCGGAGACCGCGACGCAGGCGCCGAGCAGGGCGACGTCGAGGTAGGGATCGGGAGCCAGCCAGAGGATCGCGAAGCCCGCACTCGCGCCGATCACCGTGCCGAGGATGCGGAACAGGCCGCGCTCCAGCATCAGGCCGCGATAGGGTTGGATCACCACCCAGACCGGCATCGCCGCCCAATAGGCATTCTCGACATGGAACATCGCCGCGACCGCGAACGCGAGCCATGCCGCGAGCGCGAGGCGGAGACCGTTGAAGACGGCGGCGCGGGAAAACGAAAAATCTGGGCGCGCCAGCATCGGGGAATGGTCCGGTCAGGGGTTGGGGCAGGGAAGATCGCGCAAATTTCCGGATTGGGCCAGCGTTTCCCGCCGGCCCGATCCCGCCGCCGGGTTCAGGCGGTTTCCATTGCGTCGGTATACGCGCCCTTGCGCGCCGCGCGGTTGCAGGCGGCGCGGTGGACGAGGGCCTTTTGCGCCTCGGCGACGTGGGTGGCGTCGCCGTGCCAGATATCGAGGGCGGGCTGTTGGATCGCCCGGGCATAGGAGAAGGTCAGCGCCCAGGGCATCCGGCCGCGATGCCGCAGATTCATCGCGTTGAGGCGTGCCGAGGCAAGTTCGGAGGACTGGCCGCCCGAGAGAAACGCGATCGCTGGCACCGCCGCCGGAACGGTGCGCAGCAGGCAGGCGACGGTGGCGTCGGCGACGTCGTCGACGCTGTTCTGGGTCGGGCATGCGAGGCCGGGCAAGACCATGTTGGGCTTCAGTACCATGCCTTCGAGGAACACGCTTTGGGTGGCGAGGGCGGCGAACACGGTACGAAGCGTTTCCTCGGTCACCGCGAAGCAGCGCTCCATGCTGTGGTCGCCGTCCATCAGCACCTCGGGCTCGACGATCGGCACGATGCCGGCCTCCTGGCAGAGCGCGGCGTAGCGGGCGAGAGCATGGGCGTTGGCTTCGAGGCAGCCGAGGCTCGGAATGTTCGGACCGATGGTGATCACCGCACGCCACTTCGCGAATTTCGCACCGAGCCTGACGTAGTCCGCGAGGCGTTCGCGCAGTCCGTCGAGGCCTTCGGTGATCTTTTCGCCCGGATGCCCCGCCATCGGCTTCGCGCCCGCGTCGACCTTGATTCCGGCGACGATGCCGACGTTGGCGAGCGCTTTGGGGAAGGGGGTGCCGTCGTCGAGGCTTTGGCGGATATTCTCGTCGGAAAGGATCGCGCCGCCGATGCTGTCGCCCAATCCCGGCGCGGTGACGATCCACTCGCGATAGGTGCGACGGGCTTCTTCGGTCTGGGGAATGCCGAGAGCGGCGAAGCGCTTGTTGGCGGTGCCGGTGCTTTCGTCCATCGCCAGCAGGCCCTTGTCGCCGGCAACCATCAACATCGCGGTGTTCATCAGGTCCTGGGTATTCATCTGCGTTGCTCCACTTCGTTTTTTGCGGGACGGGTCGCCGCGCTTGAACGACGAACGGCTTGACGCTTGGGCTGAACTGCGCCCTAAACCCGGTTTCCATATAGGCATTGCCGTGCGTCGGCGCTTGGGTCTCGGGAAGGCCGGAGTTGCACCCGGAATGTCGTGCGAGCCTGATTAGGGGGGCGGGCGAATGTGAAAAACGCACGAGACGCATAGGGGGGGCTGAGTCGACATGCCCCGATACGCCGATTCGGCCGGAGTCGGGGCGGAGATTTTTGGCCCGAGGGCGGAAAATTGGCCCGCAAAAGTATGAGGCAACAAGATGGCAAAATATGGAATGATAATAAAAAGCGATTAAAATCGTCCGAAAGACGTAAGCGGATATGGCAGAATCACTGTCGAAACGAATGAGTTGAAATAATTTTCATCTGCGAATCGCGAAAAGAAAGATCGAGAACTGGACTCTTATGAAGAGTCGAAGATAGCTTTGTAACTGGGTCATATAAGGACAAAAACGGCACGAGTCCCGAAAACGCCGCGAATCGGCGCGACAAAGCGGATAGGGATTTCCGCATCCCGATGCGGATGCTTATGCCGGGTCTGACGGAAATGTAAAAGTGTAAGCTCAGTCTTTCATGGAGGCTCATGGGAGACGGGGGCAAAAGTTGTCTCGATCGCGACCTTTGCCTTGAGTCGAAACTATTGCAGGTGAGGACTATGACCCCATCCGAGCAACCTATGGTTTTGCCGCCGCTGGACGATGAAAAGCCGGGCAGCTTGCCGGGCGTGTCCTCCGTCGGCGAGGGCTTCGAGCGGATTCTCGCGATCGCGATCATGCTGGCGTTGCTGCCGCTTTTCCTGTTTGTGACCATCCTGGTCTTCGCGATCCAGGGGCGGCCGATATTCTACAGCGGCGAACGCATCGGCCGCCGTGGCCGGTCGTTCAACATCAAGAAATTCCGAACCCTTGCCCTCGATGCGGAAAGCCGGTTGCACGGCACGGTGCTGGGGGCGCGCAGCAATCTCGAAACGCCGCTCGGGCGGTATCTGCGGGTGACGCGGATCGATGAACTGCCCCAACTCTGGAATATCGCTGCCGGAGAGATGAGCTTTTTCGGCCCGCGCCCGGCGCGGCGCGCCGTGCTGCTCGAACAGGGCGGCAGCATCGCCGGGGTCTTGGCGGCGCCGCCGTTCAAGCCCGGGCTGATCGGGCCGGTGCAGCTCTACATGCCGCACGGCGCGTCGAAGCGGATCCGCTACGCATTTCTCCGCCGCATCTACCTCACGGCGGACGTCCATAAGCTCAGCCAACTCGGTCTTGCGGTGCTGTGCGCCACGGCCATGAGCGTCAAAATCTTCGAAGTCGGCCGCGATTGCGCCGCGCGCCTGGGGCGAACCCGCAGCGCGGCGGACCGGCGGCAAAGCTTTCGTATCGCTCCGCCCCGACCGGTCCAGGTGTACGTCGGCGACAAGGCCGGCCCGATCTATGCGGGCAAGGTCCTCGACATCGACGACCACGCCTTCAGCCTCAAGGAAGAAGGCGTGCAAATTCATCCCGGACAACAGATCGACCTCGTTGTCCGGGCAAAGAAATCGGGTCGTTGGCGCACCTACCATGCGTATGGTCGCGTAACGAGCATCGCCTCTATTCCCCCAGTCTGTGACGACGGCGATCCTCGGCGTTTGGTCTTCTTCGATCATGTTTCCGATGCCGGTCAGTATGTCGTCGAGCGTTACATTCTGAGGAAGTCAATCCTATGAAAAAACTCTGCCGATATATCGTCCCGACTCTCGCGGCGCTTCTTCTTGGGGCCTGCACCCAGGACTTCGCGCAAATCGCCGACAAGCCGCTCGCGGTCGAGGCCTCGCCCGATCTCAACACCACCCCCGGCGACTATCGCCTGCGGCCCTACGACGTCCTGGTGGCGGACTACTTCTTCAATCTCCAGCCCCAGGAGCACTACATCATCCAGAACGGCGACGAATTCGAGATCCGGTTCGCCACCGCGCCCGACCTCAATGTCCAGCAGACGGTGCGGCCCGATGGACGGGTTTCGCTCCCCTACATCGGCGACGTGGTGATCGCCGGGAAGACCCCCGAGCAGGCCAACGCCATGCTCAAGACCCGCTACGACGGCAAGTTCCGCGATACCGACATCTTCTTCTTCCTGCGGCGCTCGCGCGCGGCGGTCGAGGAATTGCGGTCGGTGGTCACCTCCAACGACCGAGGCCAGAGCAAGGCGATCCTGGTGCGGCCCGACGGGCGGATCACCTTGCCCGGCATCGGCGAACTTCCGGCCGAAGGCCGCGTCCTCGCCGAGGTCAACGCCGAGGCGAACAAGCTCTACGGCGACCGCTGGAACGGCGTTTCCGTCGATCTCGGCCTGCAAACCACCCGCAACCTGTTCGTCTACGTGCTGGGCGCGGTGAACACCCCGGGCGCCTACACCATCAACGCGCCGGTCTCGGTGCAGCAGGCGGTGGCGATGGCGGGCGGCTATCGCGATCGCGCCGACATGGACCAGTTCTACGTGCTGCGTAAAACCGGCCAGCAATACGCGTTCACCCGCTACGACGCGAAGATGCTGTTCGTGGCGGACAAGCCACGGGTGATGGAACTGCGTTCCGACGACGTCGTCTACATTCCGCGCAGTGGCCTCAACCAGGCGGCGGACGTGATGCAGGACGTCACCCGGATGATCACCTTCAACGGCGTCGGCGGGTCGGTCTCCTACCAGCTCAACAACAACTAATCCGAGGCGGCGAGGACACGTAGATGGAAACGCACTCCGATCTGATCCGCAAGGCGCTGATGGGGCTCTTCTACAAGAAGTCCCTGATCGTCAAGACCATGGTGTTTTCCCTGGTCGTCCTCGCCGCCCTGATCCTGGTTTCGCCGCGCGTCTACGTCGGCAACTTCGGCGTGCTGGTCCGCGCCCCCGACCTCGATACCTCGCGGATCCTGCCCAATACCGGCATCTACATGAACCAGCCGTTCATGAACCAGGAGTTCCTCGCCAACGAGATCGAGGTGATGACCAGCGACGCGGTGCTCGACCGGGTGTTGACGCAAATCCGCGCCAAGTACCCGCAGTTCACCCCCTCGATGCTGATGTATGGCCCGGACTGGCTCACCAACGCGCTGCGCAAGCTCAACGAGATGCTCAAGACCCCGCCGACCGAAGTCGCGCTGGCGGCGGCACGGAGCGCGGACATCCAGGGCATGCGCGACCTGATCACGGTCACGCCGCTCCAAGGTACCTACGTGCTCGACGTTTCGGTGCGGTTCTTCAATCCCGAGATCCTGCTGGCGCTGCAGCGCTATCTCCTCGACGCTTATTACGAGCAGCGCGGCGCGGTGCTGTCGTCCAGCAACGCCGCCGACGTCTACCTCAAGGACGCCGACGCCCAGCGCGAAACCTGGGAGAGGCAGGCGCGCGAGATCGTGCGATTCCGCAGCGCGAACAACCTTCACGCTTTCGACGCGACGCGCGCCCAGTTGGTCTCCTCGATCGCGGCGAAGGAAGAGGAAATCCGCAATCTCGAAGCCGATACCCGCGAGGTCGAGATTCAACTCGGCCTCCTCAAGACTGGCGCCAACCTGTTGAGCATCCGTCCCCGCGCCGCCGACGAGAGCCGGGTGCTCGGCTCGCTGACCGGCGATATCGCGACCAACGAATCGAAGCTGGTGCAATTTCCTGCGGATTCGCCGCGCGCCCGCGACCTGCGCGGCGAGTTGAGGGGGCTCTACGCCAAATACGCGGCGACCTTGCAGCAATTCCTCGAAGGCCGCCGCGACGCCAACGCCAACAGCATGGCGGTGGCGCGCGGCGTGCTGACGTCCCTCAACGCCGAGATCGCCGATCTCACCAAGAACTACCAGGTTCTCGAAAACATGTCGGAAGCTGCCGACGTGTCGAAGGACTCCTACCAGTCGTTCCTGCGCAAGGTGCAGGAGATCCGCATCGATAACATCCTGCGGCAGAACGCGAACGGCAGCGTCTCGGTGGTGCGGCAGCCGTTCGTCGACGGCAAGCCGGTGTGGCCGTCCCTGCCGATCCTGTTGCCGCTGTTCGTCGTGGTTTCGGCATTCCTCGGAACGATGCTGGCCTACGTGCTGACCTTGTTCGAGGACGTGGTCCTCGAACCTTCCGAGCTGAAACGTCTGGGGTTGCCCTGCATCGGCAGTTTGCCGCTGCTTCCCCAGGCGCAGGCCGATCCTTCGAAATGGGCGATTCCGGCCGCGACGGGCGAGACGGTTCTGGGGCCGGAGGTCCCCAGCGATCCGTTTCTCGCCGCAGGATGGCTCGCCGTCGACCGAGAAAAAGGATTTCGCTGCATGACCGCGCCGGGGTGCGTGATGCCGTTCGTCGCACCCTGGCCGATGTGCGCGGGGATCGGCGGCTACGTGTTCTCCGAACTCAGCCAGCCGGTGGCGGGCAATCCCGTCGCCGCCAACGCCGCATGGCCGTCCCTGCCGGGCTTCCTCGGGCGGCATCGGATGCATGCACTATTCGCCGAAC
The DNA here is from genome assembly GCA_002307145.1 of Rhodospirillum sp. UBA1311. GTDB lineage: Bacteria > Pseudomonadota > Alphaproteobacteria > Rhodospirillales > Rhodospirillaceae > Oleispirillum. Next base: position 46,200 of record DBTR01000031.1, on the reverse strand, counting down.
TGCCGCGCGCCGAGTTTGAACGCAACCATCGCCTTACCGAAGCGCTGATTTCCTCGGGCTGGTCGGTGATGCTGCGCGAGGGGCGGAACAGCCCGGTGGTGCGCTTCCCCGAAGGCGCGGAGCCGGGCGGCTTCGATGCCTTCTTCCGCCAGGCCCACGTCGCCGAGTATCGCAAGATTCGCGCCGCCGCGCGCAAGATCGCCGAGTTCGGCGCGGTGGAAGAGGTGGTGGTACGCGGCCGGCTTTCGCCCGAGGTGCTCGCCGAGATGATCGACGTCGAGCAACGGAGCTGGAAGCGCGAGGTCGGCCTGTTCGCCCAGGGGCGCGCGCCGCGCGTCGCCGCCGCGCTCGCCGACGCCCACGTCCACCTCGCGATGCTCAGGCTCGACGGCAAGGCGATCGCCTGGGATCTCGACCTCATCCACAACGGAATCTGCTACAGCTTCAACCGCTGTTTCGACGAAGCCTACCGCCAGACCTCGGTCGGCAAGCTCCTGCACTTCCGCAACCTCGCCACGGCATGGGACGAAGGCTTCACCGAAATCCGCCTCCTCGGCGACGTCGACGACTTGAAGAAATACCTCGCGACCGAGGTCATCCCGAGGATGCGCCTGATCGCCTTTGCGCCGACCCTGTTCGGGCGCGGCCTGCGCACCGGGTTCGCCGCCGCCGAGGCGATGAAGCGCGTGCGCCGCCGCGCGGCCGGGGGCAGGGGATGATGTCGCGCAAGCGCGAGCGATTGCTGCGGTGGGTCGGCGCCGGGACGGTTATTGCCGTCGCCTGCGCGGTCCCCGAGCCGTGGACGCTCGGGCTGCTGCCGCTCCTGGTGCCGCTGCTCTACGCTCCGGCGGGGACGCGGATTCCGGTGCTGGTTTATCACAGCATCCATCCCGACCGGAATTGGATGGGTGCGCCCGACCTGGTGGTGACGCCGGAGCGGTTCGCGGCGCAGATGGCCTGGCTCGCGCGCCACGGCTTCAAGACCCTGCATATGGATGTCCTCTACGCGCTGCGGGCGCGACCGCGCCGCCGTCGCGGCGTCGCCGCCGTGCATTTCGACGACGGCTATGGCGACGCGATCGCCCATGCCGAGCCCGCGCTCGCGCGAAACCGCCTCAAGGCGACGGTCTACGTCGCCACCGGCCTGCTCGCCGATCGCCCATCCCATCCATTGCTGCCGCCGCGCGACGACCTTTCGCCCGGCGATTTCATCGGCCTGTCCGCGATGGTCGCGGCGCACCGGCGGGGCGTGCTGGAGTTCCAGTGCCACGGCTGGACCCATCGCCCCCTCGACCAGGTTCCGCCCGAGCAATGGGACTGCGAGATCGGCGATTCCCGTGCGCTGCTCGCCGGTGCGCTCGCCGCACCGGTTCGTCATCTCTGCTTCCCGCGCGATTCCGCTCCGGCGGCGCTCCTGCCGCGTTTGCCCGGGCTCGACTACCTCACCTGGACCGGCGGCGACCACGACAACCGCGCAGGCACCGACCCGCACCGCGTCGGACGGATCTACGTTACCCAGTCGGGATGGGATCCGCTCGACGCGATCCGCTTCCCCGTCGAGATCTACCTGTTCCTCGGGCATTACTGGCTCTGGCCGGTGGTGGTGGTCGGCAACCTCCTCACCCGCGCCGCCTGGAAGCGTGCCGGCATGGCGGAAAGGCGGACGCCATGAGCCTGTTCTTCAAGGATGTCTTCCTGTTCTTCGGGGTCATGGCGGCGAGCCTGGTGATCTTCGCCCTGGGCTTCGCCGATCCGAGCCTGCCGATGCTGCTGTTCGGCCTGCCGTTCGGCGTGGCCGGGCTCCTGGTGGCGCTGCGCTACCCGGATACGGCGCTGCTGCTGCTGGTGTTCCTGATCCCGCTCGACTTCTTCGGCCAGTTGCCGAACTTCAGCGGCAGCTTTTCGGTGTTCAAGCTGGTGTTCCCGCTGGTGCTGGTCTCGTTCGTCATCGGCGTGGCGCGCGGGCAGGCGCATTTCCTCGCTTTCTCGGCGTCGGAGAAGGCGGTGTTGTGGTTCTGCCTGCTCAACGTCATCCTCTGGCCGTTCGCGGTGAACGTGCCCGAGGCCCAGACCTTCATCCGCAAGCTGATCAGCATGGCGCTGCTCTACCTGCTGATCACCCGGCACGGCATCGCCGACCCGACCTTCCGGCAGCGGTTGACGTTGGTGGTGGTGGGGTCCTCGGCGCTCTCGGTGGTGATCGGGATGTTCGGCTCGTCCACCGGGCAGAACCTGTTTTCGGTGTTCAAGGACGACGATCTCGCGCGCAGCACCGGCGCGTCCACGGTGTCGCCCAACGACTTCGCCTACATGATGTTCCTGCCCGCGTTTCTCGCCTTCGCCGGGTTCCTCGACGAACGGCGGCCGCGTCGCTGGCTTTGGCTGGTGGCCTCCGGGGTGATCGTCGGCGGCGTGGTGATGACCTATTCCCGCTCGGCGTTTCTCGCTTTCGTCGCGGGTGGAGTCGTCACCCTGCTGATGGTCTGGCGCAGGCTTGAGGGCGTGCATTGGCTCGCGATCGTCATCGGCCTGGTCGTCGGCGCGGTGGCGATGCCTGCAAAATACACCGATCGTCTCGCGTCCCTCGCGGTGCTGGTCGACCAGCGCCAGACGGTGCAGGAACTCTCGCTGGTGCGGCGCGCCAACTACATCACCGTCGGCATGCGGATCTTCAAGGATCACCCGCTCCTCGGCGCTGGGCCGGGCAACTTCGCCAAGCTCCACGCCGACCCGCACTACCAGGGAATTCCGTTCCTCTACAACGTGCCCCGGATGCCCCACAACCTCTACCTCCAGGTGCTGACCGAAACCGGCCTTGCCGGAATGGCGGTGTTCCTCGCGGCGATGTGGTTCTTCGTCCGCGACAGCCGCCGCGCGATGCGCCCCGCCCGCACCCTGGCCGAAATCGCCTTTCCCGCGGCGGTGATGGCGGCGCTGTTGTCGTCGTTCGCCATGGGGCTGTTCCTCCACCTGTTCATCAACAAGTCGTTCTGGCTGATGCTCGCCTATGCGCGGATTTCCGGTTCGCTGGGGGAGGAGGAGGGCAAGCATGAACCATCCTGACCCGCGCGTGATCCTGCACGTCATCCAACACCTCGAAACCGGCGGCGAGGAGACCCTTGCGGTCAATCTCGTCGCCGCGCTCGCCGCGGCCCGGCCGTCGGAGCGCCATGTCCTCGCGACGCTGCTCGGGGGCAGCCTTGGGTCCGTTGCCGAGGCAATGGGGGTGGAGGTGGTGGTCCTCGCCGGGAGGACCAAGCTCGGCCGGCTGGTCGCGCTGGTCGCGCTGATCCGGCGGCTGAGGCCCGCGCTGATCCACGCCCGCCTGAGTTCGGCCGGGTTCTGGTGCCGGATCGCGGCGCGGCTGGCGGGCTACGAGGGGCCGCTGGTGCAGGCGCACGGCGGCGCGACCTACATCGCCCCCGGCCTCAAGCGCCGTGCGATGGAAGGCCTGTTCGCGTCGAAGGTGACGCGGCACCTCTGCGTCTCCCAGTCGGTCGCCGACCACCTCGTTGCCCACGGCCACCCGGCGGACACCCTGACGGTGATCGCCAACGGCATTCCCCTGAGCGGCATCGCGGCGCGCGACGAGACCCGGCCGATGGCCGACCCGCCGCGCCTCGCCTGCGTCGGCAGGCTCTCGCCGGAGAAGGGGCAGGATATCCTGGTCGAGGCGATCGGGCTTTGGACCAGCGGCGCCGTCACCCTCGATTTCCTCGGCGACGGCCCCTTGCGCCCACGCATCGCGGCGCGGGTGGCGGAGCGCAACCTCGGCAAGCGGGTGCGGATGCTCGGCACGGTCGGCGACGTCGGCGTGCGATTGCAGGACTACGACGGCTTCGTCCTGCCCTCGCTGACCGAGGGTTTGTCTCTGGCGTTGCTGGAGGCGATGGCGGCGGGGTTGCCGGTGGTGGCGACGGCGGTGGGCGAAACGCCGAAGACGCTCGGGACCGACGGCATCCTGGTGCCGCCGGGCGATGCGCCGGCGCTTGCCGCCGGGATCGCCGCGATGGTCGCCGATTCCGCGTCGCTCCATCGGGCCGCCAATGCCCGGCGGCGGGTGCGGCGCGACCACGGCATCGCCGCGACCGCCGCCGGTTACGCCGAGGTTTTCGACCGGATCATCGGAGCAGGGCGATGAAGATCGGGATGTTCATCGCTTCGTTGGGCGGCGGCGGCGCGGAGCGGATCGTGCTTTCGCTCTCGCAGGGCCTTTGCGACCTCGGCCACGAGGTGGTGCTGATCACCAGCGACCACGACACCGTGATGATCCCGCCGCAGGGGCTCTCGGTGCGTCATCTTTCGCGCGTCGGCATCGACGATCCGTCGTGGAAGAAGATCCTCGCCGGACCGGCGGTCGCGTGGCGGCTTTGGCGGCTGCTGCGGCGCGAGCGCTTCGACGTGGTGGTCGCGCACATGGAGCGCGCCTGCATGCTGCTCGCCCTCACCCCCTGCGCCGCGCCGCGCATCCTCACGATCCACAACTTCCTCGGCGCGAGCCTCGGCGCGAAGACGCCGATCAAGCGCCTCAACGCCGAACTCCTCTATCGCCGGATCGGCCCGGCGACCGCGGCCCGGGTGGTGTGCGTCTCCCACGCCGCCGCCCGCGACGCCGAGGCCCGCTATCCCGGCCTGCGCCGCCGGATCGCCGCTATCCCCAATTTCGTTGCCGTCGACGCGATCGAGGCGATGTCGCGGCAGCCGCTTCCCGAGGATGCGCGCGCACTTTTCGCGCCGGGCGAGACGATCCTCAGTGTCGGCCGCCTGATCGGGCAAAAGGGGCAGTGGCACCTGGTTCGGGCCTTCGCCGAGGTCGCGCGGCGAAGGCCCGCGGCGCGGCTGGTGATCCTGGGCGAGGGGCCGTTGCTCGGCCGCCTGCGGGACTATGCCGCCGCTCTCGGGGTCGCCGAGCGGGTGGCGTTGCCGGGCTTCCGCCCCAATCCGTTCGCCTGGGTGCGCGCCGCCGACGTCTTCGCGCTGCCGTCGATCTACGAAGGCATGCCGATGATCCTGATCGAGGCGCTCGTCTGCGGCACGCCGATCGTTTCTGCCGACTGTCCGTCCGGCCCCCGGGAAATTCTCAGTCCCGACACGCCGGTGGACCGCGTCGCCCAACAACCCGAGGAGGTGAGCTGCGGTTGGCTGCTGCCGCACTTCGACGACACCTGGACCGCGCCCGAAGCCGCGCCCTCCCTGGCCGAAGCCGCGCTCGCCGACGTTCTGCTCGGGGTGCTCGACCACCCCGGGACCGGCGCGCGCATGGCCGCTGCCGCGCGGGTGCGCGCCGCCGAGTTCGATACCCGGACCGGCGCACGGCGTTGGCAGGATTTATTGGCTGCGTGTGTCGCACATTGAGCGGATGGAGGGGGACGATGTCCCAGCGCAAACACATAACCTTGCCGATTCTCTACGAACACCTCAAGGCGCGGATCGCGAAGCACGTCTTCGGCATCGATCGCTTCGCGATGATCGTGTTCGACCTCTACCAGCGCAGCGCGGCGGCCGCCGCGCCTTACCAGGATGTCCGGGTGCAGCGCCTGGTGCCGGTCGACATGCCGGCCGTGGTCGCGTCGTTCCCCGACCGCGAGCGGGTGTTCGGCGAACGCTTCAAGATCCCGGGTCTCGACGGATGGCTGATTTTCGTCGGACCGACCCTGATCGGGTTCATCTGGATCGCGACCCGGAATTTTTATGAAAGGGACATCGCCCGGATGATCGAGATTCCCGCCAACCACGCATTCTCGGTGGATTTTTTCATCGCCAAGGACAAGCGGTTCGGCCTCGCCGGGCACCACGCGATTTGGCAGATCATGGACACCTACACCGCGCGCGGCATCGTGCGGTGCGACAACCTGGTGAACGTAAAAAATCGCAACTCACTGATGTTTCATACTTTTCTTGGCTCTTACGACACTCTCGAAGGGGTGAATGTGCTGCGCATCCTGGGCAAGGCGGCATTTAGCTGGGCTGCGCGCCGTACCGAACCCCTGATCAAGCAGCGCAACAAGGACCGGGGGACCAGCGGGGTGGTTCCACCGATCGAAACGGCGCCTGCCCAGGTCTAGGCCTAAGCGCCTTCCGTTCCGGGGCGGCGGCGCGCGCCCCATCTTGAGAGAAAGGAGAAGACGATGTCACAACGCAAGATCATGACGGTGTCGGATATCCTCGATCGCCTCAAGGCGCGGATGGCGAAGCACGTCTTCGGCATCGATCGCTTCGCACTGATCGTGGTCGATCTCTATCAACGCGCCGAAGAGGCGACGACGCCCTACAAGGATGTCCGGGTGCAGCGGATCACCCCCGAGGACATGCCGGACGTGATCGCGGTATTTCCCGATCGGGAGCGGGTGTTCAACGAACGTTTCGCCACCCGTTGCCTCGAAGGCTGGCTGATTTTCGTCGGCGACACCTTGATCGGCTTCATCTGGTTCGCAATTGACGACTACTACGAAAAGGACATCCGGCGGCTGATCCGGGTGCCGCGCGACCACATCTTCTCGCTCGACTTCCTGGTGGCCAAGGACAAGCGCTTCGGCCTCGCCGCGCATCATGCGATCTGGCAGATCATGGATCACTACAAGACCCGGAGCTATGTCCGGTGCGACAACCTGGTCAACGTTAACAATCGAAAATCATTGATGTTTCATACGTTTCTCGGCTCGTTCGACACCCTTACCGGAGTCGATGTGCTGCGCGTGCTGGGCTGGCCGGTGACGAGCTGGGAAGCCAGCCGCACCACGCCGCTGATCAAGCAGCGGCATCGCGACAAGTCGGCGGGCGACGATGCGGCGAGCCCCGCCGTCGCCGCATCGGAGGCAGTGGTTCATGGCTAGGCTCCGCTGCTGGCTCCATCTGGCGTTCCTTGCGGCCCTGGCCTTCGGTCTCGGCGTGGCCCCGGCGATGGCGGAAACCCGCCTTGCCGGGCTGCGCGGTGGCAAGGTCTGGATCGCGGTGGATGTGCCGGGCGCGGAGCTTGCGGTGTCGCTCAGGCCTGCCTACGGCTGGTCCGAGCCGGTGCGGCTCTACGCGCCCGACGGCCGGCTCGAAACCGAACTCGAAATCTCCCGATCCGCGACCACCGAGACCAAGCTCACCCTCGACGCCAAGGGCGTCCACATGCTGCACCTGAAGCGCAGCTACGTCGCCGAGGTGCGGGTGAACGGCGCGCGGGTCGAGGTCGAGCCGCTGGCGCACGAAACTTCGGTGCAGGCGCCGGGCGGCGCGAAGGTCTATTTCCGCGTGCCGGAGGGCACGGCCAGGTTCACGGTCTTCGTCGATAACCGCATCGGCCTGCGCGGCGATGACGTTCTCGCGGTGGTGCGCGTACCCGACGGCGGCGCCGAGACGCTGCGGAAACCGGGGTTCAGCCGCCGCCAGTTGCTCGACCGGCTCGGCGCGTCCGGCCTCGACCAGAGCGGGCAGCCGCTCTCCATCGCGACGCCCGACCCGACGATCGCCGAGTTGAGCCCCGCGACCCGCGAGTATGCCGCGCCAGCTCCGGGGATCTGGAGCCTCGCACTCACCGGCGCGGACGCAGGGGTCTGGCTTGAGGGCATCCCCAATCGCTTCGCGGTCGCGCCGGAGGACCTCTTTCCGCCGGTCGAGGCCGCGCCGGTCGCGGCGAAGGTCACGCTCACCGACCAGGCGATCGTCGCCCCGGTGTTGGGCGCGGTCGGCCATCTCGGGCCGCCGGGCAATCCCTACGAGGCGAAGATCCTCGGCTACGGCGTGCGCGGCGACCAGATCTACCTGCACCAGGGACCGGGCGGCTTCGACCACATGGAGCGGCTGGTGCAACGTCCCGGCGTGCAGTCTCTGGTGATCCTCCGCAGCCTCGACGCGCCGACGATGAAGCTCGGCGCGCATGAAGGCTTCGTCCGCGCCGGGGAGTGGGTGGCGGGCGTGCTGGCCGCCGCCGGGCGGCCGTGGGAGAGCTTCACCCTGCAGGTGATGAACGAGCCCAACCTCGAATACCGGATGGAGGAATACCTCACCGCCCTCGGCGGCTTCATCGAGGGCCTGAAGGCCGCGAACGTCCCGATGGACAAGCTCGATCTTGCCGCGCCTGCGCTCGGTTCGGGCGAATCTCCCGAGATCGTCGACTGGCCGTGGATCGAGGCGGTGATCGACCGCTACGACCGCGACGTCGATACCATCGTCTGGAACCTCTATCGCGTTCGCGACGTCGAGGACACCGACCTCTACGCGGCGGCGGTGGCGAAGACGGTGCAGATCATCCACGACCACGACACCGACGGCCGCTTCCAGGACATCGTCATCGGCGCGACCAACCGCGTCGGCGGCTTTTCCGACGATGCCCTGTTCGACGGCGCGGAGGCCGGGGTGTGGTGGGCCTCGGTGATCGCCAACGTCGCCAATACCGGACAGGTCAAGATGCTCGACTACTTCAACACCCTCGATTCCGGTCCGCTGCGGGAGAAAGGCCTGTTCGCGCGCGACTGGCGGGTCAAGCCGCAGGCGATCGCGCAGCGGGCGATGGGGAGCGTGCTGGGCGTCGGCGGCGTGCGCCGCGTCGTTACCGACCATCCGATGCTCGAAGGCGTCGCCTCGGTTACCGGCGGGCGGATCCGCCTCGCCCTGGTCAACAAGGGCTGGCTGCCGCTCAAGGTGACTCTGCCCGACAATCCCGGCATCGCGCTTCGCCAGGTCATCGGTCCCGATGCCGACACCACCGACGAGGTACTCAAGGGTAACGAGGCGATTCTCGCGCCGATGAGCGTTTACGCGGGGGGGTACTGATGCTGGCCCTGCTGCGCAAAGGAAGTTTGGTCGGGATGCTCAAGCTGGTCGGGGCGCTCTCCGGCCTTGCGTTCACCCTCGCGGTGGCGTGGGGGTTCGGCGCGGCGAGCGGCACCGACGCGCTGTTCGCGGCGATGGTACTGCCGGTCGGGGTCTGGCAGGCGACGGTATTCATCGTCGCCCAGGTCTCGGTGCCGTACCTGATCGGCTGCGCCGACGGCGACGCCAACGACGAGGCGGACTTCCTCGGCCAGATGAGCCTGTGGATCGCGATCGTCGGCGGCGGTGCGATGGCTCTGTCGTATTTTACCCCCGGGATGCTGCTGGCGGTCGTCGCGCCGGGGCTCGATGCCGAGCCCAAGGCGGCGGCGGCGGGCTTCCTCCGCGCCCTCGCGCCGGTGTTTCCGCTCACGCTGTTCGCCGGGCTGCTCACCGGACTGCTCTATTCGCGGCAACGTTTCTTCGTTGCCGAACTCGCGCAACTGCTGTGGAAGTTCGCGCCGCTCGCGGTGCTGGCGTTCCCCGCCACTCGCACCCTCGCGGCGCTCGCCTGGGCCACCTCGGTGGGCGCGGCGTTGCGCCTCGCGTTGCTGTTCGCCGCGCTCGATCCGGCGTCGCGCCGCGACCTCGTGCCGCGCCACGCCTATCGCACCGCGATGCCGGTGTTCCTGCGCAGCCTGTTCAAGACCGAAGCCGCGCTGATGGGCTGCGACTGGGTGCTGCAAATCCTCTGCAACGCGCTCGCCTCGATGCTCTCGCCCGGCGCGTTGTCGTTGTTCAACTATGCCGACCGCACCGCGCGCACCGCACCGGTGCTGCTGATGCGCGGCATCGGCGTGGTGTTGCTGCCGACCCTGTCGCGGCGCATCCGCAGCGACGGCGACCGGGGCTGGCGTTTCATCCACAAGCTGCTCGCGCCGCTCGGCGGCTTCGGGCTGGCGATCGGGGGCCTCGCGTTCCTGTTCGCGCCGTTGCTCGCCCAGGTGTTCGCGCTGACCGGCAAGATGCCGTCCGACCAGGTCGAGGCGTTCACTTCCGTGGTGCGGGGGTTCGCCGCCGGTCTCCCCGCGACGATCCTGGTGATGGGGCTGCAGACCGGGTTCTTCCTCAACCTCAGCAAGGCGCCGTTGTTGATCTCGAACGGCGCGCAAATGCTGGTGGTGGCATGCGTTTGGTGGGTGCTTCCCTTCCACGATCCGGCCCAGCTCGCGTGGTTGCTCGCCGCCTCGCTGGGGGTTCGCCTGGGGGTGCTCTACGGGTTTTTCAGGTCCGCCGGAGCGGCGTCGCAGCGGATCGTCCCTCAAGCCGAAAGGCCGAAAACATGACCGAGAACTCTATCGCCCTCGCCATCGCCAAGGATCTTTTCGATCGCGGAAAGTCGGTGATCGGAGTGGTTTCGTGCCAGAGCGGCGATGGCGCGACCTACGCCACCCGAACGGTGGCCGAAGCCTTGCGCGCCTACCAGAACGAATGGCGGATTCTCCTGGTCGACGCCAACTTCAACCATCCGGCATTGAGCGAAACCGCCGAGCCCGGCTCTCGTGGCTGGGCCGAACGGGTGGCGCAGGACGAAGGGCCGCCGCCGGGGATCGAGTTCGCCGCCCAGCACCCGCGCATCGAGATCCTGCCCGCGGTGAGCAATTCCGCCGCGCCGAAGCTCTCCCTCGATCAGTCGCGGTTGAGCTGGCTGCGGCAGGTGCTGGCGCAGGCGCGGCAGAATTTCGACGTCGTGCTGGTCGACTTGCCGCCGGTGTTGCAGGGCGACGCCGAGGCCCAGGCGATCGCGCCGCTGCTCGACGCGGTGATCCTGGTGGTGAAGGCGGGCAAGACCCGCAAGCCGGTGATCTCGCAGGCGGTCGGCATTCTCGAAGGCGCGGACTCCAAGCCTGCCGGGGTGATCCTCAACCAACGACGGATGCTCATTCCCAAATGGATCTATCAACGGTTCTTCTGATCGCGACCGGGTTCGGCGTTGCCGGGATCGTCCTCGGCGCGGTCGGCCATCCGCTTCTTGTGATTGCGCTCGCATGCGTGCGGCGGGGCGCGGCTCCGGGCGCAGCGCCGCTGCCGGAACCCCTGCCGACGGTCTCGGTGATCGTGCCGGTGCACGCCGATGCACGCGAGCTGCGGCACAAGTGCCTCGCCCTGCTCGATGGGGATTATCCGCGCGATCGCCTCGAAATCCTGGTCGCTGCCGACGGCCCGGTGGCCGGCCTCGACACCGCGCTCGCCAACCCGGTGGGCGAGGCGGTGCGGCTGCTGCGGATGCCGCGCCGGGGAAAACCCGACGTCCTCAACGACGCCGCGGCCCATGCGAGCGGCGAATTGATCGTGATTTCCGACCGCGACGCGATTCCCGCGTCCGATTGCCTGACGCACCTCGTCGCGGCATTCGCCGATGCTTCGGTGGGGGGTGCGTGCGGCCATGTCGGCATCGCGGGCAAGGGCTCGCAACGTGCCTACTGGGTGGCCGAAAACCGTCTTCGCCGCGCCGAGGTCGCCGCGCTCGGCAACCTCACCTCCAACAGCGGCGCGCTCACCGCGCTCCGACGCGAACTCTGGCGCGACATCCCGAAGGACGCCGCCGACGACCTGTTCATCGCTCTGAGCATCTTCCTCCAGGGCCGCCGCTTCGTCTTCGCCGACGCGGCGCGGGTGACGCTGCCGCCGCGCGCGCAGGATCTTGCCGGAGCGGTGGCGCGGCAGGCGCGGATCACGGTGCAGAGCCTCAACACCCAGTGGCATTGCCGCGCCGCCCTCGACCCATTCCGCTCAGGTTGGTTTGCGGTCGCGCTGATCTTCCACAAGCTGCTGCGCCGCCTGTTCCTGGTCTTCGTCGGTTTCGCGCTGGCCGGGCTGGCGGGACTGGCGGCGCTGGCGGGGCAGGGGGCCTGGATTGCGGCGGCGGGCCTCGTTGCGGCGCTCGGGCTCGGCGTGGCGCGGCTGCTGCCCGACGTACGGCTGGCGCGCAAGGGGCTCTGGTTTCTCGCCGCCCAGGCCGGGATGGCGCTTGGCGTCTGGCGCTTCCTGCGCGGCGGCCGGGTGAATTCGTGGTAAGTCATTGCGGCAAAACCAAGGCAACCACAGGGCGTATGTGCGAGGATTTCCAGATTGGCGTAATGCCTTGAATTCAAGTATGGTTGTCGGCCTCTGAGGTTATGGTTCCTTCTCCAGTCGGAAGCCGTCATGAAACCCGAGATTCTTCTCATCGAGCCGATGATGGCGGAAATCGAAGCCATGCTCGACTCCGCCTACGTCGTCCACCGTCCTTTCGCAGTTTCCGATCCCGAACCCCTCGTCGCCAAGGTCGCGCCGAACATTCGCGCCATCGTCACCGGCGGGTCGAGCGGAGCGTCTCCGGCGCTGGTGGCGCGGCTGCCGCAGCTCGGGATCATCGCCGTCAACGGCGTCGGCACCGACAAGATCGACCTCGCCGACGCTCGGGCGCGCGGCGTCCGGGTCACCATCACCTCGGGGGTTCTCGCCGACGACGTCGCGGATCAGGCGATCGCGCTGATGCTCGCGGTGTCGAAGCGCATCGTCGTCAACGACCGCTTCGTCCGCGCTGGCGGCTGGCTCACCGGCAACGTGCCGCTCGCCCGCAAGATCTCGGGCAAGCGCATCGGCATCCTCGGCCTCGGCAATATCGGTCGCGAGATCGCGCGCCGCGCGGAGGGCTTCGCGATGGAAATCTCCTATTGCACCCGTACCCCGGTGGCGGGCGTGCCCTACCGCCACGTCGCCGATCCGGCGACGCTCGCCAGGGACGTCGACATCCTCGTCGTCGCGACCGTAGGCGGGGCAGGCACCAAGGGCCTCGTCGACCGCCGCGTCCTCGACGCGCTCGGTCCCGAGGGATTCATCGTCAACATCGCGCGCGGCAGCGTGATCGACGAAGCCGAGCTCGTCGCCGCCCTGGTCGAGAAGCGGATCGCGGGCGCGGGGCTCGACGTATTCGAGGCCGAACCGAAAATTCCCGAGGCGCTGTTCGCCCTCGACACCGTGGTCCTTGCGCCGCATCAGGCCGGAGCCACGATCGAGACCCGCACCGCGATGGGCCGCCTCGTTCTCGACAACCTCGCGGCGTATTTCGAAGGCCGTGAATTACCGACGCCGGTGGCCTGACCGCCTGCGTCCCATCCCGGGCGCGCCGCAAACGGTGGTCGGGCCGCCCGAAAATCCCAATTCGACCACGCCAGGGAGAATGCGATGCGTCAGGTCTCTATCCGGCGGCTGATGGCCGCCACGTTCGTCTGCGCCGGAGCCCTCGGGCTCACCTCCGCCGCCTGGGCCGAGGGCGGCTTCCAGGACCGCAACCTCAAGATGGCGATCGTCAATCCGATCGAGCATCCGCAGGGCATCGGCGCGAAGAAGTTCGCCGAGGTGCTTGAGCAGAAGTCCGGCGGCAAGATCAAGGTGAAGATCTTCGCAAGCGGCGTGCTGGGCGGCGAACAGCAGGTCGCCTCCGCGATGCAGGGCGGCACTATCGACATTTCGAGCATGGCTCCGGCGCAGATCGTCGGCACGATCAAGGAATTCGTCGTCCTCGACTTCCCGTTCGCGTTCGCCACGGACGCCCAGGCCGACGCCGTTCTCGACGGTCCGTTCGGCAAGAAGCTGCTCGCGCTGCTTCCGGCCAAGGGGCTGGTGGGCTTGGGCTTCCAGCATCAGGGCTATCGCTCGATTTCGAACTCGAAGCGCCCGATCACCAAGCTTGAAGACATCAAGGGCCTGAAAATCCGCACCATCCTCAACCCGCTCTACGTCGACATGCTCAACACCCTCGGCGCGAACCCGGTGCCGATGCCGTTCCCCGAGCTCTACACCGCGATGGAGACCGGCACGGTCGACGGCCAGGAAAATCCGGAGCTCACCGTCACCGCGAGCAAGTTCTACGAAGTGCAGAAATACTTCTCGGGCACCCGCCACATCTACAACACCCAGATGCTGATGGTCAGCAAGGCGACCTGGGACAAGCTCACCCCGGACGAAAAGACCGCATTCCAACAGGCTTCCGACGAGGCGACGCTGTTCCAGCGCAAGGCCGCGCGCGGCATGATCGACGATGCCCGCAAGGAAATGGCCGAGCATGGAATGAAGCTCAACGATATCGCCCCGGCGGAAATGGCGCGGATGCGCGCTGCGGTGCAGCCGGTGACCGATAAGTACGCCGCCGACCTCGACCAGGACCTGGTCAAGGCGTTCCGCGCCGAGCTCGAACGCACCAAGGACCTGAAGTAAACCTGCAAACCGTGCGGCCCGGTCGCGAGACCGGGCCGATTGCTATAGGCTCGGGGGAGTACCCATGGCGGCGTTCGAAAAAGTCCTGATCCGTGCGATCAACACCCTGATCGTCCTCAGTCTTGCGGCGATGCTGGTGATGGTGTTCGGCAACGTGGTGCTGCGCTACGTGTTCAATTCCGGCATTTCCGCCTCCGAGGAAGCGTCGCGCATCCTGTTCGTTTGGATGGTGTTCCTCGGTGCGATCGTCGCGATGCGCGACCATGCGCACCTCGGCGTCGATTCCTTCGTGCTGAAGCTGCCGCCGGGAGAGCAGAAAGTGGTGCGGGTGCTGGTGCTGCTGGTGATGCTCTACCTCTGCTCGCTGATGCTGATCGGTAGCTGGAAGCAGACGGTGATCAACCTCGGCACCTTCGCTCCGGTCACGGGGATGTCGATGGCGGCGTTCTACGCCACCGGTCTCGTCGGCGCGGTCGGCATGGGCGGCTATATCCTCCTCGATCTCTGGCGAACCCTGAGCGGGCGGGGCGCGCCCGGCGCGACCGTCGCCGGAACCGCCGACCCCACCGGAACCGACGTCGCGGGAGAGCCGAAATGATCGCTGCGATTTTCCTCTCCACGCTGTTGGGTGCAATCGTCGTCGGGATGCCGATCGCGTTCGCGCTGCTGCTCTGCGCCTCGGTGCTGATGTGGCAGATGGATATGTTCGACGCCCAGTTGATCGCGCAGAACGCAATCAACGGCACCGACAATTTCGTTCTCCTCGCCGCGCCGTTCTTCATGCTCGCGGGCGAATTCATGAACGCGGGCGGTCTCTCGCGCCGGATCGTCAACATGGCGCTGGCGCTGTTCGGCCATATCCGGGGCGGGCTCGGCTACGTCGCGGTGTTCGCGGCGATCCTGATGGCGAGCCTCTCGGGCTCGGCTCTCGCCGACACCACCGCGCTCGGCGCGCTGCTGCTGCCGATGATGGCGGCGGCGGGATACAACCTCAACCGCTCCGCCGGGCTGATCGCCTGCGGCGGGATCATCGCGCCGATCATCCCGCCGTCGATCCCGTTCGTGATCTTCGGCGTCGCCGCGAACGTCTCGATCACCCGGCTGTTCCTCGCCGGGATCGTACCCGGCATCCTCTGGGGCGTCGCGATCATCCTCGCCTGGGCGTGGGTGACCCGACGCGACAAGCTCGAACCCTCGCCGCGCGCGACGCGCAAGGAAGTGGTCACCGCGTTGGTCGAGGGGGTGTGGGCGCTGATCCTGCCGGTGATCATTATCGTCGGCCTCAAGATGGGGGTGTTCACCCCGACCGAGGCGGCGGTGGTGGCGGCGGTCTACGCCCTGTTCGTCGGCATGGTGGTCTACCGCGAGATCAAGCCGAAGGATCTGTTCGGCCTGTTCCTCTCGGCGGGCAAGGCGACCGCGTCGGTGATGTTCCTGGTCGGCGGCGCGATGGCGGCGGCATGGCTGATCACCGTCGCCGACCTACCCGGCCAACTGGTGCAGATGCTCGGCCCGGTGATGGGCGACAAGCGCCTGTTCATGCTCACCATCGTCCTGATCTGCCTGATCATCGGCACTTCGATGGACATGACGCCGACGATCCTGATTCTCGCGCCGGTGCTGATGCCCCTGGTCAAGCAGGCGCATATCGACCCGGTCTACTTCGGCGTGATTTTCGTGATGGTGAACGCCATCGGCCTGATCACGCCGCCGGTCGGAACCTCGCTGACCGCGGTGTGCGGCGTCGGCAAGCTCAAGATCGGGTCGGTGTCGATGGCGATGATGCCGTTCCTGCTCGCGGAGATCGGCGTGGTGCTGCTGCTCGTCGCCTTCCCCGACATCGTCACCGTCCCGGCGCGCTTCTTCGCCCGCTAGGTCTCGCACATGCGAAAACGGGCCAGCCGTTTCCGGCTGACCCGTTGTCTCGCAATGGTGGGCGCGACAGGGATTGAACCTGTGACCCCTGCCGTGTGAAGGCAGTGCTCTCCCGCTGAGCTACGCGCCCCCGTTCGCGGTGAGGGGCGTTGTTTATCCTTTCCGCCAAGGGCCTGTCAAGTGGCAATCTCGGCGACGTTGGGGAGGTTCATTACCGCGCGCGGCAGGTCGAGCAGGCTGTCGATCACCACGTCGGCCTCGAACTCGGCGACCGGCATGCGGGTGTAGCCGTAGCTCACCGCGATGGTGCGCATTCCGGCGCGGCGGCCACCCTCGATGTCGTTGAAGGAATCGCCCACGACGACCACCCGCTGCGGCGAAAGTTCGAGCTGGTCGGCAGCGTGGAGGAAGGGCTCGGGATGGGGCTTCAGGTTCGGCGTGGTATCGCCGCCGACGACCACGTCGAGCACCGGCATCAGGGTGAAGTCGCGGAGAATGGTGAGCGCCGGGCCGATCAGCTTGTTGGTCACCACGCCGAGGCGGAAGCCCATGCCCAGCAACCCGGCCAAAACCTCGGGCGCGTGCGCGAACAGCGCGCAGCCGGCGCTCGGGTCGGGATCGTAATGGGCGGAAAAGCGGCTGACCAGGGCGTTGAGCGCGGCGTCGTTCTCGGGCGGCAGGCCGGTCGCCCCATAGGCCCGCGCGACCAGGACCTTGATCCCGTCGCCGACCATCAGCCGCACTTCGTCGTCGTCGAGGATGCGCCGCGCGTCCTCGCGCAGGATCGCGTTCAGGCTGCGGGTCAGCCCCGGCAGGCTGTCGATCAGGGTACCGTCGAGGTCGAACAGGATCGCGCCATAGCCATTGGTGCTGGCCGCGAAGGGCGGGCTGGCAGGGGTAGGCATGTTATGTCCTTGTGGTGAAACGGAACGCCTGCAATGCACCGTAACACGCCGTGATTCGCGTGCGAACGGCTTCTGTGTTCACATGTGGTGTCGGCGTGGTGAGTATGCTACGACGGGGTGATCTTCCGCCCCGCGAAATATCCGATTTCCACGAAAGAGTCGTTCAATGTCCGAAGCTTGCGTCGCCGCCGTGGTCCTTGCCGCCGGGCTCGGCACCCGCATGAAATCCAACCTGCCGAAGGTCATGCACCCGGTCTGCGGCAAGCCGATGCTCGGCCATGTCCTCGACCTCCTCGACGACCTCGGCATCGACCGCCGGGTGGTGGTCTCGGGTCCCGGGATGGATGCGGTCGCGGCGCTCGCCGAGGCCGCCGGGGCCGCGGTCGCGGTGCAGGTCGACCGCCTCGGCACCGCACATGCGGTGCTGGCGGCGAAACCGGCGCTTGAGGGTTTCACCGGCGACATTCTCGTCGCTTTCGGCGATACGCCGCTGGTCCGGGCCGAAACCGTTGCCGCCGCGCTCGACCTGCGCAAGGGCGCGGATGCGCCCGCCGTGGTGGTGCTGGGCTTCGACGAAGACGAGCCAGAGGCCTATGGCCGCCTGATCCTCGATGACGACGGCAATCTCCTCCGCATCGTTGAGGCGAAGGACGCGACGCCGGACGAACTCGCGGTCACCCTCTGCAATTCCGGCGTGATGCTGATCGATGGCGGGGTCGCGTGGCGGCTCCTGAGTGCGATCGGCAACGCCAACGCCAAGGGCGAATACTATCTCACCGACGTCGTCGGCCTGGCGCGCGCCGAAGGGCGAACCTGCGCGGTGGTCGAGGGTGCGTCGGAAGAGTTTCTCGGCGTCAACTCGCGTGCCGACCTCGCCCTGGTCGAAGCGATTGCGCAGGATCGGCTGCGCGCGCGGGCCTTGGCGCAGGGGGTCACGATGACCGACCCGCACACCGTCTATTTCAGCGCCGACACCCAACTCGGCCGCGACGTGACGATCGAGCCGTTCGTGGTCTTCGGTCCGGGCGTGGTGGTGGACGACGACGTGACGATCAAGGCGTTCTGCCACTTCGAGAACGCGCGGGTGGCGCGCGGCGCGACCTTGGGCCCGTATGCGCGGCTGCGGCCGGGTGCGGACGTGGGCGTCGGCGCGCACATCGGCAACTTCGTCGAGATCAAGAAGTCGATCGTCGAGGATGGGGCGAAGGTCAACCATCTCACCTATATCGGCGATGCGCGGGTGGGGGCGGGCGCCAACATCGGCGCGGGCACGATCACCTGCAACTACGACGGCTTCAACAAGAGCCTGACCGACATCGGCAAGGGCGCATTCATCGGCTCCAACACCTCGCTGGTCGCTCCGGTGAAGGTGGGCGACGGCGCGATCGTCGGCGCGGGCTCGGTGGTGACCAAGGATGTTCCGGCGGAGGCGCTGGCAGTGACCCGCGCGCCGCAGAAGGTTGTCGAAGGTTGGGCCGCGCGCTTCCGCGAGAGGATGCGCGCCCTGAAAAGCAAAAAGTCTTAACGGAGGTTGGAAGATGTGCGGAATTGTCGGGATCATCGGTAAGGCGGACGTTTCTGCGTCTCTGCTCGAAGGGCTGAAGCGTCTCGAATATCGCGGCTACGATTCGGCCGGAGTCGCCACGCTCGAAGGCGGGCATCTCACGCGCTGCCGCGCCGAAGGCAAGCTGCGCAATCTGGAGCAGCGTCTCGCCAAGGAACCGCTCGGCGGCACGATCGGCATCGGCCACACC
>DBTR01000031.1:27388-27537 GCA_002307145.1 Rhodospirillum sp. UBA1311 | reverse complement strand
ATATCGCGGCTACGACAGCGCCGGCATCGCCACCATCCACGAGGGTAAGCTCGAACGTCGCCGCGCCGAGGGCAAGATCGTCAATCTCGAAGCGGCGGTGGCGAAGCGCCCGATCCACGGCTCGACCGGCATCGGCCACACCCGCTGGG
>DBTR01000031.1:26850-27049 GCA_002307145.1 Rhodospirillum sp. UBA1311 | reverse complement strand
CACAACGGCATCATCGAGAACTTCCAGGAACTTCGCCGCGAACTCACCGCCGCCGGCCGGGTTTTCGAATCCGAAACCGACACCGAAGTCGTGGTGCATCTGATTTCGTCGTTCCTGAGCGCCGGGATGGCGCCGAAGGAGGCGACCTTCGCCGCGCTGCAACGCCTGAAGGGTGCGTTCGCGCTCGCGATCCTGTTCG
>DBTR01000031.1:26306-26609 GCA_002307145.1 Rhodospirillum sp. UBA1311 | reverse complement strand
GCGTTCGCGCTCGCGATCCTGTTCGTCGGCCATGACGGCCTGATCATCGGTGCGCGGAAAGGTTCGCCGCTCGCGATCGGCTATGGCGACGGCGAAATGTTCCTCGGCTCCGACGCGCTTGCGCTCGCGCCGCTCACCCGCCGCATCGCCTACCTCGAAGACGGCGACTTCGTGATGCTCACCGCGAACGGGGCGGAGGTCTTCGACTCCCTCGGCGCGCCGGTCGAGCGCGACATCCAGATCACCCAGTTCTCCGGCGCGATGATCGGCAAGGGCGCGTACCGCCACTTCATGCTCAAGGAA
>DBTR01000031.1:8763-26057 GCA_002307145.1 Rhodospirillum sp. UBA1311 | reverse complement strand
CACTTCATGCTCAAGGAAATCTACGAGCAGGCGACGGTAATCGGCGACACCCTCAACAGCCACTTCAATCCGGTCGAGCGCACCCTCGCGCTGCCGCCGATGCCCTTCGACCTCGCCGAGATCGGGCGGGTGACATTGGTCGCCTGCGGCACGTCGTATTACGCCGCGATGGTGGCGAAGTACTGGATCGAGCAGGTGGCGCGGGTGCCGGTCGACCTCGATATCGCCTCCGAGTTCCGCTATCGCTCCGCCCCGGTCGCCAAGGGCGGCCTCGCGGTGTTCATCTCCCAATCGGGCGAGACCGCCGATACGCTCGCGGCGCTGCGCTTCTGCCGCGACGAGGGAATGCACACCCTGGCGGTGGTCAACGTGCCGGAAAGTACGATGGCGCGCGAGGCCGACGCGATCCTGCCGACCCTTGCGGGGCCGGAAATCGGCGTCGCCTCGACCAAGGCGTTCACCACCCAGCTCGTCGTCCTCGCCTGCCTCGCCATCGTTCTCGGCAAGGCACGCGGCGTTCTCGACCGCGATGCCGAAGCGGCGCTGTCGAAGGCGCTCACCGAGGTGCCGTCCTACGCCACCGAAATCCTCAAGAGCGACGACGCGATCCGCGCCATCGCCCAGGATCTGCTCGACGCCCAGCATGCCTTCTACATCGGGCGCGGCACCGCCTATCCGATCGCCCTCGAAGGCGCGCTGAAGCTGAAGGAAATCAGCTACATCCACGCCGAGGGCTTTGCCGCGGGCGAGATGAAGCACGGCCCGATCGCGATGATCGACGAGAGCGTGCCGGTGATGGTGATCGCGCCGCCCGACGCATTGTTCGAGAAGACCGCCTCGAACGTCCAGGAGGTCATCGCGCGCGGCGGCAAGGTGGTGTTCATCAGCGACGCGGCGGGCGTGGCGGAATTCAAGGACAAGGCGTTCGCGACGATCACCCTGCCGAAGGTGGCGGGCTTCGTGTCGCCGATCCTCTACGCGATCCCGGTACAGCTGCTCGCGTATCACATCGCCTCGCTCAAGGGCACCGACGTGGACCAGCCGCGCAACCTCGCGAAGAGCGTCACCGTCGAATAACCGAATCCCGCGATCGAAGCGGGGAACCGGGGTCGCAAATCGCGGCTCCGGGCCTATCTTAGCGTAAGTCCTGGTTGAAGGAGCGTTGTATGGGAGGCGGGGATCGCCCCGTCTCGGACCTGAATTTGGGGGACGCCATGAACAAGCCCGCCAGCGGCATGCGCGCACTCGATTTCCAGCGCAGCGAATCGTTTTCGGATCTCGTTTCCTTCGGTCTCAAGTCCTGGCTTTTCGCCAAGCTCACCCGGAACAGCTCCGACCTCTTCTTCCGGGGTCGCGACATCATCTCGGTGCGGTCGCAGGTCGGCGGCACCTGGGAGCCGACCCTCACCGATCTCATCGCCCACTTCGCCGATTGCGGCCACGACGATTTCCTCATCGACATCGGCGCGAACATCGGGCTGGTCTCCGCGCAAAGCGGCAACCGCTTCAAGCACGTCCACATGTTCGAGCCCAATCCCCATTGCTGCAACCTGATCGAGGTCAACACCGCGATCGCGCTCGACGTGCCGAAGACGCTGCACCGCTACGGCCTCGGCGATTGCGACAAGACCTGCGAACTCACGGTGCCGAAGCACAACTGGGGCGGTGCGTTCGTCAACGACGCGGCCAATTCCTACGACAAGGCGACGCTCGCGGCAAAGGACGGTTTCACCGCGTACTCCGAGGCCAATTATTTCAACGTCGCCATCGAGATCAAGGATGGCGCGAAGGTGCTCAAGGGCGTGTTCGCAGATCTCGTCGCCGCGGGATTGACGCGCGGCGTGATCAAGATCGACGTCGAGGGGTACGAGCCGACGGTGCTGAAAGGCGTGGCGGCGGCGATCCCGCCCGAGGTCGCGGTGGTGATCGTCCTCGAATCCTGGGACAAGGCGTTCCCGATGGAGAGCGTGCTCGCCGGGTTCGGCGGTCGCGCCAGCGCTTTCAAGATCGACCGCAAGGTGCCGTGGAAGCCGGGAGCGTCCAACCTCGGCAAGCTCGCGGCGCTGGTGATGCATCCCCGGATCGACACCTGCATCGTTCCGGGCGCCGCCGACGACTGGCTCGGCGACGTGGTGATCGCCGTCGAGGCGGTGGCCGCGTCCGAACCCGCCGTTTTCGTGAACTCGGATATGGTTTCCAGCTGAAATTCTCATAATATCAGGCGATTTCGCCGATCGTCGCGGCGTTCCCGAGGGAACGCCGCTCGCATGTACGTCCTTGAGGAGACTTTTCCAGATGTCCGCTACCGCTCCCCTTACCCTGTTCATCACCGGCGTCAGTTCCGGCTTCGGCAAGGAACTGGCGCGCCTCGCGCTCGCCGAAGGCCATCGCGTCATCGGCACCGTGCGCCAGGCGGGCGCGGTCGGGGCGTTCGAGGCCGAGGCGCCCGGCCGTGCCTTCGCACGGGTGCTGGACGTCACCGACACCGAGGCGGTGTTCGCCACCGTCGCCGAGGTCGAGGCCGCGGTGGGCGCGATCGACGTCCTGGTCAACAATGCGGGCTACGGTCTCGAAGGCCTGATCGAGGAAACCCCGATCGCCGAACTGATCCGCCAGATGGACACCAACGTCTACGGTGCGGTCGCGATGATCCAGGCGGTGTTGCCGTTCATGCGCGCGCGCCGCAAGGGTCGCATCCTCAACATCACGTCGATGGCCGGGTTCACCACTTTCCCGGGCCTCGGCTTCTATCATGCCAGCAAGTTCGCCCTCGAAGGGATCTCGGAAACCCTCGGCAAGGAGGTCAAGCACCTCGGCATTCATGTCACCGCCGTTGCGCCGGGCGGCTTCCGCACCGATTGGGCGGGACGCTCGATGATCCGCGCCGAACGCAAGATCGGGGACTACGACCAGCTCTTCGACCCGCTGCGGCAGGCGCGGCGCGAACGCAGCGGCAAGCAGGTCGGTGACCCGAAGAAGGCGGCGCGCGCGATGCTGACCGCGATGACGTCGGACAATCCGCCCGCGCACCTGCTGCTCGGCTCCGACGCCTGGGCGCGGGTGTCGGAAAAGATCGCGGCGCTCGAAGCCGACATGGCCGCATGGAAGGATTTGACCCTCTCCACCGACGCCACCGACTAAATCAACATCAACCCAGGGGTCAATCGGACTTGCCTCGGCGGCACGAGCATGCTTTTTGGTGTGTTCGTGCCGAAATTTTTGGGGTGGAGCGACATTGGCCGCGATTCTTCTCGTCCTGCAATCCCTTGTGACCCTGCCGTTGCTGGTGCTGATGACCAAGGGAACGGTGGTCGCGCTGGCGACGATGCTGCTTGCGGCGGCGATGCGTCGCCAGCATCTCGGCGACAAAAACGGCCTGCCGCTCGTGGCGCTCATCCTGCTTTTCGCCGGGGCGAGCGCGATCTGGGCGGTCGATCCTTCCGACACTCTGGCGAAGACGATGCAGCTCGCCGCGATCTTCGCCGCGATGCTCGCGATGCGCGGCTACGTCGACGCCTGGAGCGAGAGCGAGCGGGAAACCCTGATCCGCTGGAGCCTGATCGGCTGGGGCGTGGCCGCGACGATCCCGGCGATCGACGCCGTCCTGCACAAGCCGATCGTCGCGTTGATCTCCGCCGTCGCGGGCGTCGATCCGCGCGCGTCCAAGCTCCTCAGTTCCAATGCGTTCGTCTATAAGAACTGCGCGGTGATCCTCACCCTCACCGGCTTGCCGGTGTTCGCCGAGTTGCTGCGCCGCCGCCGTTGGATTTTGCTTGGCGCGGCCGCCGTGCTGCTCGTCGTCGCGATTCTCTACACCGGCAGTTCGAGCGCGCTGATGGCCTTGTTCGCGGGGATTCTGGCCTGGGGCCTGCACTGGCTCTGCCCGCGCGCGATGCGCTGGGCGATGAGCCTCGGCGTCGTGGCGATGCCGCTGGCGATGCCTCTGGTGCCGATGCTGATCGACCGGGTCGCGGTGACCCGCGCGATTCCCCACTTCCCGCCATCGTTCTATCAGCGCCTGGAGATCTGGAACTTCGCCCTCGAACGAATCCGCGAGCGCCCGATCCTCGGTTGGGGCTTCGACGCGGCGCGCGCAATTCCGGGCGGCACCGACAAGTTCCAGGTCAGCTTCCAGGTACCTTGGATGACCGAGTTCTACGAAACCTCGACCCAATTCATGCCGTTGCACCCGCACAACGGCGGCCTGCAGATCTGGCTGGAACTGGGTGGGGTCGGCGCGCTGCTGCTCGCATTCGTCCTCTGGCGGCTGGTGCGCACCCAGGTGGGTCCGGGCCGCGAGAGCAGCCTGATGGCGGGTTTCGTCGCCGCCGCGCTGGTGCCCTCGACGGTCGCCTTCGGTATCGCCCAGTCGTGGTGGCTGGCGCTGCTGCTGTTTACCTGGGCGACGATCAAGGCGCTGCCGGTAGGCTCCAAGGCCTCAGGGAATCAATAGAGTCGAGCCGGTGGTCTTGCCGCCCGCGAGCAGTTCGTGGGCGCGCGCCGCCGCGTGGAGCGGGAACTCCGCGCCGATTTCCACCTTCAATCCGGATTTCAGCATCGCGAACAGCGCGTCGGCCGCCGCACGATAGGCCTCCGGGCGATTGGCGAGCGCGACCACGCTCGGCCGGGTGAGGAAAATTCCGGCCAACGCCGCGACCGGTACCGGCGGCGCGACGCCCGAGGCTTGGCCGATGCTCGCTGCGATGCCGTCGGGGGCGAGCGCGGCGAGGGTGCGGGAGAGGGTGTCGCCGCCGATGCCGTCGATCGCGAAGTTCACCCCCTTGCCGTCGGTGAGGTCCTTGGCCGCCGCGACGAAATCGTCGCTGCGGTAGAGGATCGCATGGTCGAGCCCGTGGGCCTTGGCGAGTTCCGCCTTCTCCGGTGAGCTTACGGTGCCGATGGTGGTGAGGCCCTTCGCCTTCGCCCATTGGCTCGCGAGCAGTCCGACGCCGCCCGCCGCCGCGTGGATCAGCACGCTTTGCCCGGCCTCGGCCTTGAACGTCCGGTCGAACAGCATGTGGGCGGTCATGCCGCGCAGCAGCGAGGCCGCGGCGAGGCGGGTGGAAATTTCCTCAGGGAGCTTGAGCAGGCGGTCGGCGGGCAGGTTGCGCGCCGAGGCGTAGCTGCCGTTGCCGCCACCGATGTAGCCGACCCGGTCGCCGGGGGCGAGGCCGACGACGCCGTTTCCGACCGTTTCGATCACGCCTGCGGCTTCCTGGCCGATCCCGGAGGGAAATCCGGCGATCGGATAGAGACCGGAGCGGAAGTAGATATCGACGAAGTTGACGCCGACCTCGGTCTGCCGCACCCGCACCTCGCCCGCGCCGGGCGGTGGCAGGGTGATCTCGCGGAGTTCGAGGACTTCGGGGCCGCCGGTGCGGTCGATGCGGATGACGGTGTCCATCGGATGTCCTTTGCATGGGGTGATCCGCGAGATATAGCGCATCGGCGCATTGTGGAGTATTCCTCGAAAACACACCTCTTATGAGGATTTTCACACATGAATTGGGACGATCTTCGCCATTTCCTCTGTCTTGCCGAAACCGGCAGTTTTTCCGCCGCGGCGCGTGCGCTCGACCTTGACCACACCACCGTGGCACGTCGTGTCGCTGCCCTTGAGTCTGCCCTTGGCGTGCGCCTCGTCGACCGGTTGCCGCGCGCCGTGATCCTGACGGAGGAAGGACGACGGATCGCGGCCATCGGCGCGGCGATGCGGAGCGAGGCGCACGGAGTGATGCGTGCGGCGCGCGGCATGGACGCGGGCCTGGCCGGGACGGTCCGGGTGAGTGCGCCGCCTGCGTTTTCCCGGCATGTGCTGGTGCCCCGGGTGGCGGCGCTACGCCGTTTCCATCCGGGCATCGTTCTCGAACTTCATGGCGAACAGGCATACGTCGATCTCGATCGGCGCGAGGCGGATATTGCGCTCAGGCTGATGCGCCCGACCCAGGATGGCCTGATCGGGAGGAAGCTCGGCGATCTTGCGTTCAATCTGTTCGCCACGCCCGCGTATCTCGAAGCGCGATCCGAAGCCGAATGGGAATTCATCGTGCGCGACGGATTGACCGCGCGCCTGCACCAGGAGGAGTGGTTCGCGTCTTATCGGGCGGATCGCGCGGTGGCGTTCCGGAGCAACGAGTTCGGCATCTTGCGGGAGGCCGCGCGGGCCGGACTTGGCATCGCACTGCTGCCCGAGTTCATGGTTGCGCCGACGAGCGGCCTCGTTGCGGTTCCGTGCGACGGACCGCCGCCGCATCGGGAAATCTGGATGGCCGTGCATGATGACTTGCGCCATGCGCCGCGCATCCGGGCCGTCATGGATTTTCTCGCCGAAGTCGTGGCCGCGCGTTGATCAGCTGGGGGCGTGCCCCATGGCGCGAGCGACGCGCCGCGCGATCATCGGTCCGATGAGGATCACGATGATCAGCCGTACGGTCTGGAACGCCAGCACGAAGCCGAGGTCGACGTTGGTCGACGCGGCGATGATCGCGATCGAATCCGCGCCGCCGGGGCTGGTGGCGAGGTAGGCGGTGAGCATGTCGATACCGAGCAGGTGGGTGAGGCCCCAGGCGATCAGCGCGCAGAACCCCATCAGCAGCAGGATCGAAGCGAGCATGTGGGGCAGCTTGGCGGCGACGGTGCGGAGAATCTCGGCGGTGAAGCGCAGGCCGACGACCCAGCCGATGGTGGCGAAGGCGACGAGCAGCAGCGGCGGCGGCAGCATGATGTCGATCAGCCCCAGGCCGCGCAGCACCGCGCCGATCATCAGCGGCCCGAGCATCGCGCCCGAGGGCAGGCGCAGGAGCTTGCCCACCACCATGCCGCCGCCGATCAGAAGCAGGGTCTCGCCGAGGCGGAGCGGATCGGGTACGGCGAACCAGTCGGTGGCGGCGTGGGTGTTCGACGCGCCGGCGAAATGGGCGATCAGCGCGGCGGAAAGCGCGACGCAGAGGACGCGCAGGTACTGCATGAACGCGACGATGCGGACGTCCGCGCCGAACTGCTCCGCCATCACCACCATCGCCGAGGCGGCGCCGGGCGAGCTGCCCCAGATCGCGGCGGTGCCGGGCAGGACGTGCCAGCGGCTCATCGCCCAGCCGACTACGCCGCTCGCCACCAGGGTGGCGAACACCACGGAGAAGAACAGCGCCCAATTGTGGAGGAAGGTCTGGACGATCGCGGGGGTCACCGCGCCCGCCATCATCGCGCCGACGATCCCTTGCGCCATCGCGTAGGCACGGCGCGGCACCGCGAGCTTGACCCCGCCGATGGCGAAAGCGATCGCGGTCGCCATCGGGCCGAGGAGCAGCGCGCCGGGGAGCGTGGCGAGGCGCAGCGTCGCGGTCACCGCGATCGAAGCGATCAGCAGGAGGGCCCATTGCTGCCGGGTGCCGAGGCGGGCGAACATGAAAATGGAGATTCCGGACTACGTTATGCCCCCCGAACCTAGGCGCGGACGGGCGGATTGCCAAGCCCCGAAGCGGATTTAGCTGCTCCAGTCGTGGCGGCGGGCGAGGGTGACGAAGGCGGAGAGCGCCGGGGAATGCCTGCGCCCGGAGACGGTGGCGAGGACGACGTTGCGCGAAATCTCCGGATCGGTGAGGGCGCGCGTCGCGATTCCGGGGATCATCGGCAGGAACTCGGGCGTGACGCAGCAGCCCATTCCGGCAAGGATCATCGCCTGGATCCAGTCTTCGCGCTCGGTCTCGTAGCAGACGTTGCAGTCGGCGGCGGGGTCGGGGATGCCGAGGGAGGCGAAATATTCCGGGTACTCGCAGTTGACGCGGTTGAGGTAGTCCTCGGTATTGAGCTCGGCGAGCGGCACCGTCTCCATCGCCTCGAAGCGATGCCCGGGGCGGAAGGCGACGACGTAGCGCTCGGAATAAAGCGGCAGGGTGTCGAAGCGATCGGGGAGCTTGGGCAGGGCGATCAGCGCCGCGTCGAGGTCGCCCGCGAGCAGCATTTCGGCGAGCTTGGTGCCCGGCGCGTCGTGGAGGTTGAGCACCGCCGAGGGAACGCGGGCGCGGAAGGTCTTGAAGAAGCCGATCAGCCGCGTCGGGCCGATGGTGCACATCGCGCCGATGCGCAGGTTCGCCTTTTCGAGGGTGCGAAAGCTCTGCGCCTCGATCCGCGCCGCCTCGCTCGCCTCGTACATCGCCTCGAGGTGCGGGCGCATCAGGCGGCCGAGGTCGGTGAGGTGGGTGAGGCCGCGCTCGCGGCTGAACATCGGCCCGCCGAGTTCGTCCTCGAGCTTCTGGATCGCCTTGGTCAGGGAGGGCTGCGCAACGTGGCAGGCCTCGGCGGCGCGGGTGAAGTTGAGCGTCTCGCACAGGGCCACGAAGTAACGGACCTGATGCATTTCCATGGTGTGCCTCGGCCGTATTTCTTCAAGTTTTCAAGCATTAGGCATGTTCGGCCGAGGCGCAAGGATTATTCGCCGAGGAAGCGCCTGCGGATCGGCGCGTCGAGCGAAACCGCGCCCGGTCCGCGCAGGATGACGAACACCAACGCCGACGCCCAGAGCAGGTGATCGGGCCAGCTTCCGGGGTAGACGAAAATCTCGATCACCAGGGTCATGCCGAAGAGCGCGCTCGCCGCGAGGCGCGAGGCGAGGCCGAGGAACAGCAGGATCGCACCGGTGTGCTCCATCGTCGTCGCCATCACCGCCGCGACGTCGGGCGGTAGCAGCGGCACCTTGTATTCGTCCTGGAAGAGGAAGTAGGTGCTGTCGTTGATGGTGAACCAGTCGTGCACCTTGGTGCGGGCCGAGCGCCAGAAGATCGCGGCGATGCCCCAGCGGCAGAGCAGGCCGTGGATCCAATAGGGCTGGGCCTCGAGGGCGTGGAGGATGGCGGCGAGCGGTTGGCGGATGCGGGGGATGGCTTCGGTCATGGCAGTCGAGCCTCGCTGAACCAGCGTGCGGTGAGCAGCGCCTGGAGTTCGGGGATGAGCTGGAAATCCGGGGCGAGGGCGAGCGCGCCCGCCCAGGCGGTGTCGAGGGATTGGCCGGTGGCGAGCGCCATCACGAAGGTGAACGCGCCGTTGCCGAGCGCCTGCACCCGGACCGTGTCGCCGGGCCGCCAGACCACCGCCATCTCGCCGCCCGCGTCGAGGCTGATCGCCTCGGGCTCGGGATGGTGCGGCTGGTTGGCGTGCCAGATCGCGGCGACCGGATAGGCCGAGGCGACGAAGCGCAGCGACGGCAGCGGCGTCAACACCACCTCGCCGAGGCGTTCCTCGGGGAAGGTCAGCAGCGCCTCGGGGGGCAGCGGCGCGGCCTCGGCGGCGTGATAGGCGTGGGTCCAGGCAACTTCGAGCCGTGCCACGTCGGAGAGATAGGGCAGGCCTGCCGCCGCCGGGTAGCCGCCGACGAACGCCGGGAACTCCAGGCCGAGGCGCGACATCCGCGGGTCGCGCGGCGGCGCGGCAATGAGGAAATCCCGCGCCATGTGGTCGAAGAACGCCTCGCCGACCAGCCGCAGCGTCACCGGAAAGCTCGCCCGCAGCGCCATCCCCAACCCGAGCAGCGTCGCGTTGCGGTGGATGCCGAGGCGTTCGGCGGGCGAGAACGCATGGACGTCGGCGATCGCGGCGGTGGCCGAGGTGCCGCCGCGATCGAAGGCGTGGTCGCGCATCGCGCGCTGCAGCTCACGAAGCGAAGACATCGGCATGGCCTCCGAGGGACGCGAATTCGGCGTGGCGGTCGGCGGTGCGGGCTTCCGCCAGCAGCACCTCGAGATCGGGCACGTCGGTGTCCCACTCGATCAGGGTCGGGCGGCGGCCGAAGCGGGCGATCACGTCGCGGTAGAGGCTCCAGACCTCGGGCGCGACGGTGGAGCCGTGGTCGTCGATGCGAATTTCGGCGTTGCCGATCTGCTTGAGGTGATGCCCGGCGAGGTGGATTTCGCCGATCGCTTCGCCCGGCAGGGCGGCGATGTAGTCCTCCGCGCCGATCGCGAGGTTGCTGTCGCTGACGAACAGGTTGTTGACGTCGAGCAGCAGGCCGCAGCCGCTCTGCTTCACCATCGCGATGAGGAAGTCGCTCTCGCGCATCGTGGATTCGGCATAGGAGAGGGTGGCGGCGGGGTTCTCGATCAGGATCCGCCGCTTCAGCCGGGTCTGGGTCTGGTCGATGTGGTCGCAGATCAGGTTCAGGCTGTAGTCGGTGTAGGGGATCGGCAGCAGGTCGTTGAGGTAGTGGCCGTCGATGCGGCACCAGGCGAGGTGCTCGGACACCTGCTCGGGTTCGTAGCGCTCGACCACCCCGGCGAGGGCTTCGAGGTGGTCGAGGTCGAGGGGCTCGTCGCCGCCGAGGGACAGCCCGACGCCGTGCACCGACAGAGGATAGACCTCGCGGATCGTGGCGAGCTGGCGGTGCGGCGGGCCGCCCGCGCCCATGTAGTTTTCCGCATGGACCTCGACGAAGGCCAAGGAGGGCCGCGCTTCGAGAAGCCCGGCGACGTGCTCGGGTTTCAGGCCGATTCCGGCGCGGGCCGGCAGGGTGAAGATCGGACTGGTCATGGCGCGTTCCTCCTTGGCTGGCGTGGTTACTTCATCGGCGTGAGGCTGCCGCCCGCGATCTTGGCGCAGGTGCCGGCGGGCACGGCGATGAAGGCGTGGGGGTCGCGGTCCATCTTCGAGGTTCCGGCGCAGGAACTGGTGGCGGTGGCGCAATCGTTCTTGCCCGCCGCCGAAACGCCGTAGCACTTTTCGCTGTCGGCGGCCTGGGCGGTCAGGGGCGTCGCGGCGACGGCTCCGGTGACGGCGGCGGCGACCAACAGGCCGATACGTTGGGATTTGGAGATGTACATTGTCGTGGCCTCCTCGTTATTGCGCTGGTTGAGCATGAGAGGCATTATCAGCAGCAATGCATGTGCTTGGGAAATATCGAAGGTCTATGGTTTCGATAGCCGGGAGATGAGCGCCGCGCACAAAAAACGCCCCGGGGAGGGGCGCGGCGGTGCGGAGCGGGCGGGGCGCCGGGGGAGAGGCGGCGCCCCGGCAGGCTTACTTCTTCATCATCTTGTCGTCGGGCTTCATCATCTTGTCGTCCGACTTCATCATTTTGTCCGACGTCATCGCCTTGTCGTCGGATTTCATCATCTTGTCGTCGGACTTCATCATCTTGTCGTCCGACTTCATCATCGAATTGTCGGCGGGCTTCATCATCGTGCCCGACGAGGTGGTCTCCGCGGCTTGCGCGGAGGCGACGGCGACGCCGCCGACCAGGCCGAGAACCATGAACGCACGCGACAGGATACGGATCAGCATGGCGGGAGCCTCTCATTGTTGAACCTGAGAAGCAGTCTCATCCCACGCGCGGGGTTTGTGAAATACCGATGGACTATGGTTTCGATAGCCGGGGGCGGCGGCCTACTCGGCGAGGAGTTCGCCGAACGTCTTGACCGCGAACGCCGCGCCCTTGGGGTGCGACCACACTCCCGCGCTCACCGCGATGAAGTCCGCGCCCGCGTCGACCAGCGCCTTGGCGTTGTCGACGGTGATGCCGCCGATCGCGACGCAGGGGACGGTAAACAGCTCGGCCCACCATTCGAGGAGTTCGATCTCGGCGGTGGTCTTCGGCTCCTTGGTCGCGGTCGGGTAGAACGCGCCGAACGCGACGTAGTCCGCCCCGGCTTCGCCCGCCGCCATCGCGAGGTGGCGGGAATCGTGGCAGGTGACGCCGACGATCGCGTCGGGACCGACGATTTTCCGCGCTTCCGCGTAGGTGCCGTCTTCCTGACCGATGTGGACGCCGTCGCAGCCGAGCTCGGCGGCGAGGTCGGGCCGGTCGTTGATCAGGAAGGCGACGTCGCGGTCCTGCGCGATCGGGCAGAGGCGCTTCGCGGCGGCGCGGATGTCGTCGTCGGAGACGTCCTTCAGCCGGAGTTGCACGCACGCGACCGGACCGGCGTCGAGCGCGGCGGTGAAGACCTCGGCGAAGGCGTCGAGATCGGGCAGGGCGGGCGGCGTGATCAGGTAGAGCTGGCAGGACATCGTCATGTGACTTTCGCGGGAATGGAATCCCCTACACCTAGTCGAATTCCTCGGCCGTGGGAAGACCGCTGAGCCAGCGCCGCGCGATGGTGGTGAGCGTGCGGGCGTCGGGGCGGCCCGAAGGCGGCGGGAAGCGCCAGGCGGGGTTGGGAGGCGGGCCGATGGCGAGGTCGCAGCCCTGGGTCGCGGCGATCGCCGCCAGTGCTTCGGCGGCGTGGGGATTGGCGTCCGGCCCGGGTTCGAAGCGCATTGCCTGGAGCCCGATGCTCAGGCCCGCGAGGACGAGGCCGGGTGCGTCGCCGCAGTGGAACGCCACCGGGCCGGATGGCGCGACGCCGTCGGCGGTGCAGCATTCGAGAAAGCCGCGCAGCCAGGCGGGGCGGAGCGCGGCGGCCATCTCGCCCGGCGTTTCGATCCGGATCGGCCGCCCGAGGGCCGCCGCCGCGGCGATTGCGGCGTATGCTTGCGCACGGTCATAGCAGATCACGATCGGCAAGGGCGGGAAAGTCACGAGCGGCGACACCTGAGATTGACGTGCGGGAGTTCGGGAATTACTCTTAACGTCCTTTCCGCGAACATGGCGATAATAGCTTGAAACCGCTCTCGGTATACAAACTTTCCCGGGCTGAAGCGGCGCTTCGCCGCCTTGAGGCGGCAATCGACGGTCTCGATGCCGCCGCCACCGAGCGCGCCGCACGCGTCGACGATGCAGTTCCTGCAGTTCCCGTAGTCGACGCCGGCGAGATCGCCGACCTGCGCGTGCGTTGCGCGGCGCTGGAGGCGGCGGCGCGCAGCACTTCGGCCGGGCTCGGTGAGACGATTTCCGATCTTTCCCGTCTCCTGGAGGGCTAGGCCTTGGCTCAAGTCACCCTCACCATCGTCGGCAATCCCTACACCATCTCCTGCGGCGACGGCCAGGAGGCGCAAATCGAGCGGCTCGGGCGCTACCTCGACCAGCGCGGGAGGGAATTGACCGCCGCGATCGGCCCGATCCAGGAGAATCTCCTGCTTGCAATGATCGGATTGCTGGTCGCCGACGAGCTTGCCGAGACTTATGGCGAACTCGAAGAACTGCGTGCCGCCAATGGCTCGGGCGGTGCGGAAGCCAAGGCCGAGGCGGAAACCCGCGTGGTCGACGCGCTCGACGCGATGGCCGACCGAATCGAATCAATTGCCGAACGCCTCCGGGGCCACTAGATTGGTGGGTGGCGGGTGCTGGACAACTCGTGTGGTCCGCGACATCACTGGGGCCAACGTATATAGGAAGGGTGCTGTCCCTGGCCAGACCGTGGTCTGGTTACATGGCGCCCACTTTGTTGGAGCGGCCCTTGTGTATTCCACATGCCCACGGTTGTAACGGCCCCGCCACCTTGCCCATTCCGTAGAGTATCGGACTTTCGTGCCCCGGTTTTCCAGGCGCGATCAACATTGGGTGGAACATGCTGATGCCGTCGGTGGTTGCCGGATCTGTCGCGGAAACCAAGCGGACCCTGCGCGGGACCGCCAAGTTCCTGCGCGGCCGGGTCGCCGCCGCAGATCGCCGCCATGCCGCCGAATCCCTGGTGCGCCATGCGGCCACCGTTCCCCTGCTCGCCGTCCCGCCCGAAAATGGCATCGCCGCCGCCTATTATCCCCTGGGCGGTGAAATCGATTCCCGCCTGCTGGTGGACTGGCTCCGCCAGGTCGGCTGGCGGATCGCGCTGCCGGTGGTCGAGCAGCCCAATGCCCCCCTGGTGTTCCGCGCCTGGGAGCCCGACGCACGGCTGGACGAGGGGCCGTTCGGCACCCGCCAGCCGCCGCGCGGCAGTACCGTTTGCCGACCCCACGTGATCCTGATTCCGCTGCTTGCCTTCGACGCCACCGGCTATCGCCTCGGCTACGGCGGCGGCTACTACGACCGTACCCTCGCCGCGATGGCCGAGGCCGAACACCGGCCGGTTTCCCTCGGGGTCGCCTTCGCGATCCAGGAAATCGAAACCGTCCCGCACGAATCCTGGGACCGTCGCCTCGATCTGGTGCTGACCGAGCGCGGCGTCCTGCCGCTCCGCGACGCACCGAAGCACAAAACCAACGGGTCTTCATGAAAATCCTGTATCTCGGCGACGTCGTCGGGCGCAGCGGACGCACCGCCGCGGTCGAAGCCATTCCCGCGCTCAAGCGCGACCTCAAGCTCGATTTCGTCATCGTCAACGGCGAAAACTCCGCCCATGGCTTCGGCATCACTCCGAAGATCTGCGCCGAATTCTACGAAGCCGGGGCGGACGCGGTGACCACCGGCAACCACGTCTGGGACCAGCGCGAGATCATCGGCTACATCGACAGCGACCCGCGCCTGGTGCGGCCCGCCAACTTCCCGCGCGGCACGCCGGGGCGTGGCGTCACCGTCCTGCCGCTGCCCGACGGCCGCAAGGTGCTGGTGGCGCAGGTGATGGGGCGGCTGTTCCTCGATCCGCTCGACGACCCGTTCCAGGCGATGGACGAGATCCTCTCGAAGCATCGTCTCGGTGCGACGGTGGCGGCGGCGATCGTCGATATCCATGCCGAGGCGACGAGCGAGAAGATGGCGATGGGGCATGCGCTCGACGGCCGGGTGTCGCTGGTGGTCGGCTCGCACAGCCACGTGCCGACCGCCGACGCGCAAGTTCTTCCCGGCGGCACCGCCTATCTTACCGACGCCGGAATGTGCGGCGACTATGATTCGGTAATCGGCATGTCGAAGGCGGTGGCGATCAGTCGCTTCACCAAGAAAATCCCGGGCGACCGGCTCACTCCGGCGGACGGCGAGGCGACGGTTTGCGGCGTCTACGTCGAGACCGACGATCGCAGCGGGTTGGCGACCCAGGTCGCGATGCTGCGGATCGGCGGGCGATTGTCCCGCGCGTATCCGAATCCCTGAGAAACGCCCGGATTGGGGGTTGCGTTTTCAGCGCCGCTGCATGGATAATGCCGCGCGTTTTCCCGGCGCCGTGCGCCTTTGGCGCGGTCGCGCCCCGCAAGCATCGCAAGGTATGGAATGGCTGGTCACTCCCAATTTAAGAACATCATGCACCGCAAGGGCGCGCAGGACGCGCAGCGGGCGAAGATCTTCACCAAGCTCGCGCGCGAAATCACGGTCGCGGCCAAGGTCGGGCTGCCCGACCCCGCGATGAACCCGCGCCTGCGCGCCGCGATCATCGCCGCGCGGGCCCAGAGCATGCCGAAGGACAATATCGAGCGTGCGATCAAGCGGGCCCTGCCGGGCGGCGACGACACCAACTACGTCGAGATGCGCTACGAGGGCCGCGGCCCGGGCGGCGTGTTCCTGATCGTCGAGGCGCTGACCGATAACCGCAATCGCACCGCGTCGGAAGTCCGCAGCATCTTCAACAAGCTCGGCGGCCAGATGGGCGAAGCCAACTCGGTGACCTTCAACTTCGACCGCGTCGGCTTGATCCAGTACAAGCCGGAAGCGGCGAGCGCCGATGCGATGTTCGAAGCGGCCCTCGACGCCGGGGCGTCCGACGTGGAATCCACCGACGACGGCCATGACGTCTTGACCGCGCCCGACGAACTTCATGCGGTCAAGGACGCGCTCGAAAAGCAGTTCGGCGAGGCCTCGGCGTCGCGCCTCGAATGGAAGCCGCTCACCACGGTTTCCCTCGACGCCGAAACCGCAACGTCGCTGTTCCGCCTGATCGACGCCCTCGACGACAACGACGACGTGCAGCGTGTCTCGGGCAACTTCGAAATCTCTGACGAGGTGGCGGCCAGTCTGGAGGCGTAACCCGTCTCCACCCCTCGGGAGCGAAATCGCATGCGGTTGATCGGGCTGGACCCGGGCTTACGTGTTACCGGCTGGGGCATCCTCGATGCCGAGGGCAACCGCTTGCGTTTCGTGGCTTCGGGGGTGGTCCGTTCCGACGAGAAACTGGCGCTCTCCGAACGCCTGAAGATGCTGCACGAGGGCGTGCTGGCGGTGTTGCGCGCGCATGCGCCCGACGAGGCCGCGATCGAGGAAACCTTCGTCAACCGCAACCCGGCCTCGACCTTGAAGCTCGGACAGGCGCGCGGCGCGGTAATGCTCGCGCCCGCGCTGTTCGGCATCGCGGTTGCCGAATACACTCCCAACCTGATCAAGAAGAACATCGTCGGCACCGGCCATGCGGCGAAGGAACAGGTCGGCCTGATGGTGCGGATGCTGCTGCCCGGATCGACCGCCGAAACCGCCGACGCAGCCGATGCGCTGGCGGTGGCGATTTGTCATGCGCGCTACCGTGCCAGCGACGCCTCGCTGCGCCGCGCGATGGGGGAACTCGGATGATTGCGCGCCTCAAGGGGATGATCGCGGCGGTGGACGTGGACACCGCCATCGTCGATGTCGGCGGGGTGGGGTACCTCGTCGCCTGCCCGGCGCGCACGCTCGCCAAGCTCGTCGTCGGCCAGCCCGCGACGCTTTGGGTCGAGACCGTGGTGCGCGAGGATGCAATCCTGCTCTACGGCTTCGTGAGCCAGGAAGACAAGGCGTGGTTCCGCCGCCTCACCACGGTGCAGGGCGTCGGCGCGAAGGTCGGCCTCTCGATTCTCTCGGTGCTCGCGCCGGATGCGCTGGCACGCGCGATCGCGGCGCAGGACAAGGGCGCGCTCGGCCGCGCCAATGGCGTCGGCCCCAAGCTCGCGGCGCGAATTCTCGCGGAATTGAAGGACAAGGTCGGCGGCTTGGTCGGCGGCGCGGCGTTCGCGCCCGCACCGGCGGCTGCGGCCCATGCGGCGGACGAAGCCGATCCGCGCGTTGCGGTGGCGCAGGATGCGACCTCGGCCCTGGTCAACCTCGGCTATAGCCCGAGCGACGCGTTCGCGGTGGTGGCTGCGGTGCTGACGGCAGCGGGCGAGACGACGCCGGCAGTCGAAGCGGTGATCGCCGCCGCGCTGAAGGACATCGCCAAGGCGCAAGCCTTCGGCGGCAAGGGGGCTTAAGCGATGGCCGGCTGGGATGACGACGAGGATGCCGCGCGCGTGGTTTCGCCCGAGGCGCAGAGCGGCGACACCGATGCGCCGATGCGGCCGCAGTCCCTCGACGACTTTCTCGGCCAGCCCGAAGCCTGCGAAAACCTGAAGGTATTCGTGCAGGCCGCCCGGGCGCGCGGCGAGGCGCTCGACCACGTGCTGCTGCACGGTCCGCCCGGCCTCGGCAAGACCACGCTCGCGCAGATCGTCGCGCACGAACTCGGCGTCGGCTTTCGTGCAACCTCCGGGCCGATGATCGCGAAGGCGGGCGACCTGGCCGCGATCCTCACCAATCTCGAACCGCGCGATGTGCTGTT
>DBTR01000031.1:0-8526 GCA_002307145.1 Rhodospirillum sp. UBA1311 | reverse complement strand
CTCACCAATCTCGAACCGCGCGATGTGCTGTTCATCGACGAAATTCATCGTCTCTCCCCGGCGATCGAAGAGGTTCTCTATTCGGCGATGGAGGACTTCCAGCTCGATTTGATCATCGGCGAGGGTCCGGCGGCGCGCTCGGTGCGGATCGACCTGCAGCCATTCACCCTGGTGGGGGCGACTACC
Source organism: Rhodospirillum sp. UBA1311 (assembly GCA_002307145.1). Lineage (GTDB taxonomy): Bacteria > Pseudomonadota > Alphaproteobacteria > Rhodospirillales > Rhodospirillaceae > Oleispirillum. The sequence goes on along the minus strand of DBTR01000031.1, from coordinate 8,340 downwards.
CGTGCGGGGCTCCTGACCACGCCGTTGCGCGATCGCTTCGGCATTCCGTTGCGTCTGCGCTTCTATTCGGCGGAGGACCTCACCCGGATCGTGATGCGGGGTGCGACGAAGCTCGGCCTCGCGATGAGCGACGACGGTGCGGTCGAGATCGCCAGACGGTCGCGCGGCACGCCCCGCGTCGCCGGGCGGCTGTTGCGACGGGTGCGGGATTTCGCTACCGTCGCCGGGCACTCGCCGGTGGACAAGGGCGTGGCGGACCGCGCGCTGACGCGGCTCGAAGTCGATGCTGTCGGTCTTGACAGCCAGGACCGGCGCTATTTGCTTTGTATTGTGGAATCCTACGGCGGCGGTCCGGTGGGAGTCGAAACCCTCGCGGCCGCGTTGGCCGAGGAACGCGACACCCTGGAGGAAGTCATCGAACCGTTCTTGATGCAGCAGGGGTTGGTGCAGCGTACGCCGCGCGGGCGGATTCTCTCGGCAAAAGGGTATCGTCACCTCGGCCTTGCCGCGCCGCCGCGCGGGCCGGAGCAACTTGCGCTGCTGGACCCCCTTGCGCCCGACGACGGGGCGGAGTAATGGAGCGAGCAGTCAATTCACGTGCCACAGGCGAGGGCGGCGCTTCCTACTTCGAGGGCGACGTTCACGTGCTGACGGTGCGCGTGTATTACGAGGACACCGACGCCGGAGGCGTTGTCTACTACGCCAATTATCTGAAATTCGCGGAACGCGCGCGCAGCGCGATGCTACGCCTCGGAGGATGGGAGAATGGGCGGCTGTCCCAGGCCGACTATCCCGATCAGGCCGAGGGCGTCGCGTTCGTGATGCGCAGTTTCGCGGTGGACTATCGCCGCGCGGCGGTGCTGGACGACCTTTTGACGGTGCGCACGCGGGTGGTGAAGGTCGGCGGCGCGACGCTCGATATGGCGCAGACGGTGATGCGCGGCGACGAAGTGCTGGTGGAGGCCATGGCGAAGCTCGCCTGCGTCTCCGCCGCGAGCCTGAAACCGGCGCGTATCCCCGAGGGGCTGCGCGCGGATCTGGCGTTGCGGCAAAACTAGAATGCGGCGGCACGGGCGGCGCGCCCGGCGGTGAAGGAAAGGCGAAGACGTATGGAACCGCAAAACGATTTGTCGATGATCACGCTGTTTCTCCAGGCGGACATCATAGTCAAGGCGGTGATGCTGGCGTTGCTCGGCGCGTCGATCTGGTCGTGGACGATCATCTTCGAGAAAGTCCGGCGCCTGCGGTCGCTCAATCGCCATGCCCGCGATTTCGAGGAACAGTTCTGGTCCGGCGGCGCGCTCGACGACCTCTACGACCGGATCGGCAAGAGCGCGCGCGACCCGATGAGCGCGATCTTCGTCGCCGCGATGCGCGAATGGCGGCGGTCGCTGGAACGCAGCCGCAACGAAGCGCCCTCGCTCAAAACCTCGATCGCCGCCCGCATCGAGCGGGTGATGCAGATCACCAGCGAGCGCGAATTGGAAATCATCGAAAGCCGCATGGGCTTCCTCGCCTCGACCGGCTCGGTGTCGCCGTTCATCGGCCTGTTCGGTACGGTGTGGGGCATCATGAACAGCTTCCACAACATCGGCGTGAGCAAGAACACCTCGCTCGCGGTGGTCGCGCCCGGCATCGCCGAGGCGCTGTTCGCCACCGCGCTCGGTCTCGTGGCCGCCATTCCGGCGGTTATCGCCTACAACAAGCTCTCGACCGACATCGACCGCTACGCCAAGCGCCTGGAGATTTTCTCCGGCGAATTCTCGGCGATCGTGTCGCGCCAGCTCGACGAAAGGCGTTGAGCCATGAGCATGGCGACAACCGGCGGCAAGCGCGGCAAGCGGGGCAAGACCTCGCGCATGGCCGACATCAACGTCACGCCGATGGTCGACGTGATGATGGTGCTGCTGGTGATCTTCATGGTCACCGCGCCCCTGATGACCACCGGCATCCCGCTTGACCTGCCCCAGGGCGGCAATCAGGTGCTGGCCGACGCCAACAAGGCGCTCCGGATTTCCGTCGACCAGGACGGCACCGTCTATCTCGGCACCGAGCCGGTCGAAGTCGGCTCGCTGGTCGGCCGCGTCGTCGAGATGCGGAAAGCGAACCCCGAGCTTGGCGTGGTGATCAGCGGCGATTCGGTCGCCCACTACGGCGCGGTGATGGGGGTGATGGCGGCGTTGAAGGATGCCGGCGTCGAAAAGGTCGGCCTCGAAACCGGCAACGACGCCCCCAAGCCCACCAAGCCGAAGCGTTGAGGGCGGCATGCGGCGAGAACTCGGCTACTCCATAGGGTTGCACGTGCTGGTGATTCTCATCGGCATGGTCGGGCTGCCCTATTTCGCGCCCGAGCCGCCGGAACTTACCGAACGGATTCTGATTGTTGACCTGAGCAAGGTGACGGTGGGCGAGAAGACCTCGCTGCGGAAGGCGGATGCGATCGGCAAGCCGAAGGGCGAGGAGAAGCCCGAACCGCCGAAGCCGGAACCGAAACCCGAACCGCCGAAGCCCGAGCCGAAGCCGGAACCGAAGCCCGCGCCCGAGCCGCCGAAGCCCACGCCCGAGCCGCCGAAAGCGGCGGTCGTGCCCGAGCCGAAGCCCGAGCCGAAGCCGGAACCGAAGAAGCCCGAACCGAAACCGGAGCCGAAGCCCGAACCGCCGAAGCCGCAGCCGAAGCCGCCGGAGCCGAAGGCCGAAGACAAGAAGCCCGAGAAGAAGAAGCCCGATCCGAAGCCGTCGTTCGATGACCTGATGGCTTCGGTCGATAAGCTGCGCAAGGACACCGCGCCGAAAACCGAAGCGCCGCCCGCGAAGAGTTCCGGCACCAAGACCGGAACCCCGGGCGCGGTCGACGCACCGGCGGTGTCGAAGGATCGCGAAGGCTTCAGCGACGTGCTGTCGCTCTCGGAAATGGACATGATCCGGGCGCAGATCGAGCGCCACTGGAACGTCGACCCGGGCAAGGCGGGCGCGCTCGACATGCAGATCGAGATCACCGTGAGCCTGAATTCGGACGGCAGCGTGCGCTCGGCGAAAATCGTCGACCAGGCGCGGCTGGCGCGCGACCCGGCGTTCCGTTCTCTTGCAGAGAGCGCCTTGCGTGCCGTATTTATGGCCAGTCCGATCCAGGCCCCGGCGAAGAAATACGACACCTGGCGCGAGGTGCGACTGTTCTTCCGCCCGCAGGATCGACTGTGAGCGAACATCCCAATGGAGGTAGCATGAACGTGCTGGCGAACGCACTTTTCCGGACCAAGGCGGGCTTCGCGGCCCTGGCCGTTGGCCTGGCGCTGTGCTTGGCGGCGGCGCCGGCGCGAGCCGAGCTGCGGATCGACATCACCCGCGGCAACGTCGATCCGATTCCGGTCGCCGTGCCCGCATTCGGCGGCGACGACGACCGCGCGGCCAAGATGGGCGCCGACATCGCGGGCGTCCTCCAGGCCGACCTCGAACGCTCCGGCCTGTTCCGGGGGATCGACAAGCAGGCCTTCATCCAGACCTTCGCGTCGATGCAGGTGCAGCCGCGCTTCCCCGATTGGCAGGCGATCAACGCGCAGGGCCTGGTCCAGGGCCGCACCGCGACGATGCCCGACGGTCGCCTCCGCGTCGAATTCCGGCTTTGGGACGTGTTCGCCGCGCAGCAGTTGAAGGCGCAGGCCTACGTCACCGAGATGAGCAACTGGCGGCGAATCGCCCACATCATGGCCGATCAGGTCTACGAGCGGCTCACCGGCGAAAGCGGCTACTTCGACACCCGCGTCGTCTATATCGCCGAGAGCGGCCCCGCGACCAAGCGGATCAAGCGCTTGGCGATGATGGACCAGGACGGTGCGAACCATCGCTTCCTCACCGACGGCTCGGATCTGGTGCTGACGCCGCGCTTCTCGCCGTCGACCCAGGAAATCACCTACATGTCGTACTACAACGGCGTGCCCCGGGTGTATCTCTACAACATCGACTCGGGTAAGCGGGAACGCCTCGGCGACTTCCCCGGCATGACCTTCGCGCCGCGCTTCTCGCCCGATGGCAACCGGGTGATCATGAGCATGGCGCGCGGCGGCGCCTCCGACATCTATACGATGGACCTGCGTACCCTCGAACGCCGCCGTCTCACCAATACTCCGGCGATCGACACCTCGCCGTCGTATTCGCCCGATTCGCAGTATGTCGTCTTTAACTCGGACCGCGGCGGCAACCAGCAGCTCTACGTGATGGCGGGCGACGGCAGCGGGGTGCGCCGCATCAGCCATGGCGAAGGCACTTACGCCACGCCGGTTTGGTCGCCGCGTGGCGACTACATCGCCTTCACCAAGATGGCGCAGGGCCGATTCTTTATCGGGGTGATGAAACCCGATGGCTCCGGCGAGCGTTTGCTGTCTGACGGGTTTCTCGTCGAAGGACCGACCTGGGCCCCGAATGGCCGAGTCTTGATGTTCTTCCGCCAGAATCCGTCCGATGCTCGGGGACAGGGAGGCGATTCTTATCTCTACAGTATCGATCTAACCGGGTACAATGAACGTCGGGTTGTGACTCCCATGGAGGCGTCGGACCCGGCCTGGTCGCCGTTGATCCCCTGAGCCGGGTGGGGGGTCGATGGTTGTGGCATGAAAACCACACTTTGGCTTATCGCTGCGGGACAATTCGAATTCTTGTAGCGAACCCAATGTGGTTGAAGTAAGACAAAGGCCAACCAGATCGGTTTTTCGGCGGTCGTGCCGCAGCCGTGTGGCCGTATCGTTTTAAAATTCCCGCGTGGGAGATGAAGGCAATGAAGATTCGTTATTTGAGCGTTGTGGCGGCCAGCCTGCTCGTGGCTGCGTGCTCCAGTGGTCCGGAAGAGAACGCCAATGTCGGCGGCACGGGTGGCCAGGCCACCGGTACCTCGATGAACGCTCCGGTTCCGGGTTCGCCGGAAGATTTCATCGCGAAGGCTAAGGACCGTGTGTTCTTCGCCCTCGATCGTTCGGACCTCGATGAGTCCGCGGTGAAGTCGCTGATGGGTCAGGTTGCTTGGCTCAAGCAGTACCCGACCACCAAGATCACCATCGAAGGCCATGCTGACGAGCGCGGCACCCGTGAGTACAACCTTGCCCTCGGCGAGCGTCGTGCCAACGCGGTGAAGCAGTTCATGCAGGCCCAGGGCGTTGCCGCTGCGCGCATCTCGACCGTGTCCTACGGCAAAGAGCGTCCGGCCGTTGTCGGCTCGAACGAGTACGCTTGGTCGCAGAACCGTCGTGCTGTGACGGTCGTGGCGAAGTAAAGCCCAGTCCGCTAGTCTTTAGCGGATGAGTCGTTGACGGGCGCCCGCCGTTCCTCGCCAAAGCGATGAATGGCGGGCGTTTCGTTTTTTGGAATCGGGAAGGAAGACGCATGAGCATGGGCTGGATCGACGGACGCCGTAACCTCGGATGGCTGGTGGTCGCTTGCGGTCTCCTGGTCGGGGCGGGTGCCGCCCAGGCGCAGGATGCGAGCGCGCTCTCCGGGCGGCTCGACCGTCTCGAACGCGATCTCCAGGTGCTCCAGCGCCAGGCCTACCGCGATCAGGCGGGCGGCGGCAGCGGTGGCGGCGACACGATGTCGTCGGAAGGCTCGGCGCAGTTGTTCGTCAAGATCAGCCAACTCGAAGAACAGATGCGCGATCTCACCGGCCAGATCGAACAGCTGTCGTTCAAGATCGACCAGAATCAACAGCGCCTCGACCGGATGTCGTCCGACGTCGACTATCGTTTCCAATCGCTCGAAAAGGGTCCGGGCGCGGCCACCGGCACCGGCGCGGTCGCCGAACCGCCGCCGGCCAGCACCCAGACCAGCGGCTCGACCGTCGGCGTTCTCGGCGCGACCCAGGGTTCGCAGCCGGCCGCCCCGGCCCAAACCGCGCAAGGCCCCGTGTCCGCGGCGGATGCCTATCGAGATGCGTTCAATCTGCTGAAGAAGGCCGATTACCCGGCGGCCGAGGCCGCCTTCCAGACATTCCTGAAGCAGTACGCCGACACCGAATACGCGGGCAACGCCCAGTATTGGCTGGGTGAGACCTATTACGTGCGCGGCCAGTTCGAAAAGGCAGCGGTCGCCTTCGCCGACGGCTACAAGAAATACCGCAAGGGGCCGAAGGCGCCCGACAGCCTGCTCAAGCTCGGCTTCTCGATGCGCAAGCTCAACCAGAACGACAAGGCCTGCGCGGCGCTCGACCAGTTCCTCAAGGAGTTCGCGGGTGCGCCGAAGGTCCAGGTCGACATGGCGCAAAGGAACCGCACTGAGATGAAGTGCCGGTAAGCGAGCGCCCCTACACTCCCGACGCGGCGTCGCTGGTCGCCGCCGCGTCGGTGCGCTTCACCGCCGCGATGAACGCCTTCGGCGGCTTCGAACCGCATCCGCGCCTGATCGTCGCGGTCTCGGGCGGCGCGGACAGCCTGGCTCTGCTCCGGCTGGCCCATTCCTGGGCCGCCGCGCGCGGCGGGCGGGTGCGGGCGGTCACTTTCGACCATCGTCTCCGCCCCGAATCGAGCGCCGAGGCCGGGCACGTCGCCTCGATTTGTGCCCGGCTCGAAATCGACCATACCCTGATCGCCTGGGAAGGCGAGAAGCCCACTTCCGGCATCGAGGCGACGGCGCGCAACGCGCGCTATGCCGCGCTCGATCGCGCCTGCCGCGAGACGGGCACGATTCACCTGCTCGTCGGCCATCATGCCGGAGACCAGCGCGAAACCGTCGCGATGCGCGCGGCGCGCGGCCAGGGCTACGGCCGTGCGGGAATGGCGGCGATGGATTTTCGTCGCGACTGCCGGTTGCTGCGGCCGTTGCTCGGCTTCGAGAAATCCGACCTTACGGCGGTGTGCGAAGCGCTGGACCAAGCCTGGATCGAGGACCCGAGCAATGCCTCGGATCTCTTCGAACGCAATCGCATGCGCAAGTCTCTCGGCCGCCTGCCGAGCGCGGAGGTCGCCGCGATGCAGGCGCAGATCGCCGAGGCGGGTCGCTTGAGGATGCACGCCGAGCGCCGCACCGCGCTTGCGATCGCCTCCTGGGCGCGAATTTCGCCGCTCGGATTCGCCTGGATCGACTGGGATGCCTGGCGCGCCGCGCCGCCCGATCCGGGCGCGGACCGGGAATTCCTCGGCCGCGTCGCCCATACCATCGGTGGCCGGGTCTATCCTCCGGCGCGCGCCGCGCTTGAGGCGGCTTTCGTCGCCCTCGAAGCCGGGAAGGGCGCGACCGTCGGCGGCTGCGTGCTGCGCTTTGGCGGCGGCGGCCTTTGGGTGCTGCGGGAAAATCGTGCCCACGCAGCGCCGGAAGACCGCTTTCTCTGGGATGGCCGGTTCATCGTTCCGGACGGAATTCCGGTGCGTGCGCCGCAGGGGCCGGAGGATCGCGCCCTTTGCCGCGCGGCCCTCGCCGAGGCCGGAAGCGGCGAGAAACCGCCGCCGACCGCAGCTTTCGCGCGCATGCCGATGGCGATCGCCGCCGATGGAGTTTGCGTCCCGGGCGCAAGCCGCTATGATCCTGCCGCACCTGTGGCGCGGTTTTCGCCGCCGCAAGGTGCGACGGCCTGTGCGAGTTGGCTTGCGCCGGGGGGCGCAAGCCTTATGTATTGACCAAGAGCCGATGCGCGATCCGTCCCCGCGTTGGCGTCGAGTCTTTTATCAGGGGGTTCTCTCGTGAACTTCGGCAAAAATATCGCGCTGTGGGTCTTGATCGGCATTCTGTTGCTGGCGGTCTTCAGCGAGTTCCAGGGCTCTGACACCACGCGGGATACCAACACCCTCGCGTATTCGGACTTCATGAACACCGTCGACAAGGGCGGCGTTCGCTCGGTCACGATTCAGGGCCGCCGGGTGATGGGCCAGCTGCAGAGCGGCGAGAGCTTCAGCACCTACGTTCCGGGCGACCCCGACATGGTTTCGACGCTGCGCGCCGCTGGCGTGAAGATCGTCGCCGAACCGGTGCCGGAGAATAGCCCGAGCTTCTGGAGCATCGTGATCTCGTGGTTCCCGATGCTGCTGCTGATCGGCGTGTGGATCTACCTGATGCGCCAGATGCAGGGTGGTGGCGGCGGCAAGGCGATGGGCTTCGGCAAGTCGCGCGCCAAGCTCCTCACCGAGCACCATGGCCGCGTCACCTTCGAGGACGTCGCGGGTATCGACGAGGCCAAGGAAGAGCTGGAGGAGGTCGTGGAGTTCCTGCGCGACCCGCAGAAGTTCCAGCGCCTCGGCGGCAAGATTCCGAAGGGTGTGCTGCTCGTTGGCCCGCCCGGCACCGGCAAGACCCTGCTCGCGCGCTCCGTCGCCGGTGAGGCGAACGTGCCGTTCTTCACGATTTCCGGCTCCGACTTCGTCGAAATGT
>DBTR01000075.1:23136-40251 GCA_002307145.1 Rhodospirillum sp. UBA1311 | reverse complement strand
CCAGCGCGCGCCGCCCGAGGTCTTCGGGTTGGGGGTGATCACCTGGATGCCGGGCTTGACCAGGTCGCCCCAGTCCTTGATCCCCTTGGGGTTGCCCTTGCGCACCAGCAGCACGATCGTGGAGGTGTAGGGAGAACTGTCCGACGGCAGGCGGGCCTGCCAATCCTTGGCAATGATGCCGCGCGCGTCGGCGATCGCGTCGATGTCGTAGGCGAGCGCGAGGGTGACGACGTCGGCTTCGAGGCCGTCGATCACCGTGCGCGCCTGGGCGCCCGAGCCGCCGTGGGTCATCGTGACGCGCACGTCCTCGCCAGCCTCGGTCTTGTAGGATTTGGCGAACGCGGCGTTGATATCGCGGTAAAGCTCGCGGGTGGGGTCATAGGAAACGTTCATCAGCTTGGTTTCGGCTTGGGCGGAAACCATCGAGCCCGCGAACAGGGCGGAGATCACGGCAAGACGCAGGAACTTCATGGCGGATGCTCCCAGGCAATGGCGGACAACTCGACTTAAACTGATGTCGATGCCGATTCGTTGCTAGCCGCAGGGACCGGTTTTGATTGTCGGGCTGACGTGCTGCTCGGCAAGAAAGCGGAGAATGTCGTCGGAGGCGATGGCGTAGCCCGCGTGGCTCGCCTGGTCCACCGATACCCGGATGAAAGTGTTGACCCCCACCACCCGGCCGCAGGTGTCGACCAGCGGGCCGCCGCTGTTGCCTGCCGAAATTGCCGCCGAGTGCGCGATGGTGGGCAGCGCGCTGCTGCGATTCTGGATCGCCATGATGCTCCCCTGGGAGAGAATCAGGTCGGGCATGCCTGTCGGTGTACCATGCAGCAATTTCTGGAACTGGATGTCGTTGGCGATCAACAGGCCGGGGAAGCCCGCCGCGACCACCGGCTCAAGCTCGGTGGCGGCTGCGGAAATCGGCAGGGAGGCCTTGGCCGGTGCGCCCGCGATCTTCAGCAGCGCATAGTCCCGGGCCTGCATTCCCTCGCCGGAGACCCGCGCGATCAGCTTGGCCGGGCGCGCGCCGCCGACCGCCGGGCCGATCAGGATGATCTTGCTCGGGTCGGCGCCTTCGACGACGTGGGAGTTCGTCACCAGGGTGTCGGGGGTGATGAAAAAGCCGCTGCCGCTGCCCTCCGGGGTCAGCACCATCACCACCGCCTGCTTCAACCGCCCTACCAGGGCATCCCGGCCGAGCGCCGAATCGGCGGCGGGGGTGAGGTCGGCCGGTGCGGAAATCGGGCTGGCGGAGCCGCCGGACGCGGCCGCCGCGAGCAACGCCCGGGCGGCTTCGGGATGAAGGCAGACGTCGCCCGAGAGCGCGGTCTCAAGCGCCTTCAGGCGCTCCTCCAGCTTCGCCCGCTCCGAGCCGTTGTCGGCACGCGCGGTGCCGGCAAGGCCAAGAACGCAGCAAGCCATTGCAATCAGGCGTTTCATCCGGGGAGTCCCACTGTCAAGCGCGGCCACCGGCCGTCGCAGGGATGATAGCTTGCCCCGCGCGCGCTTCCAATGGAATCCGGATCAGGAAACGCTCACCGCCGAGTCGCGCATCGCCCGGAAAATTTCCGCCATCGGCATGATCCGTGCGGACAGGCTCTCCGCCAGTCGCGAGGCGTCCTCGGGCACCCCCAAGGCGAACAGGGTCTCGGATGGCGCGTAGACCGTCAGCCCCAGTTCGTTCGCGATCTCGGCGGAGAAGATCAATGCCCGGGCGGAGACGTCGCCGGTCAACACGATCGGTCCGCCGCTCTCCCGGGTGTCCTCGGGGCGCGCCGTCGGCACCGGCCACGCACTCTCCGACGACGCATCGCCGATCCGGCTCACCGGCCAGCCATGCGCCCGCCAATGCGCCAGCAACGTCGCGGTATGGTCCATCGCTTCCGACGACGGAAGCGGCGGCGGCGGACCGTCGGCGCGGTCTCGCGCGGGGGTCATTACCAAAAGGGTCGGAAGGGTCATGGCGCGTCTCCGAAGAATGCTGCAGTGGGGATACGGATGACGCAGGCGAATACTGGCGTAAAAAAATGCGGGCCCTGCCTGAGCCCGCGAGGGGGCGTGGGCAGGGCCCGCATGGGGTTTTACACGCAAGGCCGGATGTATGCGGCGTTGATCTCCCAGAGTTCGTCGAGGATCGCCTTGGCGGCAGTGGTGGAGTTGATCACCGGGTCGAGGAGGAGGGCCTGGAGGGCGAGTTCCTTCGAGCCGTGGACGGCGGCTTCGACGGCGATCTGCTGGACGCTGGCCTGCTGGAGCAGGAGCTTGGCGCAGGCGTCGGGCAAGGGACCGAGGTTGACCGGGTGGACGCCGGTGGCGTCGACCGAAAGCGGCACTTCGACGGCGAGTTCGGAGGGCAGGTTGGGGATTGCGCCGCGATTGATGACGACGCCGGATTCGATGAAGCGGTGGCGGTTGTGGAGGATCGCGCCGATCACCTGGACGGCGCGTTCGCCCCAGGAGTGCTTGAACCAGTCTTCCGGCGTCGGGGTGGTGCCGGCCAGTACGCCGTCGATGAGTTCGCGGAAGCCGATCCGGCCTTTTTCGTCGTTCGCGAAGTCGAAGCCGTGTTCGCCGCCTTCCCAGCCGTAGGCGAGGTATTCGCCGGTGTGGTCGTCCGAGCAGGTGGGCCAGAGGCCGAAGGCGCGGAACAGGGTGCGCACCAGTGGGGTGAAGTTCGGGTCGTGCCCGGCTTCGCGTTCGCGCAAGAGCGGGTAGAGGTCTTCGCCCGTGGTCTTGTCGCGGATCTCCGTGACCCACTGAAAGTGATTGAGGCCCTGGCCGGTGAGTTCGGTTTCGGCTTCCGGTCGGCCGAGGATCTGGCAGATGAACCAGCGCGCGAGGAAGATGCCGTGGCAGAGGCCGAGCGCCTTGACCTTGGTGTATTTCGAAACGCCGAGGACGAGGCGGCTTTCCGGGTTCGAGAGGTTGATGAACTGGGCGTCGGGGCAGAGGTCCTCGATGTCGCGCGCGATGTCGAACACCAGCGGCATGGTGCGGAGGGTGAAGAACAGGCCGCCCGGCCCGCCGTTTTCGCCGAGGGTATGGCGGATGCCGTGCTTTTTCGGCACGGCGAAGTCGTGTTGCCAGAGGCGGTTGCGGTCGATCGCCGCGGCGTTGACGACGAAGCTGGCGCCATCGAGCGCGGCGCGGCGGTCGGTGGTGCGCTCGACCGTGATCCCGGCGTTCGCCTTGGCGAACAGGTGGGTGGCGAGGGCGGCCATGCGGTCGAGGGCTTCGACGTTGGTGTCGACCAGGGTGACGGTGCAACCGGCGAAGTCGGCCTCGGCGATCAGGTCCTGGAGCAGACTGACGGTGAAAGCGGCGCTGCCCGCACCGATCAGGACGATCTTGGCGGTGGGTCGAATGCTCATGGCGTACCTCCTCGACTTTCTTATTGGTTTCAAAAAGAATACCTCGATTCCGCGTGCGCCGCAGCACTCCCCTTGCGTTTTTGGGCGGCGCGGCCAAAACTCGGTGCCGCGCAATATGCCGTCGTCGTCAAGGAGATCCGCCATTTCCACCGCCAGTTCCCGTTCGTCGTTCGCCTCCGCCTGGATCGGCGGCGCGCGCCGCCAGGCCCGCAACCGTCCGTTGATCACCCTCGGGCTCGCGATTTCGTCGATGGCGGTGCTGGTTCTGGTTGCGCAGAGCCTGCTGCACATCGCGGCGGGCAACGCGCCGGATTCGACGATGTATGCGCTGGCGGGCGGCATGGCGGCATGCGGCGCGACGGCGGCGGGAGCCCTGCCGGTTCTGGTGATGCGCGGCATGCCGCAGAAGATCGAGGACACCATGCTCGGCTTCGCCGCCGGGATGATGCTGGCGGCCTCGGCGTTTTCGCTGATCCTGCCGGGGTTGGACGCGGCGGCGGACCTCACCGGCACCAAGCTCGCGGCGGCGGGGGTGGTGGTGCTCGGCATGGGTCTCGGCGTGCTGCTGATGCTTGGGCTGGAGCAGTTTACGCCGCACGAGCACGAGGCGATCGGGCCGATGGGGCCGGGCTACGAGCGCCTCGGGCGGGTCTGGCTGTTCGTCTTCGCGATCGTGCTGCACAATCTGCCGGAAGGCATGGCGATCGGCGTCGGCTTTTCCAACTCCGACATGGCGGTGGGGATTCCGCTCACCACCGCGATCGCGATCCAGGACTTCCCCGAAGGTCTGGCGGTGGCGCTGGCGATGCGCACCGCCGGATTCTCGGTGTGGACGGCGGTGTTCGCCGGGATCGGCAGCGGCTTCGTCGAGCCGATCGGCGCGATTTTGGGCGTCGGGCTTTCGAGCGGTTTCGCGATCGCCTATCCGATCGGGCTCGGGCTTGCGGCGGGGGCGATGCTGTTCGTGGTCTCCCACGAAGTGATCCCGGAAACCCACCGCAACGGTCACCAGACCCCGGCGACGATCGGGCTGATGGGCGGTTTCGCCTTGATGATGGTGCTCGACACCGTTCTCGGCTGACGCCGGTTTTTCGCCCGCCGCTGGCATTCGGGCGAAGTTTTCCCGCTTTGACGAAGATGTCGTCGATAAACTTGGGGGCGCTCCGGAAGCGTCCCCGGCGCTGCGGCGTATTCTCTTGGCTGGCCTGGATTTTTCGTCCCGGTGCGGGGTGTCGCCCGCGAACCCTCCATGCGTTTCGATATTCCAGGACTTGAATATTCGGGCAGGATTGGGGTTGCCGGAGAAGGGCCTGGGGGGAGAGTGCAAGTATCGCAACCGAAATGACATTAATGCGGAGAAAACCGTCATTCACCCGCATGTGGGGTCTTTACTCACCCAGAAGTATTAAGCCTGTGTTAAGGCTGTAAAAATCCACTGGAAGGGCCGAAATCCCCATGGTATGCGGAGTGTAAGAATTCGAAGAAGCATTCCTGGGGGAAGGGGTTGCCTTGATGATTGGACGCGGTGCAACGCGGGTGATCCCGTGGCTTGCGCTCGTGCTTGCGATAAGCGCGGCACACGCGAATGCGCAAACGGCGCAGCCCGCCGACGCGGCGGTCGTCAAGGCCTCGCGCGGTGACGAGCGGGCGATCTTGCTGCGGAGCCTGCTCCAGGGCGAAAACGAGGTCCCGATCGCGGTCGGTGGCACCGAGGCCCCCGACACCGTCGACACCATCGGCCTCGCCGAGGCGGTCGCGCTCGCGATGAAGTCCAATAACGAAGTCCTGGCCGCCGACGCCAAGAAATCCGGCGCCGAGTGGGACGTGGTCGCCGCCTACGGCCAATATGCGCCCCAGGTCAACTTCACCTATGCCACCGGCAGCGAGCGCAGTTCTCCCGCGTCCTACAACGATTCCGTCGGCAACCGCGTCGACGACGACACCCACCACCGCCGCGACCGGGTGTGGAAGATCCAGCAGCCGCTGGTCGACGTTGCGATCCTCACCGACATCCTCCAGCGCCGCACCACCGACGACGTCGCCGCCGCCGAGCGCGTCGGCGTGCGCGAGCGCGTCGCCCTCGACACCGTCAACAGCTTCCTCAAGCTGATCCAGGGCGTGCTGACGGTGCGCTACGCCGAACGCTACAAGGCGTCGCTCGACGGCTTGCAGGAGCGGATGTCGGCGCGGCTCGAAGGCGGCGGCGCGTCGCGCGCCGATCTCGAACGGGTGCGTTCGCGGGCGATCACCGCGGAGTCCGCGATCATTTCTTCGCGCTCCGAGCTTGAGGCGGCGCAGATCGAGTTCCGTCGTCTCGCCGGGGTGATGCCGCTCAAGGTCCGGATTCCCGAACACCTGATGCCCGAGGTGCCCGAGCAGCCGGGCGAGGCGCTGCGCCGCGCGCTGGCCGCCAACCCCGACTATCTCGCCTCCGATCTCCAGTCCTCCGTCACCCGCCTCGAAAGCGACAAGGCCTACGCCCGCGTCCTGCCCAAGCTCAGCTTCGAGGTCAGCCGTACCACCACCTACAACGCGGGCGGAGCGGCCAAGGGCAACCCGATCGACGGCGGGCCGTGGCCGAACGAAATCGAGAACATGGCGATGCTGGTGGCGACCTGGTCGTTCAACGGCGGCTCCGACGTGATGCAGGGCATCGGTTATGGCGAGCGCGCGCGGGAAGCCCAGTACAAGACCCTCGACCTGCGCCGCCGCATCGAGGAGAGCATGGCGAACAGCTACACCGCACTCGCCGCCGCCGGAAAGCGGATCCAGGCGACGCGTCAGGCGCTCGCCGCCAACGCCCTGGTCGCGGACAGCTTCGAGGAACAATACCTCGCGGGCAGCCGCCAGTTGTTCGACCTTCTCGACGCCTACGAGCGGCTCTATTCCTCGCGCGTCGAGCTGATCCGCCTGATCACCGCCGAGGCGCAGGCGGCATTCCAGGTTCGCCGCCAGATGGGCGAGATGGTCGGCGCCGTTCTCGGGACCGGGGAGCCCCAGTCATGAGCGAATACAAGGAACAGAACTACTGGCCGGGGTTCGTCGACGCGCTCAGCAACGTGGTGCTGACCCTGGTGTTCGTGCTGGTGGTGTTCGTCTTCGCCCTGGTGCTGTCCTCCGACAAGCTGCGCAAGCGTGCGTCGGAGCTTTCGGAATCGGTGAAGCAGGAGGAGGTCGCGCGCCAGGAGGCCCTTTCCGAGAAGGACGGACTGAAGCTGGAGCAACGCGAGGTTCTGGCGCAGTTGCAAGTGGCGCAGGACAAGGTGCGCGAACTCGAAACCAACGCGGCGCAGCTCAAGCGCCAGTTGGCCGAGGCGCGCGAGCAGCGCCCCGCGGAGGCTCGCTCGGAGACCCAGGCGAACCTGGTCATGGACCGCACCGAGATCAAGGTGGTTTCGTCCGCGCCCGACCTGGCCAAGGGTGCGCCCGATCTTTCTCGGGAGAACGGCGCGATCGTGCTGCTCTTCCCGCGCAACGTCTTCCAGCTCGACGAAAAGGCCAAGGCGGCGCTCGACAAGGTTCTCGAAGGGCAGGGCGACCGGCTGAAGGGCGCGCTCTCGGCGGTACTGTCGTTAACCGGTGCGGAAACTTATACCGAGGCGCGGCGGCTTGCCTATTTCCGTGGTCTCGTGGTCCGCAACTACTTGATCGACAAGGGGCTGGGCGACGGCCGCACGATCCACGTGATGATCGAACCGGGGAAGGAGAATCTCGATGGACGGGTCGAGATCCGTTTTCGTCGCCCCTGACGCGGGTCTGAGGCGGCCCCGCGCGGCGGCGTGGCGACGGCTCGACGGTCCGGCGACGTTCCTGCTCGCGGTCGCGGCGCTGGTGGCGTTGCTGATCACGTGGGCGGCGGTCGCCCAGGTGCATCGGGTCGTACGGGTCGAGGGCCGGATCATCCCCGCCGGGCGCGCGCAGCAGATCCAGCATTTCGAGGGTGGCATCGTCGCCTCGATCGCGGCGGTCGAGGGCTCGGCGGTGAAGAAGGGCGACCTGTTGCTCACCATCGACGCAACCAACGCCGGGGCGGCGCTCGGCGAGGCCGGGGCGAAACTCGCCGGGCAGCGCATCCGCGCGGTGCGGCTGCGCGCCGAGGCCGACGGGCTCGACAAGCTGGTGTTGCCGCCGGACCTGCGCGACGAAGCCTCGGCCGAGGCGGAACGCCAGCTGTTCCTGTCGCGGCGCGAGAAGTTCCTCCAGGAACAGGCGGTCTATCGCGAGCAGGTGCGCCAGCGCACCGCCGAACTCCACGAGATCGAAGGACGCCAGGCGCGCATCCGGATCGAGCGCGAGACCGCAATCAAGCGCCTCGGGCTGGTTCGCGGCATGGCCGAGCGCGCCGCCGCCTCGCAGCTGGAAGTCCTGGAGGCGCAGAGCCGCGAACAGCGCTTCACCTCCGACCTCGGCGAGGCCGAGGCGATGGTGCCGAAGCTGAAAGCCGCGATCGGCGAGGCCGAGGCACGGATCGACGAGGCCCGCGCCCGCTATCGCGCCGAGGCGCAGGGCGATCTTGCGGCCACGCTCACCGAAATCGACCGGCTGCGCCAGGGCATGGCGGCGCAAACCGACCGGGTCAGCCGTACCGAAGTCCGCGCGCCGGTCGATGGCGTGATCAACCGGATCTCGGTGAATACCGTCGGTGGCGTGGTCAAGGCCGGAGATTCGATCGTCGAAATCACCCCGACCTCGGGGCCGCTGATGCTCGAAGCCCGCGCCCGCCCCGCCGACCGGGGCGAATTGCGCGAAGGCCTCGACGCCCACATCCGGGTTTCCGCCCATGACAGCGGCGAGGTCGGCACCATTCCCGCGCGGGTGGTCGAGATCAGTTCCGATACCGTGTTCGACACCAAGGGCGAGGCCTATTACCGCGTCCTCCTGCGCGTCGACGACCTGCCGCCGAGCTACGCCGGGCGGCTCCTGGTTCCCGGCATGACGATCACCGGCGACGTGGTGATCGGGCAACGCACCGTGCTGAGCTATCTCACGTCGCCGCTCCGCAGATTTTCCGACAACGTATTTCAGGATGCACGCTGATGGCTCCGCGCTCGTTATTGAAACGCCTGACCTGGATGTGCTCGCCGAGTGACGTCCTCGCCTTGTTCCAGGGTGTCATGCCTCTCGCCCTGCTGGCGGCCGTCGGCTGGACATTCCAGGACTTCGTGGTCACCGCGATCGAGGGAAACCGCATCCTCAACACCGGCATCCTCTGCGTTGCCGGCGGCGGTGCGCTCCTGATCCTCTATCGCCTGTTCCAGGCGCAGCGCGAACGCTGCGCGCTCCGGCGCTTCCAGAAGCTCGCCGCCCAGGGCGGCAACATGAAGGAGATCCTGGAGGAATCCTGGCTGGCGCGGCGGTTGATCCATCGCTACCTCTCGCCGATCGCGGAGACCGGCGGCAAGCTCTCCTCCGCCCTCGACCAGGATGCGATCGAGTCCGAGCTGAAGGCGCTGTCCTCCGAGTTCGAAAGCCGCCTCGAACTGCCGAGCTTCCTCGTCGGCTTCATGGTCGCGATGGGCCTGCTCGGCACCTTCATCGGCCTGCTCCACACCCTCACCGGCATCGCCGGGATGCTCGACGGCATGGCGGGGGGCAGCGGCAACCTCGAAGAGGAATTCGTCAACCTCGTCGGCGAACTCAGGAAGCCGCTCGCGGGCATGGGCATCGCGTTCTCGGCGTCGATGTTCGGCTTGGTCAGCAGCCTGATGCTCGGCGTGATGCTGCTCACCGTGCGACGCTACGTCCGCCGGGTGATGTCGGAAGCCCGCTACGCCCTCAACCAACTCGTCGAGCGGGTGCGCGGCCCGCTGCCGGGCGCGATGATGGCGGCGAGCCGGGGCGGCGTTTCCGAGGCGTTCCTCACCGACTTCATGGCCGAGCTGCTCGGCAACATCAACAACCTCCAGGACCTGTTCCACCGCTCGCAGGACAGCTCGATGCAGATGACCGCGCGGGTCGACGGTCTGGCGAAGCGTCTCGAACAGGTCTCGCAGGCGATCGAAAGCAACGTCGCCGCGTCGAAGAAGACCAACGATCTCCTCGGCTTCGGTCCGCGGATGAAGGAAACCAACGAGCAGATGCTGAGCCAGCTCGAATCCATCGTCTCCGCCAGTACCGATTCCGGCAAGGTGAGCGCACGCCTCGTCGACGTGCTGAACGCGATCGACCAGAAGCTCGCGATCGGCAACGATACCCACCGCCTGTTCCAGGACGCCCAGGGCAACATCGGCCGCGACACCCTGACCAAGATGGACGAAGCGGTCGGCTTGCTCCAGGCGGTCAACGACCGCAGCGCGGATACGGAAAACCGCCTCGACCGCCGCCTCCAGGCGATGGCCGGGTCGTCCACCGCGATCGCCTCGGGCATCCAGCAGCTTTCGGTGAAGATCAACGAGGTCGCCTCGATCTCGCAGAGCCAGCTCTCCAACGCGGGCGTGGTGCAGCAGGCGATGCGCGACGCGGTGGTGGAAACCCTCTCGGCGTTCAAGGATCTTTCCGACCGCCTCAAGAAAATCGAGGAAGTCGACGTCGGCGGCTCGCGCCACCTGTGGGAGATCAAGGAGAACTTCGGCGCGATGAACGCGGCGCTCGAACCGCTGAACCTGATCTCGCAGGGAATCAGCCACCAGAGCACGATCCTCGAAGCCACTCTCGAAGAGATGCGCACCAGCCAGCGCACCCTGATCCGCGACATGCAGAAGGAATTCCGCGAGGTGACGCGCGAAATGGCGCGGGTCCTGTCGCAGCACCAGCAGGCAAACCAGCCGAACCAGCGCGTCGCCGGAATGGGCGAAAGCGTCGCGATGACGGTGGCCGAGTAAACGACGCGCCGGGGCGGGGCCCTGGCGCAACCCACGGGGTAGGAAAATGGCGCAGCAAGCGATCGTCGTCAAACCGGGGAGCAACGGTGGTTTCCGCGTGCCGGTGGCGCACGCCGACATCGCGCGGGTCGACGTGGTCGACGTCGACCTGGTGATCCAGACCAAGGGCGGCGCGCGTTATATCCTCCCCGGTGCGGGCATCGAGGCGATGAGCGATGCGCCGCCGGTAGTGAGCTTCAGCGACGGCAACCTCGATGCCGCCGCACTGATGCAGCAGGTCGGCATGGTCGACACGCCGAACGTGTCGATTCCGGTGATGAGCAGCATCACCGAGCACGACCCGAAGGACAGCTCGGGGCCGAAGAACCTCCATGGCGACGGCCCCGACCAGCCGACGCCGGATGCGGTCGACGCCCAAACCGTCCAGGCCCAGGCCGAGGGCCAGAGCAGCGCCGAGAAGGTTTCGCCGCTCGCCGTCGCCTCGGATTCCACGGTCGAGAAGCTGGTCCAGGAAATCTCGAAGCAGGTCGACAAGCTCCACGACAAGGCCGCCGATCCGGTGCCGGTCGAACCCTACGAGCCGCAGGCGGCCGCCGCGCCCGGCGTCGGCGCGGCGCCCAATCCGGTGAGCCTCACGCCGCTGGTGGTGATCAGCCTCGGCAACGTCGTCGGCACCACCACCTCGGGCGGAACGATCGACGGCGCGGGCGCTTCCGGCGCGACCACCTCGCTCGACGACATCGGCGTGCGCGACGAAGGGCAGTTCGCCGGCGAGACGATCACCGGCACTTCGGGCAACGACACCATCGTTGCCGACGGCACCGCGGTCGGCGGCAGCGGGCACTTCGCCAAGGACATGTCGATCCAGATTTCGGGCTACTTCACCAAGCTCGAAACCCTGACGATCACCGGCCTGCCCGCCGACGTCAGTATCGTGGCGACCGGCGCGGTGCACAACGCCGACGGGTCCTGGACCCTGCCGATCACCTACATCACCGACGACACCGCGTCGTTCAAGCTCGTCTACGACACCCACGAGGCGGGCAGCAGCGGCAACGCCAGCGGCGTCTACGAAGACTTCGAGATGACGGTGACGATCACCGGCTACACCCGCGGCGAGGTGTTCACCAGCACCACCACGCTTGAGGTCCAGGTGCGCGATGCATCGAGCGCCGCCGACATCAGCGTCAGCGACGGCGACGGCGCGGCGATCTATATCCTGCCCGCGCAGGGCACGCCCAATACCGTCGACGCGGGCGACGGCGACGACACCGTCACCGGCGGCTACGGCAATGACACCATCATCGGCGGCACCGGCAACGACATCGTCAACGCCGACTTCGGCAACGACAGCATTTACGGCGGCGACGGCAACGACGTGCTGAACGGCGGCGGCGGCAACGACTTCATCCGGGGCGGCAGCGGCACCAACGCCATCGACGGCGGCGACGGTACCGATACCGTGTCCTACGAAGACCTGGGTGCGGGGGTGGACGCCAATCTCACTACCGGCCACGCCACCGGCGCGGCCACCGATACCCTCGCCAACGTCGAGAACCTGATCGGCACGAATTACGACGACGCCCTCACCGGCAACGCCAGCGCCAACGCCATCTATGGCCTCGACGGTGCGGATACGATCAACGGCATGGGCGGCGCGGACCGGATCTACGCGGGCAACGGCGACGACCGCATCACCGTCACCGTGACGGGCGCGCTGACCATCGACGGCGGCGCGGGCGTCGACACCATCGACCTTACCGCCGACGCGGCGGCGCACACCCTCAACCTCGCCACCGGCGTCACCAGCGGCGGCATGGTCGACGCCGCCTGGGTGCTGAACTTCGAGAACGCCCTGATGGGCAGCGGCGCCGACACCGTCACCGGCACCGACGCGGCGAATTCGATTTCGGGTGGCGCGGGCGCCGACGTCCTCACCGGCGGCCTCGGCGCGGACACGCTGCAGGGCGGCGACGGCAACGACACCCTCTACGGCGAAACCGCGAGCAGCTCCGCCGCCGACGGCAACGACGTCCTCGAAGGCGGTGCGGGCAACGACGTGCTCTGGGCGAGCTACGGCGCGGATACCATGGACGGCGGCGCGGATTCCGACACCGTCAACTACCAGAACGACGGTCGCGGCCACATCGCCACCCTCGACGCCAACGGCAACTCGACCCTGGTCGACGGCGGCACCAGCGCCACCACCACCACCGGCGGCACGTCGGCCAACAATATGGCGGTCGGCGACGTGCTCCTCGGCATCGAGAACCTGATCGGCGGGAGCGGCGTCGATATTTTCGACGTCTCCGCATCGTCGGCATTCCACACCCTCACCGGCAACAGCGGCAACGATACCCTGATCGGCGGCAACGGCGGCAA
This sequence comes from Rhodospirillum sp. UBA1311, assembly GCA_002307145.1. Lineage (GTDB taxonomy): Bacteria > Pseudomonadota > Alphaproteobacteria > Rhodospirillales > Rhodospirillaceae > Oleispirillum. Next base: position 27,677 of record DBTR01000075.1, on the reverse strand, counting down.
TCGCTTCGACGGCGGCGGCAACGACGACCAGATCATCGGTGGCACCGGAGCGGATACCGTCTACCTCAGCTCGGGCTCGGATTCGATCGCGCTCGGCTCCGGCAACGACACGATCTATTCCACCACCACCAACAACGGCGTGGTGATCATGCTCGATTACGCCCAGGCGGTGACCGCAGGGGTGGGTGGCCAGATTCCGACGTCGGTGGTGACCAACGGCACGAACGGCTACGACGGCTTCGCCTACGGCTACGACACCAGCTCGGGCACCTCGTATTCGCGAATCAGCGGCATCGAGAACATCTATTCCGGCAGCGGCAACGACGTTCTGGTCGGCAACAACGGCGACAACTTCCTCTCGGCAGGCGCGGGCGCGGATATCCTCTACGGCCTCGGCGGCAACGATACCCTGCAGGGCGGTCTTGGCCAGAACACCCTCGACGGCGGCAGCGGTACCGACACCGCCGACTTCAGCGACCTCGGCACCGTCAACATTACCGTCGACCTCGAAGCCGGAACCGCGCTGATCAACAGCTTCACCTCGAACCTGATCTCGATCGAGAACATCACCGCAAGCAGCGGAGCGGATATTCTTTACGGCAGTGCGGGCGACAACGTCATCAACGGCGGAACCGGTAGCGACACGATCTTCGGCAGCGCGGGCAACGATGTCCTCGACGGTGGAACGGGGAGCGGCACGGATACCCTTTCGTACGCGGTTCTCACCGCGGGCGTGACCGCGAACCTCTCTGCCGGGACGGCGGACACCGCCATCGGCGGCATGGCGTACCACTCGACCCTCAGCCACTTCACCCACCTCGTCGGTTCCGCCTACGACGACGTCCTGACCGGCGACACCGCGAACAACAGCATCAGCGGCGGCGCGGGGAACGACACGATCACCGGTGGCGGCGGCGCGGATACGTTGATCGGCGGCGCGGGGGCGGACACCTTCCTCGTCTCGTCGGCCCAATTGAACACGTCGGGCCTGCAGGTCTGGGGCTCGGCCGCCGCCAATACCAATGAAAGCGCCGTGGATACGTTGGTGCTTACCGGAACCGCCAACAACACGGCGGGGGCGGCGCTCGTCGCCAATGCCGCCGGCAAGATCGGCGGGATCGACGTCGTCGACTTCACCGCCGACGCCTACGCCGACACGTTCACGCTCACCGCCGCCAACATCCAGAATATCGTCGACAACGGCGCGAGTTCCGACCTGACCGTGAAGCTCGGTAGCGGCGACGTCCTGACGATCAGCAGCTCGGGGCAGTCGTATGTCTCGACCAGCGCCACTGCGACCTCGGGGACTTCATCGGTGTCGTCCAGCTCCGCCGTCGGCGATACCACCTACTACATCTACAATTCCAGCCACGTCATCCAGGCCACCGTGCATGTCGATTACTAGCGATCCGCAAGCCCTGGGGCGGCCCTGGGCCGAGGCTCTGGGGGTGTTGCTCGCCGGCCTCGGCGCGGTGGCGGAGGAATGCGGGTCCGGCCCCGGCGACCTCGACGCGGCGTTGCGCGGCCAGGGACTGACCGGCCGGCTCGCATCCTTGCAGGGAGCCGACATTCCCGACGCCGAGGGTGGCGGCGTGCTGGTGGAGCTGGCGGACGGCGGCTGGGTGCCGCTGCGCAGCGGCCACGGCGGGTTCGTCACCGCGCGCGGCGTCGGTGTGGCCAACCTCGAAGGCTGGGAGCTTGGCGGCCGGATCGTGGTGATCCGGGCCGAGGCGGGCGGCATGCCGAAGCCGATGCGCTTCATCCGCCGCTACAAGGGGCGGGTGGCGCAGATTCTCCTGGGCGGGCTGCTGGTCAACCTGTTCTCGCTGTGCTTCCCGCTGTTCGGCGCGTTCGTCTACGACAAGGTGGTCGGCAACGGCATCACCGAGACCCTCTGGGCGCTGACCATCGGCCTCGGCATCGTGATCGCGCTCGATTTCGCGATCCGCGCGATCCGCGCCCTGTTGATCGAGCGATTCACCCAGTCGAGCGAAGCCGACATCGACCGCACGATCTTCGACAAGGTGCTGGGCGGCAACATCGCGCACCTGCCCTCGGTCGGCCGGGTGCTGGACCAGTACAAGCAGATCCTCGGCAGCCGCGACTTCCTTTCGTCGAGCGCGATGCTGGCGGCGGTGGACGTGCCGTTCCTCGTCCTCTTCCTCGCTACCGTAGCGTGGATCGGCGGGGTTCTGGTGCTGGTGCCGCTGGTGCTGGGCGCGGCGATGCTGGCGCTCCAGGCGCTGCTCGCGGTGCCGATGCAGGAGGCCGAGGCCGCCGCGCGCAGGGCAGGGGAGGCGCGCTTCACGTTGCTTGCCGACGCGCTGGTCGCGCGCGAGGCGGTGGTCGGCGGCCGGGTGGCGGATGCGCTCCGGCGCGGCTGGCGGCGCGCCAGCATCGGCGCGGGAGTCGCCTCGGGGCGGTCGCGGTTCTGGCATGCGTTGGGTTATGCCGCTTCGGCGTCGTTCACCAATCTCGCCTACGTCGGCGTGATCGTCGTCGGCGCGAACCTGATCGACGCGCACGAGATGACCACCGGCCGCCTGCTCGCCTGCTCGATCCTCACGTCGCGGGCGATGGCGTCGATGGCGGCGGTGGTGAACCTCGTGGTGCGCTATCGCGAACTCCGCCATGCCATGGCGGCGATGGACGCCACCCTGCCGTCGCCGCCCGCCGCCCGCCCGCTGCGGTCGCGGGGACGGCTGAATGGCGCGATCCGGGTGAGTGGCGTCACCTGCCGCTTGCGATCCGAGGGCGCGCCCGCGCTCGACGGCGTCGATTTGCGCGTCGCGTCGGGCGAGATGGTCGGCATCGCGGGCAGGCCGGGAGCGGGCAAGACCACGCTGCTCCGGATTCTTGCCGGGGCCCTGATCGCGGATGTGGGCGAAATCGCGATCGATAACCTGCCGCTCGTCGCGATCAGCCCGGACGACCTTTCGCTCAACATCGGCTACAAGCCGCAGGAGCCTTGCCTGTTCGAAGGCACTCTCGAAGACAACCTGCGCCTCGGGCGGGAAGGCATCGGCGCGGGCGAACTCGAAGCCGCGCTTGCCGCCGCCGGGCTGATGCCCGCGCTGGCGCAGGGTGAACTGGGGCTGGCGACCGAAGTTGGGCCGCGCGGAGCGGGCCTCTCGGGCGGGCAGCGACAAATGCTCTCGCTCGCCCGCGCCCTGGTCGGCGATCCGGCGGTGCTGCTGCTCGACGAGCCGACCACCGGCATGGACGCCCAGGCGGAGCAGCATCTCGCCACCCAGCTTGCGGCGCGCAAAGGCGCGGCGACGATCCTGGTCTCGACCCACAGCCGCGTCGTGCTCTCCCAGTGCGACCGCATCCTGGTGCTCGACCGTGGCAAGGTGGTGGCGTTCGGACCGCGCGACCGGGTGCTGGTCGGCGGCTAGAAACGCCCTCGACGCCCGCGCCGGAATCGCGTACCCATCGCTTTCCAACTGGGAGAAACCGCATGTTCAAGACCAATAGCTACTTCGACGGCAAGGTTGCCTCGATCGCATTCCAGGGCGAGGCTCTGCCCGCCACCGTCGGCGTGATGGCGCCCGGCGAATACGAATTCGGCACCGTCGCCAAGGAAACCATGACCGTCGTCAGCGGCGCGCTCACGGTCAAGCTGCCGGGCTCGGACGCCTGGGTCGAATTCGCCCGCGGCGCGAGCTTCGAGGTTCCGGCGAACGCCAAGTTCCAGCTCCGGGTCGCGGTCGACGCCGCCTATCTCTGCATCTACGGCTGATCGCGGTTTGCGTCCTCCGTCCGCCGCGCTTATATGGCGGGGACGGAGGCGCGCCTCCGCACCGGCCCATGTCTTCGACCAGACGGAAACCATCCATGCGAACTCTTCTTGGCGCTCTCGCCGTTGCGGCCCTGTTGACCGGGTTCGGCAGCGTCGCCCAGGCGCAAACCCCGACCGCCGCGCAATGCACGGCGGAATCCAAGACTTGCGACGCGGCCTGCAACGCCGCCGATCCCAAGCACAGCTTCTCCTACGCCGGATGCTCGGCGAAGTGCGTGGCGAAGAAGGCCGCGTGCGACAGCGAGATCATCTACGACAAGAGCGCCGACTGGACCAAGAAGCAGTACAACGCCGCCAAGCCGTGGGTGGAAGAGAAGATCGAGAACGCTCCGGCCAACACCAAGCATACCTACCCGAATCAGAACTGACGTTCGAGCGCACAACCTGGGGCGTCGCGGGCGAAGAGGGTTTTCATCGCCCGGGATTGCGGGTATATGGGATGGTCCGATTTCGGCTGGCGCGGCGCGATTTCCGCGTTTCTCGCGATCGGCGGATCATCCCGAGGGAGAATTGAGGCCAATGGCCGAGACCACCAACTGGACCCCCGAATCCTGGCGCGCACGCCCGCTCGTGCAGATGCCGGATTATCCGGACGCGGACGCCCTGGCGCGCGTCGAAACCAAGCTGCGCAACTATCCGCCGCTGGTGTTCGCCGGTGAGGCGCGCAGCCTCAAGCGGTCGCTTGCCGACGTGGCGGAGGGGCATGCCTTCCTCCTCCAGGGCGGCGATTGCGCCGAGA
>DBTR01000075.1:10360-22897 GCA_002307145.1 Rhodospirillum sp. UBA1311 | reverse complement strand
AGGGCGGCGATTGCGCCGAGAGCTTTGCCGATTTTCATCCCAACACGATCCGCGACACCTTCCGCATCCTGCTGCAAATGGCGGTGGTGCTGACTTTCGGCGGCGCGATTCCGGTGGTCAAGGTCGGCCGCATGGCGGGGCAGTTCGCCAAGCCGCGCTCGGCCAACACCGAGGTCATCGACGGCACCGAATACCCGTCGTACCGCGGCGACATGATCAACGGCCCGGAAGTGACGATGGCCGCGCGGGTGCCGGATCCGGATCGCCTGGTGCAGGCCTACAACCAGTCGGCCTCGACGCTCAACCTGCTGCGCGCCTTCGCCCAGGGCGGCTACGCTAACCTGCGCGCCGTGCACCAGTGGAACCTCGACTTCCTCGCCGACACGCCGCAGGCGCACCGCTACAACGACCTCGCCAACCGCATCGACGAGGCGATGAGCTTCATGGCGGCGTGCGGCGTGACTCCGGATCTCGTCACCCAGATGCGCGAGACCTCGTTCTTCACTTCCCACGAAGCGCTGCACCTGACCTATGAGCAGGCGCTCACCCGCATCGATTCCACCACCGGCGATTGGTACGATTGCTCCGCCCACATGCTCTGGATCGGCGACCGCACCCGCCAGATCGATGGCGCGCACGTCGAGTTCCTGCGCGGCGTCGGCAATCCCTTGGGCGTCAAGGCCGGGCCGACGATGCCGGTCGACGACCTCTTGCGCCTCTGCGACATCCTCAATCCGGAAAACGAGCCGGGTCGCCTCACCGTGATCGCCCGCATGGGCGCGGAACACGTCACCGAGAAGCTGCCGCCGTTGGTGCGCGCGCTGAAATCCGAGGGCCGCAAGGTGGTGTGGTCGTGCGACCCGATGCACGGCAACACCGAGAAGGTTTCGAGCGGCTACAAGACCCGCGACTTCGAGCGGATTCTCGCCGAGGTGCGCGGCTTCTTCGCCGTCCACGCGGCGGAAGGCACGCATGCGGGCGGCGTTCACTTCGAGTTGACCGGCAAGAACGTCACCGAGTGCATCGGCGGCACCAGCGCGGTGACCGAGGCGACCCTCGGCGACCGCTACGAAACCGCCTGCGATCCCCGCCTCAATGCCGACCAGTCCCTCGAACTCGCGTTCCTGATCTCCGGGCACCTCAAGGCCGAACGCGACAAGAAGCGCAACGCCCAGCGTCCCCACGGAAAATAACCACGAACCGGAAACCGCGCCGGCACCCCCGGCGCGGCGTACAGAAGGAGAGTGCCATGGTGGCTGAATGTTCGGTCGCCGACGGGCGTTGCGCCGCCGAGGCGCATCCCACCGCCGCTGATGTCCCGGCCTACACGGATAAATACTTCACCCGCACGCGGCAGATCGTCGAGCGCTTCGGCGACATTCCGGTCACCTATGCGGTGTTCATGCGCCGTCCGGTGCTCTACACCGCGCGCCTCGCGCTCAACTGGTTGAAGGGCGTGATGGCGGCCAAGGGCGCGGCGCTCACCGTCGAAGAGTGTTTCGTCGAGGGCGACTGGGTCGGGGCGGGCGAGCCGATGCTCTATCTCACCGGGTCGTTCGTCGCGCTCACCGAGTTGGAAACCATCTTCCTCCAGAAGATCGGCGCGGCATCGGTCGCCGCGTTCGCCGCCTACCAGATGGTGAGCGAACTGCCGAAGACCGCCTTCCTCGCCATGGACACCCGCCATTGCGCCGGCACCGAAATGGCCGAACTGATGGCCTATGCGGCCTCGGTCGGCTCGAAGGCGGCGCAGGACGAAGTCGGCGCGATCGGCTTCGTCGGCAACTCCACCGACGCCACCGCCCACTTCTTCGGCCAGCCGGGCGGCCTCGGCACCATGCCGCATGCGTTGATCGGCTATGCCGGGTCGACGGTGCGCGCCGCCGAGATGTTCTACGAAACCTTCCCGGAAGTCCCGCTCTACGTTCTCGTCGATTACTTCGGTCACGAGATCGCCGACACCCTCGCGGTGTGCGAGCGCTTCCCCGAGCTTGCCCGCGCGGGCAAGCTCGGCATCCGCCTCGACACCCACGGCGGCCGCTTCATCGAGGGCCTGGACACGCAGAAGTCCTACGCCGTGCTCGACAAGCACGCGCCCGACGCGCTGCGCGGCTACCGCTCGGAAGTCGAACTCCGCCATCTGATCGGTACCGGCGTTTCGGCGGCGGCGATCTGGCACACCCGCGAGGCTCTCAATACGCACGGCTTCGACAAGGTCAAGATCATCGCGTCGAGCGGGTTCTCAGGTAAGAAATGCAGCGTGATGGCGGTGGCGCACGCACCGATCGACGTGATCGGCACCGGCTCGTTCCTCCCGGATTTGTGGAGCGAGACCTACGCGACCGCCGACATCGTCGCCTACGACGGCGTGCCTAAGGTCAAGGTCGGCCGCGAGTTCCTGCTGCGTACGACCGCGTAAACCGGAAGGCGGGGAGATGGCCGAGGCCCTTGAGCTTCCAGCGCCGCTGGAGTTTCGCTTCAATCGCGACGACTTCGCGGCGCTGAGCCGCATAACGCCCGCAATACCCGGTACGAAGCTGTTGGGGTGGGTCGTTACTGCGGTGAATGCCGGCGGGATAGCCTATGTGGCGGAGACGATCGTCGACACGAGCATTGGGTCGGGTCTGCTTATGGTCCTGGCTGCGCTCGGTTTTTGGGCAATAGGTAGGGCTTTAGGTGCTCGGGCCGTCGATTGGGCGTTCAAGGCCAACCCGATGACCGGCAAGAACATCGTCGTCGAGTTCCTGCCTGACAAGCTGGTCGACCGTGCCGGGGGCCTACGGGTGGAAATCGACTGGGGTGAGATCGCTCGGCTCGTGGAAACCCGCACCCACCTGTTCCTGCGGCTGTCGCCGCAGATGGTCGTGATCCTGCCGCGTCGTGCCTTCGCTTCCCCCGAGGATTACCGGGCGACACACGATTTTATCGCCGCCCGCGTCGCTGCGGCGGCTCTATCCGCGAAGACCTGATCCGGCGTCCGGTTTAGGTGACTCGCGCCTCGAAGGCGGCGGCGTCGAGGGCGCGGAAGAACCGGGCGGCGGCGTCTACCGCTTCGAGGCCGTGGCGGTTGGCGAGGCCGTCGGCATCGTACGATGCCTGGGCACGGCGTAGAGGCTTCGAGATCGCCAGCAGCAGGGCGATGGCGTGGCGCTCGGTGAAGTGCCATTCCCGTTCGATCGGCGTCGTCGCGGGCGTCAGGTGGCTGTCGATCACCGCCATCAACCAGGCGAGGCGGTGCGGAAAGTCCTCGAAGTGGGCGATCACTGCCACCGAGATGTCGACCAGAAGCAGCTGGTTTTCCCGGTCGGCGAACACCGCTGGCCACTCGATCTGCCCGGTGGTGGGAGAGATGTGGCTCGCGGCCAGGTCTTCGGCGCGACGGCGGAACTGTTCGGTGCGTTCCTGGCCCAGCATCGCGGCGGTGGCGTTGATCACGCCGGGGAGCACGCGGCGGCTGAGCATGGGATGGCTGGTGGGCGCGCTGGTGCCGGGCGTGCCGCCGAAGCGGGGCAGGAGCGGGCGCAACGGTTCCACCAGGATCCGGTCGAACGGCGGCAGGGTACGGCCCTCGGCTTCGTTCAACAGGCGGCGGCAGACGGAGAAGCCAAGCGCATGGAGCGGGTGGCTGCGCAGAAACTCGCTGGCGACGCCGCGCAGGACCTCGACGTCGACGCGCTTCCCGGTCTGGGCGGCGCTCTCGGCATAGAATTGGATGAAATCGGCCAGCAGGGCGTTTGGGGCCTTCAGGGGGCAATGAACGCCGGACCCGCCATTTGCCGCAGCGGTGTCCCGGTCGTTAGGATCCGCAGGCATCCGCATACCTCCATACGTATGAGACTTGGTATGAGAAAGTATATCTTGTCGCCGTCAAACTTCATACCTTTTCTTCAAGCGGACACCCTGCGTTGACAACCCCGGGGCCGGGCAATAGGTTGCGATTGTCCTTTAAGTTTTCGGAATAAAACTCTCCAGAGGCCGACATGCGCGGAACCTTGACTGTCTGTCTTGCCCAGCTCAACCCCACAGTCGGCGCCATTTCGGCCAACGCCGCCAAGATCGCCGACGCCTACGAGCAGGGGCGGACGGCGGGCGCGGATCTGGTGGTGACCACCGAACTGGCGTTGTCCGGCTATCCGCCCGAGGACCTGGTGCGCCGTCCGGCGTTCCTCGCCCGGGTGGATGCGGCGCTCCACGATCTCGCCATGCTCACCCGGGGCGGTCCGGCGCTGATCGTCGGCGCGCCCCGGGCGCGGGCGGGCGATGGTATCCGCAGCTCGGCAAACGTGGCGGTGGTGCTGGAAAACGGCAAGATCGTCGCCGAGGTGGACAAGGTCCATCTGCCCAATTACGGCGTGTTCGACGAGGCACGGGTGTTCGCGCCCGGGGCGTTGCCCAAGCCGGTGACGATCCGTGGTCACCGCATCGGCCTGATGATCTGCGAAGACATGTGGTACGCCGATGTCGCCCGGCACCTGAAGGCCGAGGGTGCGGAAATCCTCGTCGTGCCCAACGGCTCGCCGTTCGAGGCCGACAAACGCGGCACGCGGCTGCTCCACGCCCGGGCGCGGGTGGCGGCCACCGGCCTGCCGCTGGTCTACGTCAACCAGGTGGGCGGCCAGGACGAACTGGTGTTCGACGGCGCGTCTTTCGTTCTCGACGCGGCGGGCGAGGAGCGGGCGCGCCTCCCGGCCTGGGTCGAGGACGTCGCCTGCGTGCGCTTCAGCGGCGCCGTCGTGACCGGGCCGATGGCGGAACGCTCCGACCCATGGGATTCGCTGTATTCGGCGCTGATGGCGGGCCTGCGCGACTACATCGGCAAGAATCGCTTCCCCGGCGTGATCCTCGGGCTCTCGGGCGGCATCGACAGCGCGCTCGCCGCCGCTCTCGCGGTCGACGCGCTGGGGGCCGACAAGGTCACCTGCGTGATGATGCCTTCGCCCTATACCGGCCCGGAGAGCCTCGAAGACGCCGCCCGGGTGGCGGAGATGCTCGGCTGCCGTCTGCACGAGATCAATATCGGCCCGGCGATGGCGGCGTTCGGCGAAATGCTCGAACCCCACTTCGCGGGCCTCGCCCCCAACGAGGCGGAGGAGAACATCCAGTCCCGTGTGCGCGGCCTCGCCCTGATGGCGCTGTCCAACAAGCTCGGGCCGATGGTGCTGTCGACCGGCAACAAGTCGGAGATGAGCGTCGGCTACGCCACCCTCTACGGCGACATGTGCGGCGGCTTCGCGGTGTTGAAGGACGTCTACAAGACCGAGGTCTTCGCCCTCTGCCGCTGGCGCAATGCCAATCGCCCGGTGGGCGCGCTCGGCCCCGAGGGCGCGGTGATGCCCGAGCGGGTGATCACCAAGGCACCCACCGCCGAGCTCCGCCCCGACCAGAAGGACGAGGACAGCCTGCCGCCCTATGTGCGGCTGGATGCGATCCTCGCCCACCTGATCGAAGGCGAGCAGGCGCCGGAGCAGGTGGTGCAGGCCGGGTTCGACCCGGATGAGGTGCAAAAGGTCTGGCGTCTCCTGAATATTGCAGAGTACAAGCGGCGGCAATCTCCTCCGGGAGTGAAGACCACCCGCCTCGCGTTCGGCCGCGACCGGCGGTATCCGATCACCAACGGCTTCAGGGACTGAGTTTTCATTCATGGCGGTTAAAGTACGCTTCGCGCCCAGCCCGACCGGGTACCTCCACATCGGCAACGCGCGCACCGCGCTGATCAACTGGCTGTTCGCCAAGGCGCAGGGCGGCGCGTTCCTCCTGCGCATGGACGATACCGACACCGAGCGGTCCACCGCCGACTATGCGCAAGGCATCCGCGACGACCTCGCCTGGATGGGCATGGCCTGGGACGCCGAGGAAAGCCAGGCGGCGCGCCTCGACCGCTATGCCGAAGTGGGCGAGCGCCTCGCCGCCAAGGGCCGCCTCTACGCCTGCTACGAAACCCCCGAGGAACTCGAATACAAGCGCCGCCGCCAGCGCGCCAAAGGGCTGCCGCCGGTCTACGACCGCGAGGGGATGACCCTGACGCCCGCGCAGAAGACGGCTTACGAGGCCGAGGGGCGCAGGCCGCACTGGCGCTTCGTCCTCGAACACCGCGAAACCTCGTGGGACGACCTGGTGCGTGGGCCGCAGTCGTATCACGGCGGGCATCTCTCCGATCCGGTGGTGCGTCGCGCCGACGGCACCTGGCTCTACATGCTGCCGAGCGCGATCGACGACGCCGACATGGGCGTGACCCACGTGCTGCGCGGCGAGGACCACGTCACCAACACCGCCGTGCAGATCCAGATGTTCGAGGCGATGGACGCGCCGGTTCCCCGCTTCGGCCACGTGCCCCTGATCACCGGGCCGGGCGGCGTCGGGCTTTCGAAGCGCGAGGGCTCCCAGGCGGTGCGCGACTTCCGCGCCGAGGGGATCGAACCCCAGCCGCTGGTCGCGATGCTGGCCTCGCTCGGCACCGCCGAGGCCGCCGATCCCCACGCGACCATGGATGCGTTGCTCGCCGCCTTCGACATCCGCCACTTCGGCCGCTCCCAGCCTCAGTTCGACCCCGCCGAACTTGCCGCGCTCAACGCGCGATATCTCCATGGACTCGACTTCGCCGCCGCGTACGCCGGATTGGTCAAGGCCGGTCTGCCGCAGGCGGACGAAACCTTCTGGCGCGCGGTGCGCGCCAATCTCGGACGCTATGCCGACGCCTGCGACTGGTGGAATGTGATCCACGCGCCGATGGCGCCGGTAATCGAGGACGCCGAGGTCGCCGCCGCCGCCGCCGCGAGCCTGCCGCCGGAGCCCTGGGACGAGACCACCTGGTCGATCCTCGCCGACGCGGTGAAGGCAAAGACCGGGCGCAAGGGCCGCGCGCTGTTTCATCCCTTGCGTCTGGCCCTCACCGGGCGCGAGAATGGTCCGGAATTGAAGGTGCTATTGCCGATGCTCGGGCGCAATCGGGCATTGGCGCGGCTCTCGGGCGAAACCGCCTGAGGCGGATCGTGCATTTGCAGACGATAAAAGGAATTCCGACTTGGGTCTGACCGTTTACAATACCCTGACGCGCTCTGCCGACGCGTTCGTCCCGATCGACCCAACCCATGTGCGGATGTATGTCTGCGGCCCGACGGTCTACGACCGCGCCCATATCGGCAACGCGCGCCCCGTGGTGGTGTTCGACACCCTCTACCGGCTGCTGAAGCGCCTGTATCCGAAGGTCACCTACGCCCGCAACATCACCGACGTCGACGACAAGATCAACGCGCGCGCCGCCGAATCCGGACGCTCGATTCGCGAGATCACCGAGGAAACCGCCGCCTGGTACCACCAGGACATGGCGGCGCTGAACGCCCTGCCGCCCGATATCGAGCCTCGCGCCACCGAGCACATCGCCGAGATGATCGCGATGATCGCGGTGCTGATCGAGAAGGGCCACGCCTACGAGGCCGAAGGCCACGTGCTGTTCGCGGTTGCCTCGATGCCGGACTACGGCGCGCTGTCGCGCCGCAGCCAGGACGAGATGATCGCCGGCGCGCGGGTCGAGGTCGCCCCCTACAAGCGCGATCCGGGCGACTTCGTGCTGTGGAAGCCCTCCTCCGACGACCTGCCGGGCTGGGACAGCCCGTGGGGACGCGGCCGCCCGGGCTGGCACATCGAATGCTCGGCGATGAGCGGCAAGTACCTCGGGGCGTCGTTCGACATCCATGGCGGCGGCCAGGATCTGGTCTTCCCCCACCATGAGAACGAGATCGCCCAATCCACCTGCGCCCATGGCGCGGGCACCTTCGCCCGCTATTGGATGCACAACGGCTATCTGATGGTCGACGGCGAGAAGATGTCGAAGTCCCTCGGCAACTTCTTCACCGTCCAGGACCTGCTCGCCAAGGCTCCGGGCGAGGCGGTGCGCCTCTGCCTGCTCTCGACCCACTACCACCAGCCTCTCAATTGGACCGACGACGGCATGGCGCAGGCCAAGCAGACCCTGGATCGCTTCTACACCGCCCTCGAACGGGTAGGGAATGTCGCCGCCGTGACCCGAGGTTCGGAGGCATTGGTGCGGCCGGTGGTCGAGGCGTTGATGGACGACCTCAACACTCCGGCGGCGATCGCGGCGATGCACGAACTCGCCACCCAACTCAACAAGTCCACCGACCCGGGCGAGCAGGCGGTGCTCAAGGCGGCGATGCTCGAAGCCGCGGAACTGCTCGGGATTTTAGCTTCGACGCCGGAGGCATGGCGCCGCGTCGGGATGGGTGCGGCAACCGGTCCCTCGGACGCCGAGATCGACGCGATGGTCGCGGCGCGCACGGCGGCACGGGCGGCGCGCGACTTCGCCGAAGCGGATCGTCTGCGAAAAGCCCTGGCCGACGCGGGCGTGGCGCTTGAGGATGGCGCGGGCGGGACCAAGTGGCGTCGCGATTGATGTGAGAAAAATCTCACACTTATAGGTGATAAGGGCGCAGAACTGTTGGCTTGCCTCCAAGGGTGTGATAGCTAGGCCGACGGAAAATTCCTTCCAAGGAAGCACGCCCTGCTCCTTGGGGTTGTGAGGGCGGGGTCGGCTAGCCGATGGATTTTTGGGTTGGACCCTACGGGTCCTCGAAGGGCTGTAGGTCGTGAGTGCGCAATTGGCCATTAAAATGCCACAAGAGGTTGCATCTGACCGGGTTTCCTTGCTGCTCGTCGAGGACGACGCAGCCCATGCGCGACTGACCCAGGTTCTTTTGTCGGAAGGGGTGGCGTTCGCATCGGTCGACGTGGCCGGTACCCTGGCCGCCGCTCTCGTCCGCATCGCCGCCGTACCCTACGACGCGATTCTCCTCGATCTCGGCCTGCCCGACGCCCAGGGTCTTCAAGCGCTCGCAGGGGTGCTCGCCGCCGCGCCCGACGCTCCGGTCCTGGTGCTGACGAGTTCCGACGACGATCACCAGGCGACCGAAGCGGTGCGCCTCGGCGCGCAGGACTTCCTGATCAAGGGCCGAATCGACGCCACCCACCTGCGCCGCGCCATCGCCTATGGCATCGAGCGCAAGCGCCTGCTGCGTGGCGGCTTGGCGGAAGGGATGCTGGAAGGCATCCTCAACAACTCCCGCAACACCATCATGACCCTGGTGCCCGAGATCGCCGACGGCGCGCGGTGCTGGCGGGTGGCGCTCGCCAACCCCGCTTGCGAACTCACCTTCGGCCATCCGATTCGGGAAATCGAGGGCGCGCCGCTCGAAGCGGTGGTCGCGACCGAGACCGCCCGCGAAATCGGTTCGGTGCTGGAACATGCGCTCGCCGGCGGCGGCCACCGGCATCAGGTGCGGCTCGGCGAAGGCGCGGGGGCGCGCTGGCTGATGCTCGACGCGATGCCGTTCGCAGGCAAGATCGCGCTGATCATGACCGACGTCAGCGCGTTGAAAATGCGCGAGGACCAGCTTCGCACCGCGCAGCAGCGGGCGCAGAAGGCGCTCGACGACAAAATCGAGTTGCTGCATGCCCTCGAACAGAAGGTGCCCGCCGCCCTGCGCCGCATGCTCCAGCGCCTCGATGCGGCGAACCAGTCGCTCGGCGACGCCGAGGACACCGGAATCAAGTCGGCCCTCACCGGCGCGCGCGCCGAGGCGGCGTCGCTCGCCACGGCGGTCGAGGCGCTGACCACCCAGCGCCAGAGCGCGGGCTTCGCCTATCTCGGCGCAAATTATCTCTCGGTGCTCGAAATCTCCCCCGACCTTGCAGCGGTGGTGCGCGCCGACGATGGCGCGCTCCTGTTCCTCAATCGGGTCGGCCGCGACATTCTCGGGCTCGGCATCGACGAAGACCTGGCGAACGTCTCGTTCCGCGATTTCGTACCGAACGACTACGCGGTGCTGTTCGAGCACGGCGTGGCCGCGCTTCGGAGCGAGGCGGCACGGGTGCCGATGCATCTTGAACGGGTCGGCGGCCAGTTGATCGACGTCGAACTGCTGGCGATGGACTGTCCGACCGAAGGCATCGAGGCCTGGGCGGGGCAGGAACTGGTGCTGATTTCCGCCGTCGATACCACCCGGCGCAACCGCGCCTCGCGCCGGATCATCGCGCGCGAGGAACAGCTTCGCAAGATCATGGACAATGTCGCCGACGCGATCGTCGTGGTCGACGAGGACGGCCGGATCGAAACCCTCAATCGCGCCACCGAGACCACCTTCGGCATTCCGAGCCGCGATCTCGTCGGCACCAACGTCGGCCGCCTGCTCGGGCCCGCCCACTCGCCGGAAGGCCCGCCCTTGAACGGTCTCTCGATCTTCCTGCGCGGCGGCGTGCCCGCCCGGGTGTCGGGCTGGCGGCGGCACTTCGGGCGGCGCGGCGGCGACGAGCTGTTTCCGATCGAGCTGGCGGTGCGCGACCTCAATCTCGGCGAGCGCCACCTGTTCATCGGCCTGATCCGCGACATTTCCGAGCGCATCGCCTATGAGGAAAGCATCGTCCAGATGGCGACGCACGATCTGCTCACCAATCTCGCCAATCGCACCCACTTCCACGATACCCTGGCGCATGTGCTGGAGCGCGCGCAGGCGGGCGGGCGCCGCGTCGCGCTGATGTTCTTCGACCTCGACCACTTCAAGGCGATCAACGACAGCTTCGGCCATCTCGTCGGCGAT
This sequence comes from Rhodospirillum sp. UBA1311, assembly GCA_002307145.1. Classification (GTDB taxonomy): domain Bacteria; phylum Pseudomonadota; class Alphaproteobacteria; order Rhodospirillales; family Rhodospirillaceae; genus Oleispirillum. The sequence continues at coordinate 12,287 of DBTR01000075.1, read as the reverse complement.
CGGGTGCTGACGGTGTTCGCCAAGCGCCTCACCGCCGCGCTCTCGGGCCGGGCGCGGCTGGTCGCGCGCCTCTCCGCCGACGAGTTCGTCGCGATCATCGACGATGCGGGCGGCACCTCCGAGCTCCTGCCGATCGCCGCCGAGATCGTCACCGCGACGAAAAAGGCGATCATCGTCGACAACCACGACATCCGCCTGTCGTGCAGCATCGGCATCGCCGAATACCCGGATTCCGGCGCGCACGCCGAAGACCTGATGCGCGGCGCGGAGTTTGCGGTGCGCACCGCGAAGCTGGGCGGGCGCTCGGCGATCCAGCTTTACGACGAGGCCCTGAGTGCCTCCCTGGTGTTCCGCCAGAAGCTCGAAACCGCGCTTGCTGCGGCGGTCGAGGCCGATGAATTCCAGGTCTACTACCAGCCGAAGGTCAATCTCCAGAGCGGCCTGGTCACCGGGGCGGAGGCGCTGCTGCGCTGGTTCCACCCCGAGCTCGGGCTGGTCTCGCCGGTCGACTTCATTCCGATCGCCGAGGCCACCGGCCAGATCCGCGACATCGGCGAATGGGTGCTGCGCCGCGTCTGCCAGGATCAGGCGGAGCGCCTGAAGTCGGGCAATCTCGCGGTGCCGGTTGCGGTCAACCTGTCGGCGGTGCAGTTCCGCGACGCCAATCTCGACCGCACGCTCCGCCGCCTGCTCGATGAATTCGACCTGCCTCCCTACCTGCTCGAACTCGAACTCACCGAAAGCGCGCTGGTCGAGGACATCGACCAGACCGTCGAAACCTTGCAGCGGCTCAAGAGCCTCGGTCTCACCATCGCGATCGACGATTTCGGCTCGGGCTATTCGTCGTTCGGCTATCTCACCCGCTTCCCGATCGACAGCCTGAAGATCGACCGGACCTTCGTCTGCAACATCCCGTCCAATGCCGACGACATGACCGTCACCATCGCGATCATCGGCATGGCGAAGGCGCTCGACCTCAAGCTCGTCGCCGAAGGCGTCGAGACCGTCGAGCAGGCGCGCTTCCTGAAAGATCACGGCTGCGACACCGCGCAGGGCTATCTCTACAGCCGCCCGGTGCCGCTCGCCGGTTTCAACCGCATCCTCGACGACGGCGTCGCGCGGATTGTCTGAAAACCTTGTGGTCCGGCGGGTTTTGCCGCATTTTCATCGGTTCCCGACGATGATCGAGCGAGACCAATGAACGGCGAACGGGTTTATCTGTACGACAGCACCCTGCGCGACGGCGCACAGACCCAGGGCGTGGACTTCACCGCCGCCGACAAGGTGGCAATCGCCACCGAACTCGACCGCCTCGGCATCGACTACGTCGAGGGCGGCTGGCCCGGCGCCAACGCCACCGACGACCAGTTCTTCGCGCACCCGCCCAAACTGCGCCATGCGCGCCTCTCCGCCTTCGGCATGACGCGGCGCTCCGGCCGCAGCGCCGACAACGATCCGGGATTCCAGGCGCTGCTCACCACCGCCGCCAAGGTCGTCACCCTGGTCGGCAAGACCTGGGACCATCAGGTCAAGGTCGCGCTCGGCGTGGAGCTGGACGAAAACCTCCGCATGGTCGGCGACAGCATCACCGTCGCGCTCGGGCGCGTCGACGAGGTGATGTTCGACGCCGAGCACTTCTTCGACGGCTACAAAGCCAATCCGGAGTATGCGCTGTCGTGCGTCGAGGCCGCCTATAAGGCGGGAGCGCGCTGGGTGGTGCTGTGCGATACCAACGGCGGTACGCTGCCGCATGAAATCGCCGAGATCGTCGGCGCGGTGACCGCGCGGGTTCCGGGCGACCACCTCGGCATCCACTGCCACAACGACACCGAGAACGCGGTGGCCAACTCGCTCACCGCCGTGCGCGCGGGCGTGCGCCAGATCCAGGGCACGCTGAACGGCCTCGGCGAGCGCTGCGGCAACGCCA
>DBTR01000075.1:4351-10111 GCA_002307145.1 Rhodospirillum sp. UBA1311 | reverse complement strand
CGAGCGCTGCGGCAACGCCAACCTGGTGTCGCTGATCCCGACGCTGATGCTGAAGATGGGGATGCGGACCGGCGTCACCGAGGACGGCCTGCGCCACCTCAAGACCACCTCCCACATGCTCGACGAGCGCCTCAACCGCGCGCCCAACCGCCACGCGCCCTACGTCGGCGTGAGTGCCTTCGCCCACAAGGGCGGCCTGCATGCCTCGGCGGTGGCGAAGGATCCTTCCTGCTACGAACACATCGATCCGGAAACCGTCGGCAACGTCCGCCGCGTCGTGGTCTCCGACCAGTCCGGCCGCTCCAATATCCTCGCCCGGCTCGCCGAGGCCGGGGTCGACGCCGATCCGGCCGACGAACGGATCAACGCGCTTCTCGCGGAGGTCAAGGAACAGGAGGCCAACGGCCTCACCTTCGACGGCGCGGACGCGAGCTTCGAGCTGTTCGCGCGGCGGTTCCTCGGCGGCGTGCCCGACTTCTTCAACGTGCATTCGTTCCGGGTGATCGACGAGCGTCGCTACAATGCCAAGGGCGAACTCATCATCGTCTCCGAGGCCACCGCGCGCATCCTCGTCGACGGCCGCTACTTCATGGAGGCGGGGGAGGGGCATGGGCCGGTCAACGCCCTCGACGCGGCTCTCCGGAAGGTTCTGGTGCCCGCGTTTCCGGCGCTCGAACGCCTCGCCCTGGTCGACTACAAGGTGCGGATCATGGCTCCGGAACGCGGCACCGCCGCCGTCACGCGGGTGATGATCGAAAGCGCCGACACCAAGACCGGCGCGCGCTGGACCACCGTCGGGATTTCGGAAGACATCATCGACGCCTCGTTCAACGCGCTGCACGACAGTATCGTACACTTCCTGATGAAGGCGTGAGTTCATGGCCGGAACCGATTCCTCGCGGTTGTCCGTCGAAACGCTGGATGCCGATTCCCAGCCCGCGATGATCCTGGTGCGGCCGCAGCTGGCCGAGAACGTCGGCATGGTCTCGCGCGCCATGCTGAACTGCGGCCTCGCCCACCTGCGCCTCGTCGCGCCGGTCGAGCCCGCCACGTCCGAGCGCGCGATCGCCGCGTCGTCGGGCTCGGAGCGGGTGCTTTTCGCCGCACAGGAGTTCGCCACCGCCCGCGAGGCGATCGCCGATTGCCACTGGGTCCTCGCCACCACCGCGCGCCGCCGCGACCAGATCAAGCCGGTGCTGAGCCCGAAGCGCGCCGCCGCCGAGATCCGCGCCCGCATTGCCGCCGGGCAGAAGGTCGGCGTCCTCTTCGGTCCCGAGCGTGCCGGGCTCGACAACGACGACGTCTCGCTCGCCGACGCGGTCTGCGAAGTGCCGCTCAACCCCGCCTATTGCTCGCTCAATCTCGCCCAGGCGGTGCTGCTCTTGAGCTACGAGTGGTTCCAGGCGGGGCTCGACACTCCCGACTACGAGCTCGTCACCAACGAAGCCGTGCCCGCTTCCAAGGACGTGGTGCTGAACTTCTACACCCACCTCGAACGCGAACTCGAAATCTGCGGCTTCCTCCGCGTCGAGGACAAGCGGCCGAGCATGGTCCGCAACATCCGCGACCTGTTCAATCGCGCCGAACTCACCGAGCAGGAAGTCCGCACCTTGCACGGCATGGTCACCGAGCTCGCGCACGGCTCGTTGCGCCGTGCCCGCAAGCTCGGCATCGACGTGGAAAAACTGCGGCCCGAGCCGCAGCCCCTCTACACCAGCAAGCCGATGTTCGATTCCGCGTTCTGCGACAAGCTCGCCGAGCTGTTCGTCTGGCGGCGCGACGTGCGCCGCTTCGCCACCGACCCGGTGCCGGACTCGACCGTCCAGGAGCTTCTTGAAATCGCCTGCCTCGCGCCCTCGGTCGGCAATTCCCAGCCCTGGCGCTTCGTCCTCGTCGAAGCCGCGGAGCGCCGAGGCGCGGTCAAGGCGAGCTTCGAAGCGGCCAACGCTCGCGCTCTCGAAGGCTACGACGGCGAGAAGGCGCGGGCCTACGCCGCGCTCAAGCTCGCCGGGCTCGACCGCGCTCCGGTGCAGATCGCCGTCTTCGCCGAGACCGACCCGGCGGAAGGCCACGGCCTCGGCCGCCAGACCATGCCCCAGGCGGTCCACTATTCCGTCGTGGCCGCCGTCCAGACCCTTTGGCTCGCCGCCCGCGCGCGTGGCCTGGGCCTCGGCATGATCTCGATCCTCGATCCCGCCGAAGTCGCCAGAACCTGCGACGCGCCGGAAACCTGGGACCTGATCGCCTATCTCTGCCTCGGCGTGCCCGAGGAAGAACACGCCGACCCCGAACTGGTCCGTGCCGGATGGCAGGAGCGGATCGGGGTGGATCGGGTGGTGTTTCGGAAGTAGAAGGTCCGGGCTCTGCCCGGGCCCGCTGGGGCCTTAGGCCCCGATAGTTTTGGTTTTGCGCGAAGCGCGATAATACCTTCACGCGGCGTGACGGTTGATTGCGCTTCGCGCGAAGAAAAACAAATGAGGTATGGGGTCCGCGACCCCGGCGGGGTTCCGAGGGGCGGAGCCCCTGGGTTTTCCTTGACATCCTGCCATCCGTGAGTATGGTGTCCGCCTCATTTCCGGGAACGCGGACTGGGGGCGCGAAAGCTATGGCCTCAGTCACGCCACCTTCGGGTGGCCTACCGGGACAAAACGCGAAACGCGAAAACAGGACAGAAAATGTCGAAACGTCATGCCTGTAAGTACAAGATTGACCGCCGCTTGGGCGTCAATCTCTGGGGCCGTGCCAAGTCCCCGATCAATAAGCGCGAATACGGCCCGGGCCAGCACGGTCAGCGTCGCCGCAAGCCGACCGATTTCGGCACCCAGCTGATGGCGAAGCAGAAGCTCAAGGGCTATTACGCCAACATTTCCGAGCGTCAGTTCCGCCGCTACTATGCCGAGGCCTCGCGTCGCCAGGGCGACACCGGCGAGAACCTCATCGGCATCCTTGAGAGCCGCCTGGACGCCGCGATCTACCGCATGAAGCTGGTTCCGACCGTCTTCGCCGCGCGTCAGGTCGTCAACCACGGCCACGTGAAGGTCAACGGCCGGAGCGTCAACATCGCCTCCTACATGCTGCAGCCGGGCGACGTCGTCGAGATCCGCGACGCCTCGAAGCAGATGGCGCTGATCCTCGAAGCGCAGGAATCCGGTGAACGCGATATCCCCGACTACTACGACGTCGACGTCAAGGGGATGAAGGGCACCTTCGTGCGCCTGCCGAAGCTGGCCGACGTGCCGTACCCGGTTCCGATGGAACCGAACCTGGTGGTCGAATTCTACAGCCGTTAATCGGCGCCTTTCGACACGGAAAAACGCGCGGCTTCGGTCGCGCGTTTTTGTTTGTGCAGGCGGGGCTTGCATTCCCGTCGCGACGGGATGATGTTTCGTCAACCGGCGCAGGCAAAAGCAATTAGGCGTAAGCAGAAAATGGCGGACGGGTTTGGGGGCGAACATCCGGCGCTCGACGTGGAAGGTGCCGACGTACCTCCCAGTTTGCGTCTGGCGACGCCGGGCGATCTCGAAGCCCTGGTGGAGTTGGAAGATCGCGCGTTCCCCGGCGACCGCCTGTCGCGGCGCAGCTTCAAGCGTTTCGTCGAGCGCAAGCACACGTCGAGCCTGCTGGTCCTCGACGATAGCGGCGCGGTGCGGGGCTATGCGCTCGTGGTCTATCGCAGCGGCACGGCGCTGGCACGGCTTTATTCCATTGCAGTCGACCCAACGGCGAAGGGGCGGGGTTTTGGCCTCCAGCTTCTGAGCGCGGCCGAGCGGTTCGCGTTCGCGCGCGGCTGCGCGGTGATGCGCCTCGAATCCCGACCCGACAACACTCCCGCGATCGGCCTCTACAAGAGCCATGGCTATCGTCAGTTCGGCCTGGTCGCGGACTATTACGAAGACCATGCGGCGGCGCTACGCTTTCACAAGTGGTTGACCGCCGAACCGCCCGAGACCGTCCATGCCGGGCGACGCGCGGTGCCCTACTATCCCCAGACCACCGAATTCACCTGCGGCTCCGCCGCGATGATGATGGCGATGGCGGCCTTCGACGCCACGCTCACTCTCGACCGCCGCCTCGAACTCCGGCTCTGGCGCGAGGCGACGACGATCTTCATGACCGCCGGATTGGGCGGTTGCGATCCGATGGGCATGGCGGTGGCGTTGGCGCGCCATGGATTTGCCGCTGAGGTGTTCATCAATTCGTCCGAGGTGCTGTTCCTCGAATCCGTCCGCGATCCGGAGAAGCGGGCGGTGATGACGGTGGCGCAGGAGGACTTCCGCGACCAGGCGAAGGCGCTTGGCGTCGCGGTCAACGAAAAGGCGCTCTCCCGCGCCGAACTCCGCGACGTCCTCGACGGCGGCGCGGTGGTTCTGGTGCTGCTGAGTCAATACCGGATGCTGCGCTCCCGCGCGCCCCACTGGGTGATCGCCTACGCTCACGCCGATGGCCGGATTTTCATCCACGATCCGTGGCTTGAGCCCGACGACGACGAAACCCCGATGGCGGCGGCAGCGTTACCTATCCCGGAAGACGAATTCGACCGCATGGCCTGCTACGGAAAGTCGCGGTTGCGCGCGGCGGTCGTGATCAAGGGAAGAACTCAAGAATGACCGACTGGATTATCTTGGTCGACTCCGCGCGCGACGTCCTCCAGGCCGACACCCCCCATAAGGTGATGATGGTGCGCGACTATCTTGCGCGGCCGCAGTTGTTCGGCGGCCTCCGCCCGACGGTGATCAATCTCTCGCGCAACACCGCCTACCAGAGCGCCGGATATTACGCCTCGCTGCTCGCGGGAGCGCGCGGCCACCGCGTCATGCCGACGGTGCAGACGATGCTGGAGTTGTCGCGCAAGGAGTTGTACCGCGACGCGCTGCCCGACCTTGAGGACAAGCTCAACCGCTGCCTCAAGAGCCGTGACGATGCGCCCGACGATCCCTTCAAGGTGTTCGTCGCCTTCGGGCGCACCGAGTTTCCGGGCCTTGAAGGCTTCGCGCTGCTGTTGTTCGACTGGTTCCGCTGCCCGTTGCTCGAAGTCACCGTCGAGCCCGGGCCGTGGCGCGCGATCGAGAAGATCCGGCCGCTGTCGCTGCATCGCCTGTCCGCCGAGCAAAAGGACTTCGCGATGGCGGCGATGGAGCGCCAGACCCGGCGTGGCTGGCAGGCGGCGAAGAGCAAGACTCCCTCGCGCTATGGCCTCGCGGTGCTGCACAACCCGCGCGAGGCGCTGCCGCCCTCGAAGAAGAGTTCGCTCGAACGCTTCGCCCAGGTGGCGCGGCGGCACGGCGTCGAGGTCGATCCGATCGAGAAGGGCGACCTTGCGCGGCTCGCCGAATACGACGCCCTGTTCATCCGCGAGACCACCTCGATCGACAACCACACCTATCGTTTCGCGCGCCGCGCCGAGCAGGAAGGCATGCCGGTGATCGACGACACGGTGTCGATGATCCGCTGCACCAACAAGGTCTATCTCAAGGAACTCCTGGAATCCCACAACATCTCGATCCCACGCAGCCTGGTGTTGAACGGGCCGCAGGCGCTCGACCTCGCCGAGCATGACCTTGGCTATCCGATGGTGGTGAAGATCCCCGACGGATCGTTCTCGCGCGGCGTCCACAAGATCGAGGATCGCACCGCGCTCGACACCATCGCGGCAAAGATGTTCGTCGAGACCGACCTTCTGCTTGCGCAGGAGTTCATGCCGACGGAATACGACTGGCGGGTCGGGGTGCTCAATGGGGAACTGCTCTATGCCTGCAAGTA
>DBTR01000075.1:0-4109 GCA_002307145.1 Rhodospirillum sp. UBA1311 | reverse complement strand
CGAGCGGTTGTCCCCCTGCCAATACCTGATGGCGCACAATCACTGGCAGATCATCAAGCACGGCAGCGACGGCAGCGCGATCGAGGGTCGGGTGCGCTCGGTGGCGGTCGAGGATGCGCCGCCCGAGGTGATCCAGGCGGCGGTGAAGGCGGCGCGGCTGATCGGCGGCGGACTCTACGGCGTCGACTTGAAGCAGAACGCACGCGGCGTTCACGTCATCGAGATCAACGACAACCCCAATCTCGACAGCCATGTCGAGGGTGCGACGATCCGCGACGAGATGTGGTCACGGCTGGTGCAGTGGTTCGTCACCCGGCTCGACGAGCGCTAGGCGCTGATTTCGCCCTTGAGGCGCTCGACGTATTCGAGGCGTTCCTGGAGCGTCGCCATGATCGCGTCGGACGGCACGAAAAGCTCCTTGGCGCCGTCCCACTCGCCCACCGGAGTGGCGAGCTTGTCACGCTGGCGGTCGAGGGAATTGCCGGGCGCGTGGTGGATCAGCACGGTTTCCATGTCGATCTCGCGGCCCGGCACCAGGGCGCGCAGGACGATCCGGTAGAAGCTGTCTTCCGTGCCCATGGTGCGGAAGTCGGGATGCTCCGGGAACCCCTTGACGATCTCGTGCCAGATCCGCCGGATGCAGAGATTCATCACCGTGCTGCGGTCGAGCGAAGGCCCCCACGAGGGGTGCATCGGTACGTCGAGCTGCCGCCGCGTCCAGACGTAGCCGATCTCGCGGTCGTCGAGCAGCGCGCGGACGCAGGCGTCGAGGTGCGGCGGCAGGAACTCGTCGTCGGCGTCGAGGAAGCAGATCAGGGGCGCGCTGGCGTGGCGCACGCCGGTGTTGCGGGCCGGACCCGCGCCCCGGTTGCCGCCGGTCGACGCGGTCTTGAAGGTGATTGCGGGCAGGGGAGCGAGGTGGGCGGCGAGGCAATCGAAGACGGCGCGGGTGTCGTCGGTCGAGCCGTCGTCCACCACCACGATCTCGGTGTGGAGTTCGAGATCGGCGCTGGCGTTGGCGTGGTCGGTGGCGACGATCACGCTCTCCACCGTGCGCACCAGCGTGGCGGCGTTGTTGAACGTCGGGATCACGACGGCGACGCGTGCGGACGGCATCTTGGAGTCTCCCCCTCAGGGATTGCTCCGGTCAGCCTAGCGGCGAAAAGTTAAAGCGCGGTGACTCGCCCTGTGGCAAAATTGTGTGCGGCCCGACGGCGGCGCGCACACGACAGGATTTTCGCGATGATTCGGCCTTCCGAATGTCCGGTGACCGGGCGCGACGCTTTCGACATGATCCTGGCCGCCCTCGGCGAGATCGTTTCCCATCCCGGCTGGTTGCTGCGCACCGCTCTGATCCCCTTCATCGGGATATGGGGAGTCGCGTCGGTGGTCTACGGCCTCGACCAGCAGGACATGCCGGTCGGCGGCGTGGTGGCGATCGCGGTGCGCTGGACGCTTGAGGTCGCGGTCTGCCTGCCCTGCGTGCTGGCGTGGTGCCGCATCGGCTTTCGCGGCGCGGCGACCTCCGAACCGCCCCGCTATCTCGAAACCACCGGACTGCGCCAGGCGCTCGACCTGCTCCTGATGGTGATGGCGGCGGTGATGGCGCTTGCGCTCGGGCTCGACCTGCTCTCCACCGGGCTTACCGGCAACCGTGTCGAGGGCTTTCCCGCGCGGGGGTTGGTGCTGTTCGCATCCGGGCTGGTGGTGATCCCGGGAATCATGCTCGGCGTGATGCGGCTCCTGATAGCGGTGGCGGCGGCGGCGATCGGCTGGCGCATCGACTATCGCGAGGCGCTGGTGCTGACTGCCGAGCGCGGCGGCTGGCTGGCGGGGATCGGGTTGACCTTCCTCTGCCTGTTCCCGCTGGCGTCGGAAAGCGCCAAGGGGATGCGCGACCTCGTCGGCGGGCCGCTCGGCGGCATCGCCGGGATCTGGCGCGGCATCGGCTTCGGCATGCTGCTGCTGCTCGCCGCCGCCTCGGGCCATGCGCTTGGGCAGGCGCTGGCGCGGCTTTACGACGGCATGCCCCCCGAGCCGCCGCCGGAAAAGCCCGCGTCGGAGGCTTAGGCGAGCGGCTGGGCGGCGATTCCGGCTGCGTCGAGAAGCGCCTTCAGCGCCCCCGACTTGGCGAGATCGCGGATCTCGGAGCCGCCGCCGGCGAAGCGGCCGTGGATGTAGAGGTGCGGGGTTTCCGGCGCATCGGGCGCGGTCTTGATCGCGTCGCGGATTTCCGGGTCGTCGTTGAGGTTGACCGACTTGTAGGCCACGCCCATCAAATCGAGCGCCTGGGTCACCGCCGCGCCGCGATTGGTGAGCGGGAACATCGGCGTGCCCTCCATGTAGAGGACCACCGCATGGGTCTCGATATCCTTGCGGATGCGCGTGAAAATCGGATTTTCATCCATCCCGGCGTCTCTCCCCAGAAGCTCAGGCCCCACCCAAACCGATGCGCCGCAACCACGAGCGCGGCGCCGAATAGATCGCCAGGCCCATCCAGATACAGGAAAATGCCCAGGCGTGGGTCGCGGTAAACGGCTCGTCGTAAAGTTGCGTCGCGAGCAGGAACTGCCCGCTTGGAGCAATATACTGCATCAGGCCGATGGTGGATAGCCGCACCCGCCGCACCGCGATGCCGAACAGCACCAGCGGGATCGCGGTGAGTGGGCCGCCGAGGATCAGGAGCCCGTCGCGCAACGCGCCGTCGTTGCCGAAGTGGCCGACGCCCTGGTGGTCGAGCCAGAGCAGGTAGGCGAGCGCCAGCGGGCCGATCAGCAGGCTCTCGATGGTCATGCCGGTAATTCCGGTGACCGGGATGGTCTTGCGCAGCAGGCCGTAGGTGGCGAAGGTGAGAGCGAGACCGAGGGAGACCACTGGAATCTCGCCGAGCCGCACGATCAGGAAGCCGACGCCGAGAGCGGCGAGGCCGACCGCGATCCAGTGCTGCCGCGCCATCGTCTCGCGCAGGAAGACGAAGCCGAACAGCACGCTGATCAGCGGGTTGATGAAATAGCCCAGGCTCGCCTGGAGGATATGTCCGCTCGATACCGCGAAAATGTAGATCAGCCAGTTGACGGTGATCAGCGATGCGGTAGCGATCAGCGTGAGCATTATCCGGCGATTGCGCATCGCCGCGAGCAGCGGCTTCCACTCGCGCAGCAGCACGATGAAGATCGCCATCATCACCACGCTCCAGACCACGCGATTGGCGAGGACTTCGGGCGGCGGAATGTCGGCGAGCTGCTTGAGGTAAAGCGGAAGCAAACCCCAGGTGCCGAAGGTGAGGAGGCCCGCGATCACGCCGACGCGGGCGGCGGCGGGATCGGCGGCGAGGCGGGGCGACGGGGGGGCGGACACGGAGTTGCGACTTTCCAAATCTCGCGACGGGCTATTCCGGCGCGACCGAGCCGATCAAGGTAAGGGGTGGCGCAAATCCGGAGTGTGATCTGCGCCACCGTATCGGTGGATTTGGGTCCGTTCGGCCGGTCAGGCCATGAATGCGGGGAACCAGCCTTCGTGCGCGGCCTTCAGCTTGGCCACAGCGACCGCCTCGCCGTTGACGACGATGTCGCCGCCGGTGGTCGAGCCGATCCGCCGCGCCGGGACCCCGGTCTTCTCGGCGTTGGCGAGAACTTCGGCGGCCTTGCCCTCGGCGACGGCCAGGACGTAGCGCGCCTGATCTTCGCCGAACAGCTTGGCGTGGAGATCGGGGCCGGAAACGTTCAGGTTCGCGCCGATGCCCGAGGCCATCGCCATTTCCGCCACGGCGACGAGGAGGCCGCCTTCCGACAGGTCATGGCAGGACTCGACCAGGCCTTCGCGGATCAGGCCCCGGACGAAGTCGCCGTTGCGGCGCTCGGCCTTGAGGTCGACCGGCGGCGGCGCGCCTTCGTCGCGGCCGCAGACCACGTCGAGATAGAGCGAGCGGCCGAGCCACGAACCTTCCGCGCCGATCGCGATCAGCGCCTGACCGGTGCCGGTGAAGGCGATGCCGACGGAAGCGTCGACGTGCGGCATCAGGCCGACGCCGCCGATCGTCGGGGTCGGCAGGATGCCGCGTCCGTTGGTCTCGTTGTAGAGGGAGACGTTGCCGGACACGATCGGGAAGT
>DBTR01000007.1:6211-6588 GCA_002307145.1 Rhodospirillum sp. UBA1311 | reverse complement strand
CTGATCGACGAGGCGCGCACGCCCCTGATCATCTCCGGCCCGGCCGAGGATTCCTCGGACATGTACAAGATGGCCGACACGGTGATTCCGCTGCTCGGTCCGGAAGATTTCGAGAAGGACGAGAAGCAGCGCGCCGTCACCTTGACCGACGCGGGCGTCGAGCATGTCGAGGCGGTGCTGCGCGAACGGGGCACGATCGCCGAGGGCGCGAGCCTCTACGACATCGGCCAGGTCTCCCTCGTCCACCACATCAACCAGGCGCTGCGCGCCCACAAGCTGTTCAGCCGCGATACCGACTACATCGTCAAGGACGGCGCGATCGTCATCATCGACGAGTTCACCGGCCGGATGATGGAAGGCCGCCGCTATTCGGAAGG
>DBTR01000007.1:5472-5946 GCA_002307145.1 Rhodospirillum sp. UBA1311 | reverse complement strand
CGGAAGGCCTGCACCAGGCGCTCGAAGCCAAGGAAAAGGTGAAGATCCAGCAGGAGAACCAGACCCTCGCGTCGGTCACCTTCCAGAACTACTTCCGCCTCTATCCGAAGCTCGCGGGCATGACCGGCACGGCGCAGACCGAGGCCGTCGAGTTCGACACGATCTACAAGCTCCAAGTTCTTGAAATGCCGACCAACGTGCCGGTCGCGCGCAAGGATTACGACGACGAGGTCTATCGCTCGGCGCGCGAGAAGTTCGCCGCGATCATCGAACTCGTCGAGGATTGCCACAGCCGGGGCCAGCCGATCCTGGTCGGTACCACCTCGATCGAAAAGTCCGAGATGCTCGCCGATCTCCTGCGCAAGAAGGGCAAGGTCCAGCCCCAGGTGCTGAACGCCCGCTACCACGAGCAGGAAGCCTTCATCATCTCCCAGGCCGGCGTGCCGGGCGCGGTGACCATCGCCACCAACATGG
>DBTR01000007.1:5009-5191 GCA_002307145.1 Rhodospirillum sp. UBA1311 | reverse complement strand
ACCGACATCCAGCTCGGCGGCAACGTCGACATGCGCATCGCGATCGAGCTCGCCGAAGTCGAGGACGAAGCCGAACGCGCCCGCCGCGAGGCCGAGATCCGTGCCGAAGTCCAGGTTCGCGCCGACCAGGCGCGCGCCGCGGGCGGCCTCTACGTCGTCGGCACCGAGCGCCACGAAAGCCG
>DBTR01000007.1:0-4741 GCA_002307145.1 Rhodospirillum sp. UBA1311 | reverse complement strand
ATCGACAACCAGTTGCGCGGCCGCTCCGGCCGCCAGGGCGATCCCGGCGCGTCGAAGTTCTTCCTCTCGCTCGAAGACGACCTGATGCGGATCTTCGGCTCCGAGCGCATGGACGGCATGCTGCAGAAGCTCGGCCTCGAAGAAGGCGAGGCGATCACCCATCCGTGGATCAACAAGGCGCTCGAAAAGGCGCAGCAGAAGGTCGAGGTGCGCAACTTCGAAATCCGCAAGAACCTGCTGCGCTTCGACGACGTGATGAACGACCAGCGCAAGGCGATCTACGCCCAGCGCCGCGAACTGATGCAGGCGGACGACGTCCAGGAGCTCGTGGCCGACACCCGCCACGAGGTGATCGAGGACTTCGTCGCCGCGCGCATCCCCGAGCGGGTGATGCCCGAGCATTGGGATACCGAGGGCCTGATCCTCGACGTGCAGCGGATTCTCGGCCTCGACCTGCCGATCGCCGAATGGGCCGCCGAGGAAGGCATCGCCGACAAGGAAATCCTCGAACGCATCCTTCGCGCCGCCGACCATCGGATGGCGGAAAAGGCCGCCAACTTCGGCCCGGCGGTGATGCGGATGATCGAAAAGTCGCTGGTCCTGCAGATCCTCGACCAGACCTGGAAGGAACACCTGCTCGGCCTCGACCATCTGCGCCAGGGCATCGGCCTGCGCGCCTACGGCCAGCGCGACCCGCTGAACGAGTACAAGCAGGAAGCCTTCGACATGTTCCACGGCATGCTCTCGCTCTACCGCGAGCGCGTCACCACGATGCTCTCCCGCATCGAAATGCGCCCGCCGGAAGAGGAACAGCCGGCCGCCGTCGCCGCTCCGCAGATCGACATGCGCGCCGCGCCGCCGGAGCCCGTCGTCGACCCCAACGACCCCTCGACCTGGAGCCGGGTGCAGCGCAACGCCCTCTGCCCCTGCGGCTCGGGCAAGAAATACAAGCACTGCCACGGCAAGGTGTGATAAGCTGCGATCGGTTCGCATAACGAGGATCTGTCCATGGACGCCACCGCCGCCGTCTACGCCAACCAAGCGCTGCTGCAGCAGACCTTGAGTCTCGCCGCGATCAAGCAATCGGCGGAGATGGGCCAGAACGCGGTCCAGATGCTCGAAAAGGCGGCCCCGCCCGCTACCGACGCGCCGTCGGTGCCGGCCGGGACCAACGGCCAGGTGATCGATTTCCTCGCCTGACCGTCGTGATCCAACCTAAAAAAGGCCGCCCTATCGGGCGGCCTTTTTTGCATTCATGCGGTGGGTTCGAGGGTTTTGGCTTCGGGCGGGGCGAAGCGCTCGGGCAGGTCTTCGGCCAAGGGCGCGGGAAGGGCCTCGATGTAGACCGACTGGCTCGGGAAGGCGAAGGCGGAGCCCGCGCCGAGGACGATTTCCTGGACCCGATAGGCCAAGGCCTCCTTCACCCTGAGCCACTCCGCCCATTCGGTGGTGCGGGTGAAGCAGTAGACGAGAATGTCGATGGACGACGGCCCGAAGGCGTCGATCCGCACCGCCATCGGCGCGTCGGGCGGCTGGGCGATCTCGCTGTTGGCGCGCAGGTAGGCTTCGATGTCGTCGCGGATGGTGCGTAACTGCCGCACCGTGGTGCGGTACTCGACGCCGATCGTCCAATTGATCCGGCGATAGGTCATCTGGCTGAAGTTGGTCACCGCATGGTCGGAAAGCTGGGTATTCGGCACGAACACCGGCGCTTTGTCGAAGCGCCGGATCAGGGTCGAGCGAAAGCCGATGCTCTCCACCACGCCCTCGACCACGCCGTCCACCCGTACCCAGTCGCCGGGGTTGAATCGCTTCTCGGCGATGATCAGCAGCCCCGAGATCAGGTTCTTGAACAAATCCTGTGCGCCCAACGCCACCGCGACGCCGAACAAGCCGAAGCCCGCCAGGATCGGTGCGACCTTCACCCCCCACATGTCGAGAATCGTCGCCGCGCCGATCAGCACGATCAGCACCTTGATCGCCTTCACCACCCAGCTCACCAACGAGGCGGAGAATACCTTCTGCAAGTGATTGAAGACGAAGGACATCGGCGCGACCAGGGCATGCAGGCCCCAGAACATCGCGAACACCCAGAGCGAGCGGACGATCACCACATGCAATGCCGCAAGATCCCGGCCGAACGCCATGTGCTGGCCCGCGAGCGCAAACCCGACGATCAACGGCACCATCCGCACCGGCCCGCGCAGCGCTTCCAGCGCTTGCCGCCGCCGCCCCCGCGCCTCGGGCGCGCGCTTCTCGATCCGGCGCAAGACGAAGTTTGCGATCAACCGGCTGAAGACCACGAATGCCAGGAGAATCGCGAGCGATTCCAGCGTCCGGCGCATGTCCGGCCCCCAAAGGTCCTCGATCCGGAAATGGGAAATCGCGCGCTCGACGTCGTCGGCAACGCTGGATAACGGGTCGGATGAGGCGGCCAAGAGAAGCAACTCCGGGTTTTACGGTACTTGTTGACGATGCCAGGATGACCTAGTATCCACACGGTCAGTGGCCCAGCGGATGCCTAGGTATGGAAAGCGGCGGGATCAAGTCAAGCGGTACGATACGGCCCCAGGATCTCGGGTCGCCGCGCCCATCCGTGCGCCGCGTCTCCGCCCGCTCCGAGACCGCCAGCACCGGCGACGATTCGCTCAAGGCCTGGAGCCGCCGCGTCCCCGAGACCGACAATCTCGTCTCCGCCAACGGCCGCGTCTACGACCGCGCCTCGCCGCGCGGCACCTATCTCGACATTCTGGTCTGACGAAGGTCTGCGGGCTTCGCCCGCACCCGCTGGGGCCTTGGGCCCCAGACCCCATTTCTTGGCTTTACGCGCGAAGCGCAATCAACCCGCTCTGCATCGAGAGCGGGCTTATGGCGCTAACGCGCAAAAACAAAAGGAACGGGGTTCTAGGGGCCCCCGGCCCCTAGCGGGTCCAGGGCGGAGCCCTGGTCTTAGTCTTCCTCTTCCGCCGGAAGTCCCATCAGTCCCCGCGCATAGTCTCGGGCGGAGAACGGGCGGAGGTCTTCGGCGGATTCGCCGACGCCGGCGAAGTGGACCGGGATGCCGTGTTTTTCGGCGATCGAGACGACCACGCCGCCTTTGGCGGTGCCGTCGAGCTTGGTCATCGCGATGCCGTCGACGTGGACCATCTGTTTGAAGATGTCGACCTGCTGGTGGGCATTCTGGCCGGTGGTGGCGTCGAGGACGAGGAGGGTGGTGTGGGGCGCGTCGGGGACGAGCTTTTTCAGCACGCGGGAGATCTTTTCCAGTTCCGCCATCAGTTCGGTGCGGTTGTGGAGGCGTCCGGCGGTGTCGATGAGGAGGACGTCGTCCTTGCGGGCGGTCGCGAGTTTCAGCGCGTCGAAGGCGACGCCTGCGGCGTCCGAGCCGATCGCGCGGGCCATCACCGGGCAGTCGGTGCGCTTGCCCCAGACCTGGAGCTGCTCGACGGCGGCGGCGCGGAAGGTGTCGCCCGCCGCCATCACCACGCCGAGGCCTTGATCCTTCAGCGATTTTGCGATCTTGCCGATGGTGGTGGTCTTGCCCGCGCCGTTGACGCCGACGACGAGGACGACATGGGGCTTCTTGGTGGAGTCGAAGACCAGCGGCTTGGCGACGGGTTCGAGGATCCGGGCGATCTCGTCGGCGAGCGCGGCGCGAATTTCCTCGGGCGTCACGTCCTTGCCGAGGCGCGAGGTGCGCAGGCTTTCGACGAGGCGGGCCGAGGTGGAAACCCCGATGTCGGCGGTGATCAGCAGGTCTTCGAGGTCTTCGAGGGCGGCTTCGTCGAGGGTGCGGCGGGTGAACAGCGCGCCGATGCCCTGGGCGAGGCGCGAGGACGAGCGCGCCAACCCTGCGCGCAGGCGCGCAAGCCAGCCGGAAGTGTCGTTTTCGCTCATGCCGGGGTTCCGTAAAGGGTGGTGCCGTCGTGGCTGTGGACGCGAATGGCTGCGACGGTGCCAACCTCGGGCGGCGGCGTCAAGGCTTCCGGCCCGATTTCGAGAGATATCGGCAGGTAATGGTCGGTGCGGCCATGGCCCTGGTTCTCGACCACGGTGGTCGCGATGCGGCCGACCCAGGTGTCGAGCAGCGCGGCCATGCGGCGCTGCCCGGCGTCGCGAAGTGCGCGGGCGCGTTCCTTGACCACGTCGCCCCTGACCTGGGGCATCTTCGCCGCCGGGGTGCCGGGGCGGGGCGAGAACGGGAAGACGTGGAGGTGGGTGATGTCGGCTTCGTCGACCAGCGCGAGGCCGTTTCGGAACATCTCGTCGGTTTCGGTGGGGAAGCCCGCGATGATGTCGGCGCCGAGCGCGATCTCCGGGCGCTGGGCGCGCAGGCGGTTCGCCACCGCGAGCACGTCGTGGCGGAGGTGGCGGCGCTTCATCCGCTTGAGGATCATGTCGTCGCCCGCCTGCACCGAGAGGTGGACGTGGGGCATCATCCGGGGTTCCTCGACGAGGA
Organism: Rhodospirillum sp. UBA1311; assembly: GCA_002307145.1. Taxonomy (GTDB): domain Bacteria; phylum Pseudomonadota; class Alphaproteobacteria; order Rhodospirillales; family Rhodospirillaceae; genus Oleispirillum. The sequence goes on along the minus strand of DBTR01000007.1, from coordinate 282 downwards.
GGCGGAAGGTGTCGTCGTCGATTTCCACCGGGTCGAGCGAGGTAAGGCGGAGGCGCCGCATCTCCGGCACTTCGTCGAGGAGGTAGCGGATCAGCTTGCCGAGTTGCGGCCCTTCCGGGGTGTCGGCGCCGTAGGCGGTGATGTCGACGCCGGTCAGCACGATCTCGGGCGTGCCGCTTTCGATCAGTTGGCGGATCTGTTCGGCGATGCGCTCGCGCGGCTGGCTGAGGTTCGGTCCGCGCGCGAACGGGATGATGCAGAAGGTGCAGCGGTGGTCGCAGC
>DBTR01000036.1:20465-21830 GCA_002307145.1 Rhodospirillum sp. UBA1311 | reverse complement strand
AAGAACGGCATCCTGCCGATCAAGGCGCCGCAGGAGGTCTGCGACAAGCTGATGAAGGCCGCCGACAACGGCGCCAACGCCACCTTCACCGTCGATCTGCAGACCCAGGAAATCCACACGCCGGACGGCGAAGTGTTCAGCTTCGACCTCGACGAGTTCCGCCGCCACTGCCTGCTCAACGGCCTCGACGACATCGGCCTCACCCTGGTGAAAAAGCCGAAGATCGATGCCTTTGAGGCCGCCCGCAAAACCACCCAGCCCTGGGTGTAGTCGTCAGGCAAGGGCTCCGCCCTTGAACCCGCCGGAGGGGCCAGCCCCTCCGGACCTCCCGCAAGTTTTTGTTTTTCCGCGCGTCAGCGCCATCTCCCGTCCGGCAACGTGACGGGCTTATGGCGCTTCGCGCAAAAACCAAAAACTCATGGGATCGAAGGGGCTGAGCCCCTTCGCGGGTGCGGGCAGAGCCCGCGTCTTGATCTTTTTTCGTCATTTTCTCTGGTTTTTTCGAGCGGGAGCGGAATAATCGGTCCCCCGATTTGGGTTGAGCGCAATGAAAGGCAATGAAGCGATGACGGCGAAGAAGAAGGTGATGCTGCTGCCCGGCGACGGGATCGGTCAGGAAGTGATGGCGCAGGTTCGCCGGATCATCGCGTGGATGGAGACGGCGGGGATTGCGTCGTTCGAGCTTTCCGAGGGGTTGATCGGCGGCGCATCGATCGACGCGCACGGCGTGCCCTTGACCGACGAGACGGTGGCCGCGTGCCTGGCCGCCGACGCGGTGCTGATGGGCGCGGTGGGTGGCCCGAAGTGGGACAACGTGCCCTTCGACAAGAAGCCGGAGCGTGGTTTGCTGCGCATCCGCAAGGACATGGGCCTGTTCGCCAACCTGCGCCCGGCAATCGTGTTCGAGGAACTGGCCGAGGCGTCGACGCTGAAGCGCGAGGTGGTCGCGGGCCTCGACATCATGATCGTGCGCGAGCTGACCGGCGGCATCTATTTCGGCCAGCCGCGCGGCATCGAAACTTTGCCGAACGGCGATCGCAAGGGCTTCAACACCCTGGTCTACACCACCCCGGAAATCCGCCGCATCGGCAAGGTCGCGTTCGACCTCGCTTGCAAACGCGGCAAGCGGGTGACCTCGGTGGACAAGGCGAACGTGCTGGAATCGACGATCCTCTGGCGTGAGGAAATGGAAGTCGTCGCCAAGGATTACCCGGACGTGGCGCTCTCCCACCTCTACGTCGACAACGCCGCGATGCAGCTGGTGCGCAATCCGAAGCAGTTCGACGTGATGGTGACGACGAACATGTTCGGCGACATCCTCTCCGACTGCGCGGCGATGCTCACCGGCTCGCTCGGCATGCTGCC
>DBTR01000036.1:3660-20202 GCA_002307145.1 Rhodospirillum sp. UBA1311 | reverse complement strand
TCGCTCGGCATGCTGCCCTCGGCGAGCCTCGGCGCAGCCGACGCGAACGGCAAGCGCAACGCGCTTTACGAGCCGGTACACGGCTCCGCGCCCGACATCGCGGGCCGGGATCTCGCAAACCCGCTGGCGATGATTCTCTCGCTCGCGATGATGCTGCGGTATTCCTTCGACCTCGACGCCGCAGCCGACCGTCTGGAGACGGCGGTCAAGGCGACGCTGGCGGAAGGCATCCGCACCGGCGACATCATGCAGCCCGGCGCGACCAAGGTCGGCACCGCCGGAATGGGCGACGCGGTTCTGAAACACCTCGCGAAGGGTTGAAAGCCTTCGGTTTCGCTTGCGCCGCCCGCTGGTTCGGGTAGGCTTTTGCACACATGAACCGGGAAGGCCCCTCGCGGGCCCTCCCTCATTCTAGCCTCGATTAACGAACGGATATCGAAATGGGCTACAAGGTTGCAGTCGTTGGCGCGACGGGGAACGTCGGCCGCGAAATGCTGAGCATTTTGGCTGAGCGGAAATTCCCCGTGGATGAAGTGATCGCCCTGGCGTCGAAGCGCTCGGTCGGCACTGAGATCTCTTTCGGTGAAGACGTCGTTCTTAAAGTCCAAGACCTTGAGACTTTCGATTTCACTGGGGTGGACATCGCGCTCTCCTCGCCGGGAGCCTCGGTGTCCAAGGTTTTCGCGCCGCGTGCCGCCGCTGCCGGTTGCGTCGTGATCGACAATACCTCGCACTTCCGCATGGACCCGGACGTGCCGCTGGTGGTGCCGGAAGTCAATCCGGACGCGGTCGCGGGCTACAAGAAGCGCGGCATCATCGCCAACCCGAACTGCTCGACGATCCAGATGGTCGTGGCGCTGAAGCCGTTGCACGTCGCCTTCGGGATCAAGCGCGTCGTGGTGTCGAGCTATCAGTCGGTTTCGGGCGGCGGCAAGGATGCGATGGACGAGCTGTTCAACCAGACTCGCGGCATCTACATGAACGACCCGTTCACCAAGACTCAGAAGAAGTTCACCAAGCAGATCGCGTTCAACGTGATCCCGCATATCGACGTGTTCATGGATGACGGCGCGACCAAGGAAGAGTGGAAGATGACGGTCGAGACCGCCAAGATCCTCGATCCCGACATCCAGGTCCACGCCAACTGCTGCCGCGTTCCGGTGTTCATCGGCCATGCCGAGTACGTCAACATCGAGACCGTCAAGCCGATCACCGACGAGTCCGCCCGCAAGGTGCTGAAGGCCGCCGAGGGCATCAGCATCGTCGATATGCGCGAGAACGGCGGCTACGTCACTCCGGTCGAGTGCGCGGGCGAGGACAACGTCTTCGTGTCGCGGATTCGCGTCGACCAGACGGTGAAGAACGGCCTGTCGTTCTGGTGCGTCGCCGACAATCTGCGCAAGGGCGCGGCTTTGAACGCGGTACAGATTGCCGAAGTGCTGATTCGCGACCACTTGAAGAAGTAGGTCTCCCGGCTCGCACCGAAGAAGTCACGGCGCGGTCCTTCGTGGACCGCGCCGTTTCTGTCTGTTCCAGGAATTTTTCATGCAGTTTTCCGCCCGTATTTCCAACAGTGCCGCCCGAGGCACGCAACTCGGCTTCGCGGTGCTGATTTCCTTCGCTTCCGCGATGGCGTCTACCGGTCTCCTCCATCCTTCGTCGGCGGTGTTCGGCGCGCTTTGGGCCTCGATCTCGGCGATCGTGGTGCTGCAGAGCGACGTCTCGGCCACCGGCTCGGCGGCGCGCCTCCGGGTTTGGGGTACGGTGGTGGGTGCGCTGGTTTCGGGCACCTATCTGCTGCTGTTGCCGTTCACCATGGTCGGGCTGGCGGTGTGCGTCGGGCTCGCGGTGTTCGGCGCGACCTGGCTCAATCACGGCGACGGTGGGCGGCTGGCGGCGATCACCGTCACCGTGATCATGCTCCAGGGCGAGATGAACCCGGGGCAGAACCCGCTGCTCACCGTAGGCATGCGCTTCTTCGAAGCCTGCCTCGGCGCGGTGGCGGCGGTCCTGGTGTCGTGGGCGTGGATGCAGGGCGCGAAGATGCTGGCGAAGGACCCCGCGCAATGACCACGCTCTATATCGACGCCGACGCCTGCCCGGTGAAGGACGAAGTGGTCAAGGTCGCCGAGCGCCGCGACCTGCCGGTGGTGCTGGTGAGCAATCGCGGCTTTCGCACCGGCGGGCATCCGTTGCTGCGTTCGGTGGTGGTGGAGGCGACGCCCGACGCCGCCGACGATTGGATCGCGGCGGCGATCCTCGCGGGCGACGTCTGCGTCACCAACGACGTGCCGCTCGCGGCGCGCTGCGTCGCGAAGGGGGCGAAGGCGCTCGCCCCCAACGGCAAGGTCTTCGACGCCGACAGCATGGGCATGGCGCTCGCGGTGCGGGACCTGATGACCGACCTCCGCGACACCGGCGAGATTTCCGGCGGCGGGCCGAGGGGCTTTTCGCCGCAGGACCGCTCGCGCTTCCTCAACGCCCTCGACGCGCTGCTGCGCTAGCCCTTAGAACGATCCGGAAACCATCGGCGGCGGCAGGGGTTCGGGCTCCTGCACCGCGAAGCCCTGCGCGAAATCGACGCCGATTTCGGCGAGCGCCGCGATGATCTCGGTCGACGCGGCGTATTCGCCGACGGTCTGCAGGCCCATCAAGTGGCCGACGCGGTTGATGGTTTCGGTCATCGCCCGGTCGATCGGGTCGCTGACGATGTTGCGCACGAAGCTGCCGTCGATCTTCAGGTAATCCACCGGCAGGGTCTTGAGATAGGCGAGCGAACTGGTGCCGACGCCGAAGTCGTCGAGGGCGAAGTGGAAGCCGAGCGCCTTGGTCGCGGTCATGAACTGCAGTGCGGCGCGGATGTTGTTGATCGCGGCGGTCTCGGTGATCTCGAAGCAGATCGCGCCGGGCGGAATCGCGTGGGCCGCCGCTTGCTCGCGGATGAATTCGAGAATTCCGCCCGCGTTGAGGGTCGCGCCCGAGAGGTTGATCGCGCAGGTGAGGCCTTCGCCGAAGCGGCTGCACAGGCCGTGGTAGCGGGAGAAAACGTGGGAGATCACCCAGCGGTCGATGCTCGGCATGATGCCGTAGCGCTCGGCGGCGGGGAGGAACACGCCGGGCAGGACGATCGCGCCGTCGGCTTCGACCAGCCGCAGCAGCACTTCGAGGTGCGGGCCGTTCGCCGCCACGCCGTCGTTGAGCGGCTGGTAGGGCTGGTAATAGAGCGCCAGGCGGTCCGCCTCGATCGCTTCGGTGAGGCGCGCGGCCCAGTTCATTTCGCTGCGGCGCTGGGCGATGTCGCTGTCGCTGCTGCGGTAGACGCAGACTCGATTGCGCCCCTGTTCCTTGGCCGCATAGCAGGCGGCGTCGACCGCGGCGAAGACGTCGGCGCGGCTGCCGGTTTCGCCGGTGATCGCGACGAGGCCGATGCTCACGCCGATGCCGAAGGACTTGCCGTCCCAGAGGAAGCGATATTCCCGCACCGCCGTCAGGAGGTCGTTGGCGATCGCCTGGGCGCGTTCGATGGCGCAGTTCTCGATCAGGACGCCGAACTCGTCGCCGCCGAGGCGGGCGAGGGAATCGCTGCGTCGCAGGCGACCGTGCAGCACCCCCGAAATCTGCTTCAGGAGGGCGTCGCCGGCGGAGTGGCCGCAGTTGTCGTTGACGATCTTGAACTGGTCGAGATCGAGGTAGCAGAACACGTCCTGCTCCCCGGTGGCGCGGGCGCGGGCGAGCGAGGCGTCGATCCGCGCCTCGAAGTCGCGGCGATTGGCGAGGCCGGTGAGGAGGTCGTGGGTGGCGTCCCAGAGCGCGCGCTTTTCCATCCGGCGGGTGAGGCTGACGTCGTGCAGCACCATCACGCCGCCGATCACGCCGCCCTCGGCGTTGCGGATCGGCGCGGCGGACTCCTCGATCGCGAGCGAACTGCCGTCGCGGCGCATCAGCGCGGTTTCCTTGCCGCTGAAGCCCTGTACCCGGTCTTCCTCCATCGCCGCCAGGAGCGGCGTGGCGGCCGGGGCCATCGTGGTCTCGTCGACGAGGGTGCAGATTTCGCCGAGCGGGCGGCCGAGCGCCTCGGCGAGCGGCCATTGGGTGAGGCGTTCGGCGGCGGGGTTGAGGTATTCGATGCGCTGCGCGAGATTGACGGTGATCACGCCGTCGCTGATCGCATGCAGGGTGATGCGGGCGCGCTCGCGCTCGTCGAACATCGCGCGGACCGCGCGCTTTTCGCGCAGTTCCAGCCGCCGCATCATTCCGAACATCCCGCTCGCGAGGAGGATGCCAGCGCCGGCGGCGGCGAGGGTCTGGAGGAGGATGTCGTGGAGCGAGCGCCGCACCTCGACATGGCCCGCGCGTACGCCGGAATCATAGATCGGTGCGGTGCGGCTGATCATCGGCGGCGCGATGCGGTGGTTCGAGGTGGTGATCTCCTCGCCGGTGTCCGAGATCACCCGCGCCTGCTCGTCGGCGAGTTCCTGCGGGAAGCGGGTCATCACGTCGCGCAGGCGAACCTGCTCGAAGCGCCACATTCGCGGCGACAGCGCGATCGCCTGGCTGACGAACTCGGCCTTGACGTCGGCCTTGGTCTGGAGGACCGCGCCGCGCGCATGGTAGGCGATGGAGAAGGTGGCGACCGGCAAGCCGATCGCGATCAGCAGCACGATGGCGACGACGAGGCGGCGCAGCAACCGCGATTTCGGCGGTGCGCCCTGGATCAACGGCTCGCGGGGCTGGGCCGTGTTCATCGGGTCAGATGTCCGGTGCGGGCAAGGATCGCGCGGCCCTCGGCGGAGCCGACGAAGTCGAGGAAGTCGAGCGCTTCGGGCGGCGATTTCGGCGTGCGCACGATCGACAACGACTTGCCGAGCGGATAGCTGCCGTCGGCGAGGGAGTCGGGCGAGGGCGCGATGCCGTCGAGCTTGAGGGCCTTGAGATTGCGGCCTTCGGAACGGATCAGCGCGAGGGTCGATGGGCCGATGCCGCCCGGCGTGGTCTCGATCGCCTTGGCGGCTTCCTGGTCGGTCACGGCGAAGGCCATGCCCGGGCGCGTCTCGGCGATGTCGAGGCCCTGGCGAACCTCGGCCGAGATCGCCTTGATCGCGTCGTTGTCGGAATCGCTGACCGGGCGGAGGATCATCCGGATACGAGTGCCGTCGGGCCATTCGGTCAGGCGTCCGGCGTAGATGTCGGCGAGTTGGCGGGTCGAGATGCCGTCCACCGGCGTGCCGGGGGCGGTGGCGAAGACGAACGGCGTGCGGCCGTATTCCACCGAGACCGCCCCGGCGGCGCTCTCGTCGGACTTGAGCGGCCGGGTGCTGAGGCCGAGGGCGACCGCCCCGGCGAGCGCGGCCTTGATCCCGCCGCTGCTGCCCATGCTCGGCAGGACGACGAAGGTGGTCTCGGGGTGTTTCGCGGTGTAAGCGTCGGCGAGCACGCGCATCGTGCCGAGGGTCGCGCCGGAACCGCCGAGCTGGAATTCCGCTCCCTCCGCGCCGCTCGCGCCCGCAAGGCACAGGATTAAGGCCGCGACCCAGGCCTTCGACGCGCGCGGTGCCGCGCCGAAACCGCTTTCACCCACCATCGTCGTCTCCGATTCCGAATACTGCACGCGCTTGGGAAGACAAACTCTATAGTTTTTCAAAAGATTGACAAGGAACCGTTGTAATCACCGGGCGGCAATCGCACAGGTGCGGGTCAGGCAACCGCGTCGACCGAAAAAATCGTCTCCGGGGCAAACAGTTTCATTCCGGTGGCGACGAGCTGGAGTTCGCGGGTTCCGGCTTTGTGGGTTTCGGCGAAGAGTTGGAACAGCCCAGAAACCGTCGCGGCGAGGGCTTCCGGGACACCGAGTCCCTTGAGGGTGTGGCCGAGGAACAGCGCGGCGAGCGCGTCGCCCGCGCCGTTGAGGGGAATCGGGAAGGCGAGGAGCGGCGTGGTCACGGTCCAGGCCGACTCGGCGGTGACCGCGAGGACGCGGATTTCGTCGGGCTTGGCGTCGGCGGTCACCAGGCTGGTGACGATCACCACCTTCGGTCCCATGGCGATCACCGCGCGGGCGGCGGCGATGGCTTCCGCCACGCTCGCGACGCGGCAGCCGGTGATCAGCTCCAGCTCGAATTGGTTGGGGGTGACGATGTCGGCGAGCGGCACCGCGACCTCGATCATCAGCTTCGGGATCTCGGGCTGGACGAACACGCCGCGCCCGACATCCCCCATCACCGGGTCGCAGCAATAGATCGCCGCGGGGTTGGCGGCGCGCACCGTCGCCACCGCGTTCGCGACTTCGCGGATCGTCGCGGGCGAGCCCATGTAGCCCGAAAGCACCGCACGGCACGACGGCAGCACGCCCCGCTCGCCGATGCCGTGCAGCAGCTCGCCGATGATCGCGGCGTCGAACACCTGGCCGGTCCATTTGCCGTAGCCGGTGTGATTGGAGAACTGCACGGTGTGGATCGGCCAGACCTCGTGGCCCATCAGTTGGAGCGGCAGCACGGCGGCGGCGTTGCCGACGTGACCGAAGGCGACGTGGGACTGGATCGAGAGGATGCTCATGGGTGTGTATCCGTTGCGCGGAGGAAATCGGCGAAGGGGTGCATCTTGCCACCTCCGGCGCATGGTTTAAAGTAAACGGGACATTCGCTTTCCCGCATCGGATCCGCACAACCAGGAGACTTTTCATGGCCGCCATCGTTCGCCCGCGCCGCAGCGTGCTCTACATGCCGGGCTCCAACATCCGCGCCCTCGAAAAGGCCAAGAGCCTGCCCGCCGACGGCCTGATCCTCGACCTTGAGGACGCGGTCTCGCCCGACGCCAAGCCCGCCGCCCGCGCCAACGTCGCCGACATGCTGAAGGGCTCGGCCAAGCCCTACGGCCGCCGCGAGGTGATCGTGCGGATCAACGCCATCAACACTCCCTGGGGCATGGACGACATCAAGGCGGTCGCGACCTCCGGGATGGACGGCCTCGCGATCCCGAAGGTCGAAAGCGCCGATGCGGTGCGCCAGGTGCAGGTGGCGGTGCGCGCTGCGGGCGGACCGGAAGATCTGCCGATCTGGTGCATGATGGAGACCCCGATGGGAATCCTGCGCGCCGCCGAGATCGCGGGCGCCTCGCCGTATGTCGCCGGGCTGGTGATGGGCACTTCCGATCTCGCGAAGGACCTCCATTGCGAGCACACCCGAGACCGCGAACCGTTCCTGACCAGCTTCGGCCTGGTGATTCTCGCCGCCCGCGCCTTCGGCATCGCCGCGCTCGACGGCGTCCATCTCGACCTTGCCGACGACTCGGGATTCGCCGAAGCCTGTGCCCAGGGCCGGCGCCTCGGCTTCGACGGCAAGACTTTGATTCATCCGAAGACCGTCGAGGTTGCGAATGCCGCCTTCGCCCCCGCGCCGGAGGATATCGCGGCGGCGCGCGGATTGATCGCCACGTACGCGGCGGCGGTGGCCGAAGGCAAGGGCGTGGTGGTTCTCGACGGCAAGCTGATCGAGCAACTCCACGTTGACAACGCGCGCCGCGCCGTGGCGCTCGCGGAAGCCATAGCGGCTATCGAAGCGGATGCCGCACCAAGGACTTAAGTGGAGTTCGCGAGGTTGAATGAGTATAACCAAAGCCGTAACCACAAGTCGCGGTACGGTCGTTGACTTCGGTCGTTCAACCCGCGTACTCTGTGGCCCAGGAGTTTGATCTGCTGTGCGAATCTGGATGGGAAAGAGGACTGCCACGGTCCCATTTTGCTTTCCCGCCTCCATTCTGAAGAGGGGCACTCCGCCATGAGCTTGCTGGAAGAACGTCTGCACCGGGGTGGGCCCGTTTCGCCTCACCTTCAAGTTTACAACATGTTCGCCTTGACCTCGTTCCTTTCGATCCTGCACCGGATTTTCGGCGCGGCGCTGTTCGTCGGGACGCTGCTGTTCGTCTACTGGATCGTTTCCGCCGCGGCTGGGCCGCAGGCCTACGACGCCGCCATGAACTTCCTGGGTTCGTGGTTCGGCTATCTCCTGATCTTCGGTTGGTCGTTCGCGCTGTTCTATCACATGTGCAACGGCGTTCGGCACATGCTCTGGGATACCGGGCGTCTGCTGTCCCTCAAGGAGATCTATCAGTCCGGGTACATCATGGTCGCTTGCGCGTTGAGCCTGACCGTGATCGCCTGGGTCGTCGGCCTGAGCGTCTAGAAAAGCGGAGGGAGGAAAAAATGGCTAAAATGCAGAGCTCTCTGCGGAGTGCTATCGCCCTCGGATCGGCCAAGGACGGCGTGCATCACTGGTGGATGGAGCGGATTTCGGCGATTGCCCTGATCCCGCTCACCTTGTGGTTCGTGATCGGCGTGATCGGCGTCGCCGGTGCCGACTACGCCACCTTCTCGGCCTGGCTCGCCAAGCCGTGGAACGCCGGATTGCTGATCTGCTTCATCGGCGCCGCGTTCCTGCACGGCAAGATGGGCATGGAAGTGATCATCGAGGATTACGTCGAGCCCCGCTCGGTCCAGATGATGGTGAAGGTGTTCGTCAACCTGATGGCGTTCTCCTTGGGCATCATCTCCGTGGTTTCCGTTTTGATTGTCGCCGTGAGGGGGTAACGCACGATGTCCGCCTATGAAATTATCGACCACGAATACGACGTCGTCGTCGTCGGCGCCGGCGGCGCGGGATTGCGCGCCACGCTCGGCATGGTCCAGGCCGGCCTGAAGACCGCCTGCATCACCAAGATCTTTCCGACCCGCAGCCACACCGTGGCCGCGCAAGGTGGTGTCGCCGCCTCGCTCGCCAATATGTCGGACGACAGCTGGCAGTGGCATATGTACGACACCGTCAAGGGTGCCGACTGGCTGGGCGACCAGGATGCGATCGAGTACATGTGCCGCGAGGCGGTGCCCTCGGTCTACGAACTCGAACACTTCGGCGTGCCGTTCTCGCGCACCGACGAAGGCAAGATCTACCAGCGCCCGTTCGGCGGCCACATGCGCGACTTCGGCGCGGCCCCGGTGCCGCGCGCCTGCGCTGCGGCCGACCGCACCGGCCACGCGATCCTGCACGCGCTCTACCAACAGAGCCTGAAGTTCAACGCGGAATTCTTCATCGAGTACTTCGCGATCGACCTGATCATGGAAGACGGCGCCTGCAAGGGCGTGATCGCCTGGGATCTCTCCGACGGCACGATGCATCGCTTCCGCGCCCAGTCGGTGGTGCTGGCGACGGGCGGCTACGGCCGGTCGTACTTCTCCTGCACCTCGGCGCACACCTGCACCGGCGACGGCAACGCCATGGTCGCCCGCGCCGGCCTGCCGCTCCAGGACATGGAGTTCGTGCAGTTCCATCCCACCGGCATCTATACCGCCGGCTGCCTGATCACCGAGGGCGCGCGCGGCGAAGGTGGGTATCTCACCAACTCCGAGGGCGAACGCTTCATGGAGCGTTATGCGCCGACCGCCAAGGATCTCGCCTCGCGCGACGTCGTCAGCCGCGCGATGACCATCGAAATCCGCGAAGGTCGCGGCGTCGGTCCGAAGAAGGATCACATCGACCTCCACCTCGAACACCTGGGCGGCGACATCCTCCACAAGCGCCTGCCGGGCATCACCGAAACCGCGAAGATCTTCTCCGGCACCGACGCCACGAAGGATCCGATCCCGGTGCTGCCGACGGTCCACTACAACATGGGCGGCATTCCGACCAACTATCACGGCGAAGTGCTGAACCCGACCAAGGACAACCCGGATGCGATCGTCCCCGGCCTGATGGCCGTCGGCGAAGCGGCGTGCGTTTCCGTCCACGGCGCGAACCGCCTGGGCTGCAACTCGCTCCTCGACATCGTCGTGTTCGGCCGCGCCGCAGCGCTCCGCGCCGCGGAAACCCTGAAGCCCGGCGCGCGCCAGGCCCCGACCCCGAAGGCCGCCGACGACTTTGCGCTCGGCCGTCTCGATCGTCTGCGCAACGCCAACGGCAGCCATCTGGTCGCCGAAATCCGGCTCAACATGCAGAACGCGATGCAGCGCGACGCGGCGGTGTTCCGTACCGCGGAATCGTTGCAGGAAGGCGTCAAGTCGGTGGCCGCCGTCGCTTCCACCCTCAAGGACATCAAGGTCGTCGACCGTTCGCTGATCTGGAACTCGGATCTCGCCGAGGCCCTGGAACTCGAAAACCTGATGGTCTGCTCGCTCACCACGATCGTCGGCGCCGAAGCCCGCCACGAAAGCCGTGGCGCGCACGCCCGCGAGGACTTCCCCAATCGCGACGACGCGGAATGGATGAAGCACACCCTGTCGTGGTGCGACGAGGCGTACAAGGTCAGCCTGGATTACCGTCCGGTCCACACCTATACCCTCTCCAAGGATATCGCCTACATCGAGCCGAAGGCCCGCGTGTATTGATGAGGACTGCAAGGGCGTCCTTTTAAGGATGCCGAGGAGAAAACATGGTTAGTTTTGCTTTGCCTCGTAACTCCCGCGTCAAGCCCGGCAAGTCCCACAAGGCTCCGGCCGGTGCGAAGAACGTCAAGGAGTTCCATATCTACCGCTACGATCCGGACAAGAAGTCCAACCCCACTCTCGATATCTTCGAGGTCGACCTCGACGAGATCGGGCCGATGGTGCTGGACGCCTTGATCAAGATCAAAGACGAGATGGATCCGACGCTGACTTTCCGGCGGTCCTGCCGCGAAGGCATCTGCGGCAGCTGCGCGATGTGCATCGACGGGCTCAATACCCTGTCGTGCCTGAAGCCGATCGCCGACATCAAAGGCCCGGTGAAGATCTATCCGCTGCCGCACCTCGAAGTGGTCAAGGACTTGGTCTGCGACCTCACCCACCTCTACGCGCAGTACAACAGCATCCAGCCGTGGATGAAAACCACGACCCCGATGCCGAAGAAGGAACGCCTTCAGTCCCCCGAGGAGCGCGAAAAGCTCGACGGACTGTGGGAATGCATCCTCTGCTTCTGCTGCGCCACGTCGTGTCCGAGCTATTGGTGGAACAGCCATCGGTACCTCGGCCCGGCCATCCTCCTGCAGGCGGCTCGCTGGGTGCAGGACAGCCGCGATGAAGCCCTCGGCGAACGCATCGACGACCTCGAAGATCCGTTCAAGCTCTATCGCTGCCATACCATCCTGAACTGCACCAAGGCCTGCCCGAAGGGCCTGAACCCGGCCAAGGCCATCGCCGACCTCAAGATCCTGGTGATGGAACGCTCGATCTAACCGATCGCGCCGCCGACCAAACCGAAACCGCCCCGGCCTTGCGCCGGGGCGGTTTTGCATTTTGAGGGCGGGACAGACGGAAGGTCCGGGCTCTGCCCGGGCCCGCTGGGGCCTTGGGCCCCAGACCCCGTAACTGGTTTTTCGCGCGTCAGCGCAATCAACCATCACGCCGCGTGATGGCTCTATGGCGCTACGCGCAAAAACCAAAACTAACGGGATCAAAGGGCCCCCGGCCCTTTGCGGGCCCGGGCAGAGCCCGGACCTTCCTTCCCCTTACAGAAACCGTTCCAGCAGCGCGCGCTTGAGCTTCGCGAGGGGCCATTGGCCGGGGGTGGGTTGGCGGAGCAGGCGGGCGGTGGGGTACCAGGGGGTGGTTTCGGGGCCGAGGCCCCAGCGCCAGTCGGGGGAGTAGGGCGGCAGCACCCAGGTTTCGCGGCCGGTGGCGAGGGCGAGGTGGGCGGGGCCGGAATCGACGCTGACAACGAGGTCGAGGCTGGCCGCGAGGGCGGCGGTGTCCGCGAAGTCGTGGAGGTCGACGATGTAGTCGCGGATGCGCGGGTCGGCGGCGAGGGTGGCGGCGTCCTCGGGGGTGAGGTCGACCTGAAGGGGAAAAACTTCGGCATCGGCGGGGAGCGCGCCGAGGAACGCGGCGAGGGGGATGGCGCGGGTGAGGTGGGGCGCAGTGCGGCGTTCGGCGCGGCCGCGCCAGGCGATGCCGATGCGCGGACCTTGCGGCGGACCGAGGCGGCCGGCCCAGGCGGCGACGCGATCGGGCGGCGGCGCGAGGTAGGCGGCGGGGAGTGATTCGAGGTCGGCGGCGGTAAGACGGAGGACCTCGGGGAGGTCGGGAAGGGCGCAATGCGCGGTGCCGGTGGCGGCGGTGTCGGCTTCGGCTCCGGGGATTTCGTCGAGCAGGGCGACGAGGGGCGCGGGGGCCTCGACGATCACGCGACACTTGGCGCGGGTCGTAGCTGGGGCGACGAAGCGGGCGAACAGCAGGGTGTCGCCGAAGCCCTGCTCGGCGCTGAGGACGAGGATTCCGCCCGGCATCGCCTCGCCCTGCCATTCCGGAAGCTCGGGGTGGGCGCGGCGGAGCGGATGTTCGGGGCGCTGATGGCGGGTGCGATAGTCGCTCCAGCCGCCGGGGTCGCCCAACGTGAGGCGGGAAAGGGCGGCGCAGAAGCGGATTTCCGGATCGCCCGGCTTGAGTGCGAGGGCGGCGGCATAGCTCTGGAGCGCTTCCGCCGGGCGGCCGAGATCGTCGAGCACGAGGCCGCGGTTATGGTGCGCCTCGCACAGGCCCGGGTCGGCGGCGCGCGCGGCGTCGAAGGCCTGGAGCGCGGCGTCGAGTTGGCCGAGGCCGACATGGGCCGCACCGGCGACGTTGACGAGGCGGGGCTGGCCCCGCGGGTCGGCGGCGGCGACCGCGAGGGCTTCGGCGCAGCGGTCGGCGTCGACCAGGGCGCGAGCGAGGTTTTCGCGAATGTCGGTGGCGTTGGGGCTGAGGTCGAGGGCGCGGGCGAGGTCGGCGATCGCACCGTCGCGATCGCCGGTCCAGGCGCGGACGGTGGCGCGATTGAACAGCACCGAGGGGTCGTCCGGACTGAGGCCTAGCGCGGTGTTGAAGGCGGCAAGCGCATCGCCGTCACGCCCCAGCAGGTGCAGTGTCACTCCCCGGTTGAGGTGGGCGACGACGTCGTGGGGCGACGCGGCGACGATGCGGTCGAAGGCGTCGAGGGCGGGCTTGAGGCGGCGGAGGGCGAGCAGGGTCGCGGCACGGTTGGCGAGGGCGTCGCGGCGGCCGGGGTCGAGGGCGAGGGCTTGGGAGAAGCTCGCAAGCGCGGCGACCTGACGGCCTTCGCGGGCGAGCGCGACGCCGCGCGCGTTCCACGCGCGGGGATTTCCGGTATCGAGGGAGAGGGCGGCATCGAAGCAGTCGCGCGCGGCGGCGGCGGCTCCCCGTGCGAGCAGGGCGTCGCCGAGGGCCTGGATCGTGCCGATATCGGTGGGGTCGGACGCGAGCGCGCGTTCGAGAGTTTCGACGTCCTCCGCTTGAGCCGGGAGCGGAGGAGGCGATGTCATGGCGCGGCGGGCGGGCTGATCGGCGCGTCGGCCGGGGCGACGCAGCGGAAGTTGGCGCGCGCGGGATAGAACAGGCGGCAGTCGAAGGTGGATTGGTCCTTCAGCACCGGCACCTGGCCGGATTGGGCGCAGACCTCGCGGGCCAGCGCGACGACGTCGGCGGGCTTAGCGGTCCAGGTGTTGTAGCAGATCGACGGCGCGTTGGGCTGGGACTCGCCGACGTAGGTGAGCTTGTTGTAGCCCGCGTCGCGGCGGCGGTCGACGAACGCACCCGTACCGCAGGCGGAAAGGGTCAATCCCGCCAAAACGATGACGGCGACGGCGCGGGGCCGGGAGACATGGCGTTGGAGCATCGGAAAGGCCCTTGGGAATCCATCAGATCAGCACAGTAACAGATTGCCCCGATTAAGAGAATGGGCGATCGGCGTTTATGGATTGACCTCGCGGGCGCTGTGCCCATCTATGGAAGGGCGCCATCGGTCCGGCGCGCGAAGGCTGAGGTTTTCCAGATGCATGTCGAGGTCGGATTCGGCGCGTTGGGCGGCGAGAAATCGGCGCGGGGCGGTCTTATGGCCGACTACTGCGCGATGCTTGCCGACGGACGGCTGAAACCCGATCCGGCGCAGGAGGAAATCGCCGACGCGCTCCAGGCGTTGAGCGACAAGCTCGCCGATTATCGTCCCGCGCCGGTGGTCGAGGGAGTGGGCGGCTGGCTCGACCGTCTTCGCTTCGGTCGCGCCGCGTCGCCGAAGCCGCCGAAGGGGCTCTATATCTGGGGCGACGTCGGGCGCGGCAAATCCATGTTGATGGAGCTGTTCCACCAGCACCTGCCGATCCACGCCAAGCGCCGCGTCCACTTCCATGCCTTCATGCGCGAGGTCCACGAGCAGCTCCACGCGATGCGCCGTGCGCCGCATACCTACGCCAAGGACGACATGGGCGATCCGCTGGCGACGATCGCGCGGCTGATCGCGCAGGACACCTGGGTGCTTTGCCTCGACGAACTCGAAGTTCGCGACATCGGCGACGCGATGATCGTCGGCCGCCTGTTCCGCGCGCTCACCGATCGCGGCGTGGTGGTGGTCACCACCACCAACCGCCCGCCGCAGGATCTCTACAAGGACGGCCTGCAGCGCGAGATGTTCCTGCCGTTCATCGATCTCCTGATCGAGCGCCTCGAAGTGCTGCACCTTTCCGCCGCGCGCGACTACCGCCTCGGGCGGTTGCGTGGCGCGCGGTTGTTCCTCACACCGCTTACCCCCGAAAACGCCGCCGAACTCGATCGGATCTTCGTCGAGCTCGCGGGCAGCAACATCCCGCATCCGGATACCCTCCGGGTCAAGGGCCGCGACGTCGCCGTGCCGCGCGCGGCGGGCTGCGTCGCGTGGTTCGGATTCGCCGATTTGTGCGGCAAGGCGCTGGGGCCCACCGACTACATGGAGATCGCCGGCCGCTACCATGCGGTGGTGCTGGCGGGAATTCCGCGCATGGATGCCGACCTCGCGTCGGAAGCGCGGCGCTTCGTGACCCTTGTCGACGTGCTTTACGACCACCGGGTGAAACTCATCGCTTCGGCGGAGGTTTCTCCGGAGGCATTATACGTCGGCGCCGAGGGTGGGTTCGAGTTTCACCGGACCGTCTCGCGTTTGATCGAAATGCAGGCGGACGACTATGTCGGGACGCCGCACGTACCCTGACCGCGAAGGGGTGCGACATGCCCGAAAAGGCGATGGCTGCCTTGCTTGAAACGACATGGCAAACAGGGTAGTCAAAATGTATATACCGGGCGCGCGTACACGCGGATGCGCCCGCAACATCAACCTTTAAGCAAACGCTCCACAGAGCGTTGGGGGCTTCAATGGCACGGAACAAGATTGCACTGATCGGGTCGGGCAACATTGGTGGTACGCTGGCGCATCTGATCGGTCTCAAGAACCTCGGCGACGTCGTGATGTTCGACATCGCGGAGGGGATTCCCCAGGGCAAGGCGCTCGACATCGCCCAGTCCACTCCGGTTGAGTGCATCGATTCCGCCTATTCCGGCGCGAACGACTATTCCGCGATCAAGGATGCCGACGTGGTGATCGTCACCGCAGGCGTGCCGCGCAAGCCCGGCATGAGCCGCGACGACCTGATCGGCATCAATGCGAAGGTGATGAGCGCGGTCGGCGAGGGGATCAAGACCTACTGCCCGAATGCCTTCATCATCTGCATCACCAACCCGCTCGACGCGATGGTCTGGGTTCTGCAGCAGAAGTCGGGCGTTCCGACCAACCGCATCGTCGGCATGGCCGGCGTGCTCGATTCGGCGCGCTTCCGCTACTTCCTTTCCGAGGAATTCAACGTCTCGACCGCCGACGTCACCGCGTTCGTGCTGGGCGGCCATGGCGACAGCATGGTGCCGCTGGTGCGCTACTCGACGGTCGCGGGCATTCCCGTGCCGGATCTGATCAAGATGGGCTGGTCCACCGAGGCGAAGATCGAGAGCATCGTGCAGCGCACCCGTGACGGCGGCGCCGAGATCGTCGGCCTGCTGAAGACCGGCTCGGCGTTCTACGCTCCGGCGGCCTCGGCCGTGGCGATGGCCGAATCCGTGCTCCTCGACAAGCGTCGCGTGATGCCCTGCGCCGCGCACCTCTCGGGCGAATACGGCGTCAAGGACATGTTCATCGGGGTTCCGGCGGTGCTGGGCGCGAACGGCGTCGAGAAGGTCGTCGAGATCGAACTGAACGATGCCGAAAAGGCGATGTTCGAGAAGTCGGTCGCCTCGGTCGAAGGCCTGTGCAAGGCCGCCGCGGCGCTGATGTAACCGGCTCGGAAGGAATACCCAGAAATATGAACATCCACGAATATCAAGCGAAGCAGCTCCTGAAAGGCTACGGCGTCGACGTCCTGGACGGCGGCGTCGTCTATTCCGAGGTCGACGCGTTCACCGTAGCCGAACGCCTTGGCGGTCCGGTCTGGGTCGTGAAGTCCCAGATCCACGCCGGCGGCCGCGGCAAGGGCCGCTTCGTCGAGAGTGAAGCGGGTTCGGGCGGCGGGGTTCGCCTCGCCCGCTCCGAGCGCGAAGTCGAGAAGCTCGCCCACCAGATGCTCGGCAACACCCTCGTCACCCACCAGACCGGCCCGGTGGGCCGGCGGGTGAAGCGGGTGTACGTCGAGCAGGGCTGCGATATCCGTCGCGAGCTCTACCTCTCGATCCTCGTCGACCGTACCACCTCGCGGATCGCGCTGATGGCGTCGACCGAAGGCGGCATGGACATC
>DBTR01000036.1:2926-3409 GCA_002307145.1 Rhodospirillum sp. UBA1311 | reverse complement strand
CGGCATGGACATCGAGGAAGTCGCGGCGAAGACGCCCGAGAAGATCATCCGCGTCGAGATCGACCCGGTGGAGGGCCTGCAGTCCTACCACGCGCGCCGCATCGCCTTCGCGCTCGGTCTGACCGGCAAGCAGGTGCGCGCGGCGGAGAAGCTGATCGGCGGCCTCTATAAGGCGTTCGTCGAGCTCGACGCGGCGCTGGTCGAGATCAACCCGCTCGTCGTCACCGGCGACGACCGGGTGATCGCGCTCGACGCCAAGATGAGCTTCGACGACAACGCCCTCTACCGTCACCAGACGGTCGAGAACCTGCGCGACGAAGACGAGGAAGACCCGGCCGAACTCGAAGCGGTGCGGCACAGCCTCAACTACGTCAAGCTCGACGGCTCGATCGGCTGCATGGTCAACGGCGCGGGTTTGGCGATGGCCACCATGGACATCATCAAGCTCTACGGCGGCGAACCGGCCAACTTCCTCGACGTCGG
>DBTR01000036.1:2241-2546 GCA_002307145.1 Rhodospirillum sp. UBA1311 | reverse complement strand
ATCGCCGAAGGCGTGATCGCCGCGGCGAAGGAAGTCTCGCTCAACGTGCCGCTGGTGGTGCGCCTCGAAGGCACCAACGTCCAGCTCGGCAAGCAGATCCTCGGCGAAAGCGGGCTGCCGATCATCGCCGCCGACAATCTGGCGGACGCGGCCGAAAAGGTCGTCAAGGCCGTGAAGGAGGCGAAGTAAATGGCAGTTCTCATCGGCAAGGATACCCGGGTGATCTGCCAGGGCTTCACCGGCGCGCAAGGCACCTTCCACTCCGAGCAGGCGATCGCCTACGGCACCAAGATGGTCGGCGGCGT
>DBTR01000036.1:0-1993 GCA_002307145.1 Rhodospirillum sp. UBA1311 | reverse complement strand
CCAAGATGGTCGGCGGCGTCACCCCGGGCAAAGGCGGGTCGAAGCATCTCGACCTGCCGGTGTTCGACACGGTGTGGGATGCGAAAAACGCGACCGGCTGCGACGCGAGCGTGATCTACGTGCCGCCGCCGTACGCGGCGGACGCGATCCTCGAAGCCGCCGACGCGCGGATTCCGTTGATCGTCTGCATCACCGAGGGGATTCCGATCCTCGACATGGTGCGGGTGAAGCGGGCGCTGAAACACTCGGACTCGCGCCTGATCGGGCCGAACTGCCCGGGCGTGATCACTCCCGGCGAGTGCAAGATCGGGATCATGCCCGGCCACATCCACCGTCGCGGCAAGGTCGGCATCGTCTCCCGCTCGGGCACGCTCACCTACGAAGCGGTGGCGCAGACCACCGCCGCCGGTCTCGGGCAGTCGACCTGCATCGGCATCGGCGGCGACCCGGTCAACGGTACCAACTTCATCGAAGCGCTTGAGATGTTCATCGCCGACGACGAGACCGAGGCGATGATCATGATCGGCGAGATCGGCGGTTCGGCGGAAGAAGACGCCGCGCGCTTCTACAAGGCTTCGGGTTGCAAGAAGCCGCTCGTCGGCTTCGTCGCGGGTGCAGCCGCACCGCCCGGTCGTCGCATGGGTCATGCCGGCGCGATCATCGCGGGCGGCGACCGCACCGCGATGGAAAAGATGGACTTCATGCGCGAGCAAGGACTCTGGGTTGCAGATTCGCCTGCCTCCTTGGGTCAAACCATGCTTGAGGCGATGAAGAACCTCTAATATCAATGCAGCGCGCGGCCGCCGGAACTCCGGCGGCCGCGTTCTACAGATGAGTTGCCGGTCGCTTCGATCGGTTTTGTCACCGCAACAGGGAGGCCGGACGGTTTGCCGCCGTATCGGCCCGGGTACCATGGTTGGATTTATCGATTCCTCGTTCCTGACTGGCGCCAACGCCACCTTCATCGCCGAGCTTTATGCCCGGTATCTTGAGGATCCCGGATCGGTGGACCCGAGCTGGATTCCCTACTTCGCCGAATTGGCGGACGATCCGGCGGCGGTGCATGGCGACTTCGTCGCGACGCCCTGGGCGAGCCGTGGTTCGAAGGTGATCGGTGTGCCCGATCCCGACGCGCCGCCCGCCAAACCCGGCAAGGGAATCAAGGACGGCGCCGCGGCGGTTGCGGGCGCGGGCGCGTCCGAGGCGGACATCCGCAAGCGGATCGTCGATTCGATCCGCGCGCTGATGATGATCCGCGTCTATCGCGTGCGCGGCCACCTGATGGCCGACCTCGACCCGTTGAAGATGACCAAGCCGCTGCAGCACCCGGAGCTCGACTATCGCTCCTACGGCTTCACCGAGGACGATCTCGACCGCGAGATCTACATGGACTACGTCCTCGGGCTTGAGAAGGCGACGCTGCGCCGGATCATCCAGGTGGTGCAGCAGACCTATTGCGGCACCATGGGCGTGGAATACATGCACATCCAGGACCCGGACCAGAAGGCCTGGATCCAGAAGCGCATCGAGGCGAGCGCCAACCACCCGAGCTTCACCGAGCGCGGCAAGCGCGCGATCCTCGAACGCCTCACCCAGGCGGAAGGCTTCGAGCGCTTCCTCCAGCTGAAATATACCGGCACCAAGCGCTTCGGCCTCGAAGGCGGCGAGACGATGATCCCCGCGATCGAGCAGATCCTGAAGCGGGGCAGCCAGCTCGGCATCCGCGAAGTCGTCCTCGGCATGGCGCACCGCGGCCGCCTGAACATGCTCACCTCGGTGCTGCACAAGCCCTACCGCGCGATGTTCTCGGAGTTCCAGGGCAATCCGGCGAACCCGGAAGACGTCCAGGGCTCGGGCGACGTGAAGTACCACCTCGGCACCTCCGCCGACCGCGAGTTCGACGAGATCGAGGTTCACCTCTCGCTCACCGCCAACCCGTCGCACCTCGACGCCGTCGACCCGGTGGTTCTCGGCAAGGTCCGCGCCAAGCAGG
>DBTR01000084.1 GCA_002307145.1 Rhodospirillum sp. UBA1311 | reverse complement strand
CTCGGGCATGCACTGCCACCAGTCGCTGTGGAAAGACGGCAAGCCGCTGTTCGCCGGTTCGGGCTATGCCGACCTGTCGGAGATGGCGCTGTACTACATCGGCGGCATCATGAAGCACGCCAAGGCGCTGAACGCGTTCACCAACCCGTCGACCAACTCCTACAAGCGCCTGATCCCGGGCTTCGAAGCCCCGGTGCTGTTGGCCTATTCGGCGCGCAACCGTTCCGCCTCCTGCCGCATCCCGTTCGCGACCGGCCCGAAGGGCAAGCGCATCGAAATCCGCTTCCCGGATCCGAGCGCGAACCCCTATCTCGCCTTCACCGCGATGATGATGGCCGGCCTCGACGGCATCCAGAACAAGATCCACCCCGGCGACCCGATGGACAAGGATCTCTACGACCTGCCGCCGGAAGAGCTGAAGGGCATCCCGACCGTCTGCGGTTCGCTGCGTGAAGCGATGCAGGCCCTCGAAGCCGATTGCGACTTCCTCAAGAAGGGCGACGTCTTCACCCAGGACATGATCGACGGCTACATTGCCCTGCGTTGGGAAGAAATCTACCATTACGAACACACCACCCACCCGGTGGAATTCGAAATGTACTATTCCTGCTGATCGAAGCAGAAAAGCCTCGGAAGTTTGCACCACGCCAGGCGTCTAGCGGCGTTTTGCAAAACCTCCAAATCCGAAGCCCCCGTCAGGAAACTGACGGGGGCTTTTCTTGTGCACGGGCGCAATTTCCTTCCCCGGAACCCGGCTCAGTCCAGATTGGCCACAGCCGCGCCGATACGGTCGATCGCACGGGAGAGGTCGGCCTGCGACAATGCGAACGAAATCCGGAAGTAGGGTTCCACGCCATAGGCCACGCCTTGCACCGCCGCCACCCGGCCCTCGGTGAGCAGGTAGGCGACGACGTCGGTATCGTTGGCAAGAGTCTTTCCATCCGAGGTACGCTTGCCGATCAGCCCCGCGCACTTGGGAAAGACGTAGAACGCACCTTCGGGACGCGCAACCTCAAGCCCCGGAATTGCCGATAGCCCGGCCACCGCGATGTCGCGGCGCTTTGCATACTCGGCCACCGAAGTCCGCACGAAATCCTGCGGTCCGTTGAGCGCGGCGATCGCGGCCATCTGCGAGATCGACGACGGGTTGCTGGAACTTTGGGACTGGAGCTTGCCCATCGCCTTGATCAGTCCACGCGGCCCGGCGGCATAGCCCAGGCGCCACCCGGTCATCGCATAGGTCTTGGAGACCGCGTTGACGATCACCGTGCGCTCGCGCAGGTTGGGGCACGCGGCGGGGAAAGAAACGAACGGCTCCGTGCCGTAGTGGACATGCTCGTAGACTTCATCGGAAATCACCAACAGGCGCGGGGAACGGCCGACCACCGCCCCCAACGCCTGCTGCTCGGCACGGGAATAGACGCATCCGCTCGGGTTCGACGGCGAATTCAGGATCAGCCAGCGGCTTTTGGGCGTGATCGCGGCTTCGAGCATTTCCGGCGTCATCTTGAAGCCGGTCTCGACGCCGCACGGCACGATCACCGGCTTGCCGCCAAGAAGCAGCACCATGTCGATGTAGGAGACCCAATAGGGCGCGGGCACGATCACCTCGTCGCCCGGCTCGATCGCGGCGAACAAGGCGTTGAACAGCACCTGCTTGCCGCCGTTGGCCGCCGAAATTTCCGAACGGTCGTAGGCCAGCCCGTTTTCGCGGCGGAACTTGGCGACGATCGCATCTTTCAACTCGGGCATCCCATCCGGCGCGGTGTAACGGGTCTTGCCCGCCCTCATCGCGGCATAGGCTGCCTCGACGATGTGGGGCGGCGTGTCGAAATCCGGCTCGCCGACCGAGAGGTCGATCACGTCGACCCCCTCCGCGCGCAGCTTCTGCGCCATTTGAGAGATCACGATGATCGGCGAGGGTTGGATCAGCTGCACGCGTTGGGCTTCGAAAGTCATGGTCGGCTCGCTCGGTTGGAGATTTCAGTAGCCGTAGTCGTCGACCGCCTGCTTCAGGCTGACGTAGCCATCGGCCAGATCGGAGCGCACCGCTTCGCGGTCGCGGGATTTGGGATCGCCATGACCGCCGCCGCCCGGCAGTTCGAGGATCAAGCGGCGTCCGCCGGGCACGAACTGGCGGCCCTTGGTGCGCATGATCGTGCCGTCGTCGAGGCGCGCCGACCCGCCCCGCCCCGCCTGGCCGCCCGCGCGCCCTCGCGCCGGGTTGGCGATGCGGTCGAACATCGCATTGAAGTGGAATTCATAGCCCTCCGCCGGAGCGACCTCGACCACTTGCCCCAAGCCGCCGCGATGCGTGCCCGCACCGCCCGAGCCGGGCAAAAGCTCCTTGCGCCAGAACACCACCGGACCGATCTGCTCGGTCGCCTCGATCGACATGGTATGGACGCCGCTCGGAAACGCGGTGGCGCTCAGGCCGTCGAGCGCGGGGCGCGCGCCGGTACCGCCGCTGTTGAACATCAGCATTTCGGCACGCTCCTTCGCACCTTCGGCCAGGATCGCATCGGTCCTGGCGCGGACGCTCATGTGGATGTTCCAGAGCGCCGACGCGCCCTCGGTCGGCACGCGTTCGGGCAATACCTGCGACAACGCGCCCAGGACCACGTCGGGGAGGAAATGTCCGATCACGTGGCGCACCGCCACCGGGCACGGGCGCGGCGCGTTCAGGATCGAGCCTTTCGGCGCGGTGACGACGAACGGCGCGAGCGATGCGGCGTTGTTCGGAATGTCCGGGGCGATCGCGCATTTGAGGCCGTAGCAGGCATAGGCCTTGGTGTAGATCAGCGGCACGTTGATGCCGAACTTCGAGACCGGCGAGGTCCCCGCGAAGTCGGCGTGGATCGCATCCTTGCCGATGTCGAGGGTGAGCGCCAGGGTCACGTCTTCGTTGTAGCCGTCGCAGGTCATGGCGTAGTGCGCCCGCCCCTTCGGCAACGCCGCAATCCGCTCCAGAGTCGCGCGGCGGCTGGCTTCGAGGACGAATTCCGCGACATGGTCGATATCGTCGAGGTCGAACTCCCGCAGCATGTCCTCAAGGCGGCGATGACCGGTGTCGTTACAGGCGGCGAGGGAAAAGATGTCGCCGACCACCTGGTCCGCCTCGCGCACGTTGTTGCGAACGATGTTGACGAGGTCGCGGTTGACCTTGCCACGCTCCATCAGCTTCATGATCGGGATGAACAGCCCTTCCTCGTACACCTCGTTGGCGTCGGGCCCGAAGCCCCGCCCGCCCACGTCCACCACGTGGGCGGTGGAGGCGAAGTAGCCGATCAGGCTACCCTTGTGGAACGACGGCGTGACCATGGTGATGTCGTGGAGGTGTCCGGTGCCGCGCCACGGATCGTTGGTGATGTAGACGTCGCCCTCGAAGATGTTCTCCGGTCCGATCTCGCGGATGAAGTGCCCCACCGCTTCGCCCATCGCGTTGACGTGGCCGGGAGTTCCGGTCACCGCCTGCGCGAGCATCTGGCCCTTGCGGTCGAAGATCCCGGCGGAGAGGTCGCCGGCCTCGCGGGTGCTGGTCGAGAATGCGGTGCGCACCAGCGTCAGCGCCTGTTCCTCGACAACCGAGATCAGGCGGTTCCACATCACCTGCATGCGGACGTCGTCGAAAGGATTGTTCGTCATGGAAGCGGT
Source organism: Rhodospirillum sp. UBA1311 (assembly GCA_002307145.1). GTDB lineage: Bacteria > Pseudomonadota > Alphaproteobacteria > Rhodospirillales > Rhodospirillaceae > Oleispirillum. The sequence continues at coordinate 33,280 of DBTR01000084.1, read as the reverse complement.
CTCCCCTGAAGATGGTTTCAGTGCGCGCGCGCTTGAATCAGGATGCAGCCATCGGCTTGCACCACCGCGTCGTAATCCCCGGTGACGATGGTCGAGGTATCGTTTTCGAGAATCACTGCGGGGCCGGAAATCCCCGTGCCCGGGGCGAGATTCGCCCGGTCGTAGACCCCGGCTTCGACGTAAACCTGGCGGCGCGCGTCGAACAGACGGCGCATGCCGGCCGGCTTCGCGACGGCGGCGGCGGCCAGCTCGCCGAGGCGAGCCACCGGGCGACGCGGTGACGACGCCTTGACCGCCCAACTGACGATCTCGATATCCGGCCCCTCGATCGGCCGACCGAAGTTGCGTGCGTAAGCCGCCTCGAACCACCCCTTCAGCAATGGCGCGTCATCCGGACCGAAACGGTGCTTGGGAACATCCACGGGAATTTCCCAGCCCTGACCGACGTAGCGCATGTAGGCGTGGCACTGAACCTCGCACGCCCCCTCGCCCATGCCCGCTCGAACGAAGGCCGACGCCTCTTCGGTGAGATCGTCGAGGATGCCGTTGATTTCGTCCGCATCGTATCCGCTGAGGCGGACATACGCGGTGCGCAACGCCTCGAAACTGAACGGCGCGCGAAGGAAGCCGATCGCCGAACCGACCCCGGCCCCCGGCGGAATCAAGAGCTTGGCGATACCGAGCTTGTCGCACAGCCGCGCGGCATGAAGCGGCGCGGCGCCGCCGAAGGCGATCACGGTGAACTCGGAAATATCCTTGCCGCTCTCGACCGCGTGGACGCGGGCGGCGTTGGCCATGTTCTCGTCCACCACTTCGGAAATTCCGAAGGCGGCCTGCTCCGCCGACATCCCAAGGCTAACGCCGACCTGTGCGATCGCCGCGCGCTCCGCGTTCGCACGGGAGAGAACGATGCTGCCGCCCGCGAACGTCGCAGGATCGAGACGCCCGAGCAACAGGTCGGCATCCGTCACTGCGGGGCGCTCGCCACCGCGCTGGTAGCACGCCGGGCCGGGTTCCGAACCCGCGCTTTCCGGGCCGACGCGGATCTGGCGCATCGCGTCGATGCTCGCGATCGAGCCGCCGCCGGCACCGATCTCCACCATTTCGATCACCGGGATCGAAATCGGCATCCCGCTCCCTTTCTTGAAGCGATAGGTGCGCGCGACCTCGAAGGTCTTGGCAGTCTTCGGCGACTGGTTCTCGATCAGGCAGATCTTCGCGGTGGTGCCGCCCATGTCATAGGACAGCGCCTTGTCGATGCCGTGGCGCGCGGCGATTTCGGCGGCGAAGATCGCCCCCCCGGCCGGGCCGGATTCCAGCAGCCGCACCGGAAACGCGGCCGCATTGTCGAGGGTGATGATGCCGCCGCCCGAGTGGATCAGATACACCGGACACTCGGCCCCCGCGGCGCGCAATCGCGCCACCAGCCGGTTGAGGTAGGAGGCCATCACCGGCTTGACGTAGGCGTTGGCGCAAACCGTGTTGAACCGCTCGAACTCGCGAATTTGCGGCGAAACCTCGGATGCGATCGAGACCGACAGCGACGGCAGGCGAGTCAGCAGAATGTCGCGGATCATCCGCTCGTGGAGACCGTTGGCATAGCCGTGGATCAGGCCGATCGCAACGCTCTCGTATCCGCCCGCCGAGATATCGTCCGCGAGGCGATCGACCTCGACGGGATCGAGGGCGAGCAGCACCCGGCCATCCGCCGCGATCCGCTCGCCGACGACGAAGCGGTCGCGGCGCGGCACCAGGGGCTTCGGCAGGCAAAGATTGAGGTCGTACTGCTCGAAGCGGTTCTCCGTCCGCATCTCGATGACGTCGCGGAAGCCCCGGGTGGTGACGAAGGCGGTCTTCGCGCCGCGCCGCTCGATCAGCGCGTTGGTGGCGAGCGTGGTGCCGTGGATCACCTCGCCGATCTCGTCCATGCCGATCCCCGCCAGGGCAACGATCTTGGCGATGCCGTCCAGGATCGCCTGCTCCGGCGCTCCTGGCGTCGTTAGGACCTTGGTGGAGAAAGATTTTTCACCGATTTCCAGGACCAGGTCGGTAAAGGTCCCTCCGATGTCCGCACCGATACGGGCCCGAGCGCCGTTGCTTGTCACCTTCCGCCTCCCTTGAGAGTGTCATGGGTCGAGAGGCCCACGATAGGGCCGCAAAATACCCGCAACCAGGAAGATTAACTTGCTGGTCCATGACGAAAACCCGCAGAAATCCGCGATTTTTTACTGCCCCGGCACGCATCGTACTCAAGAAAATCTTGCGGATTTTCGTGTCGGCAAAGAAAAAATTGCCGGTTTTGCGGTCGGCGCACGCCCACCCCAAGCCTCCTCCCCACCCGCCCCCCGGCTCCCCGGTTCCAAGCGAAAGAAAATCTGATTCCAGGTTCCGGGCGCGTGGATGTACAAAAATTAGTCACACGATGCGTTTGCACAAAAACTACCCATGTTCGAGCCAGCAACAACCCATCCCGGAGGTGCGAGTTCATGAGCAAGGTACGCCTTTTCGTCGCAGCAGCGTTCGCCACGGCCATGGCCACCGCCCCGGCGGCCTTCGCGGAAACCAAATGGATCATGGCCAGCGGTTACCCCGACAACAACTTCCTCACCAAAGTCGACCGCGCCTTCATCTCGGAGGTCGAGAGCAAGAGCGGCGGCGAGTTGAAGATCGAACTTCGCTCCAACGGCTCGTTGATCAAGCTCGACGCGATCAAGCGCGCGGTGCAATCCGGCCAGGTCCAGGCGGGCGAGATCCGCCTGGGCGTCTACGGCAACGAAAGCCCGATGTTCGTCCTCGACAACATCCCGAACGTGGCCAAGGACTACGACGAGGCGAAAAAGCTGACGGAGGCGCAGAAGCCCTATTTCGACGACCTGTTCGCGAAAAACGGCATGCGCATCGTCTCCTACCTTCCCTGGCCGGGCCAAGGCCTCTTCACCAAGGCGGCACTCTCGACGCCCGCCGACTTCAAGGGCCTGAAGCTGCGCATCTATTCCAAGGGTACCCAGCAGATGGGCGAGATGCTCGGCTTCCAGGCGACGATCCTGCCGTTCGCCGAAGTGCCGCAGGCGTTTTCCACCGGCCTGATCGATTCCCTGTTCACCAGCGCCCAGACCGGCATCGACATCCAGGCGTGGGATTACGTGAAGAACTTCATGTACACCGGCACGATGCACAACAAGAACGCGATCATCCTCAACGAGCGGGCGGTCAAGGCACTGTCGCCGAAACTCCAGGGGATCGTGATGGAAGCCGCCGCCAACGCGACCGCGCTGGCATGGAAGGAAAGCGAGACCGCCAACGCCGAACAGGTGGAAACCCTGCGCAAGAACGGCATGGCGATCGCCCAGGTCACGCCCGCCATCGCCAACGCCTTCGAAAGCGTGAGCCAGACGATGATCGCCGACTGGCGCAAGGAATCCTCCCCCGCCGAGGTCGCGGTCCTCGACACCTACCTCAAGACCGTCGGCAAATGACCGGCCCTCGGGGAGCGCTCCGCCGCTCCCCGGCTTCGCCTACGGAGGAACGCCAATGCGCGCGGCACTGAACCGGATGTACGACTGGAGCGGCTATCTCGCCGCGTTTTTCCTCGCGATGATCGGCATCGGCACGGTCGTCCAAGTGGTGGCGCGAGAATTCGGCAAGGCGGTGGAAATGACCGAACTCGCCGGGTTCTGCATGGCCGCCTCGACCTTCCTCGGCCTCGCCCACGCCCTCCGCCACGGCACCCACATTCGCGTTGACCTGTTCGCCCACCGCATCGGCCGTCGTGGCCAGCGACTGCTGGAGTTCTGGGCCGCGCTCGTCGGCGCAGCCACGATCGGCGGAATGACCGTCGCGTTCGGCGGGTTCGCCTGGCAATCCTGGCAATACCACGACATCAGCCCGGGACTGCTCGCGATCCCGTTCTGGATTCCGCAAAGCGCCGTCGTTCTCGGCTTCGCAATCCTTACCATCGCGCTGATCGACGACGCCATCCGCATCGCCCAAGGCGGCAAGCCCGCCTTCGCCAGCTCGACCGACGCCACCCCGGAATAGAAAGGTCGCAGTCATGGATTCAACCCTCATCGCCGCGCTGGTGCTGTTCGTCGGCGTCCTGGCGCTGCTGGCCAGCGGAATCTGGGTGGCGATGTCGCTGCTGATCGCGGGGTTCGTCGGGCTGGCGGCATTCACCCCTGCCGCGGCGGGCCAGATGCTCGCGTCGAACCTTTGGGATGCAAGTTGGAGCTGGGCCCTCACCGCCTTGCCCTTGTTCGTCTGGATGGGCGAAATCCTCTCGCGCACGTCGTTGTCGGCCGATTTGTTTCGCGGCCTCGCCCCTTGGGTTTCCTGGCTGCCGGGGCGCCTGATGCACGTCAACATCGTCGGCTGCGGACTGATGGCCGCGATCACCGGCTCCTCGGCCGTAACCTGCGCGACCGTCGGACGAATCTCGATCCCAGAACTCAGGAAGCGCGGCTACGACGAAAACATGATGATCGGCACCCTGGCGGGGGCCGGAACCTTCGGCCTGCTGATCCCGCCGTCGATCATCATGATCGTCTACGGCGTAATCGCGCAGCAGTCGGTGGCGCGACTGTTCATCGCAGGCATCGTTCCCGGGATCATGCTGATCCTGATGTACATGGCATATGTCGGCGCGTGGTCGCTGATCTACCCCGAGCGCACCCCGCCACGCGAGCCGAAGCTAGCCTTCGTCGATAAACTGCGGAATTCCAGCGGCCTGATTCCGGTCGCCCTGCTGATCGCGGGCGTGGTCGGCGCGATTTATACCGGCTATGCCACGCCGACGGAATCCGCGACCATCGGCGTGATCGGCTCGCTGATCCTCGCCGCGGCAAGCGGAACGCTCAACTGGAAGAGCTTCCTCGACAGCCTTCTCGCGGCAACCCGGATTTCCTGCATGATCAACCTGATCATCGCCACCGCAGCCTGCCTCTCGATCGCGGTCGGGTTCATCGACATTCCGCGCGTGCTTTCCGAGTGGGTCGGCACCCTCGGGCTTTCGGCGTATGGCCTGCTCGCGGTCCTCACCGGGGTGTTCCTCTTCCTCGGCTGCTTCCTCGAAGGCATCTCGATCCTGGTGTTGAGCGCGCCGGTGGTCTTGCCGTTGGTCCAAGCCGCAGGCATCGACCTGATGTGGTTCGGGATTTTCATGGTGATCATCATCGAGATAGCCCAGATCACCCCACCTGTCGGGTTCAACCTGTTCGTGCTCCAGGGAATGACGGGGCGAAGCATCGGCAAGGTCATCCGCGCCACCGTGCCGTTCTTTCTCCTGCTGCTCGCCGCGATCGTCCTGATCACCGCGTTCCCGCCGATCGTGACCTGGCTGCCACGCATGATGATCCAGCGTTAGGTACGCCTTTTTGCTTCCTGCGGTTACACTTTGATACACTTTTGCTGCGACAGGGTCGCGGTCTGCAGCGCGTTTCTCCTTCAGGGGTCTTTCATCTTCTTGGAAAGACCGATCTTGAGGAGAACCGACATGACGAGTATTTCGTCCACGGACTCGACATCGCAAAGCCTGCTTATGCAGATGCTGCAGCAGATGCGCGCCGCGGCGGCAACCACCAGCACCAGTACCGACACCACCGATTCCACCAGTTCGTCGACCGAGATCAGCAAGCTCTTCAGCTCGATCGACACCGACGGCGACGGCCAGGTCTCGCAGGTCGAATTCACCAGCTTCGCCGACCAGTTCGCATCGTCGACGGTTTCGTCGCTGCTTTCGGCCCAGGAAAGCTCCACCTCGTCCACCACGTCTTCGACCGAAAGCGACGATTCCGACGTCGCCGCACTGTTCGACAGCATGGATACGGACGGCGACGGCGCGATCAGCGAAACCGAACTATCCGACGCCGTCGCTTCGGCGCCTCCGCCGCCTCCGCCCGAGGATACCGCAGCGCTCGACGAGATGTTCGCCACCTTCGACACCGACGGCGACGGCAGCTTGAGCGAGAGCGAATTCGACGCGGCGTTCGCCACGGTCCTCGCTGCGCCGGAAGACACCACCACGGCCGAGGATTCCACCTCGACCGACAGCACCGAGGACACCACTTCGACGTCCTCGTCGTCGGCCTCCGCTTCCGGCAGCTCGTCGACGCAGAGCTACGATCCGCTCGACACCAACAAGGACGGCACGGTTTCCGCTGCCGAACGGTTGGCCGGGCAATCCGCTTCCCTCTCGTCGCTGTCGAACAAGCTCAGCAGCAGCGTGATGAGCAGCCTGCTCGACACTCTCGGCGTCGCCGCCTAACTCCAAGGCGGGGCGGACATCGCCCGCCCCGCCTCCTATTTCGCCACCCCCCTGATCTTCTCGAAGGTCCGCATGCCGCCGAGACCAAGCATGCCGAACATCAGTTCCCAGAGCATGTCGTCGAGGGTCGGCGGCGCCTGGATCGGGTGCCCCGCGAGGTCGAGCACCCAGACCGCGATCGGCCCGATCACGAACTGAATCGCCAGCGCCGCGCCGCAAACCCAGCCGATCCATGGCCGCCATCCGGCAACGAACCAGCCGCCACCTTGCGCCTCGGCAGTGTTGGTCGCCGCCTGCGCCGCGTCCCAGGCCTGGAGGCTGGCGCGCAGTTCCGCCTCGGCCTTGATCTTGGCGTCGGGATCGGGGACGAACTTGTCGACGATCTTGAGCCCCGCCGCGATCGCGTCGTCGATGCCGAACGCCATGACTCACCCCTCCGCCAGCATCATCGCGATGCGTTGCGCCCGCGCACCGATCTGCCGCGCCCAGCGACTGTCGATCGCCTCCCGCGCCGCGCCCTCGTAGTCGCCGCGTTCGAGGTCGGCGAGCATCGTCTTGAACCCGAGCAGGCGCGACAGGCCGAGGTTGAACGCCATGTTGAGAACCGCGCGCTGGCGGATCTCGGAGAGATTGCGCCACCACGGCAACGCGCCGTCGAGGTCGGCGATCGCGCGGCCGATATCGTCTTCGAGCAGACGGTCGGCCTCGCCCTCGGTAATGCCGGTGTCGTCAAGGTTGCGCCCGACGCCGATGGTGAGCTTGCCGACCGTATCGCGGTAGGGTTTCAGCCGCACGCCCTCGTCGCGGCGCAATTCTGCCTTCATCCTGGCGATGTCCATCATACCCTTCCCTTCAGTGCGCCAACACGCGCTTGACCCACTCCACCACGCCATACCCGAGCAGCACGATCATCGCGGTGACGCCCCACCGCACTGCGGTGCGCCGCGCCTCGACCGCGGTTTCCAGCATCGCCACCCGCGCGGCGCGGCCGAAGCGCAGGTCGCTCTGGAACTCGGCGATCGACTCCTTGTCGTCGACGTCGACGCCGAGCACCGTCATCGTCCAGCGGCGCAGCGCGCTATCGACCGCCGCTTCTGCGATCCGGCAGCCCTCGGAAAACCGCCGTGACGCAATGTCGCGGTGCGGCAATGCCTCGCAGGGCGCGAGGTGGTCGTCGTCGGTGGTGTTCATCGCGCCCTCTCAGTTCACGCTGCCTTTGATGTCGCCGGGAACCGACAGCATCAAGACGTTGCCGTTCCTCACAATCGCCGCCCCGCTCACGCCCCAGGTGGAGCCGCCGGGGGAAACTGGGCCCGAGGCGGTCGTCCCGGCCCCGGCGGCTCCGGCGGCTCCGTTGCTGCCGGGATTGCCACCGGGGGGATTGCCCGCGGCACCATTTCCCCCGCCGTAGATCCTGCCGATATTCTTCAGCGTCGTGTCGCCGCCAAGACGCAGCGCCGGCCCACCGGCAGCACCGCCGCCCGCGCCGTACGGGGTCCATCCATAGAGGACGGTGCCGTTGTCGTCGGTACCGTAGGGTTCCCACGCCCAATACCCGCCAGCGCCGCCAGAACCGCCGCAGCCGCCGATCACGCCGGAGTTGACGATGGTCAGCCGCACCAGGGCAGGAACGCCGGCGCAATCGAGAGCGTAGCCGGACGTGGTGGTGGCATAGACCACGCCATCGGAGGGAATCAGCAACGTCACCGCTCCGGCGACGATGTTCCTGGATGCGAGCAGCGACGCCAAGCGGACATCGGGGTTGGCTCCCCCCAGCCGGATGACTTTTCCCGTCTCGAATGCGCCGGAGAGCAAGCCGCCCCGGCTCTTCGCCGGGAGGAGCGGCCGCTCCGTCTTCGCCCCTCCCGGAATGCGGCACATCATCGTCAGTAGTCCATGTATTCGGCGTTGAACGCGACACCCGCAACCTGCGCCACCCCGATCGCGACGCCGAGCCTGGCGTTTGCCGGAAGACGCAACGCAGCGTCGGGATTGGACTTGTCGATGAAGATCTGGCCGACCGGGTGCGCGGTCTGCGACAGCGCGTAGGCAGCAAGCAACCTCATGTCGATGACCTTCCAGGTCGCTCCCGCATCCTGACTGACGTACAGGCGCAAGACCGTCGCGGCGACTGTGCCGATCGGCAACGCCATGAGGTTGGTGACCAGCGCGCCGTTCGCGCCTGCGGTCAGCAGCGGCACGATCGTGCCGCTGCCGTCGGCGGCGGGGTTCGCCACGGTCGCGAGGGCGGAAGCGTACTTCGGGGTCGCGGGGAAATTCGGGTCGATGGCCATGATCGACTGCTCCTTAGCGGTTGAAGGAATTGAGGAAGAGACGCGAAGCGCGCTGCGTGCGGAGGAGCTGCGCTTGCGTCGCGGCGAGATCCGCAGCCGCAGCCGCGCCGATGTTCGCGCGCGCGGTCGCGGCACGGCTGGCAAGCTCCGCGAGCGCGTTGCTGCCGAGCAGGAAGCCGGACCCGGAAACATAGGCGGCGACCCATGCGGCGCCGTCGTAGACCTTCATCGCCCCTTCGACTTCGTTGAAATAAAGCGCGCCGCCGAACAAGGGATTGCCGTCATGGTCGGCGCTCGGATCGGTGCCGTGAACGCCGAGATAACGATCGTCGAAGCTGTCGTAGAGCGCGAACACCTGGTCGCGCGCGACCTCGGCCGCCGAGCGGGCGGCAGCAGCGAGCGCTGCATCGCTGGCGGCAGCGATCTGCGCGGCATCGGGATCGCAGGACGTCAACGTCAGCGCACCGTCCGGGGCGAACTTCAACCCCCGTCCCGGCATCGGCTCGGGCAGGTCGAGGGAGGCTTCCGAGGTTGAAGTCGGCGGACGTTTCAGCGTGCGGCTGATATCCTCGCTCAGTTGCTGCACCATGCAGACGAGACGATCGAGCTCCTCGTTGATCACATTGGCGCGGAACACCCCGCCTTCCTGGAAGTCGGTGGTGCGTGCGATCGGCACCGCGCGGCTCAACGTCACCACGGTACCGGCAGCGGGCGCGGCGACGAAGCTCACGCAGCCGCCGCCGCTCTGGCCGACGCCCGCGACCGTGAAACCATCCGCTTGCGCCGCGTCGTCGAGATAGACCGCAAGATCGCTCGCGGCGAACACCGGAAACGGAAAGGCGAACGCCTTCACCGCGCCGTTGCCGACGTATTGGATGCGCGGGCGAATGTCGCCGATACGAATGTGTTCGGTCATGATCCTGTTTCCCGTTGGTGGTTGATCACATCAACACGCGATCGCGGCGGCGGCCTCCACCGCTCCGCCGGCGATGGCGATCCTCCTGATCCTGTGCAGCACCACCGCGCTGCCGCGCGGCGCCGCCTCTCGCACCGCCGCCGCGAGCAGCACGGCATCGAGGCGCGGCCGGTCGCGGCAGGCAAAGGCAAGCGCGCTCGCTGCCACGTCGCCCAAAACCTCCCATTGCATCGCCGCGCACACCGCGAGCGCATGACGCAGGCCGCGCGCGTCGTCGCCGCGTTTCAGCGCCTCGGCGCGACGCAGGGTTTCGTTCCGGGCGGCGCCGATCAGGTGCAGCCGAGCGTTCGCGACGTCGGCGGCGATCGGCACTCCGGCAAGGCGATGCAATGCCCACGGCTCGATGGCGAGCCAGGCCGCAAGCCGTCCCACTGCCCCCGCCGTCGCCGGGTCCTGCATGTCCAGCACCGCATCGAGCCTGGCGTCGAGATCTTCCAGGTTCGCGACGGCGTCCAGATCGCAGCGCGTCCAGAGCGTTCCTGCCCCGAGAATTTTCATCACCTTTCCCCTTTGCCTTGGCGTAGGCGGCATCGCCCGGCGCACCTGAACGAGTTCTCTTTTTGCGTGTGTGTTAGAATGTATGACTAGTATTACGTGCAACACTACGCTCATACAACCCTAAAAACCCACGGAATCGCTGCTCGGCCGAAAGACACCGGTAACGCGTGCGGTAAGCTCGTTTAATAATTGATAAATGTTCATTCCATTTCATCTTTACGTGCAACCTCCGGCAGTATTCCGAGTGCCGCAATTACATCAATTCCCCCACGATCACTTTGTGAACGCTTGGAATTTCCTTTCAAATCCAGCTTTGCAATCCCTGCTGCCCGAAGCGGAGCAACGACTGCACTTCGCCGAGCGGATTGCGCGAGAGCGCGCGCTGCTGCTCCGCCAGCAGCGAGCCGACGTCGAGCAGGCTCAAGTCCCGCGCCGCGTCGTTTTCCGCGCCTTGCGCCAGGCTGAGAGCCGAGCCCGAGGCCGGATCGGCCCCGGCGGCGGCGAAGTGATTGGCCTGCCGCGCAAGAGTCGCCTGGAGACTTTCCTGCTTGGACTGGCGCTGCTGGGCGAGTGCGAGGTCGTCGCGCGACTGTTGCAGCGCGAGTTGCTGTTTCGCCACCGCCGGCGCCTTCGCCGCGCTCACCGCGCCGAGGCCGCCGCCCACCCCCGCCGCCACCATCAACGGCGACATCGTCAAAGGATCCATGCCCATGGTCGTCTCCATTCGCTTGCGCGCTATTGCGCGACTTCCGAAACCACTGAAAGGATCGTCGCCGGCAGACGCGAGGTGCCGGTGATCCGCACCGTCGCGCCAGGAGCGCCGGTCCGCCCGCCGCGCCAGCCGAGGAAGCGCACTGCGCGCACTCCGGTGATCGCCTCGGGCGCCGCGTCGAGGACGGTATCGCCGAGGCGATGGCCGCGCAGCAGGCGGCCATTGACGGTGATCCCCGCCGCACGGTGCAGCCGGATCGCCGCCTGGGTGATGCGATGCCGCCCGCCCGCAGCACCTTCGCCGGTGGTATCTACCGGCATCGTCTCCACCGCCCAGTCGAAGGCAAAGCCGACCTCGACCTCGGACACCGGAAACGCGGTCGGAAAACTGCCGTCCGCCACCGTGACCCTGCCGAGCGGAGCGCCGTCGCCGATTACGTCGACCGTCGCGCCCTCGAAGGCACCGAAGCCGGACCAGGCGGCGCACGGACTCGCCGCGTCTTGCCGCACCGCACCGTCGAGACGGAAATTCGCGTCGAGGCGCTCGATGAACCAACGCTCCACCCCGGCAATCTCGCGACGAACCAGGAAATATGGAATCCCGCCCGCCACCGCGACCCTGGCGATCCACCCCGCGGTGGCGAGCAGTGTCCAACCGGTCATCTTCTGGCTCTTGCGGCTGTTGAGCACCGCGACGCTGCCGTCCTCGCCGTTGACCACGAACAGGTGGTTGGCGCTGTCCGCCTCGTTGCCGAGGCGCGCCGCCATATCGACCGGACCGCGCATCAGGTTGCCCGCGAGCAGCGCGATGTCCTCGGCGCGGTAGCTTTGGGTCTCGTAGTCGTAGACGACTTCGTAGATCGAGGCGTGGCCGCCATCGGGCTGGCGGATGAACAACACCGAGCCGTCGATCTCGGCGGGCCGTGCTGCGGCGGCGGGCACTTCGCTCGACCGCCTGAGCACGAAGCTCGACGGCGTCACCAGTTCGTCGTCGGTACGCGCGAACAGGCCGCCCGAGGTGAAGGCGAAGAAGTCGTTGAGCGCGAACAGGTGCTGCACCGCGCAAACCCGGTCGTTGTCCAGCGTCAGCTCCACCGCCTCGTCGTCGAGCGCGGCATCGGTGCTGGCGAAGTCGAAGAAGCTGTTCGCCTTGCTCCCCCATATCGTTTGCGGCCTTGCCCGGGAACCGCCGAAGTAGAGCCGCCCCTGGTGCAGGAACACCGAGCGCGGCCAGCCCCGCGCCGCCGACCACACCGCCTCGTCGCCACTGCCGAAGTCGTACTTCGGCACGTTGGCCAGCGCGATGTCGGCAAGCGTCCAGGCGGTGTGCGAGCCCTGCCGCATCAACTTGGCCGGGGCGTGGTCGGGGTGGACCAGAATCAGGGTGTCGAGGCTCTGGGTCCAGGCGAGACCCGGCAGGTCCGCTGCGGTGTACGTGGTGGCGATGCTGGCGGCGCGGGTGCCGTCGGCCATGAACACGTCGATGGCGAGCGGACGCAGCGCCAGCAGGTAGGTCTGATCCGTGGAGAACTCGAAGCGCAGCAGCCGCGCGTCCGCGCCGCCTTCCGCCAGCTCGGCGAACCGTGCGAGGCCGCCGCGCAAGGCGACGCCGCCGTGCGGCAGGCCGAGAACGTTGGTCAACTCCGCGCCGCCCTGGCCGTAGGCCGCGACGTCGGAGCGCGCCGCGAGGTGCGGATCGAGCGCCCCGGCGGCGAAGTTGGTCTGCACCGTCATCGTGCGCGCGGTCATCGCCGCACCTCGATGAGCGAGAAGTCGTCGAACACGTTCGGCGTCTGCTGCTGGGCGTCGATGGATTTCGCGAGGCGCATCTCGGCTTCGGCGCGCTTGCCTGCAAGCTCGCTGCGCGCGGTGTTCTCGGTCAAGGGCAGGCAGAACTCGGCGGCGAGGCGCGCGATCAACGCCTGGTCGAAAAACGGCGGGAAGGTGCGCTCGTCGGGGCGGAAAATATAGGTCAACACCACCGCCGAGGCATCGGTGTGGATGCGCCGTTCATGGATCCGGTAGGTGACGCCCCGGCCGCGCTGCGCCCCGGCATGCCCGACCGAGAGGGCGCGGAGGAAGTCGTCGGGCAGGCCGAAGGCGTGGCTGAAATCCGCCACCGGCTGGACGGAAACCTCCGCCAGGGCGCGCTGGGCGGTGGCGAAGCTCCAGGGATAGGCTGAGATCAACGCGTCGCGCACGCCGGGATAGAGCATCCCCGCCACGTCCGCCTCGGCGGTGCCGTCGTCGAACCCGGTGATCGGCTCGCAGCCGATCCCCAACAGCGCGCGTGCGCAAATTTGAATGGCGGACATCGCCATGGTGAGCCCTCCCAGGAAACGGTTCGAGGTGGGGCGGAACGGTTCCCCGCTCCGCCCCGGCGATTTAGCGGCTGTCCGCCGTGCCGACCGCCAGCAGGTCGGCGGTATCGACGACGCCCGCCGCGTTGCTCGCGATCACCGCGATGCCGCGCTTGTCGGCGGCGTTGACCAACACCCAATCGGCGGGCTTCAGCACCGCCGCGGCGGCGTTGAAGTAGCCGGTGGCGTCGATCTCGGCTCCGGTATCGGTTGCGCTGGCATAGGCCCACAGCGACAGCACCGCGCCGCCGCCCGCCAGAAGTTCCAGCTTGGTCTTGTCGAAAGCCATGTTCGGGCTCCTTCGGGTTTCGGGTGGGGAATCAGGCGATCACGGCGGTATCGCTGACCTTGATCTTGATCACGCCGGAGGCGTCGATCAGGACCGCGCCCTGGCTCATCATGTTGTTGACGAAGAACGCGGCGCGGTCGCCGTGCCAGGTGATGTCCGACTGCACCTCCGCGCCGATCGCGTGGCCGATCGCGGTCTTGTGCCAGAGGAAGCAATCCCGCTGCGCGTCGGTGGCGGGCAGGCCGGTGTGCATCATCCAGGTGATGCCGAGCCACTTGCGGCTTTCGGTGCCCTTCAGCCACGGGAACGCGTCGGAGGCGAAGTCGGAACTGGCGAACTCGTCGATGTTGAGGAGTTCGTTCCACTGGTGCGGGCCGACGATGCCGAAGCGCTGGCCGTCGTCGGGCACGTCCGCCGCGTTCAGGGATTCGAACGCGGCGAGCAGAACGCCCTTGCTCAGGCCGTTGGCATAGTCGCCGACCGACTTGGTCGCGCCGCGCGCGGCGGCGAGGATCATCTCGTCGGTCTTGCGGCCGAGGGCATAGGCCCCGGCATCGACCAGGGTCTGGCGTTCGTCGATGTTGGTCTTGATTTCGTCGAGCTTGTCGAGCCAGTCGCCCGCGTAATAGTCCTCCAGGCCGCACTCGACCTGGGTGTGCTCGATGTTCATCACCGGCACCATGCCGTGGCGCGACTTGGTCGCGGCGGTGCCGGTTCCGGCCTTCTGGAACACCGTGGCCGCACCGGTGGTGCTGGTCTTGGAGCGGACGGTGTTGCGCAGCTTCGCGCCCATCCGCTGGTAGGCGATGTGGACGTCGGCCTCATACTGCTTGATGAAGGCCTGGGAGATCGAAACGCTCATGAAAAAGCCCTCGTGATCGTTGCCGAAATCCGAGGGCGAAGCATTGGCGTCGGCCCCCGGTCTTCCGCCGATGGCGGCGGAAACGGTGAAGGCCGATACGTCCGGGTCTGTGCCAGTGATATGCCGGACGGCGAAGCGTGGCGGAAACCACCCCGCGCAACGTGGGCCGATTATCGCAAAACGTGCCCGCCGCGTCAATAACTATTGTTATTTTTCAATGCATTATACGCAATACGTAAATCTCCGCCGGTGGTTTGGATTGACAGCGGCGCGCGTCGGGGGGAGGCTGCCCCGGAGCCATGACCCCGAGAGGAGACCGCCGATGCCGCGCCGTTCGCTTGCCACCTTCCTGTGCACCGGCGCGCTCGTCGTCATCCTGCTGTTGCCGAGCCTCGCGCAAGCCGCGGAGGAAAACTGCCGCATCGCGATGCGCGAACGGCTCAACCTCGCGATCGGCCTCTATCGCATCGAATTGGCCGCCAGCCACATGGTCGGCCAGGTCGCCGCCGCGCGAAACAATCCTGGCCGCCGCCAGCAACTCGCCACCGCCAAAGATGGCCTGAGCGAACTCCTCACCCGGCTGAAGAGCCGCGCCAACGACGTTCTCCCCGACGCCACCGCCAAGGGCCGCTGCAGCCAGGATACCGCCCTGGTGACGCCGATCCACGCCGCGCTGGTCGGCTATTTCAACCAGGTGGAGGCGCGCTGGCAATTCATGGAACGCCAATTGGTGGCGTTACAACGCCTGAAGGACGGCCAGCACCTGCCACTCGATCCGTCGGAGATCGACCTCTGGATCCGCGAGCCCCTGGCGCGCTACGAGGTTTGGCGTACCCTGGCGCAGGTCGCCGACCCGAAAGGCGAACCCGCCGCCGCGCTCTACGTCCTCGGGATGCTGACGCGCTTCGAATGGGACACCGCGACCGCTCTGCGCGACGCGACAAAGGCGAGCGGCGACCCGCGCAGGAGCCTTGCCGCCGCCGGCGCCGACGCCGAGGCACTGCGCCGCTCCTGGCCACGCCCGGAGAAGACCGAACACGCGCCGCTGTGGGACAGCCTCGCGACGATCGTCGCGGCGATGCCCGACACAGCCAAGGCGCCGCTGCCCGACCAGCCCCCCGCCGACGGCTGGGCGGCGTGGATCGGCGGCTGGATCCGCCCGTTCGCCGAGGTCTTCTCCCGTACCGTGCCGACCTCTTTGAAAAGCCTGGAAGATCTCGGCCTCTGAATGAAAAACCCCCGGCATCGCTGCCGGGGGTTTTTCGTCTTCACTCCCTGCTGCTCAGAGCAGGCCGACTTGCGCCGCCCAGCCGTAGAGCATCAGGAGAATCACCAGGACCGCCCAGTACCACTTGAAGTCGCGGCCGTTCCACTCGTTGCGCTTGAGAATCGCCTTTTCCTGCGGCTCCTCGGTCGCGTCGACGGCGCGCACGGTGACGCCCTGGGGCGGGATCACCGCAGGCCAACTGCCTCCGAGGTCGAGGATCGGCGCGATCGCCGCATCGCTGCCGGTCGCCGGGCCCGCAAGCGCGAGCCAACGGCTTTCCGCGATCATCACCATGAGAATGAAGGCGGCGGTGGTGGCGCGGCCATAGGCCAGCGTCGCGTGGCAACGGCGGCGAAGTTCGCGCGCGGCCTCGGCCCCGATCATTTCCGCCGCGCCGGTTTCGAGGCGGTCGCCCCAAAGCCCGGACGCGATGGTGAGCGCCTGGGGCACGGACACCAGCTCGCGCGCGTCGGGCGCGCTGCCGAGGCGGGTGAGGGTCGCGGCGGCGATCTCGGCATTGAACAGCTTGGCAGCCTCGCACAGCGCGCCCTTCGGGCCGGTCTCCTTGGTGTTGCGCAGCGGCACGTCGAAGCACGGGCTCGGCGGACGCACGCCGGGCGCTGCCTCGATGTCGAAGGCGTCGCGCAACGCCATATTGGTGGAGATCGCCTCGGTGAGAACGCCGTGGCGGTCCATGGCACGGCTGAACACCGGTTCGCGCACCGCCGCGAAGAGATCGCCGATCGCGGGCCACTCGCCAACGCGGAAGTCCTCGGGCGCGGGCGCGGCGAGCGCGGAGGCCGAGAGTTCGGCCCCTTCGAAGGCGTCGAGAATCAGCGCTCCGGCGAAATCGCGGGCGGCAAGCACGCTCCGCTCGACCCAGGCGATGCCGAGGCGGAGGCGGATCGTCACCAACCCGAGCGCGAGACGATAGATCGGATTGGGGTGCGCGCGCATCGAGACCCAGAGGGCGCTTTCCAGGGATTCGGCAAGGTTCATCTTCCGCACCGCGATGCCGTAGTCCTCGCCCTGCTGGCGAGTGACCTCTTCCAGCAGGCTCAGCCAATCGCGGCGACCGGCAGCCCAGGCCAGGGTTCGCGCGACGTCGGCGACGAGGCAATGGAAGCGGTCCCGCTCCTCGTCGCTCATTCCGACGATCGCCTTGCGCACGGCTTCGAGCGCCTTGGTCTGCGGCGCGAAATTGGTGACTTCGCGCTTGCGCGCGAAGGATGGAAGCAGATCAGCCATACCAAACCCCCGAGTATCCGCGCATCAGGCGCGCGATCGAATGACGCAAACTCATAGCACACCCGCCCGCGCGAGGGAAACCGCGCCGCGGTTGGGTTGAATTCGAAGGATAATGGAAAGCTGAAGTCCGGCCACAGTCCCCGGGTTGTGACCTAACACTGGGTTGGGGCTCCGGGGTGGGGCTCTGCGGCCGGACCTTGTCGAGGCGCGGGACAGTCCGGAAACCGTTCGCGTTCGGCAATTCAGGGTGGGACGCCGAAGCGACCCAGACGACGATCTAATCCCCGAAAATGGCGAGTATTTGGCATGTAACTGCCTAATTTACGCCTCGACCGGGGCAAGACGACCACGAGACGACTTCAAGTTCCCCAGGGCGGTCCCCGAAGACGCCGCCCGCCCGGCCTCAGATCTCGTCATTGGGGAACAGCCGCGCCCACCCCTCCGCGACTTTGCGACGGGTCTCCGAATCCCCGGCGCGGTAGGCCTCCGAACCTTGCAACTTGCGCAGCGCGCGGGCGTCGGGCGCACCCGGCGACGCGGCGCGCGACGACGGCAATCCCGCTTCTCCGAGCTTGTCCTTGATTGCCTTGATCAGCATCACGCCGTCGGCGGTGGCGGTGAGACGATCGAGAGCCGAATAGATCTCGCGGGATTCGGCGAGGACATCGCCGAGGATGCCGTCGACCCAACGGCTCAAACCGGCGATCTCGGCATCGGCGCGGTCGCCGAAGGCGGCGGCGAGCTTGCCCCGCTCCGCCTCGCTGTCGATCGCGGACTCCGCCACCCGGCCAAAGTAGAGGGTCGCGAGTTCGGAAAACGCATCCTGGCCGAGGCCATGGCGGCGCGCCCACTCCATCGCGCCCTTGGCGAGCGGGTCGTCGGCATCCGCCGCGACCCGGCCGTTCAGCTCCTGCGGCAGCGCGAGCTCATAAGCTTCCGGGGGGTGCGGCCGGGATTCGGAGAGTTTGCGGCGGAGATCGGCGTGGGACTTCACCAGTGCGCCGAGATTGGGGGCGTCGGCCTCGGCGTCCCAGAAGGCCTCCGGCACCGTCAGGGTTTCGCCCTTGAAACGGACGCTGCGCGGCTCGGGCGCACCATCGAGAATCGAGAGAACGTCGGTCATGAAGGATCTTCCTTTGCTTGGGTTAAGCGTCAGCCCGGCTGCGCGCCGCGCTCCACGAGTTTGAGAATGTGCCGGGCGAGGAAGCGCTGGCCTTCGAGATGCCAGAGCTGTTCGCTCGACACATGCGCCCCCATCGCCCGATCGAGAGTGAGGGCGCGCAGGTAGGCGAGGCCCTGTTCGCCCTCCAGTCCGGCGAACAAGCGCGCGAACAAGCGCTGCGTCGCATCCGGCGACGGCGGCAGGATCGCCTGGGTCATTCCACGGTCTCCTTGGGTTGGCCCGCTTGGCCGATCAGGTCGAACAACGGCCGCATCCCCTGCCCCGTCGCGGGCGCGGACGGTCGCAGATGGCTCGCCTTGAAGCCATGGGCGGCGAGGAAATCGCGGATGTAGCGTTCGCGGTCGACGAGCGCCAAAGTGGTCTCGGCGTCCACCTGCATCGCCATCAACAGCGCCTGGTTGCGCGACTGGGCGTCGGCGATGTCCTGGTAGCGCACCAGCGGCGAGATTGGGACCGGGAAGATCTTCCGCCCGCCGAACGGGAACGGCCCGATTGCATACGGACTGCCCGCCATCGCCGGCGACATCAGGATCGCGAGGCAACGCATCACCAGCGGATAGTCGAGTTCGGAGAGCAGCCGCAGACTCATCGGCACGTCCACCGCCATCTGGTCGGTGCGCCGCTCGCCGATTTCGTAGGCGGTGCGATTGCCCGCCTCCACCGGCGGCAGGCTCGGCCCCTTGATCGCCGCGTCGATGCCGTCCTGGAGGTCTTTCAGGAGCAGTTGCGACACGTCGAACTTGCCCGGCGCTTCCAAGGGCGTCAGCCCTGCCGATCCCGGCGCCTTCGGGATGATCGCGCCCGGCACCAGCTTGATATTGGCGGGGTTGAGCACGCCGTCGTCCTCGGCCTGCCAGATCCCGGTCACCGCGATCGAAGCGTTCTTAAGGATCAACTCCTTGGTTTTGTTGGCGGTGGCGATGTCGGCGCGGGCGTCCAGCACCGGCCCCCGCCCCATGGTCTCGCCGGTCGCCTTGTCCATGCGGAACACCACCCAGGGCGAGGTGCGGTAGGCCCGCGCCACCAAACGGTGTTCGCCATCGGGAAGGAACACCGCGTAATCGTAGACGCCGCGCTCCGGGTTCCAGACCGTCGCTTCCACCAGCTTGACCGGTGCATCGGGCTCGTCGGCGATGCGCTTGGCGACGTCGGCGGGAATTTTCGCGTCGGGCCAACGCTCGGCGATGTCGCGGCCGGGCGCGTCGAAGCCCCGGAACACCGTGCGGATCGTGCCGTCGGCGCTTTCCTCCGGGATCACTTGGGAGATCGGCACCGCCTCGAAGCGCAGCGGATCGTCGGGCGTGCCTTCCTGGATCAAGACCGCGCCGGTCGAGATCAGGGCGTCACCCAGCGCCAGCGGCACTTCGAGGTGGAAGTTGGAGCGGTCGATCGCCTTATGGAACTTCCGCTCCGCCGCCTCGACGAAGGTGGCCCACGCCCGCGCGCCCTCGTCGTCGAGTTCGTCGGCGTCGAGGCTGTCGGGGAGGAAATGGGTCCAGTGGCGGAACGGTGGAAAGAGATCGCCATGGAGCTTGGCCCGCTTCCACTTCACCGCGCGGATCGCGGTGCCATCGAAAATCTCGGCATCGCGCTTCGCCCCCTGGGAGTTGCCGCCGTCGTCGTCCTGGTTCGGCAGGGCGAGGCGGTAGGTTTCGCGAAGGATGCCGTCCCACATCCGGCGTTTCGCCTCGGCGCGCGCATAGCGCCGCAGCAGCGGATCGGCAAAGCGATTGGCGGCGCCCATCAGCCGGCTCCCAGCGTGGTCTTGACTCCGGCCTCGCCGGTGCCCGAGTAGGCGAGCAGCGAACGCCCCTGGTTGCCCGCTCTCAGCGCGCGCAGGCGGGCGTCGTTCTTGGCGGCGAGCGCATCGGCGTCCGCCTTCGCCTGCTTGGCGGCGGCATCGGCGGCGGCTGTGTCCGCCTTCGGCGGCGAAAACACGGATCCCATGGGTTCCTCCTGTTTCAGGTGACGATAAAGGGCATAGGGCGTGGTCCAGGGGCGCGAGGGCGCGCCGAGCAGATGCGCCACCGCGACCGCGCAGGTGGCGGCGACACGGGGTACCCAGGCCTTGGGACGGCGGGTTTCCACCGCGACCACGGCGCAGCGCCCGGCCCGGGCCTCGGCGGCGACGTGGGCGGCGAAGTCCTCCCCCGGCAGTTCGAGAATGTCGGCACAGGCAGAATGCGGGTTGAACACCAACCAGCCTCGCGCGGTGTGCATCCGCCGCATCGCGTAGCAATGGCGGAAGCCGGGCTTGAGCAGCGCGCGAAGCCCCCGCGACAGCAGACGATTGCGCAAGGGCGCGCCGATCGGAGTCGGCTCGGGGTCGCAGAACACCGCGAACCACTGCGGATTGATCGTCGCACGCTCGGCGGCCGGAAAGTCCATCAGAACCGCTCCCGTCCCGGCATGGCGGCGGCACGTTCGAGTTCGGCGATCGCCTCGGCGTCGTCGGGCGCGACGCGGCACAGGGCGTGGTGTTGCGGGCAATAGGGCGAACCCTTCTGCTGCGGCTGGTTGCAGTAGGACCACTCGGCCTTGGTGTCGCCCGCGATATAGCGGCACCCGGTCGGGTCCTTCGGATCGAGGCGATCGAGGATTGCCCGCACTGCCGGATTGGATCGCACAACCGCAGAATGCCGAATTTCGTAAATTCTCCAGCGCGGAATCGCACCGCGTTGCCGCCATCCCTGCACCGTGCTGGGGTGGGCATAGCCAAGAGCCCGCGCCATCGCGGTCAGCCCTCCGAATGCCTGCACCAGGGCGCTCACATCGTCGCCGGTCTTGCACATCGCTGCCATCCTTCCTTCGTGTCGATGGATGGATATTACGATATTCGTGATCGTTTGTCACGGCAAAAATCACGAATATCGTTTGCGAAATTCGAGAGGCCGGTTACACTCCGAATATGGAACAGAATTGGATCGCCGATCGGCTCGCCGAACTCGGCAAAAAAAAGTCGGAACTCGCCCAGGCGCTCGACCTGCCGCCGACCCGGATCTCGGAGATCCTGCGCGGGCGGCGGGACGTTCACGTCTCCGAGCTGCTGCCGCTCGCACGCTGCCTCGAAATGGACCCGATGACCGTGCTGCTCCTCTGCGCCCCCGCCCCGGCGCACCTCGCGCCCGCGACGTCCGCCCCGCCGCCATCGGCCTTGAGCGGAGATGAGGCTCAATGGCTCGCCGCCTTCCGCGCGATGCCGGAGGAAGAACGCCGGCGCTGGCTGCGCGCCATCGCCGCGTTCTAGGAATCAGCTTCCGGGCGCGAGACGGATCACCAGCGGTCGCGTGCCCGGCGGATTGACCACCGCATTGCCCGAGCCGCCAACCCGGACGAACCAGCCGCGCACCTGCGCCTGCGCCACCAGATAGGTCGGCGGTATCGCCTGGAAGCCCTTGAGGTGTTCGGCATAGCCGCCGCCCTCGGCCCAGAACCCCAATTCGATACGCAACTCGATATCGGACAGACGGACGGCGGCGCGGCAGTGCCAGAGGTCGAGAATCTCCAGCATGCCATCCGCACCGAGACGGTCGACAAGCCCTTCCGCATCGAGAAGCCGACGATATTCGTGCCATGTGGGGGCGCGGTCGAGCAGGTCTTTCGCTCGTTCGCGCACGGCGTCGACGGTTTCGCTCATCATCGGATTCTCCTCCGTTTCAATCCAGGATAGCCGCCAGCCGACGGTTGTCCATCCCCGAGTGACCGCCCGAGATGTGTGTGTAGGCGCGTACGCAGGGGCAAAGTGAAAGTTTCGAGACAGGTTCTTGAAATCTCCGTGACCGAGTTGACCGCAGACCCCCTCCACCCTCCCTATGAAGCCGTCGCGTCGCCGTGGGGGGGACGCAGTCTCCTTCGGAAGCATGATGACCGACAGCCTGGATTCCCGCTTCGCGCCACCCTTGATGCCCGGAGAAACCCTGACCGGGCAAGCTCTTGAAGCCCTTGCACGCGAATCCCGCGTCGCGCCCGCCCGCCGCCACGGCCCGGTGAGCCGCGCCCTGTCGTCGATCCGGATCGGACGGCGGATCTATGCGCTGGTGTGGTTGAGCCTTTTGATGCTGGGCGGCGCCGTCGGAATCCAGGCGTTCAGCGACCGGGCCATCCGCGCCAGCGAAATCGAAGCCGACTCGCTGCGCGCCGTCGGCGACGAAGTGAACTCCCTCGAACTGATGTTGGCGCGCATGGAAGTCGCCGACGTCGGCTTTGGCCGCGACCCGGATACGGCGCGCGGCGGATTCGCGATCGCCCGCGACGCCGCACTCGCTCACGCCGCCGCCGCCAGGGCCGCCGCGCCGGCCCATGCGCGTGAAACGGAAGGCCTCACCGCCGGGATCGACCAGATCGCCGCAAGCTTCGCCGCGGCGTCCGACGCCCGCGCACGCATCGGCCGCAGCGACGGCGAAGGCCTGCGCGGCGGCATGCGCGGCAACGCGCAGGCGATCGAGACCGAACTGACCCAGTGGCCGAACGTCTCGGCGATCGCGGCGAAGATGAACGAACTCCGGCGGTACGAGCAGTCGTTCCTGGTCACTGCGTCCGCCGACGATGCCGGGCGGCTGAAGAAGATCGTCAACGAACTCGATTTCGCGATCTTCGGCGGTCCCTTCGGCGCCGACACCCGAACCAAGCTCGGCACGGCATTGAAAAGCTACGGCCAGGCGATGCGCGCCTATGTCGAGGCGATCAACCAGAAGGTGGAGGCCGAGGCCACGCTGGATGCCGCCTTCGCCGACACCCGCGCCAAGGCCCGCGACCTGCGCGCCGCCACCGGCCGCGACCTTGCCGCCGCCCAGGCGCGCGGCCGCGCGGTGCGCCAGACGACGGCGCGCTGGCTGATGATCGCAGGCGGCATCGGCATCGCGGCGTTCGGCTTCCTCGCAATCGCCATTGCCCGTTCGATCCACGCGCCGATCACCGACATTCGCGCGGCGATGAACGCGCTCGCGGCGGGCGATCGCAGCGTGCGCATCCCGGGCCTCACGCGGCGCGACGAGATCGGCGCGATGGCGCGTTCGATCGCGGTGTTCAAGCAGACCGCGCACGAGATCGACGAGATCCGCGCCCAGGATGCCGCCTTCAAGGAACAAGCCGAGGCCGACCGCCGCGAAACCCTGAAGCGGATGGCGGAATCCTTCGAGAACACCGTGCGCCGCGTCGCCCAGTCGGTCCACCGCAGCGCGGAACGCATCGCGGCCGACGCCAACGGCCTCTCCAGCGACAGCGAAGCCACCCGCAGGCAGGGCGAGGACATGGCCGCCACCATCGGCCACGCCGCGACGAGCATGACCCGGGTGGTGAGTTCCTCCGACGAACTCCTGCACACCGTGGCATCGGTGGACCGCCGCCTGGGCGAATCCGAAGCCTCGATCCGCCGCACCCTCGACGGCGCGAACGCGGTGAGCGGCCGGGTCCAGGCGCTCTCCGACGCCGCCAACGGCATCGGCAAGGTGGTCGAGCTGATCGCCGAGATCGCCGACCGGACCAACCTCCTCGCGCTCAACGCCACGATCGAGGCGGCGCGCGCGGGCGATGCGGGCAAGGGCTTCGCGGTGGTCGCCGACGAGGTCAAGCAGCTCGCCCAGCAGACCCGCCGCGCCACCGCCGAGATCGATGCCCAGGTAAAGACGATCCGCGCCGACATCGGCGAGACCGTGGAAGCAATCTCGGGAATCTGCGCCGACGTCGCCGACATCGAGAACCTCGCCAGCAACCTGATCGAGGCGGTGCGCCAGCAGACCGTGGCGAGTTCGGAAATCCGCGAACACGTCGCGGCGGCGGCCAAGGGTACCGATGCGGTGTCCGATCGCCTCGGCGCGATGACCCGGGCGATCGCGGCGGCCTCGACCTCCGCCGACGGCGTGGTCGCGACCGTCGCCGAACTCACCGATCAGTCGCGCCGCCTCGAAGCCGAACTCGACGGCTTCATTGGCCGCATCCACGCGCTTTAACCCTTTGGTCACCGGCACGGACTTAATCTCCGTGCCGGTTCATTGCGTGGAGGATGGGATGCGGAGCGTGATTCTGGCGTTGGCGATTGCCACAATGGCGGGCGGAACGGCACACGCCGCCGAGCCGCAAAGCTCGTTCCAGACCACCCACGCCAAGTCCCAGGTGCCGGTCACCCCGAAGCAGACGATCTCGACCGCCAACCGCAAGGCGGGCTTGAGCTTCAATTCGGACGGCACGCTCAAGACCCGTAAGCTGCCGAGCGGCCAGACCGTCGGCGACGCGAAGAAGGCGACCGGCAAGTAGCCTTCAGAGGTTGTGCAACAGGCGCAGCCCAAGGCCGATCATCATCACCGCGGTCGCGGCATGGACGATCCGCCACACCGCAGGCGTCGCAAGGCTGCGCGACAGCGCCGCGGCGCCAAGGCCGAGGCCGAAAAACCAGATCACGCTCGCCGACATCGCTCCCGCCGCGAACGCGGGCCGCGCCGCCACCGGAAATTGCGCGGCAAATCCGCCGATGAGCAGCATCGCATCGAGATAGGCATGCGGATTCAGCAGGCTGACCGCGAGCGCGGTGCCGACCACCGCCCGCCGCCCGCGCACCGCATGGCCGCCGCGCAGGATGTCCTCGTCGGACGAAAGCGCACGCCGCGCGGCGAGCACGCCGTAGACGATCACGAACACCCCGCCGAGCGCACCGAGCAGGCGCGACAGCGCCGGATGCAGCGACAATGCCATCCCCACGCCCGCCACGCCGATCCCGATCAGGAGCGCGTCGCACGCGGAACACACAGCCGCCGTAGTGAGGGTATGGTCGCGTCGCAGCCCCTGGCCGAGAACGAACGCGTTCTGCGCGCCGATCGCGACGATCAGGCTCGCGGACAACATCAGTCCTGCCACATAGGCGGAAATCATCGCGGACATTTGACCCTCCCAAACCTTTGGCGAAAATTCGATTGTTTTCGCTCCGGGTGAGAAGATGGGCTCGCCATCGACATAAGTTGAGCGTAAAATTCTTCTCATAAATTAATTATTCTAATGGTGCGCGATGCTCGACTCCCGCTGTCTCGAAGCCCTTGCGGCAGTGATCCGCCTCGGCAGCTTCGAACGCGCCGCCGAATCCCTGGGACTCACCCAATCGGCGGTTTCGCAACGGATCAAACGCCTCGAATCGCAGTTCGGCGAACCCCTGCTGGTGCGCTCGAAGCCGGTTACCGCGACGGCGGCGGGCGATCGAGTGTTTCAGTACATTCTCAATGCGCGGTTGATGGAGCGCGATCTCCGCGTCGACGCCGGAGCCGCGCCGCAGAGCTTCGAACGGATCCGCCTCGCGCTCAATGCCGACAGCCTCGCGACCTGGGCCGCCGATCTGCCCGCTCGCCTGTTCCGGCGCTTCGGCCTGCTCTCCGACCTCGTCATCGAGGACGAAACCCGCACCCTGGATGTATTGAAGTCGGGCCACGTGATCGCAAGCATCGGCACCCGCGCCGAGCCGGTGCAAGGGTTGAAGTCCTACCGCCTCGGGGCACTCTCCTACTTCCCGGTCGCCTCGCCCGAATTCGTCGCGCGGTTCTTCCCCGAGGGCGTGACCGTCCAGGCGCTGAAGCACGCACCGGCGGTGATCTACGGCCGCCACGACGAACTCCACCACGATTTCCTCGAAAAGCACTACCGCATCGGCCCGGGCGACTTCCCGTTCCACGTCCTACCCTCATCGGAGGGGTTCGTCGTCGCCGCGCGCCAGGGGATCGCCTATGCGCTCTGCGCCGAGCCCCAAGTGCGCGAGGCGATCGCCGAGGGCGCGCTGGTGCGGATCTCGCCCCACGGCGTGTCGCGCAAGCTGGTGCTGCACCGCCGCGAACGGGGACCGGAGATCCTCGACGCGGTGGTCGCCGAGATCCGCGTCGCGGCGCAATTGCACCTCAATCCCGGTGTAAACGAGGGCCATGCGCACCCCGCCCGTTAGGGCGGGTTTTCTGCATCCAGGCTCCTGAATCCCTCTTGTTCGCCGCCGGGGAACGTGGCAAATACGAAGTCGCGTGCTTCCCCCGGATTCCGCAGAGCGGCCATGCGGGAAGCGAATATCCATAAAGGCGAGGCCGCGCGTGAAGCCCCTCGCTGCGATCAGAAGGTACGACGACGATGGCGACTGGGACCGTGAAATGGTTCAACACCACCAAGGGCTTTGGCTTCATTCAGCCGGATGACGGCGGCAAGGACGCGTTCGTGCACATCTCGGCGGTCGAGCGCGCCGGCATGCGCACCCTGAACGACGGCCAGCGTCTCTCCTACGAACTGGTGGCGGGCCGGGGCGGCCGCGAAGCGGCGGAAAACCTGGTGATCGAAGACTAAGCTCCGGGGCCAACGGCTTCGGTGTCGAAACGGGGAGCCTGCGCTCCCCGTTTTTGTTTGCCCCGGGGTTGGGCAAAATTTCATAAAACTGCATAAAAATTCAACATCTGGCAGGTCGTGCTAAAATGTAACGCACTATTTTGATGCGGAACAACCTGAATTCCTGTACGTTGGTAATCAAGATTGGTCGTCACCTGAAGGGAGTTCCGCACATGCGGCCACCCGAATACGGGTCCTTCCGAAGCCCAAGTCCCGCACGCGCCGACTGCCGCCGTGCCGCTCCCGACGACGCCAATCCACCGGACCGCTTTCAAACCTCCCGTGCACCAGCCGGGAGGTTTTGCGTTTTCCGGTCGTATTCCCCGCGCAGAGGATCGTAGCCAATGGGTAAACCGCAACGCAGCCGCAAGATCTCGCCGACCGCGATGCATGGGTTCGACAACGTCCAACCCCTGTCGCCGTCTGACTCGTGCTGGAGCCCGCTCGACGATGACGCCAATCGCGATCAAAGCTTCCGTCGCCACGTCCGCCCCTATAACGAAAACCAGCGCCTGTTGATGGAAGCGATCGAGACCCACCCGATCACCCTAGCCCTCGGCCCGGCGGGGACGGGCAAGACTTATCTCACCATCGCCGCCGCCTGCGAGGCGTTCGAGGAAGGCCGGATCGCGCGCATCCTGCTCTCGCGCCCGGCGGTCGAGGCGGGCGAGAATCTCGGCTTCCTGCCCGGCGGGCTCGAAGACAAGCTGATGCCCTACCTCCGCCCGCTCTACGACGCGCTCAACGACCGCCTCGGCGCGCGCAAGCTGAAGGCGCTGCTCGCCGACGGATCGATCGAGATCGCGCCGGTGGCGTTCATGCGCGGCCGCACCCTCAACAACGCCTTCATCGTCATCGACGAGGCGCAGAACTGCACCTACGGCCAGATCAAGATGCTGCTCACCCGCCTCGGCTGGCACTCGACGATGGTGATCACCGGCGACCCCGACCAGTCCGACCTGTTGCCGGGGATCTCGGGCCTGACCGAAATCGCCCGTCGCCTCGAACCGGTGGACGGCATCGCCCAGGTGACGATGACCGAGGCCGACGTAGTGCGTCACCCCCTGGTCGCGAGCATGATTCCGTATCTATAATCATCGGGTAAAGCGTCCCCCGGCATCCCGGGGGGCGCCCTCCACCGGAGGCCCCGATGTCCGAGATTCCGCGCCACGCCCAGACCGTTCACACCGTCGAAACCCGAGGCATCGGGCTTTACGGCTTTTCCGGCAGCGTCGACCGCTGGCTCAGCGAGATCGGCGCGGAAACCGGCGTGGTGACGGTGTTCTGCCGTCACACTTCCGCCTCGCTGACGATCCAGGAAAACGCCGACCCCGACGTGCTGCGCGACCTCGCCGAATTCTTCGCCCGACTGGTGCCGGAAGATGCCCCGTGGTTTCGCCACCGCGAGGAAGGCCCGGACGACATGCCCGGCCACATCCGCACCGCGCTCACCGACGTGTCGTTGAGCATCCCGGTGACCGAAGGCGCGCTTGCCCTCGGCACCTGGCAGGAAATCTACCTCTTCGAACACCGTCGCACGCCGCACCACCGCACGGTGGTGCTGCACTTCGCGGGGTATTAGGCCTCGGGCGTCCCGCCACCCAGAACCTGGGCCATCACCGCCGCGTCGACATTGCCGCCGGTCAGGATTGCCGCCACCGACTTACCGCGCACCGCCTCGCGATCCTGGAAGATCGCGGCGAGGGCCGCCGCGCCCGCGCCTTCGGCAAGGTTGTGGGTGTCGCGATAGAGAACCCGCATCGCTTCGGCGACCTCGCCGTCGCCGACCGCGAGAATCCGGCTCGCACCGCGGGAATAGATGGCGAAGGCCTCGGCGACCGGCACCCGAACCGCGAGGCCGTCGGCAAAGGTCCGTGCGGTCTCGGTCTCGACCAAACGCCCCGCCTCGAACGACAGCTTCGCCGCCATCGCCGCCACCGAGACCACACCGACCACCTCGGTCTTCAGCCCCAGCGCGTCGCGTGCCGCGATCACGCCGCAGATCCCGGAGCCGCAGCCGATCGGCACGTAGACCGTGTCGAGCCTTGGCGCGGCGGCGAACAGCTCCAGCGCATAGCTGGCCACGCCGCGCACCAGTTCGGGGTGGAATGGCGGGACCGGAAACAATCCCTCGACCTCGGCAAGACGCATCGCCTCGGCCCGCGCTTCGTCGAAATCCCGCCCGCACACCACCACCTCGCCGCCGAAGCCGCGCATCGCCGCGTTCTTCTCCGGCGAATTCCCCTCGGGGACGACGATCTTCGCCGTCAGTCCGGCGACCCGGGCCGCGCGCGCCTGACTTTGGCCATGGTTGCCGCGCGTCGCGGTGACGATGCCGCGCACCTCCGGATGCGTGCGTCGCAGCCAGTCGATGAAGGTAATCCCGCCACGCACCTTGAACGCGCCGGTGGGCGTGTGGTTTTCGTGCTTGATCCAGACTTCGGCGCCCGCAAGGGCGGAAATCCCCGGCCAGACGTACTGGGGCGTCGGCGGCATGAATTCGTGGACAAGACGCATCCCATCTGCGATCCGATCCAGGGTCAATCCGGGCATTGGCTTTCTCCGATTGCGATCACCGGGGAAGCATTCCAGATTGAAGGCAGCGGCGCTTTCAGATTTCCGACCTTCGCCGCATCGCAGATGGACGCCATGGCCCGAGACACCGCGCCGCACGAGCCGATCCGATCTTTCGCCACCGCGTCGTGGCACGCCGAACTCTTGCCGCGCCAGCCCTACGAAATCCGCTACACCGCGCGCAAAACCTCAATCGGCTACGCCTTCGACAGTCAATCCGGCACCCATGCCTTCGCCAGCGACCGCATCTGCCCGTTTCGGGCCCGCGCCCATACCCTGGCGGTGGTTCCGCAAGGGTGCGACGTCTATTCCCGTTCGAATTCGGGCGGTGAATATCTCACCCTCACGCCATGTACCGACACGCTTCCCGGCACCCGCCAACTCACCGACACGCCGGACGAGCCCGCGACCCGCGCGGCGCATGCGCTAAGGGCCCTGCTCTTGGCCGGAAGCCCGATCGACCCCCTGGCGTTCGAACACCACGCGACGCTCCTGGCCGAACGCAGCCGAGCCCCCGTCGGCGAACCTCCGTCGGCGATGGCACGATGGATGACGCCCCAGCGCCTGAGGTGGATCGCGGAAATCGTCGAGGCACGCCTGGAAACCGGCCTGACCGTGGCCGAGCTTGCCCATGCTCTCGATCTGTCGCCGGATTTCCTCTGTCGCGCGTTCAAGGCCGCGATCGGTCAAACGCCGCACGCCTACATCGCCGAACAGCGCCTTGCACGGGCCCGCGCCCTGATCCGTGCGGGCGAGCGCGACCTCAGCGCGGTCGCCTATGCCGCCGGGTTTTCATCCCACGCGCACATGACCACGGTATTCCAGCAGCGGCTCGGCCTCACCCCTCGCGAGTTTCGCGCGGCTCTGCGGTAACCTCCCGGTCCGCGCTGCGCGGGCCGTCGAGCAGACGGCCGAGAATGCCGCTGCGGGCAAGGATGGTGAACGCGGTCGGCCAGAACAAGGTGTTCCAGATGTCGTGGACGCTCGCGCGCCAATCCCAATAGCCGAGGGTGCGCAGGTCGTCGAAAAAATCGAGGGCTTCGCCCGCGCACGCCGCCGCCAGCACCGCCGCCCACGGCAGCCACGAGCCGAGGCGGCGCTTGAACACCATCGCCACCGCCAGCCAGACGATCAACCCGACGTAGATGTGGAGCGCATCCATGGCGAGACCGGTCAACCAGACCACCACGTACTTGAACATCTGATAGACCGACACTGGATCACCCCTCCGCTTCGACGAGCCGGGTCGCCCTCGCGACGGCAGCGAGCAGTCCGGGCGCGAACCTCGCCACCCACACGCCGAGCGCCTGCGCCGCGCCGGTTTCGCCGATCCGCGAGACCGTGCCGAGCGTTGCAACTCTTGCAAATTTAGCGCCGACGCGCCGCCCGTAAACCCCCGCGCCATCGCCGTTGAGATAGGCGTCCGCCGCCATGCGCGCGGTGGCAAGGGCGATGCCGATGCCCTCGCCGGAGAACGACGGCACCACCGCCGCCTGATCTCCAACGCGATACACCGCTCCCGCCTCGGGCGGCGCGACGAACCCGTAAGGCTGTCCGGCGACCGCGAGCGGCTGCGGCCAGAGCGGTTCCGCCGCCAGTCGAGCCCGCCACGGCGGCGCGCATCGGCCCAGCTCGGCGAGCAGTGCCGGCCAAGTCGCGCCGAACTCACGGTAGCGCCGCGCGGAAATTGCGACGCAGAGGGTCGCGGTGGCGGCATCGAGCGGCAGGTATCCCGCATAACCGCCCCGGAACAGCAACAGTTCGATCACCCCTGCGTCGGCGTCGGAATCGCGGCGCACCCGCATTTTCAGGCCGACGTGGTCGGCGCGGCCCGGTACGGCCCGGCGGAAGCCGCGCAGGTCGTGCTTGCCCGTGGCGAGGACGACCGCGCGTGGCCTGATGACGTTGCCGTCGGCAAGCGCCACCGCGAGGCTGTCACGATCGAGATCGCGCACCGCGACGCCGCGACGCACCTCCGCGCCGCGTGCCGCCGCAAGTTCCAGCAGCCCCGCGTCCATCTCGCGCCGCGACATCGCGTGTGCCGCGAACGGAAGCGGCGAGACCGCCGCGCGATCGCCGCAAGTCAGCCGCAGCGTGCGGATCGCCGCACCGGTCGGCGGCAGGCCGAGACGGGCGAGATGAGCCGCCGCGCCCGGCCCGACGAACTCGCCGCAGACCTTGTCGTGCGGTCCGTCGCTGCGTTCGAGCAGCATCACCGCCACCCCGGCCTCGGCGAGGCGGATCGCCGTAGCGCTGCCCGCCGGTCCGCCGCCGATCACCACCACCTCGGGCGCGCTCATCGCCGCCACCCGACGCCGAAGCGGAACGGAAACCGCCATTCGACGCACACGCCCGCGCCGTCCAGCCCGGCGCGCGCAATGATCCGTTGCCAGTCGGCACGGGTGAACGCGCGGGCGACCGAGAGCGGCGCGTCGTGCCGGACCATGCGGTTGACCGGCAGCCACCGCGCCGCCAGCCGCACCGTGTGGTAGGGCAACGGATGGCGGTGCAGATCGTTGACGAACCAGCCCTCGGCGGCGGTCTCGCTCATCCAGCGGAGAAACCCGACGAGGATGTCGTCGGGCAGGTGATGCGTGAACAAAGAA
This sequence comes from Rhodospirillum sp. UBA1311, assembly GCA_002307145.1. Lineage (GTDB taxonomy): Bacteria > Pseudomonadota > Alphaproteobacteria > Rhodospirillales > Rhodospirillaceae > Oleispirillum. The sequence continues at coordinate 1,813 of DBTR01000084.1, read as the reverse complement.
CTGATCACCACGTCAACGCGCTCTTCCGGCCTCCAGGCGAACACGTCGCCGGTTTCGAAGCGGATCGGCAGATCGGCGGGCGTCGCCGCCCGCGCCGCCCGCGCCCCCCCCTTTTACAAAAATCACCCACTGCCCCCCCCCACAACCCCCCCCCCCGCCGATATCGACGGACGCCTCGATGACTGCGGGCTCGGCCTGCCTTCCTCGCTCGACGGACGGTCGAAGAGGCACTTTCCGGCTCGATCGGGAGACGAGGAGCCGGAAGGCGTGTGGCAAGCCGCCCACACGAGACAAGATGCCGTCATCGAGGTTGATGATCGGTAAATTCCGCCTGCGTTTTTCCACGGATGCTGCGCTGCAACAATTCCGATTGACGGTGCCGTGAAAATGGGCGATATTGCACTGCAACATGAGGGCGATCGAAACAACGGCGTCCCGCGTGTGCAGGAAGAGCGTTCGGCGGCGAACGTTCACGAAGAGGGAAGGCCCAGGAAATGACCGGCATCGAAGACATCCAGAAGCTCGCCAAGGACAACGCCGAGAACGCCCAGAAGGCCTTCTCCACCCTGTCCAAGGGTCTCCAGACCCTGGCCGTCGAAATCACCGACTACTCGAAGAAGTCCTTCGAAGAGGGTTCCGCCGTGCTCGAGCAGCTCGCCGGCGCCAAGACCCTCGACAAGGTCGTCGAGATCCAGTCCGACTACGCCAAGAAGGCCTATGAGGGCCTCGTCGCTCAGGCCACCAAGGTCGGCGAACTCTATGCCGACCTCGCCAAGGAAGCGGCCAAGCCCTTCGAGGCTCTGATCCCGAAGAAGTGATTTCGCTTTCGCGAGGGTCGCCTCGCGAGAACGAACGTTTCGCAAGGCCCGGTCGGCGACGACCGGGCCTTCTGCGTTTTTCGGCCCGTTCGCTGGTTCGCGCGGCCGGGCCGTCGGAAAAACGGCACGACATCTGCATGGCTTTTCCCGGAAGCGGTGCCGTCGGCAATCGTTTCCCACCAGGGCGGAGCCGGCCGGACGTTGCGAGCCGACGGCGATGCCCTACAATGAGCTCCGAAGCATCCCCATATGCACCGGAGCGAGCCGCCTCGCCCTCGGGAGGGGCGGCCTTGCCAGGGACTGTCGCCGGCCTCCGGGCCTTGAGGATTCAATCATGCCGCGCGGCACCGCGCTGGCCGACAGAACGAAACCCCGCGTGTCGAAGAGACGACCATGAGCCCGATCCCCCACCGCCCCGAGGATGAAGATCCTGACCACGGCGTGGTGACCAAGACGCGCCCCAAAGTGAAGCGGCCGAGCATGTATCGTGTGCTGCTGCTGAACGACGACTACACGCCGACCGATTTCGTCGTGCATGTCCTGGAGCGCTACTTCGGCAAGGCACGCGAGGAAGCGACGCGCATCATGCTGCAGGTCCATCATCACGGGATCGGCGAATGCGGCGTGTACACCTATGAGGTGGCCGAGACAAAGGTCACGCAAGTCATGGATTTCGCTCGGAAAAACCAGCATCCGCTGCAGTGCGTCATGGAAAAGAAGTGAGGTTCTCCACGTGCCGTCCTTCTCCCGAAGCCTAGAAAAAGCGCTGCATCAGGCCCTTCATTTGGCCAATGAGCGCCGACAGGAGTACGCGACCCTGGAGCATCTGCTCCTGTCGCTGCTCGACGATACCGACGCTGCGGCCGTCATGCGCGCCTGCAACGTCGATCTCGATGTCCTCAAGCGCAATCTGATCGAATATGTCGACACCGAACTGGAGAACCTCGTTTCCGAAGGCGACGACGACGCCAAGCCGACGGCCGGATTCCAGCGCG
>DBTR01000039.1:4899-16352 GCA_002307145.1 Rhodospirillum sp. UBA1311 | reverse complement strand
CTGGTGCGGGTTCTCGCCGTAGCGGAGTTCCTGGACGCGGGTGCCGGTGATGAACAGGGTTTCGGGGAAGGTTTCGCCCCGTTGGCCCGCGAACCACTTGGCGATCGCGGCGTCGTACGCGCCGGTGCGGGCATAGGCCTTGTGCGCGAGTTCGCGGCGGAATTCGGCGGTGGTCGCGCCGTAGTGCGCGGCGATTTCGGAGGCGACGCGAACGTAGTCGGCGGGATCGACGACCACGGTCACCGCCGCGTGGTTCTTCGCTGCGGCGCGGATCATCGAGGGGCCGCCGATGTCGATGTTCTCGACGCAGGTGTCGTAGTCCGCGCCCTTGGCGACGGTCGCCTCGAAGGGATAGAGGTTGACGACGACGAGGTCGATCGGGTCGATCCCGGCGTCGGCCATCGCCTGCTCGTGCGCCGCGTTGCCGCGAATGCCGAGGATGCCGCCGTGGATCTTCGGGTGCAGGGTCTTGACCCGGCCGTCGAGCATTTCCGGGAAGCCGGTGTGGTCGGCGACTTCGGTCACCGGAATGCCTGCGTCGCGGATCGCCTTGGCGGAGCCGCCGGTGGAGAGGATCGCGACGCCGGAGTCATGGAGCGCGCGGGCGAAGTCGATCAGGCCGGTTTTGTCGGAGACCGAAATCAGCGCGCGGCGGATCGGCGTATTCAGAGACGGGGACATGGGTACGGGTCCTTCGAAGTGAGACGTCAAAAGCTCGACGATGCGGCGGCTTGGTCCTGCTCGGGCATCGCGTATTCGGGCACCAGGGCGCGCAGCACCGCCATCGCGGCGGCGGCGTCGCCGCTTTGGCAAGCGGCTTCGAGCCGCGCCAGCAGGGCCTGGACTTCGGCGAGTTCCACATGGCGCGGCGCGGCCAGCAACACGCCTTTGGCGGCGGTGGGCAGGAGTTCCTCGTCGCCGTGGAAGATTTCCTCGAACAGCTTTTCGCCCGGGCGCAATCCGGTGAAGACGATGGGGACGTCGGCTTCCGGGCGCAAGCCCGCGAGGCGGATGATCTGCCGCGCGAGATCGACGATCTTCACCGGGCGGCCCATTTCGAGGACGTAGATCTTGCCCTTGTGCTCGCCCGGCTGTTCGAGGCCCATGCCCATCGCGCCCGCCGCGATGATCAGCTCGACCGCCTCGCGGATGGTCATGAAGTAGCGCTGCATGTCGGGGTGGGTGACGGTGAGCGGGCCGCCTTCGCGCAATTGCTTCTCGAACAGCGGCACCACCGAGCCGGTGGAGCCGAGCACGTTGCCGAAGCGCACGGTGATGAAGCGGGTGTGGGGCGCGGCGACGTCCATCGCCTGGCAGAAGCATTCGGCCATGCGCTTCGACGCGCCCATGACGTTGGTGGGATTGACCGCCTTGTCGGTGGAGACCATCACCATCGCGCGTACGCCGTGGGCGACGCAGGCTTCGGCGACGTTGCGCGAGCCGATGGCGTTGGTGCGGAGGCCTTCCAGCGGATTGGCCTCGACCAGGGGCACGTGCTTGAGCGCGGCGGCGTGGAACACCAGTTCGGGCCGGGCTTCGGCGAAGATCGCGTCGAGACGCTCGCGGCTGCGTACGTCGCCGATCATCGCGGCGCGCGGCACGCCGGGATGGCTGCCCTGGATTTCCATGTCGATGGTGTAGAGCGCGAACTCCGAGGCTTCGACCAGAGTAAGCGCCGTCGGGCCGAAGCCCGCGATCTGCCGCACCAGTTCGCTGCCGATGCTGCCGCCCGCGCCGGTGACGAGAACGCGGCGACCCCGGATCAGCGCCGCCATGGCCTTGCGGTCGAGCACGGTCTGCGGGCGTTGCAGCAGGTCTTCGAGGGCGACCGGCGCGAGGTCGATCGCCTGGTCGGCGTTGGCCGAGCGCAGGTCGTCGAGGCGCGGCAGGCGCGACAGCCCGAGGCCGAGGCGTTCGGTGGCCTCAAGGATGCGCGCCACGACTTCGCCTTCGAGCGTGTCCTTGGTGAGGATCACCCGCTGCGGCCGCTGTCCGGCCTCGGTCAGCTGGGCCACGGCGGCATCGAGATCGTCGACCGTGCCCATCACCGCGATGCCGCGAATGCTGCGGCCGACGCGGGACTGGGTCTCGCCCAAAATTCCGACGACGCGGTAATTGGCGTGCGGGTTGCTTTCCATCGCGCGGAGAAAGAGATCGGCGGCGTCGCTTGCGCCGACCAGCAGCACCGGCACGCGCCCGGCCTGGAGCGCCTCGCTGCGCAGCGAAAAGCGGCGGTCCTTGAAGAAGCGATAGGCGAAGCGCGGCCCGCCGAGCATCAGCAGCAGCACGCACCAGACGATGAACGGCGTCGAGCGCGGGAAGTGTTCGAGGCGATTGTAGAGGAACAGCGCGAGGGTGAAGCCGATCACCAGGAGGCTGACGCCGCGCACGATCGCGATCAGGTCGTCGACCGAGGCGTAGCGCCAGATGCCGTCGTACATCCGCTGGCTGCGGAAGGCCAGCGCGGCAAAGCCGACGAACGCGCCGATCATGCAAAGATACGTCAGCACCGGGAACTGGTAGACCGCCATGGTGTCGAGGCGCAGGTAGAGCGCGATCGGCAGGGCCAGGGCGGCCATGACCAGGTCATGGGCGAAGACGATATGCTTGCGTGACAACCGCATGGGGGCCTTCAACGACGGCTGGGCGAAAAGTGGCCTGAAGGTACACCGAACCTGACCGAGGCGGAAGGCAAAAGCCGCACCCCGCCTAGTCCTTGTCGCGATGGGCGAACTTGGCCTGGAACAGGATCAGGACCAGCGCGCTGACCGCAGCGGCGGCGGTCAGCGCCTGCCAGGGGTGACCGGCGGCGGCGACGCGGGCCATGCCGATCAGGCAGAGGTTGGCGACCAGGATCAGCAGGCAGACCTGGGCGTGGGACCATCCGCCCTGGGTCGCCTTCTGGTAAAAATGCTCGCGATGCGCGCGCCAGATCGGCTCTCCCGCCAAGGCGCGGCGGGCGAGGGTGAGGCTGGCGTCGGCCCAGTAGAGCGCGGGCAGGATCAGCGCCACGGCCCAGCCGTCCGGGTGCTTGGCCGCTCCGCCGAGGAGCAGGTAGCCGAGGACGTAGCCGAGCGGCACGCTGCCGACGTCGCCCATGAAGATCTTCGCCGGATGCCAGTTCCACACCAGAAAGCCCAGTACGCAGCCCGCGACGATCGCCAGCAGCCCGCCCGGAACCGCGCCCGGCAGGGCGAACAGCAATCCGACCGCGATCGAGAGTGCTTCGACGCCGGTGATGCCGTCGATGCCGTCCATGAAGTTGGTGAGGTTGACGAACCACAGCCACGCGAGGCCGAGGACGAGCTTTTCGACGCCGGGCGGCACCGCGCCGCCGGTGAGGTCGAAGCGCGGCATCAGCGCCATCGCGAGCGCCACCGCGACGATCTGCGCGGCGAAGCGCGGCCACGCGGGCAGGGTGTGGCGGTCGTCGATCCATGAGATCGCCCCGAGAAGCGCCGCGCCGAAGAGCATCGCCCAGTCGCCGGGTGCGCCGCCGTGGACGGCGAACCAGCCGCCGAAGCCGAGCAGCACCAGCGGCGTCACCGCGAGGCCGCCGCCGCGCGGCGTCGGCACCGCGTGGCTGCTGCGGGCGTTGGGCAGGTCGAGAATCCGGCGTTTCCGGAGCCAGAGCAGCACCAGCCCGGTGGCGAATATGGCCGCAGCGAAGAAGCCGAGAAACAACAGGCTCATGCGAGGCCCGTCGCGGCGGCGTCGCGGTAGAGCGCGACCATCCGCGCCTCGATCGCGGCGGCGGCGAACTCGGCCTCGACCTTGGCGCGCGCCGCCCGACCCATCGCGGCGCGGCGTTCCGGGTCGGTGGCGAGGTCGGCGATCGCCTTGGCGAGGGACTCCGCGTCCTGCGGCGGCACCAGCACGCCGGTTTCGCCTTCGACGACGAGGCTGCGGCAGCCCGGCACGTCGGTTGCGATCAGGGCGCGGCCGCAGGCGGCGGCTTCCATCAGCGACTGCGGCACGCCTTCATGGTGGGAGGCGAGCAATGCGATGTTGGTTTCCGCCCACACCTGTGGCATGTCGGGGCGCGCGCCGGTCCATTCGATCCAGCCGTCGGCGTTCCAGAGCGACAGGGTGGCGGGATGGACGTTGTCGGGATTGTCGGCGTCGGTGTCGCCGATCAACCGCACCACCACCGCGACGTTCCGTTCGCGCAGCAGCTTGGCCGCAGCGACGGTTTCGCGCAGGCCCTTGCTCCACAGCATCCGCGAGGCGACGGTGACCACGATGCGTGGGGCTTCGGGTTCGGGCGAGGGACGGAAGGTTTCGGTATCGACGCCCGCGCCGGGCATCACGCCGATCCGGCCGGGCTTCGCCACCCGCATCGCGACGGCGGCGGCGGCGTCCTCGGGGTTTTGCGCCAACAGGCGCGCGCCGGGGCGATCCATGCTCCAGCGCAGCGGCTTCAGCCAGCGCCGCGCCAGAGCGCCCTCGCGGCGGCCGTCGAAGGGGAAGTCGCCCGCGTCGAAGGTGCCGAGTACCAGGGGAATTCCGGCAAGGCGCGCGGCGATCGCGCCGAACGCCACCGGCTTCGGCCCGACGTGGTGGACCAGCGACGGAGTCGCGGATTCGTAGATGCCGCGCAACGCGTTGATCGCCTGGAACGCGCGCCAGGGGTTGATCGAGAAGCGCTCGAAGCGCCAGCGATGCAGCGGCAGGCCGAGGGTTTCGAGCTTCTGGCGTAGCGCCGAGCGGCCTTCGCAGACCACCTCGACGGCGTATCCGGCCTCGGTGGCGGCATTCGCCAGGGTGACGCGGCGGGCGAGGAAGTCGGCCGCCTCGCCGACCACGATCAGCATCTTCGGGGTTTCGATCGCGGGCCGCGCCGAGCCGATCAGGACGAGGAAGAGGAAGCTCGCTTCCCACCACGGCGCCCAAATCGAGAAGTTGAAGCAGGCGACGCCCCAGAACACCAGGAACACGCCGAGCCGCGCGATCCGCCGCGCGCCCGCGCCCGTCACGATGTCGCGGACCTGCGCCACGGTGAGGCCGAAGACCAGCGCCAGCGGCGCGACGAAGCCGAGGATGCCCGCTTCGGCGACGACTTCGAGAACCCAGTTGTGCGGATGGGTCGGCGGGAATGCGACCGGCATCCCGGGAACCAAGTGGTCCGCACCCGGAATATGGACGATGGCGTTGAGGCCCCGCCCGATCCACGGCGCATCGGGGATGCGCTCGACGATGAACATCCAGATGTTCTGGCGTTGCAGGTCGACGAGCCAGACCGGCAGGCCGAGCGCGCCGGTGCCGAGGACGGTGGTGCCGGAATCCTTCAGCAGCAGTGCGGCGAAGCCCGCGACCGCCGCGCCGCCGGCGAGCGCCACCGGCTTCCGCAGCGCCGGGTTGCGCAGGCCGATCAGGAACAGCAGGAATGCACCGGTGAGGCCGAGCGCGACGAGCGCGGCCTGGGCGCCGCTGCCGACCAAAAGAATCCCGGCGGGAACGCAGGCGAGGAGCGCCGCGATCCGCCGCCAGCCGCGCCGGTTCCAGGCGATCCAGGCGACCATCGGCAGGGCACAGGCGACGACCGACGCGAACGGGCGATAGCGGGTCCAGGGGTCGTCGTCGCCGATCTTGCGCAGGTTGGCGACGACGTCGGGTGCGACGCACAACGCCGCCACGGACAGCGACAGCATCAGCAGCAGGCCAAGCAGCAGGCTGTCCTGGGTCAGGGCGCGCAGGCGCGGATTGCGATCGACGATCGACCACAGGTAGCCCGCCCCGGCAAGCGCCACGACCACCCGGCCCCAGGTCGCCGCGCTTTCGAGCCGAACCGGCGAAACCGCGATGTTGGGCAGCCAGAGCAGCACCGTCAGCACCGCGAGGATGCCGATCGGATGGAAGCAGAGGGCCAGCAGCAGGCGGCGCAGGTGGGCGCGGCGGTCCGGCACGGCGATCCCGACCAGCAACGCGGCGAAGGCGACGCCGGTCAACGCGGTGTAGCCGAACGCGCCCGCGGGAATCGCGAGGCCGATCAGGATCGCGGTCAGGTGATGACGCAGGGTGGCGGGGGCGATGGCCGGGATCGCGTTCATGAGTGCTCCGGAGCTTAAGCGCGGTGCGAGGAAGCTAAAATGCCGTCATTGGGGCGTCAAGCGTGGTGCCGCGCTCAGCCGACCCTGCGGAATCGTGCCGCATAAAACCCGTCGATGCCACCGGAATCGCCGAGGTGGCAGGGCAATGTGCGGAGCGCGCCGTCGGCGCGGACGGCGAAATCCCAGCCGCCGATTTCCGTTGCGGCGATCGGCTCGGCGACGAACCCTTCGGGCGGATGGGCGGGCGATGCGCTCTCTTCGTCGGGCTGCAACGAGCAGATACAATAGACCAACACCCCGCCGGGCTTCACCAGGCGCGCGACATCCTTGAGCAGCGCGGCCTGGGTCTTGCCAAGCTTGAACACGTCGGCGGCGGTTTTGGTCCAGGCGACATCCGGATGGCGGCGCAGCGTACCGGTCGCCGAGCACGGCGCGTCGAGCAGCACCGCGTCGAAGGGTTCCTCGGGCTGCCAGCTCGCCGCGTCGGCGGCGATCACCTCGGCTTCGAGGCCGGTGCGCGCGAGGTTTTCGCGCAAACGTTCGAGCCGCGCGGCGGAGCGATCGACCGCCGTCACCCGCGCGCCGCGCGCCGCGAGTTGCAAGGTCTTGCCGCCCGGCGCGGCGCAAATATCCGCGACCCGCAGGTCGTTCACATCGCCGAGCAGCAGTGCGGGCAACGCAGCGCCCGCATCCTGCACCCACCATGCGCCCTCGGCCAGGCCCGGCAAATCCTCGACGGCCCCAGACGCGCGCAGCCGCAGCGTCCCGGTCGGCAGAACCTCCGCCCCCAGCCGTTCGGCCCACAGCGCGGTTTCCGCCTTGTCCTTCACCGTGATGTCGAGCGGCGGCTCCTCGGCGATCGCAGCCAAAATCGCGGCGGCGGTCTCGGCGCCGTAAGCCTCGGTCCAGGGCTCCACCAGCCATGCCGGCCACCACGCCTTGGCGCGCACCGCAGCGAATTTGTCCGGCTCGCGCAGCACCCGGCGCAACACCGCGTTCACCAGTCCCGAATAGCGCGTGAACCCGAGCGCCCGCACTAGCTCCACCGCCGTCGCGGCCACCGCGTGCGGCGCGGTCTCCATATACAACGCCTGCGTCACGCCGATACTCAACACATGATGCACCGCCTTCGCGTTCGCAGGCAAAGGCCGCTCCAAACACGCCGCGATCACGCAGTCGATCTCCGGCTTGTGGCGCAACGCCAATGCGGTCAACGCCCGCACGAATGCGCGATCGCGCACGCTCAAATCGCGGGTCGAACGGGAAAAGGCCTCGTCGAGCGGCTGGCGCTGTTCGAGAACCGACTTCAAAACTTCAAAGGCTGCGGCGCGTTGGGGCATGGGCAGAGGCATACGGGATATTGTGGGGAAAGGAAAGGGTGAGGAAGGTCCGGGCTCTGCCCGGGCCCGCAAAGGGCCGGGGGCCCTTTGATCCCGTTACTTTCGGGTTTTTGCGCGAAGCGCGAGCCAATCCTCGCGCGGCGGATGGCCGATTGCCGCTACGCGGCGAAAAACAAACGAGGTCTGGGGCCTAACAGGCTGTTGAAGAAGTCAATCTGCCTCGCCGACGACGACCGCCACGACACAATTACCACATCATAACAATCACACTAAACGCCACACCCATCGCACCAGAAGCCAGGCACAGAAATAAAAAGAACAGTTTTTCGTCAGGTGATGAATTCCACAAGTCAACGTTATCGATGGTATTGCTTTGGTAGAATCTGGGGGGTGAGATTTTTTTGTAGAAATAATTTGCAGAAAGCCTCAAGGCCGCAGCAACTATAAAAACGGGAAGGACCAAAACTCCCTGCAGCGGGGAAAGAAAATCCACGCCAAAACAGTTACTTCTGATAAGAGCTATCAAAATACCGGAAATAGCCCCCGACGACACAAACGATATCCACGCAGATTTGTGTATACTCATGCTCTGCCCACCGCGTAGACCCGCCCCCTGGAATACTCGCAGACGCCTTGGGGCCTAGCTAAGGCTCCAGCGGGTTCGGGCAGAGCCCGGACCTTCTCCTTCTAGAAAATACTCGAGAACGTCGTCACCGGTCCGGCTTTGAGCATTTCGGCGAGGCGGGAGAGGCCTTCCTCGATTTTGTCGCGGGATTTGCTGCCGCCGAGGCCGAGGCGGACGGCGGGGGGTGCGGGGCGGCGGCCGAGGACGAAGTGGTCGGAGGCGGAGACGATGATGCCGCGGTGGCGTGCGGCGCGGGTGAACTCGTCGGAGCGCCAGGGCTCGGGGAGGGTGAGCCAGAGGTGATAGCTTCCGGCATCGCCGTAGACGGTATAGCCGTCGAGGGCCTGGAGGGCGAGGTTGCGCCGCACCCGGGCCTCCTGGCGGTGCCAGCGGCAGGATTCGCGGGCGGTGCCGTCCTCGATCCAGCGGATCGCGACCGAGAGGGTGAGCGGCGCCGGGGTCATGGTGGAGAGGCGGACGCCGGCGTGGAGCGCGGGCAGGAGTTCGGCGGGTCCGATCATGAAGCCGACGCGCAGGCCCGGGGCCATGCACTTGGCGGCGCTGTTGAGGTAGATGGTGCGGTCGGCGGCGAGCGCGGCGAGCGGCTGGAGGCGCTCGCTGTCTTCGGCGAGGAAGCCGTAGACGTCGTCCTCGATGATCCAGATGCCGTGGCGCAGCGCGAGCTTGGCGAGGGCCTCGCGGCGGTCGCGCGGCCAGATTGTCCCGGTCGGGTTCTGATAATTCGGGACAATGTAGACGGCGCGCGGCGCATGGTGGCGGATCGCGTGTTCGAGCGCCTCGATGGTCATGCCGTGTTCGTCCATCGCAAGGCCCTGGAGCCGGACGCCCAACAGGCGCGCGAGGTTTTTCATTCCCGGATAGGTGAGTTCGTCGCAGAGCACGATGTCGCCCGCGCGGCAGATCGTGAGCAGCGCGGCGAGCATGCCGTTTTGCGCACCGTTGTTGACGATCAGGCGGTCGGGAGCCATCGGTACGCCGTGGACTTCGGCGAAGCTCGCGAGGCCCTGGCGCGCGTGTTCGAGGTCGGCGTCGTTGGGGTAGCCCACCAATGTATTGAGCAGCGGGTCGGCGACCATGCGCGGCAATGTGTCGCGCAATCGGTCGGCGGCGATGCCGTCGGCGGGGAGGTTGACCGCGAAATCGAAGACGTCGGGCTCGGTGTCGTGGCGATTCGAGAGCGGCGTGAAGGTCATCAGCGAGCCGCGCACGAAGGTGCCGCGGCCGACCTCGCCGGTGATCAGATCGCGGCGGATCGCTTCGGCATAGGCGCGGGTGACGGTCCCGACGGTGACGTCCAGCCGAGTCGCGAGGTCGCGATGGGTTGGCATGCGCGCGCCGGGGGCAAGATCGCCGGAGGCGACCGCGTCCGCGATCGCTTCGGCGATGGCAATGTAGCGGGGGCCGCTGCGTTGCGCGATATTGGGCGTCCAGGTTGTCATGGTGACAATAATTACATTGACGCCAATCTGGAGTCAAACTACGTATTGTTTACACACAATGCGGACGATTCGAGGAGTTTTGGCCATGTCCAGCCTGCAATGTATCAATACATATCGACCTAACGCCACCTCCAAGGCCTCGGCGCCGGTGCGTCGCAGCGCCACGGAGGGATTGGTGCGCGATCATCGCGCGATCTCCGAACAGGTACTCGAATGGAGTCGCCGCATCGGCTTTCGCCGGTCGTTGCGGGTTTTGCCCGACAAGATGCTGGCCGCTCTCGGAATGAACCGGGATCAGGCCGCCGAGGAGGCCGCGAAGCCGTTCTGGCTGCCGTAACCGGCGCCGACGGGGAGACACCGCAACGGGCGGGGCCGCGCAAGCGCCCCGCCCGTGGAATTTTTGGATTGCCTCGATAATTGCTCCACAGCTATGCCTGCGCCATCGCCTTGAGGCGGGCGATGCGTTCCGCCATCGGCGGATGGGTGGCGAACATCGAGGCAATGCCGCCGCCATGCAGCGGATTGACGATGAACATGTGCGCGGTGGCCGGATTGCCTTCGGCTTCGAGGTTCGGGATCTGTTTCGCGCTGCGGTCGAGCTTACCGAGGGCGCTCGCGAGCCAGAGCGGATGGCCGCAAATTTCCGCGCCATGGGCGTCGGCCTCGAACTCGCGCGAGCGCGAAATCGCCATTTGTACCAGTCCCGCCGCGAGGGGCGCGAGCATCGCCATCGCGATTGTCCCGAAAAGCCCGAGCGGATTGTCCCGACTCCGTCCGCCGAAGAACAGCGCGAAGTTGGCGATCATGCCGATCGCGCCCGCCAACGTCGCGGCGATCGTCATCGTCAGGGTGTCGCGATTCTTCACGTGGGCGAGTTCGTGCGCCATCACCCCCGCGATTTCCTGCGGCGCGAGCTGGCGCAACAGGCCGGTGGTCGCCGCGACCGCCGCATTTTCCGGATTGCGGCCGGTGGCGAAGGCGTTCGGCTGGTCGTTCTCGACGATGTAGACCTTCGGCATCGGCAGGTTCGCGTTGATCGCGAGCTGCTCGACGATGCCGTAGAACTCCGGCACCTGCTCGCGCGTCACCGGCTTGGCGCGGTAGGCGGCAAGCACCAGCTTGTCCGACTGCCAATAGGAAAAGAAGTTCATCCCCGCCGCGAAAACCAGGGCGATCATCATGCCGCCCCGGCCGCCGAGCGCCGCGCCCAGCACCAGGAACAGGGCGGTCAGCGCCGCCAGCAGAAGCGCAACCCGTGCGAATCCCATGGTCGTCCATCCCGAAAGTGGTTCGTTGCGATGCAATATCGGCGCGATCCCCCGCCTCACGCAAGGGAGGGGTGCTGCCGCGCCGTGAAAACCGTGGTATGACAAGGATCTGGTTTTCGCTCGGAGGGATGGTCGAGACATGGCGATAGTCGCGAATCGCAAGCGGGTCCTGGTGACCGGTGGCGCGGGGTTCCTCGGCTCGCATTTGTGCGAGCGCCTGCTGGCCGATGGCTGCGACGTGATCTGCGCCGACAACTTCTACAGCGGCGCGAAGGACAACGTCGCGCACCTGTTCGGCAACCCGCACTTCGAGCTGATCCGCCACGACGTCACCTTCCCGCTCTACATCGAGGTCGACCAGATCTACAACCTCGCTTGCCCGGCCTCGCCGATCCACTACCAGCGCGACCCGGTGCAGACCACCAAGACCTCCGTCCACGGCGCGATCAACATGCTCGGGCTGGCGAAGAGGGTGAAGGCGCGGATTCTTCAGGCCTCGACCAGCGAGGTCTATGGCGACCCGGAAGTCCACCCGCAGCGCGAGGACTATTGGGGCCACGTCAACCCGATCGGCATCCGCTCGTGCTACGACGAGGGCAAGCGCTGCGCCGAGACCCTGTTCTTCGACTACCACCGCCAGCACAAGCTCGACGTGCGGGTGATGCGGATCTTCAACACCTACGGTCCGCGCATGCACCCCAACGACGGCC
>DBTR01000039.1:454-4639 GCA_002307145.1 Rhodospirillum sp. UBA1311 | reverse complement strand
CTCCAACTTCATCGTCCAGGCGCTGAAAGACCAGGACATCACGATCTACGGCGACGGCAGCCAGACTCGCAGCTTCCAATATGTCGACGACCTGATCGAGGGCATGGTGCGGCTGATGGAAAACGACCAAGGACTGATCGGCCCGGTCAACATCGGCAACCCCGGCGAGTTCACGATCAAGGCCCTTGCCGAAATCGTTCTGCGCCTGATCCCGGAAAGCAAAAGCCGACTGGTGTTCAGGCCGCTCCCCTCCGACGACCCGACCCAGCGCAAACCCGACATCGCCCTCGCACGGGAAAAACTCGGCTGGGAACCGCATGTCGGCCTCGAAGACGGCCTGAACCGGACGATCGCATACTTCCGGCAGGTTCTGTAAGGCGGGGCTGCCGCCCCGGACCCTGCCCGGAGGGGCATCCCTCCGAACCTTCCGCAAGTTTTTGCGCGTAGCGCTATACAATCATCACGCGGCGTGACGGTTGATCGCTGCTTTGCGGCAAAAACTTATGGGGAGCGCGAGGGGACCGAGTCCCCTCGCATGGTTTTTCAAGGCTGCTTAAGCGCCGTATACACCGCCAAGGTCTCCGCCGTGACCCGCTGCGTCGAGAACTCGGTTTCGGCGCGGCGGCGTCCGGCGGCGCCCATGCGCTGGCGGAGACCGGCGTCGGCGATGAGTTTGCGGAGCGCGTCGGCGAGGGGGGCGATGCTGCGTGCCGGGACGAGGAAGCCGTTGATGCCGTCGGCGACGACTTCACGGCAACCGGGAACATCGGTGGTGACCACCGGTTTGCCGGCGGCAAGGGCTTCGAGCAGCGACTTCGGCAGGCCTTCGCGGTAGGAAGGGAGGCAGACGACGTGGCTTTCGGCGAGCACGGCGGCGACGTCGGAGCGGAAGCCGAGACATTCCACCACGCCCTCGGCCTGCCAGGAGTCAAGCGTTGCCTGCGGGATCGCGGCGCGATTGAGGGCGTCGGGTGCGCCGACGAGGAGGAAGCGCGCGGCGACGCCTTCCTGTTTCAACCGCCGTGCCGCGCCGACGAATTCGGCGACGCCTTTGTCCCACAGCATTCGCGCGGTGAGCGTCACCACCGGCACGCCCTCGGGATCGGGCGCGGGCGCGAAGGCGTCGAGGTCGATGCCCGCGCCGCGGATCAACACCGCGTCGTTCGCCACGATCGCGCCGAAGCCGATCGCCTCCTTCAAGTCGTCGGAATTCTCGAAGATCACCTTGCCGTGTTTGGGTCGCAGCAGGCGCGCGAGGGCGGCACGCAGGGGCCGCCGCAGCAGGCGTGCACGCTGGTCGTGGGAGGCGAACACGTAGCCCATTCCCACCGGCGCGTTGACCACGGTTTCGACGCCTGCGAGGCGGGCCGCGAGCGCACCGTAGACCACCGGCTTGATCGCGATGTTGTGGAGAATGTCGGGGCGTTCGGCGCGCAGGGCGCGGAGCACCTCGGTAAGGGCGCGGACCTCGCGGCGGGGGTCGAGACTGCCGCGATCGAGCGACCAGGGCAGCACGCGGATGCCGCGCGCCCGGATCGCGTCGGCGTGGGCGGTGACGTGGGTCATCACCCCGACGTCGTATCCCGCCGCCTTCGCCGCGACCGCCCGGTCGAGAAAGTGGGAGCAGAAGAACCAGTCCTCGGTGGTGAGGTAGAGCAACGTCGAAGGCATGCGGCGGATGATCCAGGGGCAAGGGGCGGACGCGCAACAATGACCGCCGCGCTCGCGCCTTTCAAGCTCCGGCTGCGGCGACGCACGACCCGATACGGCGATTGCGCTATTTCTTTCCGATATCGCTTGTGCTAGTTTGCGTTCAACCCGTGAACGGGACCCCCGCACACCTGCGGGAAGCATAAAAATCGTTTTCCACCAGTGTATTAGAATGCACAGGTTGGGCGGTAGCGTGCCTGACGCCGCGCGGACACTCGCTTGAACGATCAGCCTTCTCCCAAATCCGGCAGCGATGGGCGCCTCAACGACGAGGCGCACCTCAAGCTGTTGCGCCTGCTGGAAACCAATCCGAGGATGGCGCAGCGCGAGCTTGCCGACGCTCTCGGGATCAGCGTCGGCAAGGCCAACTATTGCCTCAAGGCGTTGCTGGAAAAGGGCCTGATCAAGGTCAGCAACTTCCGCCGCAGCGACAACAAGCTTGCCTACGCCTATCTCTTGACGCCCGCCGGGGTGGCCGCCAAGGCCTCGCTGACGGTGCGGTTCCTGCGGCGGAAAACCGCCGAGTACGAGGCGCTGAAGGACGAGATCGCGGCCCTGGAATGGGAAGTGGCGCGGCAGGGCGAGCCCGAGGAAGAGGTGAGGGAGAGCAAATGAAAGTTCTACTGACCGGCGGGGCGGGGTACATCGGCAGCCACACCGCGGTGGCGCTGTGCGGCGCGGGGCACGAGGCGGTGCTATTCGACAATTTCAGCAACAGCCGCCGCGACGTGGTTGAGCGCCTGGAGCGGATCGTGGGCCACCGCGTGGCGGTGGTCGAGGGCGACGTGCGCGACACCGGACTCCTGCAGCGGGTGCTGCGCGACCAGGAGATCGGCGCGGTGATCCACTTCGCCGGATTGAAATCGGTGGGAGAATCGGCGGAGAAGCCGCTCGAATACTACACCAACAATCTCCAGGGCACGCTCAGCCTGCTCGCCGCGATGCGTGCCACCGGTGTCGACACCCTGGTGTTCAGCTCCTCGGCGACGGTCTACGGCGAGCCCGAATACCTGCCGCTCGACGAGGCGCACCCGACCTCGGCGACCAACCCCTACGGCCGCACCAAGCTCCAGATCGAGGAAATCCTGGCCGATGTCGGTCGTGCCGACGCGGCTTTGAAGATCGCCTGTCTGCGCTATTTCAATCCGGTCGGCGCGCATGAGTCGGGCCTGATCGGCGAGAGCCCGAACGGCATCCCGAACAACCTGATGCCCTACATCGCCCAGGTTGCGGCGGGCAAGCTCACCCACCTCAACGTCTTCGGCGCCGACTACGACACCCCCGACGGCACCGGCGTGCGCGACTACATCCACGTCGTCGATCTCGCCGAGGGGCACCTCGCGGCGCTCGAATACCTGGCGGAACACGGGCCGGGGGACTACACCTTCAACCTCGGCACCGGCCATGGCACCAGCGTCTTGCAACTCGCCGACGCGTTCGCCGAGGCGAGCGGCAAGGCGATCCCGCGCAAGGTCGCGCCGCGTCGCCCGGGCGATGTCGCCGCCTGCTATGCCAAGACCGAAAAAGCGCGGGACGAACTCGGCTGGACGGCAAAACGCGGCCTTGCCGAGATGTGCGAAAGCACTTGGCGCTTCCAGACACAGACCTTGAACCAGGGGACCGGAGCGTGAGCGTTCCAGAAAAAATCTACGTTGCCGGGCATCGCGGCATGGTCGGTTCGGCGATCGTGCGCCGCCTGCGCGCACAGGGCGCCGCCCGCATCGTCACGCGCACCCATGCGGAACTCGATCTGGTCGACCAGAGGGGCGTTCACGAGTTCTTCCTCGCCGAGCGCCCGGACCAGGTTTACCTCGCGGCGGCCAAGGTCGGCGGCATCCACGCCAACGACACCTATCCCGCCGAGTTCATCTACGAAAACCTGATGATCGAGGCCAACATCATCGACGCCGCCTTCCGCAGCGGCGTGAAGAAGCTGCTGTTCCTCGGCTCGTCGTGCATCTACCCGAAGCTCGCCGGGCAGCCGATGCGGGAAGACGCCCTGCTCACCGGCACTCTCGAACCCACCAACGAGCCCTACGCGATCGCGAAAATCGCCGGGATCAAGCTCTGCGAGAGCTACAACCGCCAGTATGGCGTCGACTATCGCAGCGTCATGCCGACCAATCTCTACGGCCCGGGCGACAACTACCACCCCGAGAACAGCCACGTGATCCCCGCCCTGATCCGCCGCTTCCACGAGGCCAAGCTCGCCCATGCGCCGGCGGTGACGATCTGGGGCTCGGGCACGCCGAAGCGGGAGTTCCTCCACGTCGACGACATGGCGGCGGCGAGCGTCCATGTGATGAACCTCGACACCGAAACCTACGCCCGGCATACCCGGCCGATGCAAAGCCACATCAACGTCGGCTTCGGCGATGACGTTACGATCGCAGAACTCGCGCGGCTGGTGGGCAAGGTGGTGGGCTACGCGGGCGAGATCGCCTTCGACCCCACCAAGCCCGACGGCACGCCGCG
>DBTR01000039.1:0-198 GCA_002307145.1 Rhodospirillum sp. UBA1311 | reverse complement strand
ACGGCACGCCGCGCAAGCTGATGGACAGCAGCCGCCTCGAAAGCCTCGGCTGGCGCGCTGCGATCGGGCTTGAGGCCGGGCTTGCGGCCACCTACAAAGACTTCCTCGCCAATCACGACAAGGCCCTCCGCGTATGACCGAGCAAAACCGTAAAGTCGCGCTGATCACTGGCGTCACCGGCCAGGACGGCTCCTACCT
>DBTR01000081.1:46876-47059 GCA_002307145.1 Rhodospirillum sp. UBA1311 | reverse complement strand
GACCTGATGCTGGTCGCGGGCAAGGACGTCGAGGGCGCGATCCAGCGCCTCGCCCAGATGGCGCGCGCGGCGGGCATCCACCTGATCATGGCGACGCAACGCCCCTCGGTGGACGTGATCACCGGCACGATCAAGGCCAACTTCCCCACCCGGATCAGCTTCCAGGTGACCTCGAAGATCGAC
>DBTR01000081.1:0-46560 GCA_002307145.1 Rhodospirillum sp. UBA1311 | reverse complement strand
CAGGGCGACATGCTCTACATGGCGGCGGGCGGTCGGATCACCCGCGTCCACGGTCCGTTCGTCTCCGACGAGGAGGTCGAGCACGTCGTCGCCTTCCTGCGCGGCCAGGGCGAGCCCGACTACCTCGAATCCATCACCGAGGATCCGGACGCGGAATTCGGCGCGGACGACGCGGCGGACGAAACCTCCGATCCTCTCTACGACCAGGCGGTTTCGATCGTCTTGCGCGAACGCAAGGCGTCCACCAGTTTCATTCAGCGGCAACTGCAAATCGGGTATAACCGCGCGGCGCGCATCGTCGAGACGATGGAGCGCAACGGCGTGGTCAGCGCCGCCAATCATGTCGGCAAACGCGAAATCTTGGGTGGGGGATCATAATGCGGCTTCGGATCGGGTTGGGACGCTTGGGCATGGCGGCGGTCGGCCTCGCGCTGGCGCTGCTCCAGGCGGAGCCTGCGGCCGCTGCGGAGGCCCACGATATCCCGCTCTCGCCGCATCAATCCGAACTGGTCGCCAAGGCCGAGGCGACGATCAACGCCATGGGCACGATGCGCGCCCGCTTCCTCCAGGCCGGGCCGGAAGGCGATATCACCGAAGGCAACGTCTATCTCTCCCGCCCCGGCAAGCTCCGCGTCGTCTACGATCCGCCGACGCCGGTGCTGGTGGTGGCGAACGGTTCCTACTTCACCTTCGTCGACACCAAGCTCCAGCAGTTCAGCTACATGGATCTCGACAACACCCCGGCGGGCCTGCTGCTCAAGAAGAGCGTGAAGTTCACCGGCGGCGACGTCGCGATCACCCGGATCAAAGAACCGCCCGGGGTTGCCGAGATCACCCTGGTGTCGAAAAAGGATCCGGCGGTCGGCAGCCTTACCCTGGTGTTCACCACCCAGCCCTTCGCCCTTGCCCAATGGCGGGTGATCGACGCCCAGAACTTGACCACCTCGGTGACCCTCCAGAACATCGAATTGGGGGTCGCGCTGAAGCAGGACCTGTTCGAGACTCCGCAGCCACGCTAGGAGTCGCGCAACGCATGCGCGAACTGCGCCGCAGGTATGCAATATCTGCGGTGGTTGAGTCGAAAAGCTGTTCCCACCTGTGGTTTACGAAGGGCGCTGCAATGGCGATCTTTCGGAAGGTCAGCGGCCCCCCCAGCCGCACCTTCGCTCCGATAGGAGAATCGGCGCCCGGTTTCCCCCTAACCGGGCGCTTTTCCTATCGGGCACCCCGGAATTCCCAAAACTCCCCGTGAAGCTGTGGCAATCGCAAACAAAGCGTCTACATTTTGAATCCCCGCGATCAGGAGATTCCCCGATGCCGAAGCTGCTGCCCAACATCACCGTTCCCTACGTCCTCGTCGAAGGCGGCGGGATCTTCCCCGTCCGCCGCATCTATTGCGTCGGCCGCAACTATGCCGACCATGCGCGGGAAATGGGCTCGGACCCGGATCGCGAGCCGCCGTTCTTCTTCTCCAAGCCCAACGACGCGGTGATCCAGGGCCACCACGTCCCCTATCCGCCGATGACCAGCGAACTCCACCACGAGGTCGAACTCGTCCTCGCGCTCGCCAGCGGCGGCCGCGACCTCACCCCGGAAGCCGCCGACAAGACCATCTTCGGCTACGCCGTCGGCGTCGACCTCACCCGCCGCGACCTCCAGGCCGTCGCCAAGGACAAGGGCCGCCCCTGGGACCTCGCCAAGGGCTTCGATCATTCCGCCCCGATCGGCCGGATCAGCCCCCGCGAAACCGTCAATATCGGCAACGAAACCCGCATCCGCCTCGAAGTCGACGGCGTCGAGAAGCAAAGCGGGACCCTCGGCCAAATGAGCTGGGCCCCCGCCGAAATCATCGCCAAACTCTCCGCCTACGTCGAACTCAAGGCCGGCGACCTGATCTTCACCGGAACTCCCTCGGGCGTCGGCGAAATCAACGTCGACAACCATGTCGTCGCCGAAATCGAAGGCCTGTCGCGGGTGATGTTCACGCTGGAGTGAGGTGGTAAAGGGAACAACAGGCCAGGGGCGCTGCCCCTGGGCCCCGCGAGGAGGCGAGGCCTCCTCGACCTCATGAATTGTTTTTGCGCGTAGCGCGATAAAGCCATCGCGCGGCGTGACGGTTGATAGCCGCTTCGCGGCGAAAAACAAATGGGGTCTGGGGCCTAAGGCCCCAGCGGGTGCGGGCAGAGCCCGCGAACCTTCCAAACCCTTTACGGCACCAGCCGATACCCGCCCGCGTCGGTGACGAGGATCTGGGCGTTGGAGGGGTCTTTTTCGATTTTCTGGCGGAGGCGGTAGACGTGGGTTTCGAGAGTATGGGTGGTGACCGCCGGGTTGTAGCCCCAGACCTCGTGGAGGAGGACTTCGCGCGGCACCATGACGTTGCCGGCGCGGTAGAGGAACTTGAGGATCGAGGCCTCCTTTTCGGTGAGGCGGACGATGCTGTCGTCGTTCTCGACGAGGTGCTTGGAGGCGGGTTGGAAGGTATAGGGGCCGATGGTGAGGACCGCGTCGTCGCTGCTTTCGAAGGTTCGGATCAGCGCGCGCAGGCGGGCGAGGAGCGCCGCGATGCGGAACGGCTTGAGCAGATGTTCGGTGACGCCGCCGATTTCGGCGAGGTCGTCGGGCGGTTCGCTGCCGAGGATCAGCACCGGCCACATCACGCCGTCGGCGCGCAGGCGGCGGGTGAGCGCGGTGCCGGTGCCGTCGGGGAGCGCGGCGGCGACGATCAGCGCATCGAAGCGTTTTCCTGCCGCGAGGACGCCGCCCTGGGCGGTGTTGAGCGCGGTTTCGACCGCCGCGAAATCGTCCTGCGCGAGGATTTGCTCCGCGAGGGAGCGGCCGACGACCACGTCGCTTTCGATGATCAGAACTCGACGTCCAGCCATGTATTTCTCCGGCGCTTTACATTCGGTTCGCGAGAGAACATATCTTCACGCGGCTTCAGATATAGCGTTTCCCCCTGGTGCGGGCTAGGCTGTAACCGCCTTGGGTCCTGCGCCCGGTGGATTTTGTTTTTGATTTGCCCACGGTTTTTTCAAGTATGGCGATGATGTCCCGGCCCCCGTTTCCTGCGTTTCCCGGTTTGTTCGCTCCCGCCGCCGATGGTGCGCGGGCCTGGTCTCCCGAGCCCGGCGCGTTGCTGAGCGTCAACCGCGTGATCGACGACGTGCGGCGTGGCGCGATGGCAGGCCTGAAGGACGCCGCCACCGGCGCGCAGGTCGCGGTGCTCGCGCTTGAGGCTGCGGGCGGCGATCCGCTCGCGAGCTTCGCCACCGCGCTCGGTGGGCCGCCGCGGCTCGTGATGACCGGCCGCCGCGCCGTCGTTCTCGGGCTGTGGCCGAGCCAGCCCGCCGCCGAGCCGCCGAAAGTGGTGGTGGTGGATGGTGACATGGCCGCGATTGCCCAGTTGTGCCAACGCGCCGCCGACCCATTGGTTGCAGCCGCACCGCTGCCGCAGGGGATCGCGGTGCGCACCGTCGCCGCCGACGGCGCGGACGCCGCCGCCGTGCACCTGATGAAGCGCGCGCGACTGATGCCTGCCGCCGCGGTGATCGACGTTTCTCCCGCCCGTCCCGCTCCCGCGCTGCTCTGGGCCGAGGCCGCCGACGTGTTGCACCACGAACACCTGATGGCGTTGAGTCTGGTGCCGGTGAGCCGCGCCAACGTGCCCCTGGCGGATGCCGAGGCGACCACGGTGATCGCGTTCCGCCCATCGGACGGCGGCATCGAGCACTTGGCGCTGGTGATCGGCTCGCCCCAACCGGGCAAGCCGGTGCTGGCGCGCCTGCACTCCGAATGCTTCACCGGCGACTTGCTCGGTTCGCTGCGCTGCGACTGCGGCGACCAGCTGCGCGGCGCGATCAAGGAGATCGCCGCCGCCGGGTCCGGCGTGCTGCTCTACATGGCCCAGGAAGGGCGCGGCATCGGCTTGGTCAACAAGCTGCGCGCCTACGACCTCCAGGATGCCGGATACGACACCATGGAGGCCAACGAGCAGTTGGGCTTCGACGACGACGAGCGGATCTATCTCCCCGCCGCCGCGATGTTGCGCCAGCTGGGCTTTCTCGAAGTCCGGCTCCTCACCAACAATCCGGCCAAGGTCGAGGCGTTGGCACGGCACGGCGTGGGCGTGATCGAGCGGGTGCCGCACGTCTTCCCCTCGAATGCCCACAATCGCGGTTATCTCGAAGTCAAGCGCACCAAGGGCGGCCATCTTTTCTAGCCAACCGGCAATTCCTGCCCGCCGGGCGGCCCGGCGGCCACGACATCCGCAAAATTTTCACATGTAATCAACGGCTTGGCATTTGGCCCCGGGATTGCTTCGGTGAACGCGGAGGTTGCCCATGATCACCGACGTCACCACCAACGCAGCACCGGTGCTGAGCCCACGCGACACGCAAGCCGTGACGCCGCGCGCCCAGCTCGATTCTGCGTCGGCGAGCGTCGACGGCGACAAGGAATTCTCCCTCACCGGCGACGGCGACTTCACCTTCTGGGACTTCCTCGACGTCATCAATCCGCTGCAGCACATCCCGATCGTCAACGGCATTTATCGCGAGCTCACCGGCGACACGATCAAGCCGGTGATGAAGCTCGCGGGCGGCACGCTGTTCGGCGGCCCGATCGGCCTCGCGCTTTCCACCGTCGACGTCGGCATCCAGGGCACCACCGGCAAGGACACCGGCGAGCATCTCCAGGCGATGCTGAAGGGCGAGGAAGACCAGCGCGGCACCGCCTACCACCTCTACAACGAAGCCCATTCGGAAGAGCCCTGGCGCGATAACTCGGCCGCGGTCGCGGCCGCCGACGCCGCGATGGCGAAGTTGAAGGCGCAGGAGACCCGCGTCGCCGACGCCGCGTCCGCGCCGATCGCCCTGCCGACCCTGACGATCACCCCGGCCACCGCCGATGCCGCGCCCGAGGCCGAAGCGCAGAGCGCGGATGCGGACGTCCTGCCGCCCTGGGACGCGCCGCTCGCGAGCGCAGCCGCCACACCGGCTGCGCCCATGCTTCCGGGCGTCGGTACGGTGGCGACCGGGGTGACGTCCACCGGGCCGCACAAGACGGCGGGCAAGGAATTCGCGACGCCGACGCGGCACAACAGCGCCTATGCGGATGCGCCCCGCTCGCTCGGCGAGATCCAGGCGAGCCGCACCGCGCCGGGCGTGCGCGCCAACCCGAACATGGAAGCGGTGCAGCCCACGTTGTCTCCCGCCGCGATGGAGGCCGCCGGGCTCTCGCCCGAAACCGTGCAGCAGGTTCTGAAGGATCACGCGCCGAAGCCCGCCGCCAACGCTGCGTCGGAAACCTCCAAGGCCGCACCGACGCTGCAACCGATCCAGGCCACCACCCAGGCGGCCGACACCGGTAGCGAGCCGCTCTGGTTCTTCGACAAGATGAGCGAAGGACTGAACAAATACCGCGCCGCTCAGAGCCTCAGCCCCACGCCCACCCCTCTCGTCGCGACGCCGTGATCGACTTCCATCGCGCCTGATCCTCAAGCGCCGGCTTCGCGTCGCCGGAACGATCTTACGTCGTCGTCGTTCTCCTGCCTGGAGGACGCCGCATGTCACGCCCGTTCTGGAAAGGCTATCTCAAGCTGTCGCTGGTCACCTGCCCGGTGGCGATGACCCCCGCGACCACCGATGCCGCAAAAGTCCGCTTCCATACGCTCAGCCGCAAGACCGGGCGGCGCGTCGAAAGCCGTTATGTCGATGCCGAAACCGGCAAGACCGTCGAGCCGGACGCCACCGCCAAGGCTTACGCCGTCGGCGAGAGCGAGACGGTGATCCTCGACGACGACGACCTCGACGCCGTCGCCCTCGAAACCACCCGTACCATCGACATCGAGATGTTCGTGCCGCGTGCCGACATCGCCTGGGTATGGTTCGATCAACCCCATTACCTCGCCCCCGACGACCCGGTCGGCGAGGAAGCCTTCGCGGTGATCCGCGAGGCGATGGCCGCCACCAGCATGGTCGGCATCGCCCGCCTCGTGCTCTACCGCCGCGAACGCGCCATCCTCCTCGAACCCCGCGATGCCGGTATCGTCCTCTGGACCTTGCGCTTCGGCGAAGAGGTTCGCGCCCCTGAGTTCGACGACAGCCCCAAATCCAAACCCGACGCCGAACCCCTCGCTCTGGTGAAGAAACTCATCGCCGAACGCACCCGCGACTGGAGCCCGGAAATGGTCTCCGACCCGGTCCAGGAACGCCTCCTCGCCCTGATTGCCGCCGAGAAAAAAGGCAAACCCGCCAAAGCCGCCAAACCCGAGCCGGAAAGCGGTGGCAACGTCGTCAACATCATGGACGCGCTGAGGAAAAGCCTGAGCCAGGAGAAGGGGAAGAAGTCTTAAGGCCGGGCTCTGCCCGGACCCGCGAGGAGGTCCCTCCGGGGGATTTTCGCCCTCTAAAGTGTCCACTGGACACTTTAGCCGCCTTCGGCGACCGGGCTACAATCCTCCTCGACCTCATAAGTTCTGGTTTTTGCGCGTAGCGCCATCAAACCATCACGCGGCGTGACGGTTGATTGCGCTGACGCGCGAAAACTAAAGGGATCAAAGGGCCCAAGGCCCTTTGCGGGTCCGGGCAGAGCCCGGCCTTTTTACGTTTCCGGCAAGGGCCGCGCCGCGCTGCGGAACTCCGCCCACGGGTCGGTGTCGAGGGCGGCGAGGCGGGCGGCGGCGTTTTCGACGGTGAAGTAGGCGGGGCCGACGGCGGGGGAGAGTTCGTTCCAGGCGAGCGGCATCGAGACCGGCGCGCCGGGGCGGGCGCGGGTGGAGTAGGGGGCGACGGCGGTGGCGCCGCGTTGGTTGCGGAGGTAGTCGACGAGGATCTTGCCGCGTCGTTTCGATTTGGTAATGGTGGCGACGAAGGCGTCGGAGTTTTCCCGCGCCATGGTTTCGGCGAGGGCTTTGGCGAAGGCCTTGGCGGCGATCCAGTCGGCCTTGGGCTTGAGCGGGGCAACGACGTGGA
Source organism: Rhodospirillum sp. UBA1311 (assembly GCA_002307145.1). GTDB lineage: Bacteria > Pseudomonadota > Alphaproteobacteria > Rhodospirillales > Rhodospirillaceae > Oleispirillum. The sequence continues at coordinate 39,586 of DBTR01000081.1, read as the reverse complement.
GGCCCTTGCCGCCCGAGGTCTTGACGAACGCGGCGAGGCCGAAGGCTTCGAGACGGGAGCGGGTTTCGACGGCGGCGGCGATCACCGCGTTCCAGGGCACGTCGTCGCCGGGGTCGAGGTCGACCACCAGCATGTCGGGATGTTCCCAGTCGGCGAGGGTGCTGCCCCAGGGGTGGATTTCGAGCACGCCGGACTGGACCAGGGCGATCAGGCCGTCGAGGTCGTCGATCGCGAGCAGCGGCTGGCCACCGGGTTCCTGGGGGTCGGGGACGCGGGCGATGCGGCGGTTCGCGCCGGTCCAGGCGTGCTTCTGGAAGAACATCTGGCCGGTGATGCCCGAGGGCGCGCGCAGGAGCGCGAGCGGCCTGCCGACGACGAAGGGCGCGATGCGGGACCAGACTTCGGCGTAGTAGTCGGCGAGGCCCGCCTTGGTGACGCCGGCGTTCGGCCAATAGAGGCGGTCGGGGTGGGTGAGGGGGACGGTGCGTTTTTGCGGTTTCGGCGGCGGCGGGGTTTTGCCGGGCGGGGTTTCGCGCACCACCTCGGTTGCGGGTTTGTCGTCGCGCAAGCCACGGAAAGCGGCGTGGCGGAGGTTGCCGTCGGCGGTCCAGCCGCGGAATTCGACTTCGGCCACGAATTCGGGGCGGACGAACACCACGTCCTTGGCTTCCGCTGCGGTCAGGCGCTCGGCGAACGGGCTTTTCGGCACGGCGAGGGGTTCGAGGCGGTGGAACAGGTTTTTCGCCAAGGTGGCGGTGTAGCCGGTACCGACGCGGCCGACGTGGCGCAGCGCGTCGTTCTCGAACACCCCCATCACCAGCGAGCCGATCGCCTTGGGGATGGTGGTGGAGGGGACGTAGCCGCCGATCACGCATTCCTGGCGCGCGGTGCATTTCGACTTCACCCAGGTTTTGCCACGGCCGGAGCGGTAGGGCGCGTCGGCGCGCTTCGAGACCACGCCTTCGAGGCTGAGGCGGCAGGCGTGGCGCAGCACGATCTCGCCGCTTTCGGAAAAGTCGGCGCTGAAGCGGATGCGCGGGCTGGCGCCTTCGAGGCGTTGGGCGAGCAGGGATTTGCGTTGGGCGAGGGGGAGGCCGCGCAGGTCGAAGCCATCGAGGTGGAGGAGATCGAAGGCGTAGTAGACGAAGCGGTCGGTGCGGCCTTCCGCGAGGTCGGCCTGCATCGCCGAGAAATCGGACGCGCCGCTGCTCGCCTCCACCACCAGTTCGCCGTCGATCAGCGCGGTCTTGGCGGGAAGGGCGGCGAGCGCGGCGGCGATCTCCTTGCCGAACTTGTCGGTCCAGTCGAGGCCGCCGCGCGTGATGAGGCGGACCTTGCCGGCGTCGATACGCGCCTGGAGGCGGTAGCCATCGAACTTGATCTCATGCACCCAGCGCGCGCCGCCGGGCGGTTTGGACACCAGACTGGCGAGGGCGGGCTCGACGAATGCGGGCAACGCCGCCTTGCGCGCGCCCGGGATCGCCTTCGGCCCCGGCGACGGCGCGGGGAGGGGTTCGACGCTCGACCAGACCGCTTCGGGTTGAGCGGCGACGGCTTCGGTGCCGCGTCCGGACTTCACCGAATCCGGGCGTTCTTCCAGGATGTCGGGGGCCTCCGGGGTACGGGCGGCCGCGTCGTCGGCCTTGATCAGCAGCCAGTTCTCGCGTTTTTCCTTTGGCTTCGGCTTCATCCGCACGAGGTGCCAGCGGCCGCCGAGCTTTTCGCCCGAGAGGCTGAAATCGAGGTGGCCTTTTTTCAGGCCCTTGCGCGGATCGCCTTCGGGGGTCCAGGTGCCGCGATCCCAGACGATCACCGTGCCGCCGCCGTATTCGCCCTGCGGGATGATCCCTTCGAAGTCGCCGTATTCGAGCGGGTGGTCCTCGACCGCGACCGCGAGGCGCTTTTCGCCCGGCACCAGGCTCGGGCCGCGGGTCACCGCCCAGCTTTTCAGCACGCCGTCGAGTTCGAGGCGGAAATCGTAGTGGAGGCGGCGCGCGTCGTGCTTTTGCACCACGAAGCGGTTGCCCTGGCCTTCGCCGTCGCCGCCCGCGGGCTCGGAGGTGACGCTGAAGTCGCGCTTGGCGCGGTAGGTCGCGAGCTTGGCCATTTTACCCCGCCTTGCGCGATGTCTTCGGTTTGACCGGTTTGGACTCCGCCGCGCTTCGTTTGAGCGCGGTCATCAGGTCGATCACCGGCGCGGCCTTCCGCTTCGCCGGGGCGGGCAGGGCCTCGCCCGCGATCTTCGCCGCGATCACCGCCTTGAGCGCGTCCTCGTAGCGGTCGGCGAATTGCGCCGGGTCGAAATGGCCGGACTTGGTGGCGATGATGTGCTTGGCGAGGTCGAGCATGTCCTTGGCGATCTTGCGCGGCGCGATCTCGCCGAAGACCTCGGCGGGCGGGCGCACCGCGTAGTCGAAGTTGAGGGTGGTGGCGATCATTCCGGCGTCGAAGCTGCGGATCAGCACCGAGCGGACGCGGCGGAACAGCACCGCGCGCGCCACCGCCGCGACGCCCGCCGCGCGCAGGCCTTCGCGAATCAGCCCGAAGGCCTCGCGCGCGGCGGCGTCGGCGGGGCGGAGGTAGTAGGGTTTGTCGAAGTAGAGGGTATCGATGGCGTCGCAGCGGACGAACGCGCCGACGTCGAGGATCTTGGTGCTTTCCGGCACCGTGGCGGCGACCGCCTCGGGTTCGAGGATGGTCCAGTCGCCCTCCTCGCCGTAGCCCTTGACCTGCTCCTCGCGCGGCACTTCGCGGCCGCTCACCGGGTCGGCGTAGATCCGCCGCACGCGATGGCCGGTGGCGCGGTCGACGGTGGAGAGCGAAATCCGTTCGGCGGTCGAGGTCGCGCCGTGCAGCGCCACCGCGCAGCGCAGCTCGCCGATCTTCAAGGAGCCTTTCCAGAGAGCCCTGGCCACCGCCGATCCTTGGGTTTCGTCGCGCCCCGAACGGCGCGGATCATGCGATCAACGCGCGCGCGCGGGCTTGGTTCCGGCGGTGGCGCGCGGCGCGCGGCAGGAACCTTTCCCGCCGTCCTGGCGTTTTGTCGCCATGATCCATTGCAACGAGGCAGAGCCATGAATGGCATCATTTACCTGATCGGACTTGTGGTCGTCATCATGGCGGTCCTGTCCTTCTTCGGGTTCCGCTAGATCCGGGCGGCTTCGCAACAGGGAGAACCGAGATGCGCAGTATTCTGCTTTGGGTGCTTGGCGTACCCATCCCGATCATCATTCTCATCGCGCTGCTCTACAACTGACCCCAACCCCGGCCCGGAAATTTCCGGGCCGGGGTTTTTTCAGGCGCGGTTGCGGAGGGTCGAGGCGCGGACCGCGGGGCGCGGGCGGCCGCTTTCCACCACTGCGGCGGCGACGAGCAGCAGCGGCACCGCGACGAGGCCGCCGATCGGCCCCCACAGCCACAGCCAGAACAGGATCGCGAAGAACACCGCGAACGGGTTGAGGGTCATCGTCCGCCCCAGCACCTGGGGGGTGACGAACTGGTTCTCGGCGAGGTTGACCGCCGAGTGGCCGAGCGCGGGGAGGAAGATCTGCCAGCCTTCGAAATTCGTCATGCCGACGCCGAGCAGCAGGACGACCATGATCCCGGTGCCGACGTAGGGCACGAAATTCATGATGCAGGCGAGGATTCCCCAGAGCCACGGCGTCGGCGCGCCGATCATCCACATCACCGCTCCGACGCACACTCCCATCGCCAGGTTGATCGCGGTGATCGCGAGCATGTAGTGCGACACTGCGATCTCGACCCGCGCGATCACGCGATCGACGCGGCGGCACTGGGTGGGCGTCGAACACAGGCCGATCAGGCCGTTGCGCAGGCTGTCGCGGGTGGCGATGAAGAAATACAGCCCGGCGAGGAAGACGATGATCTGCGAAACCATCGCCGGGGCGAGCAGGAATGCGCTTTCCACCGCCTTGCCGCCGTCCACGGTGACCGACATGCCGCTTGCCGCCGGGTCGTTGCCGAACTGGCTGCGAAGCGTCGCTGCGTCGGGGAAGGTGCCCTGCCAGCTCAGGATCTCGGCCTGGATCTTGGCCCAGATCTCCGGTAGGCGTTCGAACCAGACCGACAGCGGCCAGGCGAAGGCGAGAATGAAGGCGGTGAGCAGCCCGGTCATGGCGAGGGTGAGGATCAGGGCCGAGATCGCCGGAGGCACCCGGAACTCCTCGATCCGGCGCGCCAGCGGCGCGAACATCAGGCCGAAGACCACCGCGAGGGCAAGGGGTGCGAACACCATGCTGGCGGCGTCGAGCCCGGCGAGGACGATCACCCCGCCGGAGAGGACGATTGCCCAGCGCGCGACGATCGGCAGGGCCTCGGGGCGGGTGGAGGGGTCGGGCTTGGGGCGAGCGTTGCGGTGCGTCAGGGACATTGCGATCTTCCTGAAAGAGTTCAAGGAAGACAATCCAGTAGCCTGCGGATGGTTCCGTCAGCCCGGGCCTTGGAGCGGCGCGGTGATGACGATGCGCACGCCGCCGTCGACGAAGGTGCGTTCCCAGGTGCCGCCGAGTTCGCCCTGGATGCTCGCGCGGATCAGGCGGGTGCCGAAACCGTTGGTCTCGGGTTCGGCGATCGGGCTCGCGCTGGTTTCGGCCCAGGTGAAGTGGAGGATGCGGCGGTTCGCCGGTCCCGACAGCCGCCACGCGATTGCGAGCGCGCTGTCCGCCTCGCAGATGTGGCCGTATTTGAGGGCGTTGGTCGCGAGTTCGTGGAAGATCAGGCCGAACGCCTGGGCGGCGCGCTCCGCCAGCTCGACCTCGGGGCCGTCGATTCGGGCGGCGGTGAGGGAGTCGCCGAACACCTGCTGGAGCTCCTTGTCGAGCAGCGCGCGGAGGTCGGCGCGCATCCAGTGGGAGCGGGTCAGCACGTCTTGCGCCGCCGCCATCGCCTGGAGCCGGGCGAAGAACGAACTCTCGAACTCGCCCAGGCTTCCGGAGGTCGAGGCGGTCTGCCGCGCGATCGCGAGAATTCGCGCGATCGAATTCTTGATCCGATGCTTCATCTCCTGGAGCATCAGGTCTTTTTCCATCAACGCCTGTTGCGACACCGTCTGGATCTCGCGCATCACCGCGAGCGCCTTGATCCGTGCGTCGACGGCGTAGGCGAGGGTGAACGCGACGAGCAGCGAACCGAGCAGAACGGTGAGCGGCCCGGTGCCCATCTGGAAGCCCTCGGGCTCGACGAACGCGCCCTCGAACACCCAGGAGCGCCCCGCGACGTCGACGGTCTGCGCGACGCGGCGGGCGCCGGCCGGCGGGAAGCCCTCGGTCGCGAACAGGGGCGTGCCGGGGTCCTGCTTGTCGTAAACCCGCATTTCCATCGGCGGATGGCCGCCCCACAGGGTGGCGGCGAACAGCTCGCCGGTGCGGAACGGCGCGAAGACGAACCCGGCGGCGGGCAGCGAAGCGGAATTGTCGGCGTCGGGCGCGCGCACGCCGAATACCGGCATCACCATCAGGAAGCCGCGCTGCTTGTCGGTGGAGCTCTCCTGCGGCAGGGTCACCGGCCCCGAAGCGCGCGGCTTGGCGCTCGCCAGGGCTTCGGCCATCGCGAGTCGGACCGAGGGATCGCTGTAGAGATCGTGACCGAGGGCGGCGAGGTTGCGAGGATTCCGCGGTTCGAGATAGACGATCGGCGCGCGCCACGAGGCGTCGGTCTTCGGCGCGACTTCCGGGTTGAGGTCATAGGTACGGCTGATCAGCCGCCGCGCCCGCGCCTCCTGCCCGGAGCGGATCAGGAGGGCGAAGCCGATGCCGTGGATGCCGGCGTGGCGGGTGTCGGTTTCGAGCCGGTTGACGAAGCGGGTCAGCGCACCGTGGTTGATCGCCCCGGCGGTGGCGTCGAACATCGCATCGGTCGCCTGGAGCAGGGTCGCGTGGGTCGAGAGACGCTCGACGGTGCGGTCCGCCGCCTCGTTGACGAGGACGGTGAGTTCGGCGTCGCGCCGCGCGATGCTGGCGGACTGCATCGACAACGACAGCCAGACGCCGACCAGGGCGATGACGAAAAACACGATCAGGGACAGCGCGCGATTCATCGGGGCGGAACGATCCTGCTGGGGGGCACGGGCGGCCTCGGCCGCAGATTTTTGGGAACGGTGTCGCGTTGCTTCACGTTAATCCAGCATCTTCGGGTCAACAACCCGAACCCGAAACAAAAGGAGCGAACGCATGAACTGGAACCAGATCGAAGGCAACTGGGAACAATTCAAGGGCAAGGCCCAGACTCAGTGGGGCAAGCTCACCGGCGACGACCTCGATGTGATCAAGGGCAACCGCAAGCAGCTTGCGGGCCGGATCCAGGAACGCTACGGCATCGCCGAGGAAGAAGCCGACAAGCAGATCGACGACTGGTTGGGCGGCAATCGCTGGTAACCTGACCCCCGAGTCCGAGAAATCTTAGGCCGACCGGCCGCCCTGGAGGCGGCCGGTATCGTTTTGGCGATGCGGTGGAGGCGGGGAAGGGGTCCGGCCCTTCGCGGATCAGAAGCCGCGCACCACACCGGTGAGAACGGCGGCAAGCAGGAAGATGAGGAAGAGGAAAAACAGGAATTTCGCGATTCCAGCCGCGGTTCCAGCAATCCCGCCAAAGCCGAGGAACCCTGCAATCAAGGCAATAACTAAAAATACGGCGGCGTAATACAGCATGGTCTCGTTCTCCTAAATAGATGTTCTAGCAAGGAAAACGGCGCTGCCGCTTTTTGGTTCCGCACGGCTCCTATGCTGCCTTTTCCGCCCGCTCGTTGAAGAACAGCGCCTGGCTGATCAGCGCTTTCACCATGTCGGGGTTGAACGGCTTGGTGACCAGGAAGGTGGGTTCGGGGCGCTCGCCGGTGAGCAGGCGCTCGGGGAAGGCGGTGATGAAGATCACCGGGATCGTGTTCGACTGAAGAATGTCGTTGATCGCGTCGATGCCCGAACTGCCGTCGGCGAGCTGGATGTCGGCCAGGACCATCTTCGGCTGGGTCTTGCCGAAGAGTTCCACCGCCTCGGCGCGGGTGCGGGCGATGCCGGTGACATGATGGCCGAGGCTCTTGACCATGTCCTCGATGTCCATCGCGATCAGGGGTTCGTCCTCGATGATCATGATGTCGGTCGCCACCTGGCGGGAAATCTCGGTGGAGGCGCGTTCGAGCAGTTCGTGGATCATGTCCTCCGGCACGTCGAGAATCTCGGCGACCTCGGGCGGTTGGAAGCCTTCCACCGAGGCGAGCAGGAACGCCTGGCGCGGCACCGGCGGAATCGACTGGAGGTTCGCGGCGGCCCGCTGTTCCCAGGCGAACGGCGACGGGTTGTCCCAGACGTCGACGTTGAGGGAACCGTAGAGCCCGGCGAAGAGTTTATAGAGCGCGACCCGGTCGTCAGTGGCTTGGGGGAAGATCGACACGTCGGCGATCAGCGCTTCGAGCACGGCCGACACATAAGCGTCCCCCGAGGTTTGCGACCCGGTGAGGGCCCGCGCGTAGCGGCGCAAGAACGGAAGATGCGCGGCGATACGGGTCGATAGCGGCATGGGCGGGGTCTCCTGTGGCGGGCCAAACAAAAAATCGCTAAAGGTCGGAACGTCCGGCGCGAAAAATCGTTCCCGGACCCCGGAACCTTTTTTTTATCACTGCGTTGTGGTGCAGAGGTCATCCGAGGTCGACATAAGAATGATGGTGGGCAAAATCCATAAAAAACCAGAGGGCGCGCAGCGCGGCGATCCGAACGAAGCGATCAGCCGGAAGCTTAAGCTTTTGTATAGCGCCGTCGAGGGCGAGGGAATTCCCGACCGCTTCCTCGACCTGTTGGAGAAGCTTGATCTTGCGGAAAGTGCTTCGTCGGCCTCCGACGACGCTGAAAGGCCATAACAGAGCACATGAGCGACGAATTCAAACGCGAGCTCCTGTCGGCTCTCCCGGGATTGCGCGCTTTCGCGATGTCGTTGAGCGGGCGCAGCGACCGGGCCGACGATCTGGTCCAGGAAACCATCATGAAGGCCTGGTCGAAACAAACCAGCTTCCAGCTCGGCACCAACATGAAGGCCTGGCTGTTCACCATCCTCCGCAACGAGTTCTACAGCCAGGTCCGCAAGCGGGTGCACGAGGTTCGCGACCAGGACGGCATCTACACCCAGAAGCTTTCCACCAACCCGAGCCAGTTGAGCGCCCTCGACATGCGCGATTTCCAGCGCGCGCTCGAAAAGCTCCCCCACGACCAGCGCGAGGCGATCATTCTCGTCGGCGCGTCCGGCTTCTCCTACGAGGAGGCGGCGGCGATCTGCGAGTGCGCGGTAGGCACGATCAAGAGCCGGGTGTCGCGCGCCCGTTCGAAGCTGCTGGAACTCCTGGAGATCACCGGCGAGGCCGACTATGGTCCGGACCCGGGCTTCTCCGCGATTACCGATCGTCCGATTTCCCCATAATCCTCAGGCTTCCGGTCAACCCCGCTCGCAGTTGCGAGCAGGGGCACGACCGCTGCGGCGAATTGCGCCGGACCGTAGGGCTTGACGATCACCGGGGTGGTCGGAAAGCCCGGCACGCCGCGCGCGAACGGCTGGTTCGCGGTGGTGAACACCATGGGAATGCCCTGGCGCTGGAGCAGCTCGGCGATCACCCGGATTTCGCCGAGGCAAAAGCCGGTGTCGAGCATCACCAGGCTGTAGCGCGTCCATCCGAGCGACATGCACTGCGAGGCGGAGTGGGGATTGATGATGGTCACCTCGCAGTCCACGAGTTCGTGGAGGATTCGCTCCGCTTCCATGGCGATGATGTATTCGGGGTCGGCTACGAGAAAGTGTGGCTTGCTCATCGGCGTCGAATCATCCTTTTCGCTTGAGAGTTCTTTCTAAGGATGCAACCGCAACGCGTCATTTAAGAATGATATGGAAAAACCGAAATCCGCGCACAATGAAGAATTGGAGTCCCGCGCGGGCTGGGTGGAACCGCTCCCCAATCCCGGCGTTACCTTATTATAGGTAAGGTTTTTACGGATCGAGGAGCGCGATGGAGAGGGTTGAAGGCGTCGTGGCCAAAACCGACTGCAGGGATTGTGCTCTTACGGGCACACCCCACCTCACGCCGTTCAATTCGCTCGGAGGACCGGGCATCGAACAGTACAAGGTCGGCGAGTTGCAACTCACCGCAGGCACCAACATCCTGATGGAGGGGCTGAAGAGCCCCCATCTCTATACCCTGACCGAAGGCGTGGCGTTCCGTCACAAGGGCCTCACCGATGGCCGTCGGCAGATTCTCAACTATGCCTTTCCCGGCGACCTGATCGGCCTGCAAGGCTCGTTGCTCGGCGAGATGCAACATTCGATCGACGCGCTCTCGGACGTCGCGCTCTGCGTTTTCGACCGCACCTGCCTCTACCAGATGTTCGAGAAGAGCCCTGCCGCCGCCTACGAGGTGACTTGGCGCGGCGCGAAGGAGGAGACCATCCTCGACGAAAACCTGTTGAGCGTCGGCCGACGTAGCGCCCAGGAACGCGCCGCCTATCTTCTCGCCCTGCTCTACCAGCGCGCCAAGCTCGCCGGCCTCGCGCCGAGGCACCGCCTGAACTTTCCCCTCACCCAGCTCCATGTCGCGGATACCCTCGGGCTTTCGATCGTCCACACCAACCGCACCCTGAAGACGCTGGCCGCCAAGAAGCTGATCCAGTGGCAGGATCGGGGCTGCACCATCCTCGACGAAAAGGGCCTGCTGGAGGTTTCCGGCTGGGAAGGCCTCGATCCGGACGCGCCGCGCGCGGTTCTCTGAACCTCGCGGCATAAAAAAACCCCGGCAGGTACGCCGGGGTTTTTCGTCTTTGCAAATTCGTCAGGACACGATCGCGCGCAGCATCCAGAGCGCCTTCTCGTGGAAGGTGAGGCGCTGGGTAAGCATGTCCTCGGTGACCTTGTCGCGCGCGTCGCCCGCCGCTTCGGCGGCGTCGCGCATCGTCTTCACCGCCGCTTCGTGGTCGGCGATCAGGTCGTGGACGATATGTTCGGCGGTGAGACGGTCGACGCCGCCCTTGGGAGAGAACTGCGCGGCGGTGGCGAGCTTGTCCGGGGCGAGGTGGCCGAGGGCGCGGATGCGTTCGGCGATGATGTCGGCGGCCTCGAACAGCGCGCCGTAGTGCGCCTCGGTGAGCTCGTGCAGCGGCTTGAACAACGGCCCGACGACGTTCCAGTGGTAGACGTGGGTTTTGATCAGGAGCCGGTAGTTGGCCGCGAGAATCCCGGTCAGGGCTTCGGACGCCTGGGCGCAGTATTTGGCGTCGAGGCCGATGTCGAGTTCGGCGACGGCTTTGGGCTCGGACTTGAGCATGGCGGATGCTTGGGGCATCACGATCCTCCTTTGAAGCTACAGGTGGTTGATGCGAGGCGTGCGCCGTCAGTCGGCGTCGTTGGCGTCCCGGGTGCCGAGAAACACCAGTGCGCCGATCGCGGCGGCGATCATCAGCGGCTTCGAGCGCAGCACCAGCGGCAGGGCCGACATCGCCACCGCGATCTGGCTGCGATAGTCCGCGTGCCGCCGTGCCGCCTTCCGGCGTGCGATCGCCCCGGCGACGCCCATCGCGCCGCAGAGGAGCCCGCCGGCGACAAGCGTGCCGACCGCGAGGATCAGCGCCGCGTCGAGGTTGCCGCGGGTTTCGGCGAGCTTGATAAAGGCCGCCAACATCAGGAAGACGTAGGCGGTCAACCCCAGGACCGCGATCGCGAGGGCCAGCGCCGCGGAGCGCTTGGCCCGTTTGATCGCGTCCTGGAGATCGCTGGTCATCAATCCCGACAGGATCGGCAGAAGCCAGCCCATCGGTTATTTGCGAAGCATGAGCGCAAGGACGAAGCCGACGCCGGCGGCGATGCCGACCGCAGCCAGGGGCTGCTTGCGCACGCCGCTGACGAGCTTCTCGCCGGCGAGATCGGCCTTGGCCCGGAGCAACTTCAACTCCTCTTCCGTAAGGTCGGAAAGCTGGCTCAGCTTTTCTTTCGCCTGCGCCTTGATCGTATCGGCGGCGTTGGAACCGATGTTGCCGACCAGCTTGTTGAGCTGGGCGATCTCCGCGCGGATGTCGTTGATCTGCTTGACGACGTCTTCGGCGGAACCCGGCTGACCGGTGACCTTGTCGGCGACTTTTTCGGCGGTGTTGGCAGAAACCATGGCTGAAAAACCTCCTTGAGTTGCTGCGACCACAACGCCTCGCCGGGTTCGAAAGTTCCGGGCGAATTACGGTGGAACCGTTTTCCCCATTGGAGCATTGTAACTGGCGCATGTACGATCTTTGATGGTATCCGCGTATGCGCCGGGCGCGCGACGGTGTTGGCATCGGTCAACGGCGGCGAACTCTCGCCCCCCTTCCGAAGCTCAATCAGTCGGAGGAAACCAGGACCGAGTTCCGACTTATGAATGACAAAATCAACAAAATCCTCGATGACCCGGTTCGTCTCGACGCCCTGTCGCGTTTCATCGTGCGGTCGAGTACGCCGATGCAAGATTTCGATACGATCACGATGCTTGCAGCGGAGCGGTTTTCCGCGCCGATCGCGGCCATCGGCCTGATCGCCCGCGAGCACAAGTGGTTCCAGACTCATCTCGGCCTCGACGTCGAGGAAGTTCCGGCGGAATCCGCCTTCGGTGCCTACGCGATCGCCTCGGACGAGGCGTTCGTGGTCGAGGATGCAACCCGGGACGATCGCTTCGCCGACAATCCGCTGGTCGTCGGCGAGCCCCATGTCCGTTTCTACGTCGGCGTGCCGATCGAGGTTCATGGCCAACGGGTCGGCACCCTCTCGGTAATGGACACGGCGGCGCGCCCGCGCCCGCCCGACGACGCCCTCGCCATGCTCGCCCGGCTCGCGGCGCTCTGCGGTTCGCTCTACGAACTCAACGACGCGGCGCGGCGCGGCTTGTTTTCCGAGCGCGCGATGAGCCATGCGGAGGCGCGCCAGGCAATGGCGATGCGCGCGGCCAAGATCGCGTCGTGGAGCTGGGATCTGCGCACCGACATCGTCGATTGCGACGACACCCTGCGGACGATGTTCGCGTTGCCGCCCGGGCTGCCGGTTTCGGGGCGCGACATCATCAGCGCGGTGCGCCCCCAGGACGTCGACGGCCTGCGCGCGTCGCTGCGGGACAGCTTCGTCACCGACGAGGACTTCTCCGGCGAATTCCGCGTCGAGGCCAGCGGCAAATGGCTGCTCGGCCTCGGGCGGGTGTTCGAGCGCACCGCCGACGGCAAGGCGGCGGCGGTGCTCGGCGTCTACATCGATATTTCCGCGACCAAGGAATCCGAGGAAAAGACCCGCCTGTTGCTGCGCGAGCTGAACCACCGGGTGAAGAATACCCTCGCCATGCTCCAGTCCCTCGCCGGGCAGACGCTGCGCCGCTCGCGCAACGACAAGGAATTCACCATCGCATTCTCCGGTCGGCTCCAGGCGCTCGCCGCCGCCCATACCCTGCTCTCCGACCGCGAGTGGGAATCGATCGACCTCCTCACCCTGTTAAGGACCCAGGTCTCGCCCTACGCCCTCGATTTCGACGAGCAGGTCGAGGTGGCCTGCGCCGAGATACCGCTCACTCCCGACGAAGCGCTCGGCCTCGGCCTGGTGCTGCATGAACTCGCCACCAACGCGGCGAAATTCGGCGCGCTGTCGCGCTCGGTCGGCCGGGTGCGGGTCTCGTGTCCCGAGAACATGCCGGATGACGCGCGGGTGATCGACTGGGTCGAAACCGGGGGGCCGCCGGTCAGGCCGCCGCAGGATGGGGGCTTCGGCTCGATCCTGATCGCCCGCAGCCTCGACAAGATCGTCGGCAGTTCGGTGGGCGTCGACTATCGGCCCGAGGGCCTCCATGCGCGCATTCGCATCGCCAACGCGCCGAAGCGCGCCGCCTCTCCCTGGTGAACCCTTGCGGGAACCATCCCGCAGATTTCGCGTTGAGCCTGCAAGACCAGCAAGGAGACGCGCAATCATGCAGGACCACGAAGCCAGTTATGCGAGAGTTCTGGTCCGCGTCGCCGAAGACGCGGTGGTGAACAATCGTATCGGCCAGTGGATCGGATTTTCGATCGCGATCCTCATGGCGCTGACCGCCGCCGCGATGGCGAGCCACGTCATCCTCTAGGATGCGGGCAGGGCGCACGCCGCCCGGTCAGGGGGAGCACCGCTCCCGAACCGCCGTTTGAAGGCGGAATTCAGACGCAGACAGACGAGACAGACGCGGTCCGAAACGACCGCGACGGGAAACTCGTCATTGACGCAAGCGGCGCGACGCACGCGCCGAGCGAATCAAACAGGGACCAACGAAAGGGAACAACACGATGATCAAGCAGCTTTTGACCGCGACCGCCCTGGTGGCAATGGTTTCGACCGGTGCGATGGCGGCCGAGACTCGTCCGGGAGCCAGCAACGATAACGGCACCGGCACGACCATGACCAACGACCAGATGCTGGAGAAGAACAACGCTCCCGCCGCCGGCGGCGTCAACCGCCCGGGCACCGAGAGCAGCACCGCGACGATGAACGCGGGCGACACCAAGTACGGTGTGACGGTGTTCTCGCAGGATCGGCCGACCACGCCGATGACCAGTCAGAATGGCTACGTCACCGGCAGCCAGGGCCAGGTGCTCGCGTCCACCCTGATCGGCAAGTCGGTGTATAGCGGCCAGGGCGAAGAGGCCAAGAAGGTCGGCGACGTCAACGACGTGCTGATGTCGTCCGACGGCAAGGCCGAGGCGATCGTGATCGGCGTCGGTGGCTTCCTCGGCGTCGGCGAGAAGGACGTTGCGATTCAGTTCGACCGCCTGCATTGGACGGTGGACAAGGACAACAGCAAGCGTCTTTCGATCGCCGCCTCCAAGACCGACCTCGAAAGCGCTCCGGCCTTCCGTCGCTGATCCGCCGGGCCGCAACAGAAAAACCGCCGGAGCGATCCGGCGGTTTTTTCGTGTCCGGCGCAGCGGGGCTCAGTCTTCGCCCATCGCGATCAACGAGGCGTTGCCGCCCGCCGCGGCGGTATTGACCGAAATCGTCTGTTCCTGGGCGAAGCGCGCGAGGTAGCCCGGGCCGCCCGCCTTCGGCCCGGTGCCCGAGAGCCCGGAGCCGCCGAACGGTTGCACCCCGACCACCGCACCGATGATGTTGCGGTTGACGTAGACGTTGCCGACCGCGAGGCGCTCGGTGATCTTGCGCACCGTCGCCTCGATCCGCGAATGGACTCCGAGGGTGAGGCCGTAGCCGGTCGCCTTGACCGCGTCGATCACCGCGTCCAGCTCCTTCGCCTTCCACTTCACCACGTGGAGCACCGGGCCGAACACCTCGCGGGTGAGTTCGGCCGGGGAGTCGAGCACCGCGATCGTCGGCGCGACCCAGGTGCCGCCCGCCAGCTCGCCGCCGGGTGTCGCGCCTTCGTAGACGAGCTTGCCGGTGGCGCGCAGCATCTCGACGTGGCTGAGGATGTTGGCCTTGGAGTCCGCGTCGATCACCGGCCCGACGTCGGTGATCAACCGGCGCGGGTCGCCGAGGTGGAGCTCCCTCGCCGCGCCCGCGATCATCGCGATCATCGCGTCGGCCACGTCCTCCTGCACGAACAGCAAGCGCAGCGCCGAGCAACGCTGCCCGGCGGAGCGGAACGCCGAGGCGACGACGTCGTCGGCGACCTGCTCGGGCAGCGCGGTGGCGTCGACGATCATCGCGTTGATGCCGCCGGTTTCGGCGATCAAGGGCACGATCGGGCCGTCCTTGGCGGCGAGCGCCCGGTTGATGCCGCGCGCGGTCTCGGTCGACCCGGTGAAGGCGATGCCCGCCACCGCCGCGTCGGCCACCAGCGTCGACCCGACGCTTCCGGGCACGAACTGCAGGGCGGTGGCGTCGACGCCCGCCGCATGCGCGAGCTTGATCGCTTCCGAGGCGATCAGCGGCACCGGCCCGGCGGGCTTGGCGACCACCGCGTTGCCCGCCACCAGGGCGGCGGCGACCTGCCCGACGAAGATCGCGAGCGGGAAGTTCCACGGCGCGATGCAGACGAACACGCCGCGGCCGCGATGCCGCAGGCGGTTGTCCTCGCCGGTCGGGCCGGGCAGGCGCTTGTCCTCGCCGAACTGGCGGCGCGCCTCCATCGCGTAGTAACGGCAGAAGTCCACCGCCTCGCGCACTTCGGCGAGCGCGTCGCCCTGGGTCTTGCCCGCTTCGATGGCGAGCAGCGCCATCAGGCGCTCGCGTTCCGCTTCCATCGCGTCGGCCCAGCGGTCGAGCGCGGCGGCGCGGTCGCGCACCGGGGTGCGGTCCCAGGCGGCGAAGCCCTTTTCCGCCGCGCGCATCGCCTGGGTGGCGATCTCGGGCGTCGCGGGAATCACCGTTCCGGCGACCGTTGCTCCATCCATCGGCGAGATCACCGGGCGCGCCTCGCCGGTGAGCGCGACGCCGTCGATCAGCGGCGCGGCGGCGACGCGGTCGGCGGCATGCTCGGCGAGCGCGGCTTCGAGAGCCTCGCGCTGGGCGCTGTCGCCGAATTCGATGCCGCTGGAATTCTTCCGCGCGCCGTAGAGGTTCGCCGGCAGCGGCAGGCGGCCATGGCGCGCCCGTGCGCCGTTGCCCAAGCCGACGTCGGGGCGAACCAGCAGGTCGGAAACCGGAACGTCGAGATCGCCGACGTTGGCGACGAACGACGAGTTCGCGCCGTTTTCCAGCAGCCGCCGCACCAGATAGGCGAGCAGGTCGCGGTGGCTTCCGGCGGGCGCGTAGATTCGGCAGGGGATGCCGTCGCCTTCCACCACCGGCTTGTAGAGCGCGTCGCCCATGCCGTGCAGCTTCTGGAATTCGTAGCCGGGGTCGCGGTCGGACCAACTCTCGCGGCCCAATTCGCGCACGAACGCCACCGAGAGCGCGTTGTGGCTGGCGAACTGCGGATAGATGCGCGGCCGAAGCTGCATCAGGCGACGCGCGCAGGCGAGGTAGGAGAGGTCGGTGGCGGCCTTCCGCGTGAACACCGGATAGTCGGCGAGGCCGCGCTCCTGCGCCCGCTTCACCTCGGAATCCCAATACGCGCCCTTCACCAGCCGTACCATCAGGCGGCGGTCGAGGCTCTCCGCCGCTTCGCCGACCCAGTCCACGACTTTCCGGGCGCGCTTCTGGTAGGCCTGGATCGCGAGGCCGTAGCCGTCCCAGCCCTTCAGGCTCGGGTCGGCGAGGGAGGCGGCGAAGATGTCGAGCGAGAGCTCAAGCCGGTCGCATTCCTCGGCGTCGATGGTGAGGTTGAGGTCGTAGTCCTTGGCGATGCGGCAAAGCTTCAGCATCTTCGGCACCAGGTCGGCCATCACCGCGTCGGCGTTGGTGGCTTCGTAGCGCGGATGGATCGCCGAGAGCTTCACCGACATCCCCGGACGGTTGGGGAGCGCCCCCACGCTCCCCGCCGCCTTGCCGATCCGGGTCAGCGCGGCGACATAGGATTCGTAATGATGCGCCGCGCCCTCGGCGGTGCGCGCGCCTTCGCCCAACATGTCGTAGGAGTGGCGATAGCCCTTGCCCGCCTTGGCCTTGGCGCGCTCGATCGCGGCCTCGATGGTCTGGCCCAAAACGAACTGGTGGCCCATCACCTTCATCGCCTGGAGCGCGGCGGTGCGCACCGTCGGGCGGCCCAAGCGGCGGATCGTGCCGCCCAGAATTCCCATCGGCGTGTCGCCCGGCTTCAGCACCTTGGCGGTGATCCCCATCGCCCAGGCGGAGGCGGAAACCAAAAGCGCGTCGGACACCCGCTCGTGGTTCTCGAACTGCGCCTCGGAAAGCTTGTCCTCGATCAGCTTGTCGGCGGTGGCGGCATCCGGCACCCGCAGCAGCGCTTCGGCCAGAACCATCAGCGCCAAGCCCTCGCGGGTGGACAGCGCGAATTCGCGCAAGAACTCCTCGACGCCGAGGTTGCCGGTTTCGGCCCGGATCGCCTGGATCAGTTGGGTCGCGTGGGCGTCGACGCGGGCGTCGGCCTCGGGCGAGAACTTCGCCTGGGCGATCAGGGCGCGGACGAGGTCGGCGTCGTCGGGCGCGTATTCCGCGCGGAACGGCGGGATCGGGCAGGCGGAAGGCACCAGGGCAAGCGAAGCGGTCATGGCTGAAGCGTCCTCAAAACACCAGATCGGCGGCGGCTCATGGCCACCCTTCGATTCCGCATGATATGCGCTGTTCGGCCGTGCTTCACGGGTATATGATGCCATAGAACCGGGACTTCAAAGGAAAATACCGTGTCCGACAGCGATATCGACGGCCTGGATCGCCTCGATTGCAAAATCCTCCGCGTCCTGCAATCGGATGGGCGAATCACCACCGCCGACCTTTCCGAACGCATCGGCCTCTCGCCCACCGCCACCGCCGACCGGGTCAAGCGCCTCACCCGCGAAGGCTTCATCCTCGGCTACCGCGCCCGCCTCGACCCGGCGAAAATCGGGCGCGGCCTGCTGGTCTTCGTCGAAGTTCTGCTCGACCGCACCAGTCCCGACGTCTTCGATGCCTTCGCGGTGCAGGTGCAGCGCGCCACCGAAGTTCTCGAATGTCACCTCGTCGCGGGCGGCTTCGATTACCTGATCAAGGCCCGCGTCAAGGACATGACCGCCTACCGCGCCTTCCTCGCCGACGTCATCCTCCCCTTGCCGGGCGTGCGAGAAACCCGCACCTATGCGGTGATGGAAGAAATCAAAACCTTCGAATCCCTCCCGATCTGAAAGCACTCCGATGAAACTCGCTCCCCTGCCGTACACCGTCACCGACTGGGACGCCGTGCCCGCCACCGAACACCCCGGAGAAACCGGCACCGCCATCTGGCGCACCCTCAACGTCGGCGACGTGCGCATCCGCCGCGTCGATTATTCGCCCGGATATCTCGCCGACCACTGGTGCGACCGGGGGCATGTTCTCTATGTCCTCGAAGGCGAACTCGAAACCGAATTGAAGGACGGCCGCCGCTTCACCCTCAAGGCAGGGATGAGCTACCAGGTCTCCGACTTCGGCGACGCCGCCCATCGCTCCGCCACCCGCACCGGGGTCAAGCTGTTCATCGTCGACTGACGGAACGCGCCCCGGGGCCAAACCCGAGGAGTTTTCCATGCACATCGACCTGAGCGGCAAGACCGCGATCGTCACCGGATCCACCGAAGGCATCGGCTTCGCCATCGCCAAGGGCTTGGCCGAAGCCGGCGCGCGCGTCGTCGTCACCGGACGCAGCCAAGCCAAGGTCGACGCCGCGCTCGGCCGGATCGACAGCGTCGACGGCGCGGGCCTCGCCGTCGACCTCGCCACCGCCGAAGGCTGCGCCCAGCTCGTCCGGGCCTTCCCGCAGGCCGACATCCTCGTCAATAACGTCGGCATCTACGGCCCCAAGGACTTCTTCGACATCGACGATGCCGATTGGCAACGGATGTTCGAGGTCAACGTGATGTCGGGCGTGCGCCTCTCCCGCGCCTACGTTCCCGGAATGACCAAGGCGGGCTGGGGCCGGGTGCTCTTTCTCTCCTCGGAATCCGGCCTCAATATCCCCGCCGACATGATCCATTACGGCTTCTCGAAAACCGCGGTGATCGCCATCGCGCGCGGCCTCGCCAAACGCCTCGCCGGAACCGGCGTCACCGTCAATTCCATCCTCCCCGGCCCAACCCTCACCGAAGGCGTCGCCGACATGCTCGCCGACGAGGTCGCCAAATCCGGCAAATCCCTCGAAGACGTCGCCAAAGCCTTCGTCATGGCAAACCGCCCGAGCTCGATCATCCAACGCGCCGCAACCTCGGAAGAGGTCGCCAACGTCGCCGTCTACGCTTGCTCCCTCCAAGCCTCCGCCACCACCGGCGCCGCCCTGCGCGTCGACGGCGGCGTGGTGGATAGTCTCGTGTAAGAGGGAAGGATTAAGGCCGGGGCTCTGCCCCGGACCCCGCGAGGAGGCTCGCCTCCTCGACCTCATAAATTTTGGTTTTCGCGCGTCAGCGCAATCGACCATCACGTGGCGTGAAGGTCTTATGGCGCTACGCGCGAACAAAAAGTAACGGGTTCAAAGGGCCCCAGGCCCTTTGTGGGGTCCAGGGGCAAAGCCCCTGGCTCTACGCCCTTGCCCGCGCGCTCAATTGCAGTTTCCAGGCGATCGCGCCGGTGAGCGCCCAGGCGACGGCGCAGAAGCCTGCGACGGCGGGCCACTCGCCGTGGCTGAAGACCCAGCCGCCCGAGGAGCCGAGGACCGAGGATCCGACGTAGTAGGCGAGGAGGTAGAGGGAGGCGGCGTGGCCTTTCGCGCCCTGGGCGGTTTGGCCGACCCAGCTGCTGGCGGTGGAGTGGGCGGCGAAGAAGCCGACGGTGAGCAGCGAGATGCCGATGACGACGACGATCACCGAGGGCGCGAGGGTGAGGGCCAATCCGGAGAGGGCGAGGATCAT
The DNA here is from genome assembly GCA_002307145.1 of Rhodospirillum sp. UBA1311. GTDB lineage: Bacteria > Pseudomonadota > Alphaproteobacteria > Rhodospirillales > Rhodospirillaceae > Oleispirillum. The sequence goes on along the minus strand of DBTR01000081.1, from coordinate 20,201 downwards.
GCCGCCGGTGAGCACCGGGCCGCGTCCGATGCGGTCGGAAAGCGCGCCGGAGAAGAACGACGAGAGGATGCCGAAGGTATAGGCGGTGAAGATCAGGGAGACGGTGCCCTGGGAAAGCGCAAACGGCGGCGCGAGGAGGTGGAAGCCGATGTAGTTGTAGACCGTGACGAACGCGCCCATGGCGAGGAAGCCGACGACGAAGAGCAAGCGGAGGCGGGGGTTGCGGAGGTGGCGTCCCCAGTTGGCGACGTGGTCGGCGATCTTGACGCCGCGGCGGCGGGTGAAGTTTTTCGAATCCGGCAGCATCAGGGCGAAGCAGAGCGCCGAGGCGAGCGCGCTGGCGGCGATGAAGCCCATGGCGAAGGGCCAGGTGAAGTGGTCGGCGAGATAGCCGGTGATCACGCGTCCGGTCATGCCGCCGTAGGCGGTGCCGCCGACGTAGAGCCCCATGGCGAGGCCGAGGCCCTTCGGCTCGATTTCCTCCGCGAGATAGGCCATGGCGACGGCGGGCACGCCGCCCAATGCGATGCCGACGGCGGTGCGTGCGGCGAGCAGCAGGTACCACTCGGGGAAGAAGGCGACGGCGACGTTGAGCGAGGCGGCGACCGCCATCGAGCCGAACATCAGCCACTTGCGTCCGAGGTTTTCCGAGAGTGCGCCGAACACCAGGATCGAGACTGCGAGACAGCCGGTGGTGAGGGAGAGCGAGAGCGAGCTTTCCGCCGGGCTCACGTGAAATTCCCGGACGAAGATCGGCAGCAGCGGCTGGACGCAGTAGATCAGCGCGAAGGTGGCGTAGCCGACGAGGAACAGGCCGACGACGATGCGCCAGTACGCGCCCGAGCCGCGCGGCGTCCAGTTGGGTGGCGGCGTGGCAAGGTTGGGCGCGGGTGCGGGCGGAGTGGGAGAGGCAGGGAGGTCCGCCGGAGTCTCGGACATGACGGCGTCGGCGGGCGGAACATGAACCATTGGCGCACCTGTTACGCGCGGAACCCGTCGCGCGCGCATGAGCTTATCTCGCGAACTGGACTACATATCGAGTGATCTGGCCCCGATATGGGAAGGGCGTCAAGGCCCATCCGGGCGGTTCGGCGAAAAAATAAGGATGGCTTATGAATTTGGCTCCCGAGTACCACCCCGCGCGTCGCGCCCTCGACCTCGGGCCGGAATTCTACGATGCGGTCGCCCCGGCGGAGTTCCCCGCCCATGTGGTGCGCTACCGCAACCAGGGCTGGGCGGCGCGGCTCGGCCTCGGCGGATTGAGCGAGGCGGAGTGGATCGGCGCGATGGCGAAGTTCGAGCCGCTTCCCGGCAGCCTCTCCGAGCCCTTGGCGTTTCGCTATCACGGCCATCAGTTCCGCAGCTACAACGACGAACTGGGCGACGGGCGCGGCTTCCTCTATGCGCAGATGATCGACCCGGTGGACGGGCGGCTGCTCGACCTCGGCACCAAGGGCAGCGGCCAGACTCCCTATTCCCGCTTCGGCGACGGCCGGTTGACGCTGAAGGGCGGGGTGCGCGAGATCCTCGCCACCGCGATGCTGGAGGCTCTTGGGGTGAATACCTCGAAGACCTTCAGCCTGATCGAGACCGGCGAATCCCTCCACCGCAACGACGAGCCGTCGCCGACCCGGTCCTCGGTGCTGGTGCGCCTGAGCCACTCGCATATCCGCATCGGCACCTTCCAGCGCCTGAGCGCGCTTGGGGAGGACGCCAATATCGTCAAGCTCCTCGACTACGTGGTGGCCACCTATATGCCCGACCTCGCCGCGCTCACCGGCGCGGCGCGGGCCCTGGGCTTCCTCGCCGAAGTGCAGCGCCGTGTCGCGCGCACCGGGGCGCAATGGATGGTGTCGGGGTTCGTCCACGGCGTCTTGAACACCGACAACATCAACGTCACCGGCGAGAGCTTCGACTACGGGCCGTGGCGCTTCATTCCGACCATGGACCCGGCATTCACCGCGGCCTACTTCGACCAGACCGGCCTCTATGCCTACGGCGCGCAGGCGGACGCGATCTCATGGAATCTGGCGCGGCTGGCCGAATGCCTGCTGCCGCTCGCGCCGCGCGACGATCTGCAGGCGGTGCTGAACCGCTTCCCCGAGATTTTCCGCGCGGCGTTCCAGGCCGAGCTGCTGCGCCGCCTCGGCCTCGCCGACCCGGGCGACGACGCGGCGCGCGACGCGCTGTCCGAATCCCTCTGGCGCTTCCTGTTCGAGAGCCAGGCGCCTTTCGAGCAGGTGTTGTTCGACTGGTACGGCGGGAGCTTGAGCGCGCACCGCGCCGCGGGCAGTCCGCTCGCGTCGGAGTACCGGGGTGCGGGATTCGCGGCGGTGCGGGCGGCGTTCGCGGATTTTGCACCGAGATCCGCCGATCTTCTCGCTCCGTCCTACTTTTCCCGCGCCGCGCCCTGTACGATGCTGATCGACGAGGTCGAGGCGATCTGGGACGGCATCGACGCCCGCGACGACTGGTCGCGGTTCGCCGCCAAACTCGCCGAGATCGGCGAGATGGCGGCGGCATACGGCATCGCGATTCCGGGGGCCGACGCGGCGATGGGTCAGGCGGAGGTGTGATGGAACTGCGGCATATCCGGTATTTCCTGGCGGTCGCCGAGGAGAGCAACTTCACCCGCGCCGCCGCGCGCCTCGGCATCGGCCAGCCGCCGTTGAGCCAGCAGATCCGAGATCTTGAAAACGAGATCGGCGCGCAGCTGTTCCATCGCGTGCCGCACGGCGCGGAACTGACCGAGGCGGGGCGCGCGTTCTACGAGATCGCGGGCGGGATCGTCGTCAGCGCCGAGCGGGCGAAGGGCGCGGCGCAGCGCGCGGCGCGCGGCGAGATCGGGCGGTTGCGGGTCGGCTTTACCGGATCGTCGGCGTTTTCGCCCTGGGTGCCCGGCCTGATCCGCGAATACCGCCGCGCCTATCCCGAAATCGACGTCGACCTCGTCGAGTTCAATTCGCAGAAGCTGATGGCGCGGATGCGGCGCGACGAACTCGATGTCGCGATCATCCGCCCCGGCCTCGACGACCCGGACGAATTCAAGCTCTGCCGCTTCCCCGACGAGCCGATGCTGATCGCATTGCCCGCCGCGCACCGGCTCACCGATTCCGCCACCGCACCCCTGATCGCGCTCAGGGACGAGCCGTTCGTCTTCTATCCCCGGATGATCGGGCTCGGGCTTTACGACGAGGTGTTCACGGTTTGTCACCGTGTCGGTTTCACCCCCCGGGTGGTGCAGGAAGCGCCGCAGATCGCTTCGGTGGTCAACCTCGTCGCCGCCGAGATGGGAGTCTCGATCGTACCCGGGCCGATGGAGCAAGTGCGGGTCGCGGGAGTCGCCTACCGCCGCTTCGAGGGCCTCGCGCCGGTGGCGCGCCATGCCTGCGCGATGCGGCGCGGCGACACCAGCCCGGCGGTGCGGAATTTCATGGCGCTGGCCGCGGCGACGGCGCACAAGCTCGGCGCATGAAGGCGGCGCGGTTGGCGAACTTCAGATGAACTGGGTATCGTCGTCGTCGTCGGGCGCGGGTGGCTTCGGGATGGCGGCGGGTTGGCCTGGACGGGTGCGCATTTGCGGACTCCTGGCTGGGCGGGATCGTCGCCAAGTATCGAACCCGCCGGTCCGTGGGTCCAATATCTGGCTTCGGCTTTCGCTATTGGTTTTTTAGATGTCGAGACGGAGAGGACGACGATGGAGTTGCGGCACATTCGATATTTCCTGGCGGTCGCCGAGGAGAGCAACTTCACCCGCGCCGCGGCGAAGGTCGGCATCGGCCAGCCGCCGTTGAGCCAGCAGATCCGCGATCTTGAGGCGGAGATCGGCGCGCCGCTGTTCCATCGCGTGCCGCACGGCGCGGAACTCACCGAGGCGGGCCGCGCCTTCCTCGACATCGCGCGCGGCATCCTGGTCAAGGCGGAGCAGGCCAAGGTTGCGGCGCAGCGCGCGGCGCGTGGTGAGACCGGGCGGCTCCGGGTCGGCTTCACCGGCTCGGCGGCGTTCAATCCGCTGGTGCCGTCGCTGATCCGGGGGTTTCGCCGCGCGTACCCGTCTCTCGATCTTTCGTTGAGCGAAATCAATACCGTGCAGCTGATCGAGCGGCTCCATTCGGGCGAACTCGACGTCGCCTTCATCCGTCCCGCCGAGGACGATCCGGAGGGGCTGAAGCTGCACCGCTTCGCCGACGAACCGATGCTGATCGCCGCGCCCACGGCCCATCCCCTGGCACGGCAGACCAGCGCGCCCCTGGCGGCGCTCGAACACGAGCCGTTCGTGCTCTATCCGCGCGCCGTCTGCCTCGGCCTCTACGAAGAGGTGCTGCTCCACTGCCGCCAGTTGGGCTTTGCGCCGAATCTGGTGCAGGAAGCGCCGCAGATGGCCTCGGTGGTCAACCTGGTGGCGGCGGAAATGGGGGTTTCGGTGGTGCCGCGCTCGATGGCGCAGGTGCGGGTGGCGGGGGTCGCCTACCTCGCGATCGAGGGTCAGGCGCCGGTGGCGCGGCTCGCCTGTGCGATGCGTCGCGGCGAACGGGGCATCGCGGCGCGGAACTTCATGGCGATGGCCGTGGATTCGACGCGGAAGGCCTGAAAAATTTAAGCGCCCCGGCCGACGTGCGGCGAGGGGCGCTGAATGGCGACGGGATTGCGATCGACCGTGCGCCAGGTGGTTCGTGCGGCGGAGCGGTTAGTCGAGGGTGCCCTGGGCGCGGTGCAGGGTCGCGGAGATCAGGAAGCTGGTCTCGTCTTCGGTACGGGTGGTCGAGGTCTGCGGGGCGGTGTTGCTCATCGTGTGTCTCCTGGAACTGAACTGGCTGAAACGCGGTGGCTTTTGACCGGTTAGTCGAGCGTGCTCTGGGCGCGGGAGAGGGTCGCCGAGACGAGGTAGCTGGTTTCGTCGGTCTTCGGGGAAGCGTTGGTCATATCGAATGTCCTTTATCGTGGTGCCGGAGGCTTCCGGCGAGGTGTCCGGTGGTTCCCGGTACAACTTCAATATCGGCTAAAGCTTCGAAATTATCCAATATATGGACCAGTCGTTGTTGAGACGTTTTACCAATCGGGGGATGGGCAAGAAAAAACCGCGCGGCGATCAGCTGCGCGGTTCGGGTGTGTGGGCTTGCGGGGTGGTTCGGCCGGAAGGGTGGAACCTTCCGGTGGTCTTCACCGGCATGGGGGATGCCGGGTTCGGGTCGTGGTAGGCCATTTCGATCCTGCTGCTTCGGGAAGAGCACCCGGGTAGGATGCGGGTCGTCCGGGACTTTTGGGGAGGGGGAGCCCCTGGGGGAAGGGGGGAAAAGCCCCGAACGACCTGATGCAGGTATCGACGATTTCGGCCACGATAGCCAATATATTGCACAGTCGAACGCAATCGCTTTTACAGATACCTTAGTGCCTGGGGTCACAACGGGAGGCCGCCGGCGCGGCGGCCTCCCGGATTTGCGCGTCAGGCCTGGCGCACCGAGGTGATGAACGCGCCGACGTCGGCGCGGAGGCGCTCGGCGAGCTCGGAGAGCTGGCGCGCCGAAACCAGCACCTGCGACGATGCGCTCCCGGTTTCCGAGGAAGCCTGGGTGACGCTCGCGATGTTGACCGAGACCTCGCCCACGCCCGCCGCCGCCTCCTGGACGTTGCGGGCGATTTCCTGGGTCGCCGCGCCTTGTTCCTCGATCGCCGCCGAGATCGCGGTGGAGATCTGGTTGACCTTGCCGATGGTGGTCGAGATGGTGCGAATCGCCTCGACGGCGTCGTTGGTCGCGCCCTGAACCGCGCCGATCTGGGCGCCGATGTCCTCGGTGGCCTTGGCGGTTTGGTTGGCGAGGTTCTTCACTTCGCCCGCGACCACGGCGAAGCCCTTGCCCATTTCGCCCGCGCGCGCGGCCTCGATCGTGGCGTTCAGGGCGAGCAGGTTGGTCTGGCTCGCGATGTCGGTGATCAGCTTGACCACTTCGCCGATCTTCTGCACCGCGCTCGCGAGCCCGGTGACGATGGTGTTGACGTGGTCCGACTCCCGGACCGCCTCATTGGCGATCGTCGCGGATTCGATGACCCGGCGGCTGATTTCCTGGACCGAAGCCGAAAGCTGGTTGGTCGCCGAGGCGACGGTTTGGACGTTCACCGACGCCTGTTCCGAGGCCGCGGCCACGGTCGCGGCCTGCTGCTCGGTCTGGCTCGCGACCGACGAGAGGGTCTGGGCCGAGGTTTCGAGATCGGTGGACTGGTTGGTGACCGCCTCGACGATGCCCATCACGCTCGATTCGAAGCTGTCGGCGAGCGCGTTCATGGTCTGGTGGCGCTCGGCGGCGGCGCGATCCTTTTGCGCGTCCTGCTCGGCTTGCAGGCGGCGCATTTCGAGGGCGTTGTCCTTGAATACCTGCACCGTGGCGGCCATCTGGCCGATTTCGTCGGATTGACCGCGCGCCGGAACGTCGACCGCGAGGTCGCCGTCGGCGAGGCGGCGCATCGCCCCGGTCATCGCCACGATCGGGCGGCTGATGCCTCCCGCCGCGAGCCAGATCGCGATGATCGCGAGAACCGCGATGCCGATGCCGACGCCGGCCTGCCAGACCAGCGAGGTTGCGGCGCGTTCGTCGAGGGAGGCTTGCAGCGCGCTGGCCTCGGCCATCACCACGCCGCGCGGCACGGTCATCAGCACCGACCAGGGCTTGCCGGTGTTGCCGAGGGTGATCGGCGCGAATACCCGCAGGGTCTGGCCGTCCGCGCTCCAGGCGACCGAACTCGCGCCGTCTTTGATGAATTTGAGATCGGCGGCGAAGGTCGTGCTTTGGTCGGCGAAGGATTTGCCGATCCGGCCCGGGTCGGCGGTGTCGGCGACGACGAGGCCGAGATCGGAGAGGATCACGATCGCGCCCTTGCCGCCGAACACCCTCGCATTCGCATCGGTGGCGAGTTTCTGCACGAAGTCGAGATTGAAGTCGGTGCCCGCGACGCCGACGAACTGGGAGTTGACGATGATCGGCACCGACATCGTGGCGAGGAAGACCTGCCGCCCCTGGACCACGTACGGCAATGGGCCGAGCACGCTTTCCTTGCCGGTTTCCTTCGGGCCGATATACCAGCCCCCCTTCATCACGCCGTTGGGGTGAAGTTCGCGGCTGTCGTACTCGACGAGGGGCTGGATCGCGATCTTTCCGGTCGCGACGTCCCGCGTCCAATACGGGAGAATCCGTCCGGTGGCGTCGGAGCCGAGCAGCTTGACGCCTTCGTAGGTGCTGTCGCTGCCGTCGAGGGCGTTGGGCTCCCAGGCCGAATAGGTGCCGTTGAAGCCGGGATTGTCTTCGAGAGCCTGGAACAGCAGCTTGCTCAGCATCGGGCGGCGGCCGTCGCGCGGCAGGATGTTGCCGCCAGTGCGGGCGAGCACGGTGAAAGTGCCCGCGAGGGTGCGCGCCACGTGGAGGGTGTCTTCGAAATGGCTCTGGAGCGCCTGCGCCTGATGCGCGGCTACGCTTTGCATGTAGTCCTTGGTTTTGCGGTCGAGGATTTCGGCGACGTTTTGGGAAACGAACGCGTTGTTGGCGTTGCCGACGAAAATGCTGCCCGTGACCGTCGAGCCCGCCGTGGCGAGCAGGCAGAGCCCGGCGATCAGCGCGATCTTACCCTTGATTGAGCGTTTGCGTTCCATGAGGTACTCCCGAAGACTCTTGCTTCCGACTCTTTCCCGCCAGCCAGCCGGAGGGCGAATCGGTTATCTCAAGGATATCTCATGTGTGAGGTGTTTCACAAATTCTTCATACCCTAATGCTTGCGGAAAACCCCGGTGAGGCCGCATCGGTTGTGAGGGTTCAGTGCAAGCACGCGGCCCATGCGCTTCGCAACCCGGCTGCATCGGCAAGCCCGAGGCCGCAGGCATCGAGCGCCCGGACCGTGGCCGCGATCGAGGCGGCGTTGTCGGCGGCGAGGCGGCCATCGGGGAGGTGGAGGTTGTTCTCAAAGCCGACCCGGACGTGGCCACCGAGCAGCGCGGCGGCGGTGGCGCAGGCGGTCTCGAACCGGCCGAAGGCGCAGGTCATCCAGTGGCCGGGGTGGCGCAGGCCGGGGGCGAGGAAGGGCAGCAGGTCGGCGGGGGCGGAGGTCTGCCCGGCGGTATAGCGGCCCAGCACGAACAGCACCGGCGGATCGGTCCACGGCACCAGGCCGCGCCGGATCAATGCGTTCAGCCGGGCGAACTCCTCGGCGGCGTAGAGGATGAACTGGGGCGCGACGGCGTTGGCCTTCAGCCAGAGCAGGAATTCGGCGAACGCCGTCTCCTCGGCGGCGGTCGGGCACAGCTCGCGCAGCGCGAGCGACACCGCCTCGGGCACGACCGCCTTGACCACCGCGATCTGCTCCGGCGGCGAATAGAGCCCCAGCGCCTCGCTGGTGATCTGGATCACCAAGCCGTCGCCGACCCGCGCGGCGATGCCGGCGATCGCGTCCCGATAGGCGGCGTCGTCGAGGAGGTGAGTGCCGTCGGGCTTGCGCACGTGGACGTGGATCATCGCCGCGCCCGCCGCGCGGGCGGCGGCGGCGGCCTCGCCGAGTTCCTTCGGCGAGAGGGGAATCGCCGGGTGGTCCGCCTTGGTGCGGCGGCCGCCATTGGGCGCCACGGCGACGGCTATAGGTGCCTGTTCTGTCATCATTCTGCCTCGAAAATGAACACTTGGATCATAGTTGCCCGGTAATGAAACAAGTATTGCATCACCAGGGGTTTTCCGTCTATCTCTGATGCATTGAAATCTGGAGCCGCCGATGGACCAGGGTCCGCTCAGCCGCCGCATTCTCGAAGAATTCGACGCTCTTTCGCCGCAGATGAAGGCGGCGGCGCGGTTCCTCGTCGACCACCCGGACGACGTCGCGCTTCTCACCATGCGCGAGCAGGCGCGCCGCGCACACGTTCTCCCCGCGACCATGACCCGGCTCGCCCAGCGCCTCGGCTACGACGGCTTCGATGCGATCCGCGAGATCTACGTGGCCGCGATCCGGGCGGGCGATCTCGGCTTCGCCGGGCGCGCCGGACGCCAGATCGCGGAACAGCGGCAGAAGGGCGACAGCAGCCTCGCCGAGGACCACCTTGCCGACGTCGCCGCCGCGATCGCCGATCTGCGCCAGCCGGCGATGCTGGAGCGCCTCGGCGTGGCGGCGGATGCACTCGCGGCCGCACCCCGCCTGTTCTGTCTCGGTCTGCGCGCGAGCTTCCCGCTCGCCTGGACCACCACCTATCTCCTCGGCCTGATCGACGACCGCGCGGTGCTGCTCGACGATGCGGGCGCGTTGCTCGCCGATCGCGCGCGGGCGGCGCGGGAAGGCGATGCGGCGCTGGTATTCGGCTTCGATCCCTATACCCGGGCCACCGTCGAGACCGCGCGGCGGCTCGCCGATCTCGGCGTCGCGGTGATCGCGATCACCGACAGCCCGGTGTCGCCGCTCGCGCGCCTCGCCGGCCATGCGATCTGCGTCGGCGGCGGCGCGTCCCCGGCATTTTTCCGATCGATGACCGCCGCCTTCGCGGTGGCCGAAATTCTCGCGGCGCTGATCGCGGGCAAGCGCGGCGAAGCGGCGCTGACCGCCCTCGGCTACACCGAGGCGCATCTGTCCGCGAGCCAGGTTCATTGGGTGGACCGAGAGTCCTAAGGGAGCGATCATGACTCACATTCTGCACCGCCAGATCCAGGGTGCGCTGCCGACCGCGGTCGGCGGCAAGGGCGTCGAGCTGTTCGACGCCGACGGCAAGGCCTACATCGACGCCTCGGGCGGCGCGGCGGTCTCCTGTCTCGGCCACGGCCACCCCGAGGTGATCGCGGCGATCAAGGCCCAGGCCGACGCGCTCGCCTTCGCCCACACCGGCTTCTTCACCTCCGAGCCCGCCGAAGCCCTGGCCGACCGCCTCGTCGCGGGCGCGCCGCAGGGCCTCGACCACGTCTACTTCCTCTCCGGCGGTTCGGAGGCGGTCGAGGCGGCGATCAAGATGGCGCGGCAGTACTTCGTCGAGATCGGCCAGCCGCAACGTCACAAGATCATCGCGCGCGAACAGAGCTACCACGGCAACACCGTCGGCGCGCTCTCGGCGGGCGGCAACATGCTGCGCCGCGCCCTCTACCAGCCGATCCTCCTCGAAACCCACCACATTCCGCCGTGCTACGCCTATCGCCACCAGCGCCCGGGCGAGAGCGACGCGGCCTTCGCCCAGCGTGCCGCCGACGCGCTCGAAGCCAAGCTCCTCGAAGTCGGGCCGGAGACGGTGATGGCGTTCGTCGCCGAAACCGTGGTCGGGGCGACTTCGGGCGCGGTGCCGCCGGTCGCCGATTACTTCAAGCGCATCCGCGCGATCTGCGACAAATACGGCGTACTCTTGATTCTCGACGAAGTGATGTGCGGCATGGGCCGCACCGGCACCCTGCACGCCTGCGAGCAGGAAGGCATCGCGCCCGACCTGATGACCATCGCCAAAGGCCTGGGCGGCGGCTACCAGCCGATCGGCGCGGTGCTGCTGTCGCGCAAGATCTTCGATGCCTTCGCGAACGGCACCGGCTTCTTCCAGCACGGCCACACCTACATGGGCCATGCGATGGCCTGCGCCGCCGCGCTCGCGGTGCAAAAGGTGATCGCGCGGGACGACCTCCTCGCCAACGTCCGGGCCATGGGAACCCGCCTGCGCGAAGGCCTGGTGGCGCGATTCGGCAATCATCCGCTGGTCGGCGACATCCGTGGTCGCGGCCTGTTCCAGGCGCTCGAACTGGTGGCCGATCGCGGCACGCGGGAAACCCTGGACCCGCAAGTAAAACTCCACGCGCGTGTAAAACGTGCGGCCATGGCAAGGGGTTTAATGGTATACCCATCAGGCGGGACCGTTGACGGTGTCCGTGGCGACCATGTTTTGCTCGCGCCGCCGTTCATCTCGACCGCCGGGACGATCGACACGATTGTCGAACGCCTGGGCGATGCTCTGGATGCGGCGGTCGCCGAGGCGGGCCTCCCGGCCCGCGGTTGAGCAGTTTCTCGAAGCCCCCCGCGGGGTGAACGTCATCAGGATGTCCGGGGCGCGGGACCTGGACGCACACAGCCGACCCGCCGATACAAGACGGGCGCGCAAACACGGGGATTATCGTCATGCGTTTGCATAAGAAGTCGATCCTATCCGCCGCCATCCTCGCCACGATGATGGTGGGCTCGGTCTCCGCCGAGGCGGCCGACCAGCGCTTCATCACCATCGGCACCGGCGGTGTCACCGGCGTGTACTACGCGGTCGGCGGCGCGGTTTGCCGCCTGATGAACAAGGATTACAAGACCACCGGCGTGCGTTGCTCGACCGAATCCACGGGCGGCTCGGTGTTCAACGTCAACGCGATCAAGTCCGGCGAACTCGACTTCGGCCTGACCCAGTCCGACGTCCAGTACAACGCCTACGAAGGCAAGGCCCAGTTCGCGGGCGAAGGCAAGGTCTCCGACCTGCGCGCCGTGTTCGCCGTGCATCCGGAGCCGTTCACCGTGCTCGCCCGCCGCGACGCCAACGTGAACAAGTTCGAGGACTTCGCCGGCAAGCGCTTCAACGTCGGCAACCCCGGCTCCGGCACGCTCGCCTCGATGGAACAGCTCCTCGCCGCGATGGATTGGACCAAGTCGAAGTTCTCCCTCGCCGGCGAATTGAAGCCCGACGAAATGGGCCCGGCGCTCTGCGACAACAAGATCGACGGCTTCATCTACGGCGTCGGCCATCCGTCCGCCGCGATCCAGGACCCGACCACCGCCTGCAACGCCAAGCTGATCCCGTTGACCGGTCCGGCCGTCGACAAGCTGGTCAAGGAACATCCGTACTATTCCGTCGCCACGATTCCGGGCGGCATGTATGCGGGCAACCCGGACCCGGTGAAGACCTACGGCGTGCTCGCCACCGTCGTCACCTCGGCCAAGGTTCCGGACGCGATCGTCTACAACCTGGTCAAGGCGGTGTTCGACAACTTCGAAGATTTCAAGAAGTTGCACCCGGCCTTCGCCCACCTCGACCCGAAGGACATGATCAAGGCCGGTCTGTCCGCTCCGCTGCATCCGGGCGCGGTGAAGTACTACAAGGAAAAGGGCTGGATGTAATCTCCGCCCCGTTGAAAATTGGGGGGAGCGCGCATGCGCTCCCTTCTGCTATAAGGTCGCCGCTCGGCCAAGACGATAAGGGGGAAATATGACCACCACGAACGACACCACCAAGCCCGAGGTCCATGCCGTGGACACCGAGGCGCTCCAGGATCTGGTCACTGCCGTCGACATGGGCGGGCGCAAGCCCACCGGCCTGACGGCGCGATTGTTGATGGTGGTGGCCCTGTCTTGGGCATTGTTCCAGCTGTGGTATGCGTCGCCGCTCCCCTACATCTTCAATATCGGCGTGATCACCGACGGCATCGCCCGGTCGATCCATCTCGCCTTCGCGGTGTTCCTCGCCGCGCTCTCCTATCCCGCCTTCGTGCGTTCGCCGCGCGACCGGGTGCCGGTCGCCGACTGGATTCTCGGCCTCGCGGGCGCGGGGGCGGCGCTCTACCTCGTGGTGATGTATCGCGACCTCGCGCTGCGGCCCGGGCTGCCGACCCCCACCGACGTCGCGGTCAGCGTCGTCGGCGTGCTGGTGCTGCTCGAAATGGCGCGTCGCGCCGTCGGCCCCGCGATCATGGTGATCGCGATCGTGATGCTCGGCTATATCTTCGCCGGCCCGCACCTTCCCGGCATGATCGCCCACAAGGGCGCGTCGATTTCGCGCGTCGCCTCGCAGATGTGGCTGACCTCGGAAGGCGTGTTCGGCGTCGCGCTCGGCGTTTCCACCAACGTCGTGTTCATGTTCGTGCTGTTCGGCACCCTCCTCGAAAAGGCGGGCGCGGGCGGTTACTTCATCCAGCTCGCGTTCTCGATCCTGGGCGGCTTCCGTGGCGGCCCGGCGAAGGCGGGCGTGGTCGCCTCCGGCCTCACCGGGATGATCTCCGGCTCCTCGATCGCCAACGTCGTGACCACCGGCACCTTCACCATCCCCTTGATGAAGCGGGTCGGCTACAGCGCGGTGAAAGCCGGCGCGATCGAGTGCGCGGCGGGCGTCAACGGCCAGATCATGCCGCCGGTGATGGGCGCCGCGGCGTTCCTGATCGCCGAATACGTCGGCATCTCCTACGCCGAAGTGGTCAAGCATGCGTTCTTCCCGGCGATCCTCACCTACGGCTCGCTGTTCTACATCGTCGACATCGAAGCGATGAAGATGGGCCTCAAGGGCCTGCCGACGACCCGCACCCGCTCGATGATGAGCGGCATGCTCCGCACCCTGATGGGCATGGCCGGGACCGTGGTCCTCGCCGGCATCGTCTATTACGCCATCGCCTGGATCAAGGTGGTGTTCGGCGAAGCCGCCTCGACGGTGATCGCGGTGGGCGTCGCGGTCGCCTACGTCGCCTTGATCGCCTATCGCGCGCAGTTCCCCGACATGCCGCTCGACGACCCCAACACCGGCTTCGTCAAGGTTCCCGACTTCGGCCTGACCGCGCGCACCGGCCTGCACTTCATCCTGCCGGTGGTGGTGTTGATCTGGTGCCTGATGGTCGAGGAACTCTCGCCCGGTCTCTCGGGCTTCTGGGGCACCATGACCCTGGTGATCCTGATCCTCACCCAGCGCCCGCTCACCGCCTTCTTCCGTGGGCAGAAGGCGCGGCTCAAGGGCGAGTTCAAGGGCGGCGTGGTCGATCTGTTCGAAGGCTTGGTCGCGGGCGCGCGCAACATGACCACCGTCGGCATCGCCACCTCGACGGCGGGCATCATCGTCGGCACCGTGCTGCTTACCGGCATCGGCCTGGTGATGACCGAAATCGTCGAGCTGATCTCGGGCGGCAGCCTGGTGGTGATGCTCCTGCTCACCGCGCTGATCTGCATCATCCTCGGCATGGGCATGCCGACCACCGCCGCCTACGTCGTCGTCGCCACGCTGATGGCGCCGGTGGTGGTCGACCTCGCGGCCAAGAACGATCTCGCGCTGCCGCTCGTCGCCGTCCACATGTTCGTGTTCTACTTCGGCCTGATGGCGGACGTGACCCCACCCGTGGGGCTGGCGGCCTATGCCGCCGCCGCGATTTCGGGCGGCGACCCGGTGAAGACCGGCGTGCAGGGGTTCCGCTATGAAATCCGCACCGCGCTCCTGCCGTTCATCTTCATCTTCAATCCGCGCCTCCTGATGATCGACATCGACGGCCCGATCGAGTTCATCGTCATGGTGGTGGGCTCGGCGGCGGCGATGGTCGCATTCGTCGGCGCGACGCAGAACTGGCTGGTGATCAGGAACCGGATCTACGAGACCGGCGCGCTGCTGCTGATCTGCTTCACCCTGTTCCGCCCGGGTTTCTGGCTCGACATGATCGAGGACCCGTTCATCCTCCAGCCCGCCAGCACCCTGATCTCCGAAGCGGCGAAGCTCGCGCCGGGCGAACCCCTGTTCGTGCGCTTCTCGTCGATCAATCAGATGGGCGAGGACGTGCCGAAGCTGGTGCGGATGCAGGTCGGCGAGGGCGCCAACGGCGTCCAGAAGCTCGCGACCGCGGGCCTGGGGGTCAGCGGCTTCGGCGAAAATCTCCAGGTGACCTCGGTGCGACTCGGCAGCCTGCCTGCGAAGTTCGGCATTCACGCGGGCGACACCATCGTCGGCGTCGCCCAGCCGACCGACCGCATGGCGCGCGAATGGCTGATGCTTCCGGCGTTGGCGCTGCTCGTCCTGATCTTCTTCGTTCAGGGCAAGCGCAAGGCGCGGATGCTGGCTGAAGGCAAGTCGATCATCGTCCAGAGCATGAACTGATCCGCGATCTCAGATCGGGCGATAGAACCGCCGCCGCAGCACCCCTGCGGCGGCGGTAATCGTGAGAGCCAGGAACGCCGAAACCCAGAGCGTCGCGCGCGGGCCGAAGCCGTCGAGCAGCGCCGCGTAGGCCGAAGGCGCGACCGCCGCGAGAACGAACCCGGGGGTAAGCAGCTTGCCCACCGTCGCGCCGTAGGTGCGCGGGTCGAACAGCACCAGGGGCAGCGTGCCCCGGGTGATCGACATCAGGCCGTTGGACGCGCCGTAGACCAGCGCGAAGGCCATCGCCGCGACCAGCCAGTCGCCGCTCCATACCCCCGCGATGAAACTCAAGGGAAAGCCCAGTGCCGCGCCGAGATGGAGGTTGAGCGGGTTGATCCGCCCGCCGAACGCCACCTCGCAAAATCGCGCCGACGACTGCCCGATGCCGCGCAGCGACGCCACCCACACCGCCACCGGCAGGGCCAGCCCCAGGGCCGCGAGCACCACGATCATGTGCGCCGAAAACGCCGCATTGAGGAAATTCAACCCGCCGACGGTGTAGGCGAACAGCCAGGCGGCGAGCTTCGACGGGGGTGGCGGCGGTGGCAGCGGCGGCTCCGCCTCGGCCTGCGCCCCGCCCGGCGCGGCGACGCGCGGCAGGGTCAGGAACAAGGGAATCGAGGCGATCGCGATGCTTGCGTAAACCCAGCACGCGCCACGCCAGCCCCAGGTTTCGGCCAGCAAGTTGCCGAACGGCCAGAACGCCGTCGAGGCCAGCCCGCCGAGCAGGGTGATCTGCGCGATCGGCCGCTTCGCGCCGGTGCCGAAGGCCTTGGCCAAAGCCGCGAACGCCGCGTCGTAGAGCGTCAGCCGCATCGCCGCGCCAAGCGCCACCCAGGCGAGCAGATAGATCCAGTAGTCGTGCCCGATCGCCAGCAGCATGCACCCCGCCGCCGCCAGCACCGCGCCCAGACTCATCGGCATCCGCCCGCCGACGCGGTCCACCAGCCGCCCGACCGGCGACGACAAAACCCCCATCACCAGCAGCGCCAGGGAAAACCCGGAATACACCGTCGCATGGGACCAGCCCAGGTCGGCGGCGATCCGACCGCCGAACACGCCGATCAGGTAGTAGGAAAGTCCCCAGTGCAGAAGCTGCGACAGACCGAGGCAGAAAATCGCAACCGTGCGCGCCCGCCCGGTCATGCCCCGAACGCGAGGTAAGCCAGCACCAGAAGCGCCGCCACCGCCGCCACCACCGCCCAAGGCTTGAACCCGGCCCCGCCCGCAGCCCACGGCGCGCGCGTCGAATACGAAATCCCGCTTCCCGGCATCCCCGCCGTGGTGCGAACCCCATCCTTGCCGAGGTTGACCGACAACCCCCGCCCGCCAAGCGACAAACTCCCGCCGCCCTTGCTCAAGTTCACCCGAACCCCAGGCAGGATCCGCACGATCTTCCGTATCCGCAAACCCATGCCCCAACCACTCCGACTCGTTGATTTTCCAGCCATCAAGATGCGCCCCCGGCCCAAATCCTGGCAAGGGGGACAATATGCGGAAGGTTGTCTAGATAAGAAGGCAGGCTCCGCCCAAACCCGCGAGGGAACCTCGGTCCCCTCGACCCCATTACTTTTCGTTTTTGCGTGCAATGTAGAGAGACTCGTGCTGCAGGACGGCGGGGTTGGGGCCGATACCGGAACGACGGGTTTCGGATTGAGTTCGCGGAAAGCGGTCATATGGCCAGATCAAATGACACCAACACACCTCTAAAAAATCCCGAATGTGCGGCCCAAATTGCGAAGAGCAAATCAAAGGGACTCCGGATTCTAGCCTCCTTTGGAGGAGGCCTCTAGGGCCACAGCACCCGTCGACGCCCCCCCCCTAAGGCGCTTCAAACCAGCGTTTTGAGGACATAGGATTCAAAGTCCTTCGGTTCGAGCGCTCGGCTAAACAGATAGCCTTGGAATGACCGGCATCCAATCTCGATGAGGAGACGACGTTGCTCGTCGGTTTCGACGCCTTCGGCGATGACATCGAGGCCAAGACTATGTGCCAAGGCAACGATGGTGCGGGCGATGGCGGCGTCGCTCGGATCGATCAACAGGTCGCGGATGAAGCTCTTATCGATTTTGAGTTGCTCGAAGGGAAGACGCTTCAGGTATGCCAGAGAAGAATATCCCGTTCCGAAGTCGTCGAGAGAGAAGTGGATGCCCTTATCTTTGAGGACATTCATCTTTTCGATGATGTCGTAAAAGTTCACGACCATCAGGCTTTCCGTGAGTTCGAGTTTCACGAGCTTGGGGTCGACCCCGGTCTCCTGGATGATCGCGATTGCCCGCGCGACGAAGTTGGGATCACGGAACTGCTGGGTGCTGACGTTGATCGCGACCGTGAGATGCGCCAGTGCCGCAGTTTCGGCCCATTCGGCAAGTTGCATGCATGCGGCCTTGAGGACCCATTCTCCGAGGGGAAGGATCAGGCCGGTTTCCTCCGCGAGCGGAATAAAATTGGCCGGTGAGATCAGTCCGCGCGTGGGGTGGTGCCACCGGACTAGAGCTTCGGCTCCGACGATCCGATCATCGTACAAGACCTGTGGCTGATAGTGGAGCGTGAGTTGCCCCAGGCGGATTGCCTCGCTGAGGTCCGCCTTCAGCGAAAGTCGGTCCATAATGCTGGATTGCATCACCGGATCGTAGAACCGGATGGCGTTGCGTCCCGTGCCTTTGGCCTTGTACATCGCGATGTCGGCCTGCTTCAACAGTTCGTCGATGGAGCATGGGTGTTTCCCGAATATGGTCACGCCGATGCTCGCGGTGCAGCGGTAGGAAATGTCGTCGAGTTGGAGCGGCTGCTCAATTGCGGCGAGAATCGTCTTGCCGACGATTTCGGCGTTCGTGGCTGCCTCGGTTTCCTCGGGCGCAAGTCCCAACAGGAGCAGCACAAACTCGTCGCCGCCAAACCGGGCTACCGTGTCCCCGGCTTGGGCTAATGCCGTGAGGCGCTGGGCAATTTGTTTCAGGAGAAAGTCGCCGCGGTCGTGGCCGAGCGTGTCGTTGACGGTTTTAAAGTCGTCGAGATCGATGAACAGCAGTGCATTGTGGGTGCCGCCACGCATCGCCATCGCGTGGCGAATGTGATCGGCGAGCAAGGCCCGGTTGGCGAGCCCGGTCAATTGGTCGAAAAACGCGAGCTCATTGACCCGCGCTTCGTTCAGACAGCGCTCGGCTTCCCGGTCGAAGTTATCGAGTGCATACGCTACGTCGGACGCCATCTCGATAAGGAGCTTTTGGGCGTCGTCGTCGAATGCATCGGTCTCATTGCAATAAAGCGTCATGCATCCGATTGGTTTCCCCCGCCGGCGCAGGGGGAGCGCAGCACCCGAGGCGTATCCCGTCGCATTGGTCAGTGCCCGCCAGGGCTCGAATGCCGGGTCTTCGGAGATGTTGTTGGCCCAGAACGGTCGATTGTCGCGAATTGCGCAACCGGTGGGGCCTCGACCGATCGGGTCGGTTTCATTGACAGAGATCTTGAGTTCCTTGAATACCGCCAGATCAAGACCGTAGGACGCGACCGGGCGAACGTCCTCCGACCCCTCATCATGAAGCCCGATCCATGCTCCGCTCATCCCGCCGAAATCGACGGCGGCACGACAGACCAGGGGAAATAGCTCCTCTTGGTTGGTGCAGCGTACAATAGCTTGGTTGCATTGACTGAGGGCGGCATAGAGCCGAGAGAGACGTTGCACCCTCGCCTCGGCGAATTTACGGTCGCTGATGTCGGTGGAAAGGACCGCAATCTTGCCTGGCTCGGTCCGATAGGTAACGACGTCGAGCCACTTTCCCGTAGCCGAGGAGTAGGCTTCAAAATGCCCCGGTTCGCCGATCGTGGCGGTCTTGGTATACGCCGCAGTCCAGGTGGCGATGTCCTTGTGTGGGTGCGAGAATATCTGCGACAGGGTTTTGCCAAACACATCCTCTGGCGCGAGACCGAAAATTCGGAGGTAGGCGTCGTTGACCGCCAAGAACCGAAAGTCGGAGGGGTTCCCTGTGTCGTTGAAGACAATCTCTCGCAGGGAAAATCCGGCCTGCATGTGGTCGAACAGGCTTTTGTAGCGCGTCTCACTCTCCCGCAGGACGCCCTGATACCGCGTATAGGCCTTGAGGCCGAAGATTGAGGCGATCACGAACGCTAGGCCGAGGCTGCCGAGCACGGCGGCTTCACCCCACCATTTTGCCATCACGTCGTTTTCAATCAATCCGACCGAGAGAGACAAAGGCCAACGGCTGACCTTACGGAAATATGCGATTCGGGTCTTGTTGCCAAACTCTTCCGGAGTGTGTGTATAGAGGCGGGGGTCGGAATTGTTGCCGATCAACTCTCCCAGTTGTGTGGATGGTTTGGCGCCGCTCTGAATACGGGGAGGCGTCGGAGGATACTGCGCGACCAGCCCCAGTCGTTCGTCCCATATTGTCGCCATTCCGCTGGGGCCCAGCGCCGTGGCGGAAGACAGGACGATGGACAGCGATTCGAGGGAGATGGCTTCGGCAACGACGCCGCCAAACGCTCCGTCGGTGGTTTGGTAGGACCGGGACAACACGATGATCGGATGGTTCCCGGCGTGGGTCAAAAAAGGCGGAGAAATGAACAGCGCGCCCGACGCCGTATCGCTTTGGTAGATGAAGCGTGACTCGCTTGAGGTGTAAATATCGTTGAGTTCGGCCTTTGGCGAGGAGTAGATAACGCGGCCATGCGCGTTGGAAATCAGCATTCCGAGAGCTTCGGGAACGCGCTCATCATAGTGCCCGCCAAGAATGCTCAGCGTGATGCTATCAATCGCGCCATTGTCAATTCTGCGTTCAACTTCATCGACGATCGCGAGCAGGCTTATGTCGATCCTGTCGATACGCCGGGATAAGTTCCCGTCTATCGATTGCGACAAGCTGCTGAGCGTTATCGTCGCCTTTTCACGGTCGCTTTGATATGCCGCCGACAGGGCGTAGGCGATAATGCAGACGACAAACACGTCGATGATTGCGATCGCAATGATCGATTTTCTCGGCTTTTCCTCCGCGAAGAGGAAGGAGGCTATACGGCGGAGTTCGCGAGCCAGTCTAAATGACGTCATGCCGCCACCATTCGGTACAAATGCATAGCCGGTTGGCCGAGGATATTTGGCGCGCAGCCTGGCCGGGTCAATCTCCGGAACAAATCTGAACTCCACAGTTTAATAGGAACACGGCGACCTCCAATTGACCAGTGGCAGCGAAGGTTCCGGTCCGCCGGAAACAATTTCACCTGGAATTTTTATGCAGAGGAAAGCCGAGTCTGGAGCGTTGCGTTTTTGGGTCTTGTTGTTAGATCTGACCTGACCGGATGGAGTGGACTGTGAATTGAGCTGCTGCCGGTTTTGTGGACA
>DBTR01000100.1:12420-14696 GCA_002307145.1 Rhodospirillum sp. UBA1311 | reverse complement strand
GATAGCCCATGGCGATCTTGGCGACCAGGCGGAGGTGGGAGGTGACCATTTTGTGGGCGGCTGCCATGTCGCCCTGGTCCCGATAGCGGATCGAGAGTTCGTACTCTTCCTCGGGAGCGAGCATGGGGAATTTGCGGATTTCCTGGAGATACCGCGTGAGGTTCTGTTCCGGTCCGATTGACAGATCGACGGTTGCTGCGGACATAGTCTGCCCTCCTTCTCAGTCGTTGTATTCGGTCCTGGGTGCATCCCCGGCGTGGCGGCGATGCTTATTTTGGCGAGGATTTTTATAGGCACCCCCGCTTGGCTTGAATTGATCGTGCAATTCCCTATATGCCAAGTCAAGTATTAGATTCGTGAGCCCTCGCGGAACGCGGCCAACAGCGCCGTCATGTCGTCCGGAAGTGCGCTTGAAAAAACCAGAAAATCCTTAGAAATCGGGTGGTTAAAGCCAATCCTCCAAGCGTGCAAAGCCTGGCGGTCGAAGCGATTGATAAAACCCTTCAAATTGTCTGGAAAACCGATCACACCAGGGTGTGCTTTTCGACCATAAAGTGGATCGCCAACCAGGGGGTGCCCGTTTTCCGCGCAGTGGACTCGGATCTGGTGGGTGCGGCCGGTGGCGAGGCGACACTCGATCAGGGTCGCGATCCGACCGAAGCGCTCCACCACCTTGTAGCGCGTCAGCGCGTGCTTGCCGCCGCTCGACACCACCGCCATCTTCTTCCGGTCGCGCGAACTGCGGCCGATGTTCCCCTCGTATTCGCCGCTCTCCGGCATCACCATTCCCCACACCAGCGCGTAGTAGGCACGGTCGAGGGTGTGCGCGGCGAACTGCTCGGACAGACCGACGTGGGCCGCGTCCGATTTCGCCACCACCATCAGGCCGCTGGTATCCTTGTCGATGCGGTGGACGATTCCCGGGCGGCGCACGCCGCCGATCCCGGAGAGGCCTTCGCCGCAGTGGGCGAGAAGTGCGTTGACCAGGGTGCCGCTGTAGTTGCCCGCGGCGGGGTGGACGACCATTCCCGGCGGCTTGTCGAGCACCAGCAGGTCGGCATCCTCGTAGACCACCGCGAGCGGGATTTCCTCGGGTTCCGGATCGGCGTCCGCCGGGGGCGGCGGCGCGACGTGCAAGGTTTGCCCCGGTTTGACCTTGGCTGAGGGGTCGGTTAAGGTGCCGCCGTCGACGGCGACGAAGCCGTCTTCGATCAGCGCCTTGAGGCGCGAGCGCGAAATCGCCGGGAACGCGGTCGCGCAGGCCTTGTCGAGGCGAGCGGCGGCGCCTTCCCAGGTCGCGATCAGAGGAGCATCGCAATTGGTTACGGAATCGGGTGAAACGGGCATGGATCGGTCGGCACTCATTAGGGTCATTAAGATTGTCACCCTGATCCTCGGAGCGATGATTGTCGTTGCACTCGGACTGATCGGGTATCGGCTGTATTTCCATACTACGGGCGCCACGCCAACCCAACAGCATGAAAACGCCATGGCTCCGGCAACGGTTCCGGAAGTCCACAACAAATCTATGGATTATTTCCGGATTCCCCTGGAGCAACCGCCGGGCTCCGCGATCGCGCGGACGGTGGCCGAAGGCAATCGGGTCTATCTGACCGTTACCGGTGGCGGCGAGCCCGACCGGGTGGTCGTCGTCGACCTGACGCTCGGCCGCTCCATCGCGACGATCGGCCTTGGCGACGCCGATACCTTGCCGCCCCGTCCGGGGCGCTGACCCGGTGCAGGCTCCCCGCATCACGGTTTCCGCCCGCGCCTGGGCCGCGATTCGCGGTCATGCGGCGGCGGACTGGCCGCGCGAGGTCTGCGGGCTTCTGGTCGGGCGCCAGGATGGAAACGGGGGCGTGCGGGTGACGTCGGTCGAGGCGGTCACCAATCTCGCGACGACCGACGATGCCTTCGAGCTCGATCCGGCGGCACGGATCGCCCTCCAACGCCGCCTGCGCGACGTGGGCGAGGGTTTTGCCGTGGTCGGGCACTACCACTCCCATCCGTTCGGCGAGGCGCGTCCCTCGGCGCGCGATCTCGCGCGCGCGGAGGAGGCTGGGCTGGTCTGGCTGATTGTTTCCGTCGGGCCGGAAGGCGCGCGCGACGTCGGTGCATTCGTCGCGGCGCCCGGGCCCATGCTGGTTCCGGCGGCGCTTGCGATCGGCGTGGAATGAAAATACGCCCGAATGCAAAAAACCTCTTGCGCGGCTAAGCCCGTGCGGGTAGAAGGGCGCTCCGCTTCGGCCCGTGACCCCATCGTCTAGAGGCCTAGG
>DBTR01000100.1:11999-12131 GCA_002307145.1 Rhodospirillum sp. UBA1311 | reverse complement strand
CGGGTTCGAATCCCGTTGGGGTCACCACCGAAACGGACACGTCAAAAGACTTCAAGCGCAGTCTGGACAAGCCGCATATCGCGTGCTAATTCCTCCGGACCGGCCTTCAAGTCCCCATCGTCTAGAGGCCTA
>DBTR01000100.1:1700-11743 GCA_002307145.1 Rhodospirillum sp. UBA1311 | reverse complement strand
TCGTCTAGAGGCCTAGGACACCGCCCTCTCACGGCGGTAACAGGGGTTCGAATCCCCTTGGGGACGCCAAGTCTTCCGGCGTTATGAACTAAATCCAAGATCGTACCGCATCCGCCCCGAGCTCCGCTCGGGGCGCGGTTGCATTCGAGGGCTGGGTCAGTCGTCGCGGCCGCCCGGCACCAGGGTGAACTTCGGCGGCGGCGGCGCGGTGGGGATGCCGGCTTCGAGGTCGGCGATCACCGCGCGCAGCGGTTCGGCGAGCGAAGTCTTGATCGCGTCCAGCACCGCGTCGGGCGCGGGCAGGGGCAGGGAAAGCTCGGGCAGGGAGTCCGAGAGAAAGGCGCGGAGGCCATCGGCGACATGGCCGCTGTGGCCATCGAGCCGGTCGACGTAGGCATAGACGTTGCGGACCATCAGGATGATCGCCTGGAGTTTCATCTGCGTGTCGAGCGCCTGCATCTCCTCGTCGGTCATTGGTCGTAGTCCTTCGGTCCAAGTGAAACGCCAAGTTTACCCCAATCACCGGAGCGTGCGTCAACCCGCGTCATTTAGGGCGGGCGATCGCTACGCAATCTCCGTGATCTTTCCGAAGAATTCTGTGAAAATCGAAATAACGCGATTTGCCGCGCCCCGGATGAATTTTTTGCGGCGAGCCTCTCGCGGCGCAAGGCGCTGCTCTTGCAATAGTTGCGGGGCGTCTCCAGGTTTACGCGGGTTTCCGCGAGCGCGGATGCGGGATATGATCAGAAAATTGGGATATGAGCCGTGCGTGCCCGCCCGGGTCGGGAGAGAGTATCGTTGACGAGCGCCTTTACCAACGCGTTAGGATCCATTGGGATCGTCCCGCCCAGCACGTATGAGGACGCAAAGCGCATGGCGCGGGATCCGGATCGCCGTACCCGCTTCGCGGTCGCCGAGGCAACCTCGGTCGCGCCGGAAATCCTCTACTACATGGCTGACGATCCCGACCCGGAAGTCCGCAGCCGGGTCGCCGCCAATCCGTCCACTCCGACCCAGGCCGACGGCAAGCTCGCCAACGACGAGGACGCGAGCGTGCGGTCCTCGCTCGCCCGCAAGGTCGCGACGCGCGCTCCTGAACTCGGCCCGCGGGATTCCCACCTCCATGCCGCCCAGACCCTGGCTTTGCTGGAAAAGCTGGCGCGCGACCAGCTTCCGGTGGTGCGCCAGGTGGTGGCCGAGGTGCTGAAGAGCGAAAGCCGGATTCCGCCCCACATCGTTCACGCCCTCGCGCGCGACATCGACCTGGTGGTGGCCGCGCCGGTGCTGGAATTCTCGCCGGTGTTGGCCGATGCGGATCTTCTCGACATTCTCGCCAATTCGCCGATTCCCGGTGCGATGAGCGCGGTCTCGCGGCGCCGGGGTCTCGGCGCGGAGGTCGTGGAGATGGTGGCGAAGAGCGACGACACCGATGCCCTGGTCGAGCTGCTCAACAACCCCACCGCGCAGATGCGCGAGGACACCCTCGATTATCTGGTCGAGCGCGCGCATGGCCTGCCGCCACTGCATGCGCCGCTGGTGCGCCGTCCGCAGTTGTCGAAACGCAGCGCCTGCCGTCTTGCGACCTTCGTCGCCGACAGCCTTCTCGACCAGCTCGCGTCGCGCAAGGATTTTGACGCCGAGACCCTGGGCGTGCTGCGCCACGCGGTGCGGGCGCGGTTGGAGAAGGATTACGCGGCGCACGACGCGCTCCGCGACAGCGAGGCGGCGCAGCTTGAGCAGGAGGTTGCGAATGCGCGCATCCTCCACGACAAGAAGCCGATCACCGAAGATCTGATCCGCCGCTCGCTCGACTACGAGCACTGGGTGTTCGTCAAGGCGTGCCTGATCGTGCGCAGCGGCATCTCGACCCTGGCGGTGCGTGAGATCTTGAGGTCGGAGCGCCCCGACGCGGTATTGTCGCTGTGCTGGAAGGCGGGGCTGGGCTCGGATACGGCGGTACTGGTGCAGCGGCATCTGGCCGGGATATCCACGCCGATGCGCGGCGACGGCGGCGAACTCACTCCCGCCGAGATGGATCGTATCCTCGCCGCGTTCGAAGACGAAGCATCGCTCTAGGCGACACCGGGCGCGGTCGGCGCGAGGGCGGCGATCTCGTCGCCGAGTTTGTCCACCAGATCCCAGTCGGTAAACTCGACGGTCAATTTCGGATCGGTCGGGCCGCCGGTGATCTTCATGATCAGGCGGATCATCGTACGATCGAACCAGCCGTAGCGCGGGTAATCGAGCATTCCCGCGACGGCGGTCGCGATCTCGGGCCGCAGCCCGGAGGTTTCCACCCATTTGCGCAAATAGACGCTGCCCGCGACGGTGCGTTTCTCCGGCTTGCGGGCGGTGAGGTTGACCGAAACCATCGCCAGGGGCTTTTGCCCGAGGCGCTCGCGGTGCGCGTCGACGAACGCGCGCGCGGGCGGCAGGTGGTGGCCATAGCGAATCGCGGCGATCACCACCACGGCGGGTGCGGCCGCGACTTCGGCGGCGTCGGGCTGGCGTTCGGCGAGGTCGACGAGGTCGGCCGCCACGCCCCGGGTTTCCATGCGGGCGACGATGCGCCGTGCGATGCGGCGGGTCTGGCCGTCGTGGCTGGCGTAGCAGAACAATACCGGAGAAGACATGACGCGATCCTGTAAGGCCTGCGAGAGGGTACAGGATCGCGCCGGGTTTGGGGAAGAGCGATCAGTCGAGGATCGTCTTCATCGTCTTGAACAGTTCGCCCTTCAGTTCGAAGCCGACGCCGGGGGCGTCGGGCAGGCGAACGTAGCCGTCTTCCACCGCGTAGCCGTCGGCGAAGCCGCAGAACGGCTTGAACACGTCGGGATAGGACTCGTTGCCGCCGAGGTGCAGGCCGGCCGCGATCGCGAGCGACATCTGGTGGCCGCCGTGCGGCACGATGCGGCGCGTCGACCAGCCTTCTTCCTTCACCACTTCGAGGGTGCGGAGGTATTCGACGAGGCCGTAGGAAAGGGCGCAATCGAACTGGAGGAAGTCGATGTCCTTGCGCATGCCGCCGAACTTCAGGAGGTTGCGCGCGTCCTGGTGGGAGAACAGGTTCTCGCCGGTGGCCATCGGCAGCGGGTAGTGTTTGGCGATCTCTGCATTGAGGGCGTAGTCGAGCGGATCGCCGACTTCCTCGTACCAGAACAGGTTATAGGGCTTCAGCGCGTCGGCGTACTGGATCGCGGTGTCGAGGTCGAAGCGGCCGTTGACGTCGACCGCAAGGTTCTTGCCGTCGCCGACGATCTCAAGCGCGGCCTCGATGCGGCGGATGTCGTCGTCGAGCGAAGCGCCGCCGATCTTCATCTTGCAGACGCGGTAGCCACGGTCGCGATAGCTCTGGAATTCGTCCTGGAGGCCCTTGGTGTCCTTGCCGGGGTAGTAGTAGCCGCCGGCTGCGTAGACCCAGACCTTGTCGTCGGCGACGCCGCCCGAATAGCGGTCGGCGAGAACCCGATAGAGGGGCTTGCCCTCGATCTTCGCCACCGCATCCCAGACCGCCATGTCGGTCGCGCCGACCGCGACCGAGCGCTCGCCGTGGCCGCCGGGCTTTTCGTTGCGCATCATCGTCGCCCAGATCCGGAAGGGATCGAGGTTGGAGCCGTCTTCGGTGAGCAGGCTCTCCGGATCGGCTTCGTTGAGGCGGGGCAGGAAGCGCTCGCGCAGCAGCCCGCCGACGCCGTAGCGGCCGTTGGAGTTGAAGCCGAAGCCGACCACCTGCTTGCCGTCGCGGACGACATCGGTGATGACGGCCACCACCGAACAGGTCATCTTGGAGAAGTCGATGAACGCGTTGGCGATCGGCGATGCGATGGAGAAGGTTTTCTCTCGAACTTCGAGGATCCGCATGGTGTTGGGTTCCATTCAATGGCGTGACGGTTCACCAAAATCGGTGACGCGGGTGATGGTCGAAGTATGATGGGTGCGGCGGAACCACGGCAATGACCGAGGTCGTATCGATCTATGCCGGGCGCGCATGGGAGGCAGGGGGGATGGTATGGAATTGTCGTGGTTGGAGGATTTCCTCGCGCTGGCGGAATCCGGGAGTTTTTCGCGCGCGGCCGAGCGTCGCAACCTTACCCAGCCGGCATTCAGCCGTCGCATCCGGGCGCTCGAATCGTGGGCCGGGGCGGCGCTGTTCGACCGCGACACCCGGCATATCCGCCTGACCCTCGCGGGCGAACGCTTCCGTCCGGTGGCGGAGGAAACCGTGCGGCGGCTGGTGCAGGGGCGCGAGGAGGCGCGCGAGGTCGACAGCGCAGTGTCGGCGACGTTGCGCTTTGCCTGCACTCATGCGTTGTCGCTCACCTTCTTTCCCGATTGGCTGCGCAGCCACGAACGCGACACGCCGCTCGGTTCGATCCGACTGATCTCGGAAAGCCTCGCGGCATGCGAATCCCTGATGCACGAGGGCAACGCCCAGTTCCTCCTGTGTCACCAGCACCCGGCGGCGATGCCACGCCTTGAAGCGCGCGCGTTCGTTTCCCTGCCGCAGGGCGACGACGTGTTGATCCCGGTGCGCGCGCAGAGCCTGGACGCGACCCTGCCGGGCATGGAAGACGGACGCTTGCCCTATCTCGCCTACAGCCCGGAATCCGGGCTTGGGCGGATCGTCGGCGCGGCACGGGCGAAGAAGGACCCGCCGGTGTGGTTGGAGCCGGTGTTCACCGCCCACCTTGCCACCGCGATCCGTGCGATGGCGGTGGCCGGGCGCGGCATCGCATGGTTGCCGCTGACGTTGATTCAGTCCGACCTCGCTACCGGGCGGCTGGTGCGGGCAGGGAGCGGCGACTGGGACATTCCCGTGGAAATCCGCGTCTACCGCCCCCGTCATCGCCTCAGCCCGACCGCCGAGCAATTCTGGGACTGCCTGAGTTGAGTCCTCAGGCCGCCGCCACATTGCGGAGGTAGGTCTCGACCTGGGTCCGCAGGGCATGGGTCTGGGCGGAGAGATTTTCCGCCGCGCCCGAAACCGTCTTCGACATGTCGCCGATGCGATCGTTGGCCTCGGCGACGCCCGAGATGTTGGAGGTGACGTCGCGGGTGCCGTCGGCGGCATGGGACACGCTCATGCTGATCTCCTCGGTGGCGGCGCGCTGCTCCTCGATCGCGCCCGCGATCATGCTCGCGATTTCGCTCATCTCGCCGATGTTGCTGACGACGATGTCGATGGCGTCGACCACTTTCCGGGTCGCGCTCTGGACCGCACCGACTTGAGCGGCGATCTCGCGCGTGGCGCGTTCGGTCTGGCCGGAGAGAACCTTGACCTCGGCGGCGACCACCGCGAAGCCCTTGCCCGCGTTGCCCGCGCGCGCCGCCTCGATCGTGGCGTTGAGGGCGAGGAGGTTGGTCTGGCTCGCGATGTCGTTGATCATGCCGACGATGTCGCCGATCTTCACCGCGCTTTCGGAGAGCGAACCCATCGCCGCCTGCGCCATTTCCGAGCTGTCGGCGACGTTACGGCTGACGTCGGCGGAACGCGCCACCTGGCGGGCGATCTCGCCGATCGAACTGGACAGTTGCTCCGACGCGGCGGCGACCGAGTCCACCGAATGGGAGGCTTCGACCGCCGCATCGGTGACCTGCAAGGCTTGGCGGTGTCCCTGGTTGCTCGACTGCTCCATGCCGATCGCGGCGTCGGTGAGGGATTCCGCCGCATGGGTAAGGGTATGAAGGAAGGTGTCGACTTCGGCGCGGAAGGCATTGGTGATGCGTTCCCGCGCCTTCGCCCGTTCGAGTTCCACCGAGGCGTCGATTGCACCGCCTGCGGTGACGAACTCGGCGCGGATCAGGTTTTGGCGGAATGCGTGCACCGCGCGGGCGATCAGCCCGATTTCGTCGTGGCGGGTCTGGCCACGGATCGGGCGAGTGGTGTCGCCTTTGCCGAGTTCGACGATCGCTTCGCGCAGGCCATCCATCGGCCGGGTGATCGAGCGGGTGATCGTCAACACCATCGCGCCGATCGCCAGCATCAGGACGGCGAGGCCGCCGATCGCGACGGTGGCGGCGGTCCGTGAGGCGTCGGCCTTCTTGAGCGCATCCTTGCGGATTTCGGCGGAAAGGGCGTTCTCGGCGGCCTTGAGAGTGTCGATCCGCGCGGTCGCGGCGGCAAACCATTGCGCCCCGGTCACGCCCTTGAGGTCGCCGGTTTCCTGTGCCGCGAGCGCGACGCTGCGGTATTCGTCGAGGCGCTGCTCGGCGGCGCTCTGGAGCGCTACCGCGATGGCGTCGCGCCCGGCCGGGCCGACGAGGCGGCGGGCGACCCGGAAGTTGGCGTCCTGCTGCGCGCCGATGGCGACGAATTCGTGATAGAGCTGCCGCGAGAACTTCCCCGCGCTGAAGCCTGCCGCGCCGCGCGCGCGCTCGATTCCGGCGAGGTCCTTGCCGCGCAGGAACACGCCGAAGCCCGAGATTTCGCGGGCGAGTTGTTCGTCGGGCGAGATCGTGGCGATGCCGTCGACGAGATCGAGCAGGGAGCCGATCACCTGGGTGTAGCTTGCCACCTCGGCGGAGCGATCGATGCCGAAGCTGTCGACCTTGCGGCGCAGGGTGTCGACCTCCCGGAGCGCGCGCCGTGCGGCGACGGTCGATTCGGCGAGGCCCATCGCCGCGCTCTCCTGGGCGCCATCCAGGAACGCTCCGGTCGCCATGTCGACCTCCTGGCGAAACCTCACGACGTCGTCGGCGAACGCTGCGCCCTTGCTGTCGAGGAAGCCCGCCGAGGCCCCGCGCTCCTTCTGCAGTCCGTGGACCAGGTCGCCGACCAGGCCGGCGGTGTTGCTCAACACCGCGACGCGGTCGAGGCCGCGCGCGTCGTCGAGCTTGGCTAGGCCGATCTGCGCGGCAGCCAGCGCCAGCACCACCATCGGCACCGCTGCCATCACCCAAATCCGTTGGCCGATCCTGAGGCGGGAGAGGAGGCCGGGCCGATCGGCCACGTCGGCGGGTATCGCGCCGTCCGCCACCATTCTGTCGCGCGCGCTGACGTCGCCCACGAGGACGTGGTCGAGCAGCCAACGGTGGAGGTAATCGAGGATCATCTCGCGGGGAATCCGGCGGTCGCCGGATTTCGCCTCTTGCGCGAGGCGGTCGAAGAAATCCTCGGTTTCGCGGTGATGGACGATGTGCGTGGCGGCGTCGGCTTCCGTCATC
The DNA here is from genome assembly GCA_002307145.1 of Rhodospirillum sp. UBA1311. Lineage (GTDB taxonomy): Bacteria > Pseudomonadota > Alphaproteobacteria > Rhodospirillales > Rhodospirillaceae > Oleispirillum. The sequence goes on along the minus strand of DBTR01000100.1, from coordinate 4,579 downwards.
GCCGCGTGGAGAAGCTTTTCTTCGCGGCTGAAGTGTTCGAGGAGATGTGCGCGCAGTCGTCCGATCTCGGCGTCGAACTCCGCCGCGGGCTTGGCCTCGTGATTTAGCGCGTTCAATGTATTGATGAAATCCACGAGCTTGCGGTGATCGTCGTCGAGCTGTGGGATACCCAGGGAAAACGCTTCGCTCCAGACCAGTAACGGTGCAACAGCCGCCATCGACTTTACCCCCTCGTTGTCGAACGAATCACAGGCCCACCAAGGGATACCCTATAAGGTGGAGGCGCGACCTATCGTACGATAAACGCGTGTGCGCGTGTAGGGGGAGCGATGTCTAATTTTATCTCGAAAGTTGCGGGGCGAGGGGCGGTTAGGGGCGGGGAAGGCGTATCCCCGCCCTTCCGGTGCATTTACGCGGTTTTCACGCCGCGCAGGAATTCGCCGATCCGTTCGCGCAGGATCGCGGTTTCCTGGGTCATGATCCGTGCGGCTTCGAGGACTTCGCGCGAGGCATCTCCGGTTTCCGCCGCCGCCTGGGTAACTCCGCTGATTCCGGTGGCGGCTTCCTGCGTGCCCGCTGCCGCTTGCTGGACGTTGCGGGCGATCTCGTTGGTGGCGGCGCTCTGTTCCTCGACCGCCGCCGCGATTGCCGAGGAGATCGCGCCGATGCGGTCCATCTGCTCGGCGACTCCGCTGATCGCGACTTCGGCGTCCTTCACCTTGCCTTGCACGGCACCGATCTGGCTCTGGATGTCGTCGGTCGCCTTGGCGGTCTGGTTGGCGAGGTTCTTCACCTCGCCCGCGACCACGGCGAAACCCTTGCCCATCTCGCCCGCGCGTGCGGCCTCGATCGTGGCATTGAGGGCGAGCAGGTTGGTCTGGCTTGCGATGTCGGTGATCAGGTTGATCACTTCGCCGATCCGGGACGAGGCCTGGGTGAGCTGCTCCATGGTGCTTCGCGCGCGAGACATCTCGCCCTGGGCGGTCGCGGAAAGTTCGCTCGATGCCGCCACTTGGCGCGCGATCTCGTGGATCGCGGCCGAAAGCTCCTCCGCCGCCGTGGCGACGGTCTGGACGTTGGCCGAGGCTTGTTCCGTCGCGGCGGCGACGGCGGTCGATTGTTCCGTGGTGCTGAGTGCGGTCTGCGCGAGGCCGCGAGCGGTGGTTTCGAGGGTGCCGGTGGCCGAGCCGAGGGTCTGGAGAACATCCTCCGCGGCGGCCTGGAACTTGGCGATCAAGGTTTCCACCGTGGTGGCGCGGCGGAGCCCCGCCTCCTGCGCGTGGGCCTGTTCGACGCCGAGGCGGTCGGCCTCCTGCTTATTGGCGCGGAAGATCTCGACCGATTTCGCCATCGCGCCGATTTCGTCGCGGTTGCCGAGGCCCGGGATCGTCACGCTTGCGTTCCCCTGGGCGAGTTCGTTCATCGCGTGGGTCATCTCGGCGATCGGCTTCGAGATCAACTTCTGGCCGATCAGGCGCGACACCATCACTCCGGCGAGCATGCCCACCGCCAGCACCCCAAGGAGGATCGACGCGAGGCTGACGAAGAAGCCGTGCAGTTCGGTGTTGAGCGCCGCCATCTCGGCGCTGATCCGCTCGGCGCGGTTGACGATCTGAGTATTGAGCGCCTTGCGATTGTTGCGGTTGTCTTCGTTGTTGCCGAAGGCGTCCGCCGCCGCGCCGCCGCCCTCGCGGGCGCGCTTGACGGTTTCGGTACGGAAGGCGACGAAGTTCTTCACCGCCGCGTCGAGCTCGCCGAAGGTTCCGGCTTCGCTTGGGGGGGAGGCGGCCTTCCACGCGGCGACGTCGGCCTGTAGGGTTTCGAGATTCTCCAACAGCGGCTTCGCGAATTTCGCCACATCCTCGGGAGACTTCGACATGTAGAGGCCACGGCTGTCCATCACCACAGCGATCACCCGCTTGTCGATCCGCTCGGCGATCACCGCGCGCTGGCCGGTCAGGAGCATTTCGTTGGCGCGCACCTTGAACATCCACATGCCATAAATGCCGACGAACCCGACGATCAGGGCAATGCCGCCCAATACCGCGCCGAGGAGGTTCACTTTCCATTTGATCGGAAGGTCGTTCATTTTCTTGCCTGCTCCCGTGCCCGCAGTGAGGGCAATGCGCGAGTTGCAGTGTCCGCGCCCAAACACCAATAGTTGATCCTGGATTATCTAATCCATGATTGGTTACGTGAAGATTAAGTTTCAATTTGGACAAAAAAAACCGGCCGCGAGGGCCGGTTTTTTGCCGAAGGGAAGGTCCGGTCAGAGACCGGCGATGCGCTTCAGGATGTCGGCCCGCCGCTGGGCGCCGGCGACCGCGTGGACGACCATTTCCTTATAGGCCGCCGGATCGGCGTGTTCGGTGATCCGGAAGCGGGTTTCCGCCTCCATGAAGCCGCCGATGTCCATGGTCGCGCTCTTGGCGTCGAGCATGAGCGGGTTTTCGTCGGTGCCGAGCAGGCGCGGATCGTAGCGGTAAAGCGGCCAGTAGCCGGATTCCACCGCCAGGGTCTGGCGCTGCAGGCCGCAGGCCATGTCGTAGCCGTGGGCGATGCAGTGGGCGTAGCCGATCACCAGGGAAACGCCGTCGTAGGAAGCGGCTTCCTGCAGCGCCTGGACGGTCTGCACGTCCTTCGCGCCGAATGAGACCGAGGCGGTGTAGACGTCGCCGTAGGACATCGCCATCAGGCCGAGGTCCTTCTTCGGACGGCTCTTGCCGCCGACCGCGAACTTCGCCGCGGCGCCCGTCGGGGTCGACTTCGAGGCCTGGCCGCCGGTGTTGGAATAAACTTCCGTATCCAGCACCAGGATGTTGACGTTGCGGCCCGAGGCAAGCACGTGGTCGAGGCCGCCGTAGCCGATGTCGTAGGCC
>DBTR01000100.1:1137-1429 GCA_002307145.1 Rhodospirillum sp. UBA1311 | reverse complement strand
CCCAGCCGTCGCCGCCGACGATCCAGATCACCCGTTCGGCGAGGGTATCCGCGACTTCGAGCAGGCGCTTCGCCGCCAGGTCGTCGGGGTTGCCGATCAGCGACTTCAGTTCGGCGATCCGTGCGCGTTGCGCCCGGATTCCGGCCTCGTTGCTCTGGTCGGCGGTGAGCAGTTCTTCCACCAGCCGTTCCGGCAGGCGGTCGGCGATCGTCGCGACCAGGGCGCGGGCCAATTGCCGCTGGTGGTCCACCGCGAGGCGGAAGCCCAGGCCGAACTCGGCGTTGTCCTCGAA
>DBTR01000100.1:474-784 GCA_002307145.1 Rhodospirillum sp. UBA1311 | reverse complement strand
AACCGGTGGCGTTGGCGATCATCAGGCGGTCGCCGAACAACTGGGTGAGGGTCTTGATGTAGGGCGTCTCACCGCAGGCGAGGCACGCGCCGGAGAATTCGAACATCGGCGTGATCAACTGCGCGGTCTTGATGTTGATGTTCGGCAGATTGGCGCGGTCAAAGTCGGGCAGGGCGAGGAACGCGTCGAAGTTCGCCTTCTCCTGCTCGAAGATCGGCGCCTTCTCGGCCATGCTGAGGGCCTTGTGGTCCGGCTCGTCCTTGAGCTTGCCGGGGCGGCAGGCGGCGACGCAGACGCCGCAGCCGGTGCA
>DBTR01000100.1:0-217 GCA_002307145.1 Rhodospirillum sp. UBA1311 | reverse complement strand
CGGTGCAGTCCTCGGGCGCGACCTGAAGCACGTAGGCGCCGCCCTTCATTTCCGCACCGCGATAGACCAGCGACTTCAAGTCCGCACCGGCGGCCTCCAGGTCTTCCTGGCTGACCAGCTTGGCACGGATCGCGGCGTGTGGGCAAACCATCGTGCATTTGTTGCATTGACGACAGGCTTCCGGGTCCCAGACCGGGATTTCGTCGGCAATGTTGCG
>DBTR01000008.1:38660-73065 GCA_002307145.1 Rhodospirillum sp. UBA1311 | reverse complement strand
CCACGTCGCCGAAGTCTTCACCGGCAGCCCGGGCGTGTTCGTCCAGCTCGAAGACACGATCAAGGGCTTCAAGGGGATCATCGAGGGCAAGTACGACCACATGCCGGAACAGTCGTTCTACATGGTCGGCACCATCGAGGAGGCGATCGCCAAGGCCAAGAAGATGGCGGACGCGGCCTGATCAGGCTTTAGGGAAGGAGCTGACAGATGGCGGCAACCACGCTGTTCGAACTCGTCTCGCCGGAGCGGCTGTTCTTCAGCCAGCCCGTCGAGATGGTGGTGGTTCCCGGCACCGAGGGCGACTTCGCCGCGATGCCCGGACACATGCCGACGATTGCAACGGTTCGTCCGGGCGTGATCGTGATCTTCGAAGACGGCAAGCCGAAGGAACGGATCTTCGTCGCCGGCGGCTTCGCCGAACTGACCGAGACGGCCTGCACGGTGCTGGCGGAAGAGGCGGAACTGGTGTCCGACCTTTCCCTGCCCGAGGCCGAAGCGCGCCTCGCGGCGGCGGCCGAGGCCTATGCCGACGTCGCGGCGGCGCCGGAAGCCGACAAGGCGGTGATCGAGGCCGAACTCGCGGTGGCCACAGCGATGGTCTCGGCGGCGAACGGTGAGACCGGCTACCACTGACCGGTTTCCGATCCGCAGGACTGCAGCAACGCCCGCCCTCATCCGGCGGGCGTTGCTTCTTTCTCCGGGGCTGCGCCGAATTGGCCGCGTCCCGTGCGCTTCGCGCCATACATTGCGCTGTCGGCGGCGTGCAGGAGGGCGTCGGCGTCGCCGCCGTGCGCCGGGAACTCGGCCAGACCGATCGATACCGTGATCGGAATCTCCTCGCCCTTGACCGAATAGGGCTCCCGCAACACCGACATCAGCCGCATCGACAAACCTTCGACGTCGCCGCATTCCTCGACCAGGACGACGAATTCGTCGCCGCCGAGGCGCGCCGCGATCTCGCCGGTGCGCAGCGTCGAGCGCAGACGGCGGCTTAACTCGACGAGCAGGGTGTCGCCCGCCGCGTGGCCGAAGGTGTCGTTGATCGCTTTGAAGTCGTCGATGTCGAGGTAGAGCAGGCCGAAGCATCCGTGCTCGCGGCGCGCTCGCGCCACCGCGACGTTGAGATGGTCGATCAGCGCAATGCGGTTGTGGAGTTTGGTCAGCGGATCGGTGATCGCAGAATCCTGGAGCCGCGCCTCGACCACGTCGCGCCGGGATTCCTCTGCGGCGAGCCAGAATTTCAGCAGCAGCGCGGTGCCGCCGACGTAGAACCAGCCTTTGTAGAGGCTGATCACCACGTAACTCTCGGGGAAGATCCGTCCGAGGAGGAAATCCGACGCGCCGATCCAGGCGATCGAGATCGCCAGGTAGCCGAGTGCGATGCGAGTGGAGTGTTTCATCCGAACCGACCCATGCGCGGCAGGGTTACAAACGCGACGCGGTCACCGGCCTCGGAGGCGTTCGGTGGAGGTACCTATGTTTATATAGGAAATCCCGGGATCAACGAGAAGGTGCAGCCGACTTGCGGAATGCGGCAACCTCGGGGGCGAAGGCCCGCACCACGGCCTCGTAGAGCGGCCGCTTGAACGGCACGATCAGCGCCGGCAAGCTCTCGAAGTCCGCCCATCGCCAAGCGGAGAACTCGGGGTGCGAGGTGGCGATGTCGATGTCGGCGTCGATGCCGGTGAAGCGCATCAGGAACCACTTCTGGCGCTGGCCGCGAAACCGTCCCTTCCAGATTGCGTCGGCGATGCCGGCGGGAAGATCGTAGGTCAGCCAGCCGTCGGTCTCGGCGATCGAATCGGCGGCGTTGGTGCCGATCTCCTCTTCGAGTTCACGGAGCGCGGTGGCGCGCGGGTCCTCGCCCGGATCGATGCCGCCTTGCGGCATCTGCCATGCGGGTTCCGCGCTGTCGATGCGCTGGGCGACGAACACCTGCCCGTGCGGGTTCAGGAGGACGATGCCGACGCCCTCGCGATAGGGGCGTTCGGCGTAGGGGAGGGCGGTCATTCCTTCACCAGCGCGGTCACCGGGGCGATCTCGAAGCCGCGCCCCTTGAGTCCGCCGATCCAGGGCGTGACCTGGGCGAGGGCGAGCGGCGTGGCCTCGCTGACTTCGAGCACCGCGTGGCCGCGCGCCTTGGCGATGGCCTCGGCCTCGCGCAGTTTGGCGGCGATCTGCTCGCGGAAGCTGCCCGCCGCGATCGTCACGTCGGCCTGGGCCTGTGGCGGTGCGGCGCCGGAAATCTCGAACGGCACGGATGCAACCAGCGCAAGGCCCATTCTCTGCAACGCGGCGAGGAATGCCGCGGATTGCGCCGGAGTGGTCGCGAAGTCGTCGCCGCCCCGCGCCAGCACGCCGATGAAGGTCGCGCCGTGGCTGAGCGCGCGTTCGAGGCGCGCCTGATTCTCGTCGGGCGAAATCCCGGAGAGCAGGCCGTCCGGGCCGGGATCGACGGCGGGGAAGCCCCGGCTCTGCAGTCCGATTTCGACCAGGGTTTCGTGCCCGGCGCGGCGCGCGGCGGCGAGGCGGTCGGCGAGCTGCGGTGCGGCGGCGTCGAAGGCGAGAGTGACGTCGGGGGGCGTCGCGTCGATCGCGGCGGAGGTCGCCTCGTGCATCAGCCCGAGCCCGGCGATCACCACCGCGATGCGGGGCGCCTTAGGATCGCCCGCAAACGGCCGGGCGTAGGCCTTCCAGGCGCGGCGGCCGTCGGCGGCCACCGTCGGCACCACCAGCCCCGACGCGGTGCGGCGTTGCAGGTCCGGGACCGGCGTGGGGTTGAGCGCTGCTGCTGCTGCGGGCGGCGGATTGCGGGGCATGTCGGCGTAGCGCGGCGGCTTCGACGCGGCTTCGCGATCGAGACGGGCCTGCGGTTGGTCGGGCATCGGCACCGGCGGTACCGGCGCGGGCTTGGCGGCGACCGGCGCGGGCGGCGGAGCGGCGGGCGTCGGCGCACCGAGGCCTTCGGCGCGGCGGGCGGCATCCGGGTTGTCGGTGCCGGGCGGGGCCATCAACGCGCGCCCGAGGCTCTCCGGGCCGGGTTCGGGCGGCATCGGCAGGGTCACCCGCAGGCCGCTGTCGGCGGACGCCACGGGCGGCGGCGAAGCCGGGGTGTCGGGAACCAGGGTCACGTAGGCGGTCGCGCCCGCGCCGATGCCGATCAGCATGAGAATCAGCACCACCCCCATGAGCCGACGGCGACGGCGGAATCTCGCCTCGCTGCCGTCTTCGAAGGCGAAGGGGTCGTCGGACGCCGCCTGACCGAAGGCGTCCGACTCCGGAGCGGACTTTGCAAAGGGGCGACGCAGCCGGGCAAGCAGGCTTCGGCGCGGTGGCTCCGCGCCGAAATCCGGCATCGGGGCGGTCAACGGATCCGAACTCACCCTGGCTTCCCCCTTGAAAGCGGAACCGAAGCCGCGCCGGTTAAGGCGCGGTCCGACCCGAGTACAGCGACAACCCCTTCAACAGGTCGAGGGCGCGCTGCAATTGATAGTCCTCGGCGGCAGCCTTGGCCAACGCCGCGTCGCGCTCGGCGGCCGGGCTTGCGGCACTGTCGGGCACGATGATCTTGGTCTTGCCGTCCGGAGTCTCGGCGGCGCGGTCGAGGGCGTTGCGATAGTCCGCTTCCTTCATCTGGTTGCGGTTCTCGATCACCTCGATCTTTGCCGGCACGACTTCGATGTCGGGTTCGATGCCGACGGCCTGGATCGAGCGGCCCGAAGGCGTGTAGTAACGCGAGGTGGTAAGCTTCATCGCACCGTGGCCGCGCAGCGGGATGATCGTCTGCACCGAGCCCTTGCCGAACGACTTGGTACCGAGGAGGATCGCCCGCTTCTGGTCCTGGAGCGCGCCCGCGACGATTTCCGAGGCCGAGGCCGAGCCGCCGTTGATCAACACCACCAGCGGCATGCCGTCGATGACGTCGCCCTTGGAGGCGTTGTAGCGTTCGGTCTCTCGTGCGTCGCGCGAGCGGGTCGAGACGATTTCGCCCTGGTCGAGGAAGTCGTCGGCAACCGCGACTGCCTGGTCGAGCAGGCCGCCGGGGTTGTTGCGCAAATCGAGGATGAAGCCCTTCAGCGCCTTGCCGTTCTTCTCGCGCAGCGCCTTGATCTCCTTGCGGAGGTTGACGTCGGTCTGCTCGCTGAACGAGGTGATCCGCAAATAGCCGACGTTGCCTTCCATCCGCGCCCGCACCGAGCGGATCTTCACCACCGCGCGTTTCAGCGTGACGTCGAAGGTGTCCTTGGTGCCGCGCCGGATGGTGATGGTGATGTCGGTGCCCACCGGGCCGCGCATCTTGTCGACCGCATCCGAGAGGGTGAGGCCCAACACCGGCTGGTGGTCGATGTGGGTGATCAGGTCGCCCGCCTGCACGCCGGCTTGCGCCGCCGGGGTGTCGTCGATCGGCGAGATCACCTTGACCAGGCCCGCGTCCATCGTGACCTCGATGCCGAGGCCGCCGAATTCGCCGCGGGTGTCGACCTGCATGTCGGCGTAGCTTTCCGCGTCGAGGTAGGCCGAGTGCGGATCGAGCGATTGCAGCATGCCGCTGATCGCAGCCTCGATCAGCTGCTTGTCGGTGACGTCGTCCACATAGTCGCGCCGAACCCGTTCGAACACGTCGCCGAACAGGTTGAGGTACTCATAGGCGGAACCGTCGTTGCGCGCGATTGCGCCCGAGGGTGCCCCGAACAGCATCAGCGTGCCGAGTCCGAGGGCGATCATGGAGTTACGCGTCATCCTTGTCCCTTGCCTTTGCCGGCGGTGAGCCAGGGGAGTGGGTTTATGGGTTGGCCGTCGTGGCGGAGTTCCACGTAGAGTTCCGGAGAGCTAGCATCCGTCATTACGCCGACGGGTTCGCCTGCGAGCAGGGACTGACCGACAGCTGCATCGATACGGTCCATCCCCGCCAGGAGGATATGATATCCGTCACCGTATTCGATGATCAAGAGTTGCCCGTAGCCACGGAAGGGTCCTGCGAATAAAACCACGCCGTCATAGGGCGTGATCACCTGGGCGCGGCGGCGGGTTTCGAGCATGATTCCTTTGGAATGAATCCCGGCCTGGGTCATCTGGCCGTATTGTTGCGTGACTTCGCCGACGACGGGCAGCGGCAGGCGGCCCCGGGTCTGGTCGAAGCCCTTCGGCGCTTGCGGGATCGCGGCGACGCGGCGCTGGCGCTCGCGGCTCGCCTTCTGCTCGGTGGCGAGCACGCGCGCCTTGTCTTCGGCGGTGTGGGCGGCCGCTGCCGCCGCCGCCGCCTTCTGCGCCGCCTCGCGATCCTGGCGTGCGCGCTCGATCGCGGCGAGGCGCGCGGCCTCGCGCTGGCGCGCCCGCTCGGCTTCGAGCTTGGCGATCAGGTCCTTCAAGTCCGAGGCTTCGCGCACCAGGGATTGCATCCGCTGCGCGGCTTCGTCGGACGCCTGCTCGGTCTGCTGCTGCATCGCACCTTTGTCGGCGTAGAGCTGCTTCAGTTCGCTATGGGTCTGTGCAAGGTCGCTGGTCACGGCGGCGATCCGGTCCTTCTGGCCCTTGACCTGGGCGCGCACCGTCGAGAGCTTGTCGAGGTCGGAGCGCAGGTCCCGCGCCGAGGCCTCGATTGCAGGCACCGCGGTGCGCAACAGGATCGCCGAGCGCACGGTGTCGGACGGCGGCGTCGGCTGGGCGATCAGCGCCTCGGTCGGTCGCCATGCAAGGCGTTGCAGCGCGGCGACAACCGTGACCATCTGGTCGCCGCGCCGGTCGATCTTGACTTGGAGGGCGCGCTGCTGCTTTTGCAAGTCCCCCAACCGATTTTCGAGTCGGGTGAGGTCCTGTTCGTGGCGCTGCACCGTCGAGGCGGCGTTGACCATCTTCTTCTTCACCGTCTGGAGGTCGCGGCCGAGCGCCTCCGATTTGCGCTTGAGTTCCTCGTGGCGCTTCTGCTCCGCCTTCAGCGACTGCTCGATCCGCGACAGGTCGTCCTTGGGCGACGCGGACGGTTCCGCGGCGGCGGCGGAAGCCGCCGTCATTGCCAGAACCAGAAACGCGACGCCCGGGACGGATTTCATCATGCGCGGTCGATCAGGCACTTTCCGGTCATTTCAGCCGGCTGGGGCAACCCCATCAGCGCCAGGAGCGTCGGCGCGACGTCCGACAGGCTGCCGCCGTGGAAGCCCTTCGCCCACGCCGGCGCATGGCGCAGCACCGCGCGCACCGGACCGGTGGTGTGGGCGGTGTGCGGCTTGCCGGTGACCGGGTCGCGCATCTGCTCGGCATTGCCGTGGTCGGCGGTGTAGAAGATCGCGCCGCCCATCTTCGCGACCGCCGCGTCGAGACGGCCGATGCAGGCGTCCACCGCTTCGGCGGCCTTCTCGGCGGCTTCGATGATGCCGGTATGGCCGACCATGTCGCCGTTGGCGTAGTTGACCACGATCAGGTCGAACTTGCCGCTTTCCACCGCAGCGACGAGCTTGTCGGTGACTTCGTAGGCCGACATTTCGGGCTGGAGGTCGTAGGTCGCGACCTTGGGGCTCGGTACCATGATCCGCTCCTCGCCGGGGAAAATCTTCTCCTCGCCACCGTTGAGGAAGAACGTGACGTGGGCGTACTTTTCGGTCTCGGCGATGCGAAGCTGCTTCAGGCCCGCGGCCGCGACCACCGCGCCCAGCACGTTGTCGCGGGTTTCCTGCGGGAACAGGTCCTTCATGAAGGGTTCGAGCGGATCGGAATACTTTACCATGCCGATCGCGTCGGCGAGCGCGAGGGTCTTGCGCGGGAATTCGGCGAAGCCCGGGTCGACGATCGCGGTGAGGATCTCGCGCGCGCGGTCGGAGCGGAAGTTGGCCATTACCAGGACGTCGCCGTCCTTCATCCCCGGATAAGCGCCGACGACGCGCGGCTTGACGAACTCGTCGGTCTCGCCCGCCTGATAGGCTTCGGTGATCGCGGTGGCGGCGGACTGGGCGGCGATGCCGTCGGCCTGGACGATCGCGTCGTAGGCGAGCTTGACCCGGTCCCAGCGCTTGTCGCGGTCCATCGCGAAGTAGCGGCCGCAGATCGTGGCGACGCGGACGTCGCGGCATCCGGCCACCGATTTTTCGAACACGTCGAGGTACTCGCCCGCCGAGGACGGCGGCGTGTCGCGGCCGTCGAGGAAGGCATGCACGCGTACCGGCACGCCCGCCTTGTCGACGATCCGCGCAAGCCCGGTGATGTGGCCCTGGTGGGAGTGGACGCCGCCCGGCGACATCAGGCCGAGAATGTGGCAGATCCCGCCCGATTTCTTCGCCTTGGCGATCAGCTCGACGAGAGCGGGAAGGGTGTCGATGGTGTGGTTTTCGATCGCGAGGTCAATGCGCGGCAGGTCCTGCATCACCACGCGGCCCGCGCCGAGGTTCATGTGGCCGACCTCGGAGTTGCCCATCTGCCCTTCCGGCAGGCCCACCGCGAGGCCGGAGGTCTTGAGCATCGCCGATGGACTCTCCGCGACGAAGCGGTCCCAGTTCGGCGTGTCGGCGAGGGCGATCGCGTTGTCGGGCGCGGGCGGGCGCTCGCCCCAACCATCGAGAACGCACAAGACAACGGGCTTCGGAGGCTGAATCGCGTGGGGCATTGGATCATCCGGGCAAAAGATGGAGGGGCAGGGCCTCAATATAGGACAATCCCGGTTGAGATTGAACCGCCTGTACCGGAGGAATTTGGTGTTGCCGAGACTTGCCGCTCAGGCGCGGTGGTAAGGGTGTCCGTCGAGAATGGTGCGGGCTCGATAAATCTGCTCGGCGATCATCGCACGCACCAGCATGTGCGGCCAGGTCAGAGCGCCGAGTGCCAGGACCAGATCGGCCTTCGCGCGCAAGGATTCGTCGTGTCCGTCGGCGCCGCCGATCAGGAACGCGGTGGCGGGCACGCCGTTGTCCTCCCATCCGCCGAGCTTATGCGCGAGATCGACGCTGCCGAGGGAGCGACCACGTTCATCGAGCGCGATAATGCGCGCGCCCGGCGGCACCGCCGCCAGGAGCTTTTCCGCCTCGCGCGCCTTGCGTTCGTCGACGCTCGACGAGCGCCGCTCCTCGACTTCCTTGAATTCGATGGGGGGACGCAGGCGCGCCGCGTACTCGTTCAGCAGCGCCTGTTCCGGACCCTTACCGCCGCGGCCGACCGCGACGATGATAAAGCGCATGGCATCTGTCGCCTTATGCGTTCAGCGCAAACCCGCCGAGGTCATGCCGTGGCGGCTGGGGGAAGGCATTCGCCGGGAAAGGGCGCGGCGCGTCTTCCTCCGACGCGGTGCCGTGGCCCCACATCTTTTCCAGGTTGTAGAAGGCGCGAACCTCCGGCCGGAAAATATGGACGACGACCGATCCGGCGTCGACGATCACCCAGTCCGAATTCACCTTGCCCTCGATCGTGGGGCGGATTCCCGCCTCCTTGAGGGCGCGGATCAGATGATCCGCAAGCGCGCCGACCTGACGCGAGGAGCGACCGGTGGCGATCACCATGGTATCGGCGATGCTGGTTTTGCCCGCGAGGTCGATGACCGCGATATCTTCGGCCTTATCGTCGTCGAGCGAGCGGCACACGATGTCGGCGAGCCCTTGGGCGAAGGCGGCATCGGAGAGAACGTCCTTGCCGCGACTGGGCGGCTCCTGGACGTCGGAGGACTCGTAATGGGAAGCTATGGTCGATCTCCATCGGTTGTTTCGGCGCAAAGGTATAAAACCACAGCCCGCGATGAACGTCGCGGTTTCGCCAAATTTCACTTGTTGCGTTTTTCCAGCAATTTGTCGAGTCCGGATTTTTGCCGGATGTCGGTCGCCGATGCCGGATGGCGGCGGTAAAACAGGAAAACCCAGGCCGGGGCGGCGGCGCGACCGAGACCGCGCAGACGTGCGCCGGTCTTGCGCCGATGGCGGAAGCGCTCCGCCGCACGGCTCGCCAAGGCTTGATAGGTATAGGGTTTGCGGTCGAACACCGCGACCGGAACCGAGCGGAAGATCCGCTCCCAGCGATCCCACTTCGGGATCTGCAGCAGGTTGTCCGCGCCCATCAGCCAGACGAAGCGGATTTTCGGGAAGCGGCGTTTCAGGGCTTCGAGGGTGTCGGCGGTGAAATGGGTGCCGAGGCGGCGCTCGATGTCGGTGACCCGAATCCGGGGATGCCGGACGATCCGCCGCGCGCGCCGCACCCGCTCGGCGAGGTCGAGCATCATCCGGCTGTCTTTCAGCGGATTCTGCGGCGACACCAGCCACCACACCTCGTCGAGGCCGAGGCGCTTGATCGCCTGGAGGCTGATGAAGCGATGCCCCTGGTGCGCCGGGTTGAACGAGCCGCCGAGCAGGCCGACGGTGCGGTTGCGGCGGTCGCCGCCCGGGGGCAGGGGGCGCAGGCGGACGAGGGGCTTGAACGGGCGCATCCGGCGGTCAGGGGCGCGTCTGGCCGGTGCCGCGCACCTTGTATTTGTAGCTGGTGAGCTGCTCCAGGCCGACAGGGCCGCGTGCGTGGAAGCGCCCGGTGGAAATCCCGATCTCCGCCCCCATGCCGAATTCGCCGCCATCGGCGAACTGGGTCGAGGCGTTGTGGACCACGATCGCGCTGTCGACGCCGTTGAGGAACGCTTCCGCCGCTTGGCCGTCGTCGGTGATGATCGCGTCGGTATGGTGCGAGCCGTGTGCCGCGATATGGGCGAGGGCGTCGTCGACGCCGTCGACGGTGCGCACCGAGACGATGGCGTCGAGGTACTCGGTGTCCCAATCGGCATCGGTGGCGGGAACCATGCGGGCGTCGAGGGCGCGGGATTCGGCGTCGCCCCGCACTTCGCAGCCCGCGCCGACGAGCGCCTCGACCACTCCCGGCAGGACCCGCGCGAGCGCCGCGCGGTCGATCAGGATGGTCTCGGTCGCGCCGCAGACGCCGGTGCGGCGCATCTTGGCGTTCAGGATCACGTCGCGCGCCATGTCGGCGTTCGCCCCTGCATGGACGTAGGTATGGTTGATGCCGTCGAGGTGCTTGAACACCGGAATCCGGCTCTCCCGCGACACCCGCTCGATCAGGCCCTTGCCGCCGCGCGGCACGATCACGTCGACGGCGTCGTCCATGGTAAGGAGAAACCCGACCGCGTCGCGGTTGGTGGTGGGGATCATCTGGATTGCGGTTTCCGGCAGCCCGGCGGCTCGCAGGCCGGCCACGAGCGCGGCGTGGATCGCCTTGACCGAACGGAAGCTCTCCGAACCGCCGCGCAGGATCGCGGCGTTGCCCGACTTCAGGCAGAGCGCCCCCGCGTCCGCCGCGACGTTCGGGCGGCTTTCGAAAATGATGCCGATCACGCCGAGCGGCACCGCGACGCGCTCGATGTCCAGCCCGTTCGGGCGGTCCCAGCGCGCCATGCTGCGTCCGACCGGGTCGGGCAGGCCGGCGACCGCTTCGAGGCCGTCGGCCATCGCGGCGATGCGCGCCGGAGTCAGCACGAGGCGGTCCAGGAGCGCGCCGGAGATTCCCTTGGCCTGGGCGTCGGCGACGTCCTTGGCATTGGCGTCGGCCAGCGCTGCGGCTTGCGCGCGAATCGCGGCGGCGGCCTCGGTCAGGGCGCGGTTCTTGGCGGCGGTCGGGGTGGTGGCGAGGATCGCGGCGGCGGCGCGCGCTTCGCGGCCGAGATCGCGCATGATCTCGGCGAGCGGCACTTCGGTGCGCTGGGTTTGGGCGATGCTCATGACCCGGTCTCCTCTCTCGCGTCGCCGGTGCCGTTGCCGCCGTTGCGGGTCAGCACCAGGTCGTTGCGATGGATGATTTCGTCCCGACCACGGTAGCCGAGCAAGGCTTCGATGTCCTGGGTCTTGTGGCCGACGATGATCCGCGCGTCCTTGCTGGCATATGCCGAGAGGCCGCGCGCGAGTTCGTGGCCGTGGGAATCCTTGACCACCACCGCGTCGCCCCGGTCGAAGCGGCCCTCGATCGCGGTGACCCCTGCGGGCAGCAGGCTCTTGCCGTGGCGGAGCGCGTCCGCGGCGCCGTCGTCGACGGTGAAGGTGCCCTTGGGGGCGAGCGAGCCTGCAATCCAGCGCTTGCGCGCCGCCACCGGCTCGTCGGCGGCGACGAACCAGGTGCAGCGGGTGCCGCCGTTGAGCATCGCCTTCAGCGGATGCGGCTGGCGGCCCGGCGCGATCGCCATGTTGCAGCCCGCCGCCATGCAGATCTGCGCCGCGAGGATCTTGGTTACCATGCCGCCCGAGCCGTGGCCCTTGGGCTTGCCCGCCATCCGCGCGATGGTCTGGTCGATCTCGGTGACCACCGGGATGTGCTGCGCGGTGGGATCGGAGGTCGGGTCGGCGGTGTAGAGGCCGTCGATGTCGAGGGAGAACAGCACCAGGGCTTCCGCCGCGACCATCTGCGCGATCCGCGCGGCGAGGCGATCGTTGTCGCCGTAGCGGATTTCCTGGGTGGCGACGGTGTCGTTTTCGTTCACCACCGGCACCACGCCGAGTTTCAACAGGGTTTCGAGGGTGTTGCTGGCGTTGAGGAAGCGGCGTCGCGCTTCCGAGTCGCCCAGGGTCAGGAGAATCTGCGCGACCGGAATGCCGTGCCGCGCGAGGCTGTCCTGGTAGGCGTGGATCAGGGTCGCCTGGCCCGCCGCCGCCGCCGCCTGCTTTTCCTCAAGCCGCATCGCCTTGCCGCGCAGGCCGAGCGGCGTGCGGCCGAGCGCGATCGCGCCGGAGGTGACGATCACCACCTCCGCGCCGTTCGCCTTCAACGCCGCGATGTCGTCGCAGAGGGATTCGAGCCAGACCGCGCGAATGTCGCCGGTGGCGTCGTCGACCAGGAGAGCCGAGCCGACCTTGACCACGACGCGCCGCGCGCGGGCGAGCGGGGAGGTCGTGGTCAGCGGCATGATCATTCGTCGTCGTCCTGCACGGGCGTCCAATCGCCCCGGGTTTCGGCTTCCTTGCCTGCGTCGCCCCAGATGTAGCCCGCGAGTCGGTGAAGCACGGTCTTGAGGTTGTAGCCTGAAACCCCCGAAAGTGCCAATACCGGCGAATCGGTTTCGTCCTGCAATTCCGCGAGCTTGTCGGCGATTTCCTCCTCGGTGAGGGCGTCGCATTTGTTGAGGCCGACGATCTCGGCCTTCTCGTCGAGGCCTTCGCCGTAGGCTTCGAGTTCGCCGCGGATGATCCGATAGCTTTCGCCGACGTCCTCGGCGGTGGCGTCGATCAGGTGCAGCAGCACCGAGGTGCGCTCGACATGGCCGAGGAAGCGGTCGCCGAGGCCCATGCCTTCGTGCGCGCCCTCGATCAGGCCGGGAATGTCGGCGATCACGAACTCGTTGCCGTCGACTTCGGCGACGCCCAGGTTCGGGTGCAGCGTGGTGAACGGGTAGTCGCCGATCTTCGGCCGCGCCCGGGTGACGCGCGAAAGGAAGGTGGACTTGCCCGCGTTCGGCAGGCCGACCAGACCGACGTCGGCGATCAGCTTCAGCCGCAGCCACACCCACATTTCCTCGCCCGGCCAGCCGACGTCGGCGCGACGCGGCGCCTGGTTGGTCGCGGTCTTGTAGTGCGCGTTGCCGAAGCCTCCGTCGCCGCCCTTGGCGAGGACGACCCGCTTGCCCGGCTCGTCCATGTCGAAGAGCAGGGTTTCGCGATCCTCGGCGAGCACCTGGGTGCCGACGGGAACCTTGATCACGAGTTCGTCGCCCGCGCCGCCGGTGCGGTCGCGGCCCATGCCGCCGTTGCCGCGCGGTGCCTTGAAGTGCTGCTGATAGCGGAAGTCGATCAGGGTGTTGAGGTTGGGCACGGCTTCGAGCACGACGTCGCCGCCACGGCCGCCGTCGGCGCCGTCGGGCCCCCCGAACTCGATGTACTTCTCGCGCCGGAAGGAGAGGCTGCCATTGCCGCCGTCGCCCGACTTGACGAAGATTTTGACCTGATCGAGAAACTTCATCGCCGCACTAACCCCAAAAGAAGCAAAAAGGGGAATGGTCAACCATTCCCCTTTGTAGACCCACCTGACGAGCGGCCGAAACCGCGAGGCGGGTTATTCGGCTGCGACGGCGATCGGCTCGACGACGATGAAGGTCCGATCCTTCGCGCCGCGCTTGAACGCCACCCGGCCCTCGACGAGGGCGAACAGGGTGTGGTCGCGGCCCATGCCGACGTTGGCGCCGGGGTGGTAGGTGGTGCCGCGCTGACGGACGAGAATGTTGCCCGGGATCACGGCCTGGCCGCCGGACTTCTTCAAGCCGAGGCGGCGACCCGCGGAGTCGCGCCCGTTGCGAGAGCTACCGCCAGCTTTTTTATGAGCCATGTTTCGTTACTCCTGCTGGTGCCGGCGTTACGCGACGGCGATGTCAGTGATGCGCACGACGCTGATGTACTGCCGATGGCCTTGCTTACGCCGGTAGTTCTGGCGACGCTTCTTCTTGAAGACGATGATCTTCTTGTCGCGGGCCTGCTTCATGACCTCACCGGTCACGGTAGCGCCCTCGACCAGCGGCGCGCCGACCTTGTCGCCGACCATCAAAACTTCGTCGAAGGTCACGGCGCCGTTTTCGTCGACCGGGAGCTTCTCGACGACGATGACGTCGCCGGCTTCGACCCGGTACTGCTTGCCACCGGTCTTGATGACTGCAAACATGGTTAACCCGCCTTCTTAAAAACACCAAAGAAGCGCGGCACCGCTCAAGGCGGCCCGCGAAAGAGGCGCGTACTATACTCACAGGGCAAAGCCTGTCAACGCTTTTCCGACTCTCGGTTTGGCGTGGCCAAGGCACCTCGGGCATGTACGACGCGCGACATGCATAACGTATATTGCGCATCGCGCAAGCCCGAAAGAATTCTTGCGCGACGACGCTTGACGGCAGCATCAGGCCCCTGTAGAAAACGCGTCTTCGCTTGACCGCGGATCTTATGGAGAGGTGCCGGAGCGGTCGAACGGGGCGGTCTCGAAAACCGTTGGGCGCGCGAGCGTCCCCAGGGTTCGAATCCCTGCCTCTCCGCCATTTCAATGGGTTACGGGATATTCAGCGAATATCCCGCCATTTTTCTTGAGTTTTTGGGCCAAATTTGGTCCACTCGGTTTGAAATCGAGTGGACCATGAGGTGTTTTTTTGGCCACGATCAAGCAACGCGGCGAGCGCCAGTGGCGCGTACGTGTGCGCAAGAAGGGTATCATTGCGACGGCAACCTTCGAGACGAAGGCTTTAGCTGAGCGCTGGGCCAAATCCAAGGAAACCGAGATCGAGGAAGGTCGCTTTGTGCCGACCGCCAGAGAGGCGGATCGCGTCACCCTTGCTCAAGCTCTCGATCGCTATCTCCTCGAGGTCACTCCGCGGAAGAAGGGCGCAGAGCAGGAAGAAAAACGAATCCGGCAGTGGCAGAAAGAAGCGTTCGCCAAGAAGCCCTTCTCCAGGGTGATCTCTGATGACCTGGTGCAGTGGCGTAATCGCCGGCAGACGGAGGGGCGAGCTCCTTCCACCATCTCCAATTCAATGAATCTGCTCAGCGCCGTTTATCGGCATGCTGCTAGCGAATGGCAGATGCAGGGTCTCATTAATCCTGCCGCAGGTGTTCGGCGTCCAGCGGCCCGTGCCGGGCGAAATGTACAGCTGTCGGCTGAGCAAGAAGGCAAGATTATAGAGGCTTGCCGGGCGAACAGGCTGCATCCCTGGCTTCCTTACATCGTGCGTCTCGCAATTGAGACTGCAATGCGTGCTGGCGAGCTTCGGTCCTTGCATTGGGCTGACATCAAAGGGCGCGTGGCGCACCTCGAAGATACAAAAAACGGCGAGAGCCGGGACGTGCCGCTGAGCAAAGCCGCTTTGTCCGTGCTCGAGGAAATGAAGCAGGATCCTGCTGTGCCCCGGCAGATTGATGGAACGTTGTTCCCTGTGGGCAGGGAATTGCTTTCGGCGATCTTCGCTAAAGCGGCCGACGATGCCGGGATGCCCGATCTGAGGTTTCATGACTTGCGTCACGTGGCGGCGACGCGGATATCGGGCAAGCTACCCAACACCTTGGAATTAGCGGCAGTTACGGGCCACAAGACGCTGCAGGTGCTGAAGCGCTATTACAACCCTGATATTGAGCAGCTTGCAGCCAAGTTGGATTGATCGCCGCTTTGCGGCGAAAAACAAGAGGCTCAGCAGGGCGGCGGCTCCGCCGCCTGAAGAGCTACCGGGCTCCGCCCTGCGTAGGGGGCAAGCCCCCTACACCCCCAGATTACTTAATTTGCGTTCTTCAGCCTCGTTCTCGAGGCGCAGCTCGTCGAGGGTCGGGCGATGTCGCACAGGGCGGACGATCTGCAGTTCGAGTCCTAGATGCAAGACCAGTCGCTCGAGCTTCATCCACCCGAGTTCAATGCATCGTCCGCGTTCCAGGTCGCTTAAGGTGCTGCGGCTTACCCCCGCCCTGCGAGCGAGTTCCTGCTGCGAGAGCTTACGCTCCCGCCGCGCCATCCGGATTATCTCCCCGACCTGCCACAAGAGCATTATTCTATCCAGTATATTGGTCGTTACGCCGCGTCGCGGTCGTTTTGTCCAATATACTAGACATGCGTTCGCTGTTCTATCCATTTGAACTGGGGGAGCCATCGGCCAAAGTACTAGACAGTTACATACGTGGTTTTTTCTCGATTTTGGTCAGAGCCGTCCGTCCATGACAGGTCTACCTGATACTTCCCTTTCGAGCCCAGGCAGACTGCGGCAATTAACTCCACAGCCTGATGTGGCTCTAGTATCTCAAGAGGGAATTTTTCATCTATATCTGCGGGAATAACTAAATCACTTCCATCCGGAAACGACACGCGAACATTTCTAGCGGGACTCTTGCCTTTGTTAAAGATTTTTATTCTATACTTTGTCTGACCATATCTTACTAAATTGGCGGATACGTCCGCTTTTTGAGAGTCAGAGATTTCTTCCGTCTCTTTTTCAAGCAATATTTTGTTGAGCCGGTCCTGATTTTCCAGCAGCGCCTTTTGGCGAGAGTTGAACTTGCTGGTAGTATATACGGCGTATACCGATACTAACACGGCGGCTAGAGAGAGTAAGTCTCCGGTGTTCATGTCTAACCTTCATTTTATGGTTATATGTTTGTTTCCCTTGAAGGCATTCCTGAGGATGGCGTTGAATTCCTTCTCAACTTCCTTCACTGCGTCTTTTGTCATTTCATCCAGATTCACAGAAATGTTATCTGTGTTTGAATCTACGAGTTCTTCATGGGTGATTTCTAATCCGCATCCTGCACATTTGAGAATTGCGGCCGGCTCGTCACCAGCCTCTTCGGAGGCAAATTGAGAGCCACCGCATGTGGGGCATAGCAGTGCAACTTTACGGTTGAGTTTTTCCAGATCCATGTCAGGGCTCCTGAAGCATTAGGTCGCGAATATGCTACCATAAGACGAGAGAGGGCCCAAAATATTGTGGGGGGTGTAGGGGGCGTGCCCCCTACGCAGGGCCGCAGGCCCGGTAGCTCTTCAGGCGGCGGAGCCGCCGTCCTGCCGAGCAGGTGATTTGTTTTCTGAGCGGCGCCAGCCTTTTTAACTCAGCGGGGGCGTGACTTCGGCCAGTTCCTCGGCGAGGCCGTGCGAGAGACGCAGGGGCTGATTGGCGATGCGTTCGGCGATTAGTCCAAGGGCTCGGGCGTTGCGGGCAATAGCTTCGACCTGGTCCGCTGGGGCCTCGATACGAAGCGCCCTCTCCTCGATCGTCGCAGCTAGCATAGAAAGCACCTGCGGTCTGGTCAGTAGATCGGCGATCCCGGCAACAACGGCGCCGTTCCGAATCTCCCCGCCGATGTAGGTCACGTCGTAGCTCGCGCGTTCCTCAACTAGCTCGAGCAGCTCCGGATCGACGCCAGGCGGGACGTGATCCAAATGCTCGATCAGTGCGTCGCGCGGTGCGAACGGCCCCATGTTGTCCAGTGTGCTTACCCATTCGTCGACGAGATCGGCCGCTGTGATACTTTTCTCAAAGATCATAACCATTTCTCCAGGGTATGGTTTAGATAGTCGGCGATGTGTGCGCATTGCCGACTATCGGATTGCATTCTAAGACTTATTTGAGGCAGCGCCGATTTCCCCGGCGACCGAGTTTTGGAAGCTCATGCCGTTGCTGATCGCGCCGGCGGAGCTACTTCCACTAGTTCCGCCGGCGGGCCCGCTGATAGCCTTTCCTGCGGCTTTGCCTGCGGTGTCTGCGCCACGTTGGACGATTGCGACGGCTGCTGATCCCCGGTGTTCGGCATCTTCCCCGGTTCCGCCTGCCGATCGAGCAACGAGCAGGCCGACATAATCGAGAGCATCGTCAGTGCCGGTCGCAGCAAGTTTAAAAATGTAATTCGCGACGGCGACAATAAAAACGACACCAAGAATGGTGTACGTGAACGCGCCGCTAATTCCACCGAAGTGATTGCTAAGAGCGTTGTTCACTACGAGATAGTAGTTATCACCGAAAAATTTCGCGATGATACTGAATACCGCGAGCGCCATGTAGAGCGACAATACCGAAAACGCTGGCCGTACGAGCATATCTGCGAGGAGTGTTAGACCTTGCGCCGATCGTCGCCCAAGACCTTCCTCCTCGTCGAGGATCAGGTGTGACGCCGCCCACAGCGGTAATGCCAGCATTGCCAAGGCAATACGCCCGAAAAACCGTGCGACCAGCAACACCCAGTACAAAAACGGGATGAGCGGCAACACGTAAGCTAAAAAAAGGCCCGAGAGGCCCAGTGCGCCTAACACCAGTTGCACAATGGTTTTTGCGCTTTCCGCGCCACCGAGCGTTGCGGTCGCGGCGTTTCCGACAAGCGACGCACCCGCGGCGATCGCGCCACCGACAAAAGGTATGCCAGAGACCGCGGCCTTGATCGCGTCGGCGGCAGCATTGAGAGCGCCCCATCCAACGTAACACGACACGACAAATGACAGCAGCGAATGCCCAAGGTTGACTAGCACGGACAGTGGGTCCGCTGATTCAGTCGGGTCGCTGAAGCGTGTGTACAGCGAGCGCAAACGTGAGAGGTCGATCCACGACCACATGCTGTCGTCCGCACCGGTTGGAAACGCCCGCGACTGAACAGAAGGGTCTGTTTTTGCCGCGTCATTTTGATAAAAAATCTCCGCTTGTCGAAGGACTTGGGCCTCCGACGAGTAAACCTCCGACGAATAGAAAAAATCGGTCCGAGGCGGCGCGACCGATGGCATTTCGGCGAGTGTGCTTTGCACTGAGCTCGCTCGAGATGCGATCCCGAGGGCAAACGTTCCGGCCGAAGTCCAGCCGGAATTCGCCATCTCCTCCCGAATTTTTACCGCTTCCGGCGAGTTGTTTTTTGACTCTAAGAAGTGCTCGGCCGCCGCTTTGAGAGACTGCTCTAGCTGCAATCGAATCGATTTGAAATCGACCGTCTGAGCGTTGGGGTTTGTCGCCCCCGGCGGCAAATGGTTGAGGGCGAATGTTCGGGCAGGAGCTGCCATGCTGTTGAGCATATTAACCGTTGCCGCCAGCCTTGCGTCGGCGAGGGTCTGGGCAGCCGTGTCGTTGGTGCGCGGAACACGGATCGTCCCGCAGACAGCTGGCAGGAGGGTGCTGTCGGCCGATAGTACTGTCGCGTCGTCGAGATCGGTTCGCGCCCATGTCACCGGCCCAGCTTGGGTGTACACGGCCATTACCTCGTTCCAACCCTGTGCGCATACTTGCGCGATCCAAGCAGCCTGCACAATCGGTCCGACCGTAGGATCGGTAGATCCAATCAACGGCTTGGGATCCTGTGCCCCAACGATCGATTCCCAAACCTTATTTCCGGCGCCGGCACCCATGCGGGCGAGCCCGAGCCCGAGATGCTGCGCGCCACTCAAGCCGTCGCCCACCGGCACTAGCAGTGCAACCGACATGACAAATCTTATCGGGTACCAGACCTCTGAGTGCTTGCCGAGGGCAACGCCATGGTGACCAGTCGCGACAACAATCCGTACTATCGACCAGATCATTATCATTCCGGCGATCGACATCAGCGCGAGATTCAAGACCTGAAGCCCCGCAGAAATCGCGGTGCCGTCAAAAATCTTATCGAGCGAACTGGAAACGAAGTCCTCGGAGCCAAGCTCGAAAAAGCTAGTCGTCATGACTGCTCCTCGCTCGTTGAGCTTTGCGGAGGAGACAGGCGATACCAGCAAAGTAACGCGCAAATAAGAAGGGACCCGGCGAGAATCGAGAGAGGAATGGCTGAGATGGTCGGCCAGGAACGGCCGACTTGGAACGCGACTGCTACGGCCAACAGAAAAAGCGTTGCAGCATTAGCTGCGTAAAACCGAGCCTCTTGGTGTGTCAGCGGCGGCCATTTTCGGCGCAGAAAGAGACCGAAGTCCGCGCGGAATTTCTCTCCGCGAATCTCAGTCGAAATTCCCGCCGCGACGGTCCGGGCGTCGCGGGCCAGCTCCGGAAATTTTCTGACGTCAGCGAGTAGCTTTCGGGAGAGCTTAAACATCGTCCTCTCCCGTTCCCGCTGGTGGTCGAGCCGAACGCGAACGCGCCTTTTTGTACCAATGGAACCGCGCTCCGGGCAGGTGTGCGAGCAAAAATGCGCTGAAAAAAAAGAAACAGTACGCATACACGCTCATCGACTCTGAGCCGAAATTTCGAATCATCGCGATCAGCGAGACCGAGCTGAACAGCAGGAAAAGGCAGACCTGCGCGCGGCAGTACCGAATATTTCCCGCCTCGGTCGGCGGAGGTAGCGGTGCGCGGCGAAATAGACCGACGAAAAAACGGAAAATCTTCTGCATTTTGGGCCTCACATTATTGGTTACGGGCGGCGGCGAGATATCATTGAAGGAATGATGAGGTCTGTCGGCGCTGAATTGTCTGAGGAGACGAACTCACTTTGCTCTTCTTCAGTATTTTCGCGATTTGCTGATAGGGTTGGCGGCGAAAACTCGATGATCCGCGCGACGGCGCGCTTGTCGGCGTCACGCGTTACGCGTGCCAGCAAGAGCTTTTTGATCTCCTCCGCAAATCTGTGATTTTCCCGCATTTCTGCAGCGATAGCGGCACCAATTACGATTTTTTCCCGGGTCGCATCAGCCCGAATTTTGGCGGCGAGGCGTGCACGCGTGCGCTCGATTTCTGCTAGCCGTTGCTCAACAGTTTTTCTCATCGCGCGTAATCTCCGTGTTGCGTAGAAGGTAGTTAATAAGCAATAGAGCGTGAGTAACAGTCGGGTATGTGCGCAAATAAGGAGCGTGAGTGACATACGCCTAACAGTTACGAAATCATTAGTTAAATGAATCCATAAACATGGATTGGCGTCAACATCATTATCTGTAATAATCGACTTGTGATCTGACCAATGAAAACACGAAGTGCGCGCTTATACATCGGCTTCGCCGACGTGCACGGCAGGGGGAACCCCTGCACCCCAAGCAAAGTGATTTGTTATGGCGAGATCGATTCCGTATGGCCTTTCCGTCTCGACCTTTAGCCGCGGGAAAGGCGCATCGAGCGTTGCTAAGGCCGCATATCGGGCCGCAACGACACTCGCCGATCGGCGCACCGGCGAGGTGCACAACTACTCGCGAAAAGAACACGTATTGCACACTGCGATCCTTGCTCCGCAAAGCGCGGCGGCGTGGACCTTCGACCGCGCGGAATTGTGGAATCGTGTCGAAGCGTCAGAGCGCCGAAAAGACGCACAGGTGTGCCGCGAGGTTTTGTTAACGCTACCCCGCGAGCTCTCACGGAATCAGCAAATCGCACTCGTGAAGGAGTTTTGCGAAAATGAATTTGTGGCGAAAGGGATGGTGGCAGACTTTGCGCTTCACTCTCCGCCGGCCGAGGACGATGGCGAACAGCCGCATGCACACATCCTTTTGACAATGCGCCCCCTTGATCCGGAAGGGCCACAGGGGTTTTCAAAGCTGAAAGCTCGCGAGTGGAACGAGTTCTTTGCAGGGGAGGGGGCGTTCAAAACCGCGAAATGCGGAGAGCGCTCGGGCGAGAGTTTCGTGTCTTCCACGGACGGGCTGAAAGCACTTCGCGAGCGGTGGGCGACGATCGAAAATCGATATCTTGCCGAGGCTGGAGTCGCTGCGTGTGTTTCAGCTAAATCCCTTGCAGATCAAAAAGCTGAAGCGATCGCGGCAGGGAATATCGAAAAGGCAGAAATAGTGAATCGTCCCGCTGAACCAAAGCTACGGCCCGGCGAGGGACGGAAACGGAAAGCCGTTCATTCAGAAGAGGTCGAAAAGAAAACCACGAGAGCAGAAGAGGTGGACGAGATCAGAGCATTGCGCGAAGAGATCATCGATTTTGTAAAAGAGCGACGGCGGATTGACCGAATTCGCCGGATCGAGGAGGCACGAAATCGTCAGGAACAGATCGCGACGATCGAAGCCGAGGCGGCGAAGGCAGATCGCTATAAACTTTGGCTCTTAGCGAAGTCGTACCGCTCCATCATCCCGCCCGACTTGGCGCCGCACCTCGCCTGGATTCGCTTGCGACCTGGATCGGGTGAAGTGGTGGTCCAACTGCGTGGCGGGGAGCGTCTTCGCGACACTGGCAACCGCATCAGCACATCTGACACCAGCCCTGCGGCTCTGCAGTTGATGATTATCGCCGCCAAGGCGCACGAGTGGAAATCCGTGGATCTTTCCGGCTCGGTGGAATTTCAGGCGCGTGCGGCCGAAGCGCTGACGCGAGCGGGGATCGAGATTCGCAACGCATCCCCCGAGGTTGCGGCGATCATTGAGCGGACCCGTGTAGAGTTGCAGGCCGAGGGAGAGGATCCTGCTGTGCTTGTCGCACGGCTGCGTGCAGTGGCAACTGCCGAAGAAAAAATCCAAGCGACTCGTGCGCAGGCAGACACCTGGATTGATGCTGCGGGAACATGGCGGCGCTTTGTTAAGGTGATTCCCGGTGTTGGCCCGGCCTTGGTGAGGATGACGAACGACGAAGCTCGCGAGCTAGTTCAGCCTGGTTGGCGCTCAGCGTGCGAGCACCTTGCGGAGAGTGAAGAACGTTTGACTGCGGCCACCGAGGCCGCAGGGCTACTGCGAGGACGAAAGGCCGTTGCCGAGGCCCGCGCGGAGCTTACTGAGGCCCGTGCAGTCGTGGCGAAGTATGATCGTGCGTGGACGCCGACCCTGCGCCGTCGGGCGACAAAGAAGATTGATGATGCCGACAAATCACGTGAGGCGGCGGAGAGGGCCCGCGCCAGCGCGGCGTCATCTGTGCAGGCCACCCGGAAGCGTGTGGCGGCACTGGATGACCTTGCTGCCACCCTCAGTCGTATGTCGCCCGAAGCAGTGCCGCAACTGCACGGCAGTGACGATGAAAGGCTCGCACAGTTGCAGCAGCAGGCGAGAGCTTTCGAGGAAGCGCGCACCGATCAAAACTCACAAAATCGGCATTCCAGTATGCGGCTGAGGTGAGTTTTTGGGGTGTATCGCTTCCTCTTCGTTCCGTCTCATTGGTGCATCACAAGGATGTTTGCGTCTCAAAAATACCGCTTCGTGATACGCAAACGTGTTTGCTGCTCATGCATGAGCTTCAAAACACATTCCGACCTTCAGCAATGTTGAGCAGCCCAGGAAAGGCATAGATTGCGGCACGCCTGCCTGCCCCCTCGCGAACAGTTTTCAGAACCCCTTCATCTCGCAGAATTTGCAAAATTCGCAAAGCAGTTGCGCGAGGAATGCCTGCTCGCTGCACGAAGACCGTGGTCGAAAATATCGGTCGAGAAAATAGGAACTCGACAGCAAGCCCGGAATGCTGTGAGTGGGTTATATCCGTAACGTTGTGTTGCATTTGCTGGTAGAGATTGAGGATTGACTGAGCCTTTTGTTGGTTCTGCCGCGCTTGGTCGATCACCCCTTCGAGGAAGAATATGCACCAATCCGTCCAGGCACCATCGCGGGAGACGGAGCGCATGGATTCAATGTACTCGCCGCGACGCTCTTCAAGATACCCACTCATATAGAAGCCAGGCCGCGATAAGACGCCTCTTTGCACCAGGAAAAGCGGGATAATCATGCGTCCCAAGCGTCCGTTGCCATCCTTGAATGGGTGGATGGATTCAAATTCAAGATGAAGGATTGCTAATTGGACGAGGGGGTCGAGCTGCTGCGTATCAGCATAGCCCACCCAGGCATCAAGTCCTGACTGTAGGTGCTCCTGCGGGATGGGAACAAAGGAAGCCTCATTGAGGCTGCATCCACGTGAACCAATCCAATTTTGTTCGTCTCGAAAGGCGCCAGGGTTTTTGTCGCGGCCTCTGACTCCCTGTAACAATAGGGAGTGAACTTCCCTTAGAAGATGTAGGGTTAGGGAACGACCCGTTCGCAGTGCATTTGATGCGAAGCCGAGGGCGATGCGGTAATTGAGCACCTCCTCAACGTCATCACGCTTGGGTTGGTCAACTTCACCATCGGCACCTGCTTCAACCTCCAGGACCTCACCCATGGTAACATTTGTTCCCTCGATTTTTGACGAGAGAACTGCTTCATGTGTGGTCAGTGGAGAAAGCAGAACATCCGCATTCGGAATCGCTGTGATTAAGCCATCATAGCGGGCAAGTGCAGCATTGGCTGGGCCGATGAAGGGAACTAAACGTTCCCAGTCTAAGACTTCGGCACCAGGCGGGAATTGCCCGAGATGATAACGAACAGTCTCCGTCATGCAGATATCTCCCGACGAAATCAAGGCTAACACACTCTAAGCTCTAACGATTTCATGCTCAAGGGACACTATCGAAAATTTCCCCTGTCTCAAGGTCATAACTTGTGGAATCCGGAGCTGTGCCCGAACGCAGAGGAGGTTGTTGGGGCCCTTTCTGCCCCTCCCGGATGGCAAGAGTGCTTCTTCTGCCCTGGACAGTTGGGCTACAGGTGTGAACCCTAATTACGGCGATCCTCGCCGCCTCGCCCTCGTGAGCTGCGATTTGACCGGCCGCAACTGCACGCGCAGCCGCGGGCTCCGGAGCGCCGTTCCTGTCCCACCAAACACGAGCCTCGGCATTCCAAGCCCGAATAATCGCCAGGCGTCTTGCCCCTTCGACGGTTCGCGGCGAGGTCGTGTAGTTCTGTAGTAGCGTGATGGGTTGTGCGTATGGCCCAAAGCGGAAGCTTGGAGCCGTGCGACACAGTATCCTGTTCTCACCGTCATCCGCCGGATCTGCTTCGCCGCTCCTCTCCCGTTTCGCCTTGGCGACGATTTCCAGCTTCACTTCACTACCTCGATTGATCGAGGCGACTTTCTCACCTGCTCGGTCAAGCTGCCGGCAGAAATCCGCGAACGCGCCCATCGGTTGCGATAGCTTCAGCCGGAACGTTTCGAGGTAGAGCCAAGCCAATTCCTCAGCCGAGGCGGCCGCAACATCGGCGGGCTTGAATGGATATTTGACGACCTCGCTAAGGTCGCGAATTTCACCCGCGTCATGCCAAACTGCGCCGAGACGCCGCCGAGACCAGATGAGGAAGGACGCCCATTGCACATGGCTCATCCTTGCTCTTGGGCGGTAGAGCACGTTGGCGTGCGGGTGATAGCTCCCGCGGGCGTCGCGTGTGAACTCTGTCCGCCTGAAGATGACCTCGACGCCCCAATCTTTTTCTGCCTCGTGTGCCCAACGAGAAACCGTCCTATGTAGCCCCTGAATCCTACTGCGCAATCCCGTCGTGAGGCGCGGACCGGAGGTGACGACGGCATATCTGACGTGCCGTCCCCCCTCATGAAGCAGAAAATACTGCAATCGGTTCAGTGTTGGCCCTGCTTCCCGTTGAGCGACCGCAGGAAGGAAGCAGATTGGGCGATACCCATCCTGTGTGTCGGTCTCTCCGGTCACATTCGCCAGTGCTGTCACGGGGGACATCTGGTGCGCGCGAATGCCCTGAGATTCAAGAGCCGCAGCAATCCGCTCGGTTTGATCACGAATTACTTGGCGCCGGGCTTGACCCTTGCGCCAGATCTCCGGATCTGCTCGCCAGCCCGTGTTAAGCCGGAGGAGATCGTCCGCCGAAAGGCGGTTGCGGTTAGCCGCAGAAGTAACTACGTTTGCAGTTCGCGCCGTGGGGCCCGATCGGTACCCGCTGGCACGAGCGGCCGTCGCCGCGCTCTGGTATCCCACTCTGCCTGAACCAGAGTGGCGTTACCTTATTGAGCGCTCGCGGCGGCCGCGGCTTTCGATTTGTTCCTCGATCCCTTCGGGCGGCCAGGTCCGCGCGAGGGAGGGTTGAAAACGGATCCAGCCTTTGCTCGCACCCACAGCAGCAGATCGCCGACGCGATAGAGAACGCGCCCAGATCGGGTGTCAGACGTGGAAACCCAGGCGGGCCCGTAGGCCCGAGACCGCCACTTTGATAAAGTATCGGGTTTGAGGCGAAGGTACGCGGCGGCTTCGACCTCAGTCAGAAGCGCATCGTCGTGAAGTGACGGCACAAACCAGCCGCACCTCTGAATCAACTCGACAGGGAGACTGGGGCAAGCCTCAACGCGCTCGGCGCCAGCAGTAGGCAAAGCTTCGGATTGGAGCATATCATCACCATGCTCGGATCCTCTGCCAAGGAGCCTTAAGATTGCGGGGTGAAGTGCTCATAGCTCTCATTCAGCGCAGCATGTTACCGGTGATTTGTCCGTAGCGCAACGGACAAAGTCTCAGTCCCTTAGTCTACGTTTGTGAGGTTTTATGGTCCAAATTTGGTCCACCCTGGTATTTCGGAAATGTCCATTCCGAGACGGCTGGATCATCTTTAGTCACCTTAAATCCGGTAGAAGTGCGAAGAATCAATGACTTAGATTTTTGGTAAGAGCTAAGTCATTGATTAAAAAGCTGGAAATAGGGTCTCGAAAACCGTTGTGCGCGCGAGCGTACCGTGGGTTCGAATCCCACCCTCTCCGCCATACAAAGGCCTAAGCATGTGATGTGCTTTGGCCTTTTTTGTTTTTTGGCCGGCCGCGTCGTTCCGTGGATGAGGGCGATCCGGAGTCGGGCGGCGGTTTAGTTTCTCGGGTTGGGTGGCGGCAGCAGCGCGAGCAGGAGTTGGTTCGCCGGAGTGCTGGCGCGTGCGGCTACCGCATCGAGTGTGTCCGCGTTGCTCGCGACGCTCAAGCCGCGTTGCCGGAGCGAGGCCGCGAGTTCGTCCGGAGTGGTGCGGAGAATCGGGGCCAGATCGGCGAGGCTCGCGTGGGTGAGGAGCGGAAGGGTGCGGGCGCTCGGGTTGCCTCCCTGCGCGCCGTTCAGCGATGGCATCGCGAACGCCAGTGCGGCGAGGCAGCTCGCTGCAATCGCGGGCATCAGGGCTTTGCGATGGAAGTAACCCGCGAGCGCGTTCCAGTTTCGCCACGTATGCAATGCGAACGGCACCAAAAGAAGCATGCTGAGCCATTCGTGCATGCTGTGGAACAGCCCCGGCTTCCAATGGAAGAACAGGGCGATGCCCGAGATGCCCGACACCAGGAACAGGCCGGTTACGACCGGGGTCGCGAACCGATAAGCGAAGGTTTTCACATTAGACTCCGTCGGAAGCGGCGCGGTGCGAGGGCGCTTCGAGGTGGGGGATCATGCTGGCGAGGGCGAAGCGGACGAGGTCGCCAGCCGTCGGTTTCGCCACCAGGTTCATCGCCGGGGCGTAGGTGAGTTCGAAAATCATCGCGCCGATCAGTTCGCGTGGGCGATCGCCGAGAGCCAGGGCGGCGCAGACATGTTCGCCGAGCATGTGCCAGTAGGCATGGAAGATGTCTTCCTCGACCTTGGGGCGCTCCGCGTTCTGGGTATGCCGGGCGTGTTCCAGAACCAGCATGGGCCAGTTTCCGCTTTTCGATACCCTGTCGCTCCAAGCTGCGATGCGGTCGATGACCGTCATGGGGTCGTTGCCGCCCGCCGCCAACGCGTCGGTCAGGTCGTCGAGCGTGGTTCGTCCCTGTTCCTCAAGGACGGCCAGGAACAGGTCTTCCTTGCCGCTGAAGTTCGAGTAGACCGCACCCTTGCTGAACCCTGCTTCCTCGGCGATCCGGTCGAGGGAGGTCATGCCGTAGCCGTTTTGGGCGAACAGCACCCGCGCCGCGGCGAGCAATTTCGCTCGGGTGATCTCCTGGCTCTCCTCCCGGCTCAAGCGTGCCATGCCAACCTCATTGAAATGCCCACTGGTATTCAGATACTATATCGTATCTGAAATTCTTGTCGAGCCCCTGCCGTCCAGGGCCGCTTGGACAACGTTGGCCGGACATCATTCCCATGCCCATGAATGCTCAGGAAGCCGCTTCGCTAGCCTCGGAATTCCTTCGCCGCGCCCGGCGGTCCCATGCTGCGCTGCGCCTGACCGACGAGAGCCTCGTCGCTGCCATCGACGCGATGCCTGATGCTGCGGACGGATTGGCCGCGCGGTTGCGCCTTCATCGCGAGAGCGTCGCGTGCCTGGATCGCCGGGCATCGGCCCTGATCGCGCGTGCCGGATCGCCCGATTTCGCGGCGAATCCGGGCGTCGACCGCGAGATTGCCGATCTTGAGGTGGCTGTGCAAAAGCTGATTGGCGACGCGACGGCCGACGAGTTTGCGCGCAAGGTCTCGCACGGAGAAGAATGAGGGCGAATGCCCGAGCGTCGGCGCGTCGCAGGTCGCTTGGTTGAAGCCGGATCAGGCTGCTTCGGTGCGCCAGGGCTCGCGGTGGATCGCGCTCATCAGGATCGCATCGGCACCCCGGACGTAACCGCGATACATTCCGGCGCAGTTGAACGGCAGGGCGACGTTGCCCTGGGCGTCGACCGCAACGAGGCCGCCGTCGCCGCCGATCGGGGCGAGGAGCTTTTCGATCACCTCGGTGGCCGCGTGTTCGAGGCTTTGGCCGCCCCAGCGCATCCGGGCGTCGATCTCGTGTGCGGCGGCGGTGCGGATGAACAGCTCGCCCTGGCCGGTGGCGGAGATCGCGCAGGTGGCGTCGTCGGCCCAGGTGCCCGCGCCGAACACCGGCGTATCGCCGATCCGGCCCGGAGTCTTGGCGGTCAACCCGCCGGTCGAGGTCGCTGCCGCGAGGTGGCCCCGGCAATCGCGCGCCACCGCGCCGACGGTGCCGTGCTTGTCGGCGTCGCTGCGGGTATCGGCCGCGCCGCTCGCCCGCCGCGCGAGTTCGGTCTTGAGCGCG
Source organism: Rhodospirillum sp. UBA1311 (assembly GCA_002307145.1). GTDB lineage: Bacteria > Pseudomonadota > Alphaproteobacteria > Rhodospirillales > Rhodospirillaceae > Oleispirillum. The sequence continues at coordinate 44,973 of DBTR01000008.1, read as the reverse complement.
GCGAGGCGTGCCTCGGTGCCGAACCACGCAGGGTCCATGAACTCCAGGCCTGCGTCGCGGCAGACGCGCATCGCGCCCTCGCCGCCCATCAGTACGTGGGGGGTGCGCTCCATCACCGCGCGCGCGGCGAGGATCGGGTGTTTCGGCCCGCAGATTCCCGCGACAGCTCCGGCGCGGCGGTCGCGTCCGTCCATCAGCGCCGCATCCATTTCGTGGGTGGCGTCGCTGGTGTAGACCGCGCCGCGCCCGGCGTTGAACAGCGGATTGTCTTCCAGCGCCATCACCGTCGCCACCACCGCGTCGAGCGCCGCGCCGCCGTCGGCCAGCACCGCGTATCCCGCGCGCAGCGCGGCGCGGATGCCGGCGTGGTAGGCGTCGGCCCTGGCCGGGGTGAGGGTGGCGTGGGGGATGGTTCCCGCGCCGCCGTGGAGGACGAGAACCGGGGAAGTCGGGGCTTCGGACATATCGGGTACTCTCAAACGCTTTTGGACAACTAACGTAGGGATGCCGCCATTGCGGAGGCGACGTTGACCCAGCCCACCGCATCCGCCGCCGAGGCGATCGGCAGTGCGATGCGGGTGGCGTCGACGCGGCGGGAAACCGGGATGGTGGCGATCAGATCGGCCTGCGCCGCGCCGATCATGTCGAGGACCAGGGTGTCGGAGCGGGGCAGGGCGAGGGGGCGGATCTCCGCCCGCCGCGCGATCGCCCGCGCCGCACCCGCGCGGATCATCTCGCGCGCGAGTTCGGGATGCACCGATGCGGCGGCGCGGTTGCCGAGCGCGGTCTTGACCACGATCCGTTCGGCGGCGGGGAAGAATTCCCCGGCGTGCGCCGCGGAGGCGTCGTCGCCGGAAACCAGACCGATGGCGACGCCGAGTTCGCCCGCGTACGCGCCGTAGAGCGCGGCCTCGCTCAACGCCACGTCGCCGACGCGGACGCTGCGGAACGCGGCGCTGCTGGTGGTGTGGGCGAGGACGCCGAAGCCCGAGGCGGGGGCGTGGAAGCCGACGCAGAAGATCATGTCGAAGTCGGCGGTGAGCCCTGCGAACATCCCGAACGGCTTCGGCTTGCCCTGGATCGCCACGGCTTCGCGGTCGAGGCGGTCGGGGAGGAGGTTGGTCATCGGGCCATGGGCGTCGTTGACCAGGATCTCCTCGGCCCCGGCATCGCGCGCGCCCGCGATCGCGGCGTTGACCTCCTCGGTCATCAGCAGCCGGGCGCGTTCGTATTCCGGGTTGCCCGCCTGGCACTGCTGCGGCGTCACCACTCCGGCGACGCCCTCGATATCGGCGCAGATGTAGATTTTCACGTCCGGCTCTCCGTTGGATTGGTGGCGAGCCAGTCGCCCAGCGACGGCCGCGCATGACCATGGAATCCGGTCGTCGCCGGGGCGGCGCAGAGCGCGTTCAGCACCGCCTCGCGGGTCGCCTCGGCGGCGGCGCGGAAGACTTCGTCGATGTGGCATTCGCAGAGGAACAGGCTCGGCGTGAAGGTGAGGATCGACTTCTGCGGCATCGCCACGGCGGTGGAGAACGCCACCGCGATATCGCCGCTGCCGTTGCCCCAGAACGAGCCGAGCCAGGAGATGCCCGCGCCGCAGCGCTTGGCGACGCGGCCCAACTGGCGCGCCGAAAGCGGTACGTCGGTGGCGAGGATGACGATCACCGAGCCCTTTTCCGGGCCCATCTCCGCGGCGAACGGCTTGGGGCGGCGTCCGTCGGGGAGGACGAGGTCGCCCGCCGCGCCGAAGTTGGCGAGGACGAGAATTCCGACGATGAAGGGCCTGCCGCCGAGAACCACCACCCGCGACGACGTGCCGATGCCGCCCTTGAAGCCGAAGCAGCTCATGCCGGTGCCCGCGCCGACCGAGCCCTGCGCCACCGGTCCGAGGCCTTCCGGCGCGCGTGCGGCGTCGAGCGCGCGCGCCGCGTCGGTTTCGCTCAAGGCCATAGCCTGGATGTCGTTGAGGTAGCCGTCGTTGCACTCGCAGACCACCGGGTTGACGGTGGAGGCGGAGCGGCCGATGTCGGGGTTGGCGCGGATCGCCTCGCGCACCAGCGCATTGAAGCCGGTGCCGACGGCGAAGGTGTTGGTGAGCAGGATCGGCGTCTCGATGCAGCCGAGCTCCTCGACCTGCATCAGCCCGGCGCTCTTGCCGAAGCCGTTGATCACTTCGACCGCCGCCGGCATCCGCTCGCGGAACATGTTGCCCTCGTGGGGCAGGATCGCGGTGAAGCCGGTGGCGATGTTGCCCTCGCGCACGGTCGCGTGGCCCACCCGCACGCCCGGAACGTCGGTGATCGCGTTCTGCGGCCCGGTCACTTGCCGGTCGCCGATCAGGCCGAAGTCGCGGGCGCGCCGGTGCGAGGGGTCACGCATTCTTGAGCTTCGGGTCGAGGGCGTCGCGCAATCCGTCGCCGAGCAGGTTGAACGCCAGCACGGTGACGAAGATCGCGAGGCCGGGATAAAGCGTCACGTGGCTCGCGACGCCGAGGAAGCTGCGGCCGTCGGCGAGCATCGCGCCCCATTCCGGGCTCGGCGGCTGCGCGCCCAGGCCGATGAACGAGAGCGCGGCGGCGGTGAGGATCGAGGTGCCGACGCGCATCGAGAAATAGACGATCACGCTCGGGAGGGTGCCGGGGAGGATATGGCGCAGCATCAGCCAGCGGCTCTTCACCCCGGTTGCGCGTGCGGCGTCGACGTAGGGCGCGTTCTTGAGCGCCAGCGTCGAGCCGCGCACCAGGCGCGCGAACACCGGCACCGAGAACACCGCCACCGCGTAGATCACGTTGTCGATGCCCGGCCCCAAGATCGCGATCACGCCGATCGCGAGCAGGATGCCGGGGAAGGCGAGCAGCACGTCGCTCATCCGCATGATCAGGCTGTCGAGCCAGCGGCCGTAGAACCCGGCGATCAGGCCGAGCGCGATGCCGACGATGCCGCCGATGGTGACCGAGAGGAACCCGACCGCGAGCGAAATCCGCCCGCCGAAGATGATCCGGCTCAGGATGTCGCGGCCGAATGCGTCGGTGCCTGCCCAGTGGGCGACCGATGGCGGCGCGAGGATATATTCGTAGTCGGCGGAATTGGGGTCGTAGGGCGCGATCCACGGCGCGAACGCGGCCGAGGCCACCAGGAGCGCGAGCACGCAGGCGGCGGCCATCGCGAGCTTCTGGCGCAGCAGGCGCTTCCAGAACTCGCGCAAGGGGCTGCGGACGGTGGGGGCGGCGAAGGCGGTGGCGACGGCATCGCTCATTTGAAGCGGATCTCCGGATTGGCGATGGCGTACAACACATCGACGGTCAGATTGATCAGAATGAATTCCAGCGAGAACAGCAGGATCTCGGCCTGGATCACCGGATAATCGCGGTAGGCGACCGAATCCACCAGCAGCCGCCCGAGGCCGGGCCAGGAGAACACCGTCTCGACGACGATCGAGCCGCCGAGCAGGAAGCCGAACTGCAGGCCGACCATGGTGATCACCGGGATCAGCGCGTTTCTGAGGGTGTGCTTCCAGATCACCCGCTTCTCGGGCACGCCCTTGGCATGCGCGGTGCGGATGTAGTCCTCGCGGAAAATCTCGATGAATGCCGAGCGGGTGAACCGCGCCATCACCGCCGCGACGCCGAGGCCCAAGGTGAACGACGGCATGATCAATCCCTTGGCGCTCTCGAAACCGCCGGTCGGCAGCCAGCCGAGCTGCACCGAGAACACGTCGATCAACAGCAGGCCGAGCCAGAACGCGGGGAACGAGATGCCCGAGACCGCGATCACCATGCCGACGTAATCCGGCCAGCGGCCGCGATTGACCGCCGAGGCGACGCCGATCATCAGGCCGAACACCGTCGCCCAGGCCATCGCGCAGACGGTGAGCAGCACCGTCGGCATCAGGCGCAGGTTGATCTCCTCGGTCACCGGAATCCGCGTCTTCAGCGAATTGCCGAAATCCCAGTTGATCGCGTGCCAGAGGAACAGCCCGAACTGCTCGTACATCGGACGATCGAGGCCAAGCGTGCGGCGGACGTTCTCGACATCGGCGAGCGTGGCTTCCGGTCCGGCGACGAGCCGCGCCGGATCGCCCGGCAGCATGTGGACGAACAGGAACACCAAGAGCGCGATCACCAGGATCACGGGGATGATGCCCACGATGCGGCGGATCAGGTAGTTGAGCATAGGGTCTCCTCGGGCCCGAAAATTCGGTGGCGGGCGGAGGGGCCTTCCGGCCTCTCCGCCGCCGTGGCGGGTTTTGCGGGGTTTACTTGAACGCCGCCTTTTCGAAGTTGAGGCCGCCGTCCGGCGCGGCGAACGCACCGGTGAGGCCCTTGGCCTGGCCGACGAGGATTTCGTCGTCGGTCAGGAAGATCCAGGGCGCGTCCTTCCAGATCTGCTTCTGGACGGCGTCGTATTCGGCGGTGCGCTTCGCGTCGTCGGCGGTGGCGATGCCCGCCTCGATGCCGGTGTCGGTGGCTTCGCTCTTATAGTACGCGACGTTGAACAGCTTCGGCGGGAAGCCCTTGCCGTAGAACAGCGGGCGCAGCGCCCAGTCGATGTCGCCGGTGGAGGCCGACCAGCCGCCGTACTGGGTCTGCACGGTGGCGTCCTTCGGCTCGGCGACGCTCCAGATCCGCTGCGCCTCGACGCCCGCTTCGAGCGGGGTCACGGTCAGCTTCACGCCGACCTGGGCGAACTGCTGCTGCAGGAACTGCATCGCGCGGATGTAGGTGGAGTTGTTCTTCGAGAACATTTCGGTCTCGAAGCCGTTCGGGAAGCCGGCTTCGGCCAGGAGCGCCTTGGCCTTTTTCGGGTCGTACGGCCAGCCGCCCTTCTGCACCGGGGTCGAGTACTTCAGGAGGTCCGGAACCGGGCCTTCGGCGGGTTTGCAATAGCCGCCGTAGACGACTTTGCAGAAGGCGTTCTTGTCGATCGCATAGTTGAGCGCCTCGCGCACCCGTACGTCGTCGAACGGCTTCTTCATCGTGTTCATCGCGACGTAGCGGATGATGATCGAGGGCACCTTCGCGACTTCGAGAGCCTTGTTCGCGCTCACCACCGGGGCGAGTTCGGAGGGCAGCGGATAGACGAACTGCGCTTCGCCAGCCTGGAGCATGGCGATGCGGCTGCCGTTTTCCGGCACCGACTTGAAGGTCACGCCGTCGACCTTCGGGTAGCCTTCGCGCCAGTAGTTCGGGTTCTTCACCGCTTCGAACAGGTCGCCCGACCACTTCTTGAAGATGAACGGGCCGGTGCCGACCGGGTTGCGGTCGATGTCCTTGCCGTATTTCGCGAGGGCGGCGGGCGAGATCATGAACAGGCCGGCGTGGGCGAGGTTGTTGACCATCGCGCCGAAGGGTTCCTTCAGCACCACCTTGACGGTCAGCGGGTCGATCACCTCGACGTGGTCGACCATGCTCACCAGGCTCTGGCGCTTGGTCGGCACATTGGTGTCGCGGACGCGGTCGATGTTGATCTTCACCGCTTCGGCGTTGAAATCGGTGCCGTCGTGGAACTTCACGCCCTTGCGCAGGTGGAAGGTGAATTGGGTGGCGTCGGCGTTGGCTTCGTAGCTCGTCGCCAGCAGCGGTTCGAGCTGCATGTTGGCATCGAAGCCGTAGAGCCCTTGCAGCACGACGCGCGCCGCGCCGCCCGAAAGGGTGTCGTTGGCGTTGGCGGGGTCGAGGGTGGTGAGGTTGTCGGCGACGCCGACCACCAGGGTCTTCGCCTCGGCGAACGGAGCGCCAAGCGTGACGGCCGCCGCGAGCGCGGTCGAGGCCAAGACCCGTGACATATGTCTCATTCGTGATCTCCCCTTATTATGGCAGCCTGAAGCAACACGACCGGATTCCCCTCAGGCCTGGGGAAAGCCGTCGATGGCATGGCGGGCGACGAAGTGCCCGGAGCCGATGTCGATCAAGGGCTCGACCAGCGGCGCGTCGCCGACGCGCCGGATCGGGCTCGGAATTTCGCCTTCGAGCATCGCCGCGCGGGCGTTGCGGCGGGCTGGATCGGGCACCGGCACCGCCGCCATCAGGCGGCGGGTGTAGGGATGCTGCGGGTTCTCGAACACCGCCTGGCGCGGCCCGATTTCGACGATCTGGCCCAAGTACATCACCGCGACGCGATGGCTGACCCGTTCGACCACCGCCATGTCGTGGGAGATGAACAGGTAGGCCAGGCCTTCCTGGCGCTGCAGGTCCATCAGCAGGTTGACGATCTGCGCCTGGATCGAGACGTCGAGGGCGGAGACCGCCTCGTCGGCGATGATCAGGCTGGGGCGGGAGGCGAGCGCGCGGGCGATGCAGATGCGCTGGCG
>DBTR01000008.1:37559-38390 GCA_002307145.1 Rhodospirillum sp. UBA1311 | reverse complement strand
CTGGCGCTGGCCGCCGGAGAATTCGAAGGGATAGCGCTTGGCGTGGTCGGGCGAGAGGCCGACCTTGGTGAGGAGTTCGGCGACCCGGTCCTCGACCTCGCGGCCCCTGGCGAGGTTATGGGTGACGAGCGGCTCGGCGATCGAGAAGCCGATGGTGAGACGCGGGTTGAGAGACGCGAACGGGTCCTGGAAAATGCACTGGATCTGCTGGTTGAGGCGGCGTCGTCGGTCGGCGGACATCTCGGCGATGTCCTCGCCCTTGAACCGGATCGTGCCGGAAAGATAGTTCTGCAACTGGATCAGGGTGCGCCCGGTGGTCGACTTGCCGCAGCCGGATTCGCCCACCAGAGCCAGGGTTTCGCCAGGGCGGAGCGAGAAGTTGACCCGCTCGACCGCGTGGACGTTGCCGGCGAGCTTGCCGAACAATCCGCGCCGGACCTCGAAGCGGGTGACGAGATTCTCGACTTCGAGGATCGGCTTGGCATTGGCGTCCACCGTGTCCTGCGCGATCGGCGGCAGCGGTTCGGCGTCGGCCTCGGGGTGCAGCAGCGGGAAGCTCAACGGCAGCGGCTGGCCGGTGAGGCTGCCGAGGCGGGGCACCGCCGCGAGCAGCGCGCGGGTGTAGGGCTGCTGCGGTTGGGCGAAGATCTCGGTGGCCGGGCCTTCCTCGACCTTGTCGCCGCGGAACATCACCACCACCCGGTCGGCGACCTCGGCCACCACCCCCATGTCGTGGGTGATGAACATCACCGCCATTCCCATGTCCTGCTGCAGCAGTTTGATCAGGTTGAGGATCTGCGCCTGGATCGTGACGTCGAGGGCGGTCGTCGG
>DBTR01000008.1:0-37276 GCA_002307145.1 Rhodospirillum sp. UBA1311 | reverse complement strand
GTCGGCTCGTCGGCGATCAACAGGCTGGGGCGGCAGGAGAGCGCGATCGCGATCATCACCCGCTGCCGCATGCCGCCCGAGAGCTGATGCGGGTAGCGGTCGAGCAGGCGCTTCGCCTCGGGGATGCGCACCAGTTCGAGCATCCGGAGCGCCTCGGCGCGAGCCGAGGCCTGGGTGCCGCCCTGGTGCAGCGAGACCGCCTCGGCGATCTGGTCGCCGATGGTGAACACCGGATTGAGCGAGGTCATCGGCTCCTGGAAGATCATCGCCATTTCGTTGCCGCGCACGCCACGCATCGCCTCGGGCGAGAGCTTGGCGAGGTCGCGGGTGACGCCGTCGCGGAAGCGGAAGTTGAGCGCGCCGCCCGCGATCGTGCCGCCGCCCAATTCGACGAGGCGCATCAGGCTGAGCGCGGTCACCGACTTGCCCGAGCCCGATTCGCCCACCACCGCGACGGTCTCGCCCGGATTGATCCGGAAGGAGAGGTCCTTCACCGCGGTGAACACGCCGTCCTCGCCCCGGAAGCTGACGGACAGGTTTTCGACCGCGACCAGGGGCTGGGCGGTGGAGACGAGGGGAACTGGGGACATCTGAACGGTCATGGCATCCGTGATCATGGGGTGTCGGTGTAGAGGTAGGGCAGCAGGTCCTCGGTGAGCTTAACCTCGGTCTCGGGCGACGAACAGCGCCGTGCGAGGGCGGTGGCCAGCGCCTCGATCATCGCGACGGCGCCGGTGGCCGAGGCATGCAGGGCCACGTGTTCGGATGGCGCGAGGAGGACCGCGTCGGCGTGCGGTACGAGGGGCGAATCGGCGAAATCGGTGACGGCGAGAACGCCCGCGCCCGCCGTCTTCGCCCGTGCCAGCATGTCGATGGTGAGCTGCGAGTAGCGCAGCAGCGAGATCCCGACGACGAGGTCGCCGGAGGAGACTTGGCGAATCCGCCGCACCACCCGCTCGGTGCCGCCGGTGCCGTCGATGAGCTCGACCACCGCGAGGTTGGGCTCGAACAGGTGCTGGGCCAGGCGCGCGAGCGCGCTCGAAACCCCGAAACCGACGATGTAGACCCGCCGTGCCCCGATCAGCATGTCGACGGCGCGGCTGCAGGCGGAGACGTCGAGCAGGCCGATGGCGGCGTCGAGGTTGGGCCGCACGCCGACCAGCGAGGCGAGCATCAACGGCAGCGCCCCGGTCTCGCCGCCTTCGAGACGGCGAATCTTTTCCACCGGTTCGAGGGTACGGGCGTAGATCCGCAGGCACTCGGCGCGGAACCCGACGAAGCCCTGAAAGCCGAACTCGCGGGCGAAGCGGTTGATCGTCGCGACCGAAACCCCGGTTGCCGCGGCGAGGTCCTCGATTCCCATGGTCGCGGCGTGGAACGGGTTGGCGAGAACGTAATCCGCCACGCCCCGATGGCTGCGCGAAAGGCCATCGCGCTGCAGGGCGATCCGTTTCATCAGCGACAGGGTTTCGGGCACCGCGCACCGTTCCGAATGAAAAGATTTTTACAAAACTTGTCGGTTGTAGCCTGGAATGCGGCGTTCGCAAAAATGAATTTACACGCGCAGGGCAATTTTCTGCTGCGGAATTGCCCACGACGGGCCATCGCCCAAGGATTGGGCGATGTGTGGTCGAGCTGCGGTGGTCCCGCCGACTAAGGGGCGCCGGACTCGAACAGGCCGGGGCGGAGCGAGGCCGGGTCGCCAAGCGCGTCGGGCGCTTCCACGGTGAGTTCGGTCAGTGCCCCCGCGGGGAGATTGGGGAGATCGAGCGCGGCGTGGATGAACCGCCGCCGCTCCCCCGCCGAGACGAGGCCTTCGGTCAGCGTGTCGAACTTGGCGAGGTAGTCGCTCCAGGTAAACGGTTTCGCCCCCGAGGGGTGGGCGTCGGCGACGTCGAGGGACTCCCGGATTTTCGTGCCGTCGTCGAGGGTGACGATCGCGGTGCCGCCGAAGGCGCGCTGCGCCGGATCGGGGTGGTGGTAGCGCGCCGTCCACTCCGGGTCCTCGACGGTACGGATTCTGTTCCACAGGGCGACGGTTTCGGGGCGGTGGGCGCGGGCGGGTGCGTAGCTGTCGATGTGATGCCAGCGGCCGTCCTCCAGCGCTACGGCGAAGATGTACATCGCACTGTGGTCGAGGGTTTCGCGGGTGGCGTCGGGGGAATACTTGTGCGGGTCGCCCGCGCCGTTGCCAATGATCCGATGGGTGTGGTGGCTGGTGCGGATTTCGATCGCCCTGACCCGCGAAGGATCGGGGAGGCGGGCGCGCATGCGGAAGGCGAGGTCGATCAGCGCCTGCGCCTGGATTTCCGCCGAATAGGCCTTGGTGTAGGTTTCGAGAATCCCGCGCTTCGGCTCGCCGGGCTCGGGCAGGGGCACGGCATATTCGGCGTCCGGGCCGTCGAGCAACCAGGCGATCAGGCTGTCGTCGCCCTCGTAGATCGGCGCGGGCGAGGTTTCGCCGCGCATCGCCCGGTCGACCGCCTCGACCGCGAGCTTGCCCGCGTGCGCCGGGGCGTTGGCCTTCCAGGTGGAGATCTCGCCCTTGCGCGACTGCCGCGTGGTGACGGTGACGTGGACGATGTGGTTGAGCGCCTGATAGATCGTCTCCACCGGCAACCGCAGCATCGCGCCGATTCCCGCGACCATCCCCGCGCCGATGTGGGGGAGGTGGTCGATGCGGTGTTCGTGCAGGCAGATTCCCTTGGTCAGGTCGATGCAGATCTCGTAGGCCGCCGCGACGCCGCGCACCAGATCCGCACCGCTTGCGCCGGTCTGCTGGCCGACCGCCAGCACCGCCGGGATCATGTCGCCCGGGTGGTTCATGTCGGCGGCGAGGAAGGTGTCGTGGAAGTCGAGTTCACGCACCGCCGAGCCATTCGCCCAGGCCGCCCATTCGCAGGCGACGCGGACGTCGCGCGGCAGCCCGAATACCGTCGCGCCGCCCGCGTGGCGGTGGGCGAGGGCTTGCGCCCGCGCGTTGGCGACCGGGCGGCGGGCGAGCGCCGCCACCGCCACTCCGGCGTTGTCGATCACCCGGTTGGCGATCATCTCGACCGCGGCGGGGTCGAGGGGCGCGGCATCGGCTGCGACCTCGGCCAGCTTCCAGGCGAGGAGCTGGTCGCGCGGCGGCGTCGCGGCGCTCGGGAATACGCGGACGATGTTCGACTTCATCCGGACCTCACTTCACGTTGTTCGGCAGCACCAGGGCGATGTCGGGGAAGATCATCACCAGGCCGAGCCCGACCAGGCCGAGAAGCGCGTAGGGAAGCGACCCCATCAGAATCTCGCCGATCGAGTAATCCGGCCTCAGGGCCTTGACCACGAACAGGTTCATTCCGACCGGCGGGGTCACCGCGCCGATCTCCATGTTGATCACCAGGATCACGCCGAACCAGATCAGGTCGATCTGGAAGTGTTCGAGGCCGGGCAGCAGGATCGGCACGGTGACGAGGATCGCCGCCGAGGCGTCCATGAACATCCCGAGCACCAGGAACAGCAGGTTGACCGCGAGCAGGAATTCCCAGGCGTTGAGGTCGAGGGTGGCGAGCCACGCGGTAAGGTCCTGCGGCACGCGCAGGAGCGAGAGGGTGTTGCCGAACACCGCCGCGCCCGCCACCAGCATCAGGATCATCGCGCTCGACGCCACGGTGTCGCGGGTCGCCGCCCAGAACAGCCGGAGCGTCAGGGTGCGCTTGACGAAGACGGTGAAGGCGAGCGCGTAGGCGACGCCTGCCGCCGCGGCTTCCGTGGGGGTGAAGTAGCCGAGGTAGATGCCGCCCAGGACGATGAAGATCATCGCGATGATCCCGAACATCTCGAAGGTGAGCGGGATCTTCGAGGTGTCCTTGGGCAGTTGCTTGGTCCGGTCGAGCAGGCTGACGACGATGGTGTAGGCGGCGAACATCAGCGCCAGCATGATCCCGGGGAGGAACCCCGCCATGAACAGCTTGCCCACCGAAGTGCTGGTGACCAGGGAATAGAGAATGAACGAGATCGAAGGCGGGATCAAAATCCCAAGACTGCCCGAGACCGCCACCGCGCCCGCCGTCATCTTGCGGTCGTAGCCGCGCTTCAGCATCTCGGGGATGCTGATCGAGCCGATCGTCGCGACGGTGGCGGTGGAGGAGCCCGAGATCGCGGCGAAGATCGCGCAGGCGAAGATCGCCGCGACGCCGAGGCCGCCCGGCAGCCGCCCGACGACGCGCTGGGCGAAGTCGAAGAGGTCCTTGCCCGAGCCGCCTTTCAGCATGATCTGGCCCATGAAGACATAGAGCGGAATTGCCGCGAGGACGAAGGAATTGAGGTGGCCGTAGGCGATCTGGGCCAGCGCGGTCAGGCCGGGGGCGATGTCGATGGTCATCATGTAGCCGATCAAGCCGCTGATGAACAACGAGATCGCAATCGGAATCCCGACCACGAGAAGGACCAGAAGCACGACGATCGTCGTCAGGAACACCAAGATCTCGTCCCTCCCGTTTGTCTGCGGACCGTGGGTTCAGCGCGACACGAGCGCGCGGCCGAATTTCACGACTTCGGTAAACGCCCAGAACAGGCAGCCGACCGGCAGCGCAGCCTTGCCCAGCCACACCGGCCACTCGGTGACGTCGTAGGTGGTCTCGTGGTTGAGGTAGCTGTTGGACACGTCCTGCCAGCCGGAAGCCAGGAACAGGAGGAGGAAGCCGACGACGATGACGAACCGCAGCAGCGGCAGCGCCACGCCGAGGCTGGGGAAGTGGGTTTCGAGCGAGATGCCCGCGGTGACGTGGTAGTCGAACTTGGCGGCGACCACCGCGCCGCCGAACGCGACCCAGACCAGCGAGATCAGATCGAAGCCGTAGGTCCAGGAATTGTCGAGGGTGAACCAGCGCAGGACGATCCCGAGCAACAGGCCCACGGTGAGGAACAGCAGCGAGAGCGCGGCGACGTGGCAGACCGCGTCGACGATCCGTTCGCCGACGCGGACTACGGTTTCGGCGCTCGACTGCGCGGGCCGTGCGGTTGCGGAGTCCATGCCCGGCCGCCGTCAGTTCATGGCCGATTTGACGTCGTCGAGCATCTTCTGTCCGTCGTCGCCGGCGGCCTTCAGATAGGTTTCGACAGCGTGGGGATAGGCCTTCTCCTTCCAGATCTTCAGTTCGTCGGCGTTCGGCTGGTAGACCTTTACGCCCGCCTTCTCGGCGACCTTGATGTTGTCGGTGAAGTCGCTCTCGATCGTCTTCAGGTTCGACTGCTCGGTCGCTTCGATCGCCTTGGTGATGATGTCGCGCTGCTCCTGGGTCAGGCCCTTCCACCAGGCGGCGTTGGCCTGGATCGGATAGACGATCGGGGAATACTTGATCGCGGTGATGTACTTGCCGACTTCGATCCACTTGCGCGAGACGAAGCTCGCCATGCCCGACGACGCGCCGTCGAGGGTGCCGCGCTGCAGCGCGGTGTAGACTTCCGAGGAATCGATCGCCACCGGCACGCCGCCCTGGTCGCGGAGGAAAACGTTATTGAGCTTGCCGTCGGAGCGCATCTTGAGGCCGTTCAAGTCGGCGGGCAGCTTGACCTCGCGCTTGGTGTTCACGTAGCTGATCGAATAGCCGTAGAAGCCCCAGTCGATCACCTCGACGTTGTGCTTGTTGAGAATTGCGTTGATGTCGTCGCCGAGCTTGCCCTTGAACGCGGGCATCAGCTTGGCGGGCTCGGTGACGAGGAACGGGATGGTGTCCCAGTCGAGCGCCGCCTCGCGGTTCGACCACCAGTGCATGCCGACGATGCCCATGTTGACGGTGTTGTTGGTGATTGCCTGCCCCATGCCGGTCTCGACCGCGAGCGAGCCTGCCGGATAGGTCTGCACCTTGATCGCGCCTTTGCTCATCTCCTCGATGTTCTTGGTGATCGCTTCCGCCTGGTCCGAGGTTGCGGTGTGCGGCGGCATGTACCAGGCGAAGCGGACGGTGAGATCCGCCGCATGCGCCGGGATCGCCGTCATCCCGCAGAGGATGGCCGCGCCGAACGTCGTCGTCACGATACGCGAAGACTTGGTCATGATACCTCCCGTCGGTTGTTATGGCCTCGGCGCCCGGCGCCCCGAGGATCGTTGAAACCACAACCTTGCGCCGAGGGTTGGCCCCCGTGCGGTACCGTCTTGCAGATCGCTCCGATTTCTTGAGATGGGTCTTATTTGCAACACGTGAAGTCGAAACCGTGTTGCGGACCGCTCAAGGAAATTCGGGCGTTCAGGCGCTTTCGCGCGCGCTCCCCTGGCGGGGCATCTCGACCAGTCCGGCGATCGCCGGAAAGGTTTCGAGGGACGCGACGCGGGCGACCAATGCGTCGGCGGCGTCGCCGCCGATTACCGGGTCGGCGAGGGCGTGGAACTTCGCCGCCGCTTCCGTCGCGCTCATCGGCACCGCGATCGAGCCCTTCGGATGGTCGACCTGGGCGGCGAGCGCCTCGCCGGCCTCGGTCTCGACGCTGAGATGGCAGGAGACGCCGCGCGGCAGGGTGGCGTCGGGCACCACCTGGATCAGGTGGCTGAGGCGCCGGATCTCGGGGTCGTCGAGCTTCGCATCCTGGTATTGGGCGGGCAGGGCCGCGCCTTCGATCAGCGCCACCGCGACCGAATAGGGCAGGCTCACCTGGGCCTCGTGATAGGTGCGGGGCGCGGGGTTGAGGTGGTAGTGCGCCCAGTCGGGATGGCGGCGCATCGTCATCCGCGCGATCGTCGAGACCGGTCCGGAAAGCTGCCGACGGATCTTCAGCGCGCAGTCGATCGCGTTGTGGATCGGCCGGGCGCAGGAGTAGGGCTTGAACTCGATGAAGATCGGGAACTCGGCGCCGAGGCCACGGGTCAGGGCGTCGAGGTCGGCTTTATCGGAGAACGCCCGGCAGAAGCCGCGCTCACCCTCGAAGATCGTCGCCGCGCCGGTGTAGCCGAGGCTCGCCATCACCGCGGCGGTCACGCCCGCGCGCGCCGCCGGGCCGGGGTTGAAGCGCTTCTGCATCGACGGGCCATACATTTCCATCAGCCCCGAGGCCTGCGCTCCGGCGAGGCCGAGGGCGGAAACCATCTCGGCTTCGGAGAGCTTGAGCAGCATGCCCGCCGCCACCGCCGCGCCGAAGCCGCCGCACACCGGCGTGGTGTGGAAGCCGCGATCGCGCAGCGAGATGTTGGTGGCGGCGCTGGCGCGGGCGAGCATTTCGCAGCCGCCCACCACCGCCGCGAGGAACTCGGCGCCGGTCGAGCCCTGGCGCTCGGCGACCGCGAGGGCGGCCGAGACCACCGGCGGGCTGAAGTGGAACAGCGCGAGCACATCGACGTCGTCGAGTTCGATGCTGTGGGAGGCGATGGCGTTGGCGAATGCCGCATGCACCGCCGGGACCTTCGCGCCGTTGCCGATCAGCCGGGCCTCCGCCCTGCCGCCGGTGAGGATCGTGAATTCGGCGGCGATCCGGGCGCTTTCGGTGCGGCTGCCGCCGAGCGCGACGCCGAGATAGTCCTGCACCAGGCGCTTGGCGTCGGTGATCTGCACCGCCGGGATCTTGCCGAAGGCGAGGCCGGAAAAGTGCTGGGCAAGGCGTTCGGCGATGGTCATGCGGGCGCTCCGTTCAGGCCACGCGCGCCGGAGCGCGGACGAACACCGTGCCGTCCATGATCCGCCGCGCGGTGCGGCCGAGGGTGGCGCGGTGGACGACGTAGGTGTTGCCGTCGAGCGAGACCTCGCTCTCGGTGACGATCACCCCGGCAGGGTGGCCGATCCGCACTTCCAGCGCGTCGCGGGTTTCGGGTCGGGCGATTTCATGGACGAGGGTGCCGGGGATGCGCGCGGCGATGCCGGTGCAGACCGTGCTGGTGCCCGCGTAGGTCTTGTGGGTCTGCTGCATGAACAGCAGGCGCGAGACCACGTCGACGGCGTCGCCCGGGATGGTGCCGCCGACCAGGCCGTTCGGGGCGTCGGCGGGGGCCGAGACCATGCCGATGATCGGCGTCGCCGGGCTCGTCTCGCGCGAGCGCGCCGCGTCCGGGATCATCCCCATCTTTTCCGCCGCGATGCCGCGAATGGTTTCCAGGAGGGCGAGCAAGGGCTTGTCGGCGTCGATCTCGGCGGCGGTCTCGGTTCCGGTCATGCCGAGATCGGCGGCGCGAACGAACACATGTGCGTTGCCGATGTCGACGAGCGAGACTTCGAGTTCGCCGAGGCCCGGGACGTCGATGCGGTCGATCGGATTGCCGGTGGGGAGGAGATGGCCGGTCGCGCCGCCCGCGGTGTCGCGGAAGTCGACGAAGATCCGCGCGCCGCTGCCGGGCACGCCCGGAACGGTATAGTCGCCCGCCTCCACCGCCTCACCGTTCTCGGTCGGCACTTCGATCGCGAGCTTGCGGCCGAGGTTGGTGTTGAACGCTTCGATCCGGGTGATCGGCTGGGTGGAGGCGACCAGGCCTTCCTGCACCGCATAGAGGCCGACCGCCGAACTGATGTTGCCGCAGAGGCTCAACCAGTCGATTTCCGGGCGGTCGATCTCCACCTGTCCGAAGGTGTAGCTGAGGTGCGCGTCGCTCCCCGCGGGCGGCGGGCCGATGATCGCGAGCTTGCTGGTGAGCGGGTCGGCGCCGCCGAGGCCGTCGATCTGGCGGCGGTCGGGGGAGCCGAAGATCGCGAGGATGGTTTCTTCGCGTTCCTGCGCGCCGTGGGGAAGATCCGCCTCGCGCAGGAACACCGCCTTGCTCGTGCCGCCGCGCATGATCGTGCAGGGAATTTTCCGCGTCACCGCTCCGTCCTCCCTAGAAATCTTCTACTGTTGACAATAGGTAAAGTTGTCGATGCTGTCAACGGCTTCCGCAAATTTGCCGACTGTTGACAATACGGGGGCGGGATCGTATAGAAAAATTCGGCGCATGCGGGGGCTTGCCCCAAGCCGGGCGTGGGTAAATATACCCAACGTTCCCCCCGGGTGTTCCGACGTAACGGCCGCTTCCGTCCAACCTTTATGCCGCCGCCCCCGCGCGCGGCGGCGCGGCCGAAGGAAAAAGGAAACGGCAGATGGCTTTGATGCGGATTCCGGCCACCTTCATGCGCGGTGGCACGTCGAAGGCGGTGGTGTTCAAGCGCCGCGACCTCCCCGTCGACCCCAAGGACTGGGATGCGATCTTCCTCGCCGTGATGGGCTCGCCCGATCCGAGCGGACGGCAGCTCGACGGCATGGGCGGCGGGATCTCGTCGCTCTCGAAAATCTGCGTCGTCGGCCCGTCCTCGCGGCCCGATGCCGACCTCGACTATACCTTCGCCCAGGTTTCGGTGCGCTCGGCCAGCGTCGACTACAGCGGCAACTGCGGCAACATGTCTTCCGCCATGGGGCCGTTCGCCGCCGACGAAGGCCTGGTCGACGTGCCCGCGAACGGCGAGGTGATGGTGCGGGTGCACAACACCAACACCAACAAGGTGATCCACGCGCGGTTCACGATGACCGACGGCGTCGCCGAGGTCGCGGGCGACCTCGCGATCGACGGCGTCTCCGGCACCGGGGCGCCGATCAAGCTCGAATTTCGCGATCCCGGCGGCTCCAAGACCGGCCGCCTGTTGCCCACCGGCAAGCCCCTCGATCTTCTCGACGTGCAGGGTCTCGGCGCGGTCGAGGCGTCGATGGTCGACGCGGCCAATCCTTGCGTCTTCGTTCCCGCCGCAGCCCTCGGCAAGCGCGGCGACGAACTCCCGCAAGACCTCGAAGCCGACGCGGAATTCCTGAGCCGGATGGAGGCGATCCGCTGCGCCGCTTCGGTCGCGATGGGGCTTTCGTCCAGCCCGGCGCAGGCGGCGACGATCCCGAGCGTGCCCAAGGTCGCGATGATCGCCGCCCCGATCGATGCGCCGACGCTCTCCGGCAGCCTCAAGGCGGCCGACTACGATATCGGCGTGCGGATGATCTCGGTCGGCCAGCCGCACCGCGCGGTGCCGATCACCGGCGCGGTCTGCCTCGGCGTGGCGGTGCGGGTGCCGGGATCGCTGCCCGCGCGCCTCGCCACCGCGAGCGAACGGCCGATCCGGATCGCCCAGCCCTCGGGCGTGGTGGTGGTCGACGCCAAGGTGATCCTTGCGGCGGACGGCCCGGCTACCGCCGAATACGGCGCGGTCTACCGCACCGCGCGGCGGCTGTTCGAGGGCGTGGTCTGCTTCCGTCCGGTCTCCGCCTCCCATCAGGGGGCCGCCGATGACCGCGTCGCCGTTGCCGAGTGAGGATGAAGGTGGGGCCCTCGCGCCGGAGCTGAAGATCGGCTGCTGGGAATTGTTCCTCGCCTTCGGCGGGGTCGGCCTCTGCGGCTTCGGCGGGGTGATGCCCTGGACTTACCGGATGCTGGTGGAAAAGCGACGTTGGCTGAACGAGGAGGAGTTCGCCAACATGCTCTCGCTCTGCCAGTTCCTCCCCGGCGGCAACGCGATGAACATGGCGATCTGCGTCGGTTCGCGCTTTGCCGGGTTGGCGGGCGCGGTGGTGGCGTTCGTCGGCTTGATGGCGATGCCGATCGCGATCGTCCTCGCGCTCGCCACCGCCTACCAGTCCTACGGCCGGATCGAGGCGGTGGAGCAGGCGTTCCACGGCGTGTCCTCCGCCGCTGCCGGGTTGATCCTCGCCATGGGGCTCAAGATCGGCTGGCCGCAACGCCGCAATCCGCGCGTGATGGGGGTGGCGGCCGCGGTGATCGTGGCGATCCTGGTCCTCAAGTTGCCGCTCGCCTGGGTGCTGCTGGCGGGGATTCCGGCGAGCATCCTGATTGCGCGGGCGGTGCGGCGATGAAGGGGATTCTCTGGACCCTCGCCTGGAACTTCGGGCTGATCTCGCTGATGACCATCGGCGGCGGCTTCTCGGCGCTGCCCGAGATGCACCGCGTCGCCGTCGACGTCTACGGCTGGATGTCGAGCGAGACCTTCGCCAACCTCTTCGCCCTCGCCCAGGCCGCGCCCGGTCCCAACCTCATCGTCGTGGCGTTGCTCGGCTGGCAGGTGGCGGGGATTTCGGGCGCGCTGGTGGCGGCGGGGGCGATCTGCATCCCGGCGTTCGTCATCGTCTTCACCGCCTCGCGCCTGACGACGCGGTGGAACCACCTGCCCTGGTACAAGGTGTTCGAACGCGGCCTGCTGCCGGTTACCCTGGGCCTGATCGTGGCGAGCGCGGGCCTGCTCTCGATCGCGGCGGCGGGGCCGCGCTGGGGCGGCTATGTGGTCACCGCGCTCACTGCCGCCGGAGTGCTGTGGACCCGCCTCAACCCGCTCGCGCTTCTAGGGATCGCGGCGGTCCTGGGCATGTTGAATCTCCTCTGACGGCTTCACTGCGTAGGCCTGCTCGATGGCGTCCCAGCGCGCCTTGCCGACCATCCGCTGACGTTCCTCGAAGCCCGCCAACTGATCCTCGATTGCGGCGAGGTCGCCGTGGTCGCGCAGGTGGCCGAGCACCGAACTCACCGCGCGGATCGTCGCCTGCAGCGCGGCGTTGGCGTAGAGCACCAGGGAATAGCCGAGCCCCGCCAACTCGTCGCGGCCGAGCATCGGGGTCTTGCCGCCGAACACGATGTTGGCGAGCAGCGGCGCGGGCAGGCGGCCGATCGCTTCGATCTCGGCACGGTCGATGGGAGCCTCGACGAACAGGATATCGGCGCCCGCTTCGCGCATCGCATGCGCACGGTCGAGGGCGGCGTCGAGGCCCTCCACCGCACGGGCGTCGGTACGGGCGATGATCAGGAGATTAGCGTCGGTGCGGCTGTCGACCGCCGCCTTGAGCTTCGCCACCATCTCCGCCACCGGGATCACTCCCTTGCCGGCGAAGTGGCCGCACTTCTTCGGGAACACCTGGTCCTCGATCTGCACCGCCGCCGCGCCCGCGCGCTCGATCGAGCGGATCGTGCGGGTGACGTTCAGCGCGTTACCGAAGCCGGTGTCGATGTCGACGACCAGCGGCAGGGTGCAGGCGTCGCTGATCCGGAGCGTCGCCTCGGCGAATTCGCTCATCGTCACCAGACCGAGGTCGGGGACGCCGAACTCGGTGTTCGCGAGGCCTGCGCCGGTGAGGTAGACCGCCTCGAAGCCCAGATCCTCGACGATCCGCGCGCCGAGCGCGTTGGCCACGCCGGGGAGGAGCAGCGCCCGCCGTTCCAGCACCGCCTGCTTGAAGCGGACGCGGCGGGCGGCGAGGGAATCGGCGGGCTTCGAGGTCTGGTCCATGGCGGTTTCCGTTTCTTCGCGGTTGGCCCTAGGCGAGTTTGCGCAGCATCGCGGCAAGCTCGCGGATCGGGCGGTTTTCGAGGTCGAGAACGCACTCCCGCAGGCGTAGCGCCTGGGATTCGGGCAGGATCATCGTCGCCGAGGCGAGGAACTTGGCGCTCACCGCGTCGCGATCGAGGGCGTTCGGCGGCGCGCCCGAGTTCACCCGCACGTGCCGCCAGAGGGTCCGGCCGCTCGCGAGCTTGACCCGCACCCCGCCCGAGAAATACGCGGGAAAGGCGGTTTCGGGATCGGCGGCGCAGCGCACCCGCTTCGCCAGCGCCTGCACCCGTTCGTCGGTGATTGCCGCGTCGGCGAGCTCGGGCAGGCCGAAGCGGCCCTTCAACAGGCAGGTGGCGACGACGAACTGGGCGCTGAACTTCGCCTCGTAGTCGGTGCCGGCGGCTTCCTTCGCAGCGGCGGGCTCGGCGACGATGTGGAGCGTCGGCTCGGGCAGGTAGGCCTCGACCGACACGATCTCCTCGCCCGCGATCTGGAGATGCAGCGCGATCGCCGCGTCGGCGCAGCCGTGGATGAAATGGCAGACCGGATAGGGCTTGATCGCGGTGTCGACGATTTCCCAAGTTCCGCCGAGGTTGCGGGTGAGCGCGTCGAAGTCGGCGTCGTTCGCCGCCGCCTGGAGGTGGGTTTCGAGCAGGCCGAACTTGCCCTCGTAGGGGCGCTCGGGGCCCTTGAAGTCGTTGTCGGCGAGGCGTGCGGCGGTGATTCCCGCGACCGCCGCCCAGCCGGGGTGGAAGCGCTTGGTCCAGGCGCCGTCCTCCAGGAACACCTGTACCCCCGAAGCGGTGCTGGCGGCGATTCCCTGCGCGGCGGTGAGGCGGTCGGCGTCGAGGCCGAGGAGCTTGCCCGCCGCCAGCGCCGAGGCGAAGTGCGCGACCACTCCGGTGGCGTGGAAGCCGACGTGGTGAAAGCCGCCCTTGACCGCGAGGCCGATGCGGATCGCGGTCTCCGCCCCCAGCGCATAGGCGACCAGGCCGTCGCGTCCGCTACTGTCGAGGGATTCGCCGAACGACAATACCGCGGGCAGGGACGCGGCGGTGGCGTGGATGATGCTGGCGAGATGGGTGTCGTCGAAGTCGAGGCCGTGGATCAAAATCCCGTTGATCAGCGCCGCGTCGCGCAGCGGCAATTGCTCGGGGCGGCCGATCACCGAGGCGCTGCCGACGCCACCCAGCGCCAGCGCCCCCATGAACGCCGCGTCGGCGAAGGGATAGGCGTTGGAGGCGAGGCCGACGCCCAGCGCGTCGAGAATCGAGAGCTTGGCGCGTTCGACCACCGCGTCGGGCAGAGCGTCGTAGTCCAGGCGCGCCGCGAACTCGGCGATCCGCCGCGCCGCGCCGGGGTGCCGCTGGCGAACTGCGATGGGGTCGGCGTCGGTCATCTAGTCCCCTCTCATTGCTCGAAATTCCCGTGGGGATGGCGCGAGAGCCGAGGATTTCCGCGCCGCGTCACGGGACGCGATAGATTGGCAACTGTTGACAGTAGTATCAATTCCACCGTATAGCGTCAAGTAGGACAACGCTTCGAAGCCCCGCACGCAGGTCGGGACGCAGCCGACGAAGGGGCCGACATCACCGGGAGACGCGAACATGGATGGATATGACGTCATCGTCGTCGGCGCGGGAAATGCCGCCCTCGCCGCCGCCGTCTCGGCGAAGGAGACCGGCGCGGGGCGGGTGGTGGTGCTGGAGAAGGCGCCCCGCGAGATGCGGGGCGGCAATACCCATTGGAGCGGCGCGGTGCTGCGCTTCGCCCTTGACGATCCGCGCGAGATCGCGCCGCTGATCCCCGGCGCGGAAGCGGAATACGAAAACTTCTACGAAGGCATCGCGCCTTACACCAAGGCCGACTTCCACGGCGATCTGATGCGTGTCACCAGCGGCCGCACCGACCCCGATCTCTCCCGCCTCCTGGTCGAGAATTCGAAAGACACGGTGTTCTGGATGCACCGGACCGGCGGCATCGCGATGGAACCGGCGGTGACTCTCTCGGCGGTGCGCAAGGACAACCTGATGGTCTGGGCGCGCGGCCTCGTGGTGCGCGCCGCGCACGAGGGCGTCGGCCTGTCGCGCAGTTGGTTCGCCACCGCCGAGAAGCTGGGCATCGAAATCCGCTACGGTAGCGCGGCGGTGGAGCTGGTGGTGGACGACAGCGCCGGGATCGCGGGTGTCAAGGTGCGCGACGAAACCGGGCTGCACCTGTTGAAGACCCGGAGCCTGGTGCTCGGTTGCGGCGGCTTCGAGGCCAACGTGCAGATGCGCACCCAGCATATCGGCGCCCAGATCGGCGGCGCGAAGGTGCGCGGCACGCCCTACAACCAGGGCGACGGCCTGCGCATGGCGATGGCGATCGGCGCGATGCCCTGGGGGCAGTGGAGCGGCTGCCACGCCACGCCGATCTCCGCCGACTGGGGCGAGTTCGCGCCGCGCGAACTCACCGACCGCAGCAACCGCCTGAGCTACGTCTACAGCGTGATGCTCAATCGCAAGGGCAACCGCTTCGTCGACGAGGGCGAGGACGGCGCGCTGTTCACCTATGCCAAGTTCGGCCGCGCGATCCTCGCCGAACCGGGGGCGAAGGCTTGGCAGATCTTCGATTCCAAAGTGATCCACCTCCTGGAGCCGCGCTACTCCACCAGCACCCCGATCGTCGCCGATACCCTTGAGGATCTCGTCGCGCAGCTCGATATCGACGACAAGGCGCAGGCGATGAAGACCCTGGAGGCCTACAACCGCGCCGCCAAGGGCGTCGACGACGGCTTCGACCCGACCAAGCCCGACGGCCTCTCGACCCAGGGTCTCGCGCTCGAAAAGACCAACTGGGGCCTGCGCCTCGACAGTCCGCCGTTCCATGCGTATTCGGCCACCGGCGGAATCACCTTCACCTTCGGCGGCCTGCGCACCACCACGGAGGCGGAGGTCGTCGGCACCGACTGGCGGCCGATCCCGGGCCTCTACGTCTGCGGCGAGATGGTCGGCGGCTTGTTCTACGACAACTATCCGGCGGGCACCGGCTTGGTGTCGGGCGCGACCTTCGGCCGCATCGCCGGGCGCAACGCGGCGAAGAACGCCGCCCGCTTCGCAGGGAGCCACGCAGCATGAACCAGATCGCCTCGCCCACCATCGCCACCCGCCTCGCCGAGAAGATTCTCGCCTTCACCCCCGAGCAGGCGACGCCGAAGGCGCGCGCCGTGGCGCGTCGCGCGATCACCGACACCATCGGCGTCACCTTCGCCGGCATTCCCGAGCCCTGCGTGCAGATTCTGCTGTCGGTGCCGGGCGTCGCCACCAGCCCGGGGAGTTCGTTGATCCTCGGCACCGACCGGCGCACCTCGGCGCTCGACGCCACCCTGGTCAACGGCACCGCTGCCCACGCCCTCGACTACGACGACTTCTGCGCGACCTTGGGCGGGCACCAGTCGGTGCCGCTGGTTCCGGCGCTGTTCGCGGTGGCGGAGGAGCGCAAGCTCTCCGGCCTCCAGGTGCTCACCGCCTACATCGTCGGCGTCGAGACCGAGCTTCGGATCGCGCGCGGCGTCAACTTCCACCACTACGACAAAGGCTGGCACCCGACCGCGACGCTCGGCGTGTTCGGCGCGGTGGCGGCGGTGGCGCACCTGATCGGGCTTGGCGTCGAGAAGACCGCCGTCGCGCTCGGCCTTGCGGCGTCGCTGGACGCCGGGCTCAAGGCTAATTTCGGCACCATGACCAAGCCGCTCCACATCGGCCATTGCGGCCGCGACGGCGTGCTCGCGGCGCTGCTGGCGGAGAAGGGTTTCACCGCCAATCCCGCCGCGTTCGAGCATCACCAGGGCTTTCTCAACGTCTTCAACGGCCCCGGTACCTTCGACGTCGATCGGATCTTCGCCGACTGGGGCAATCCGCTCGAAGTCGAGGATCCGACGATCGCGATCAAGCAGTTCCCGTGCTGCGGCAGCACCCATCCGGCGGTGATGATGGCGCTCGAACTCCGCGACAAGGACGACGTGCGCGCGGAAGACGTCGCGGCGCTCGAAATCCGCCCCCACATCCGTCGCTTCCGCCACACCAACGCCCCCGACCCGCAAACCCAGCTCCAGGCGAAGTTCAGCGTCCAGTACGTCGTCGCTCGCGCGCTTTTGGACGGCGCGGTGCGGTTGAAGGACTTCGAGGGCACCGCCTTCGCCGAGCCGGAAATCCGGCGACTTCTCGGCGTCACCACCGCCGAACCCCATCCCGACATGCCGGAAGACGGCGAGGCGCAGTGGGGCGCGGAGGTGAGCGTCACCCTCAACGACGGTCGGCGGCTGACGCGGCGCGTCGACAACGTCGTCGGGCGCGACGGCAACCATCCGATGACCGACAGCGAAATGTGGATCAAGTTCGAAGACTGTGCCCGCCGCAGCCTGCCGCGCGAACAGATCGCGCCGTTGTTCGAGCGCCTCGAAACCCTCGAATCCGCCAAAGACATCGGCCTGGTGATGAAGCTGATGCAGGGTCGGGGCAAGCCGCAGGGCGCCGCCCAACCGATCCGCTTCGCTACTCATACCGAGCAGGAAGCTCCGGAAACGACTTGGATTCCTTAAGGTCCGCCGCTACAACTATGAGACGCGCGAACTGTTGACAGAGGACGATCATGGTGAAGCTCGCTCTAACCGGAAAAGTGCAGGCGCGCTCCCTGGTCGATGAAGTCGTCGAACGCCTCGAAGCCGCGATCATCACCGGCGAACTGCCGCCGGGCACCAAGCTCAACGAGCAACAGCTCGCCACCGCGCTCGGCGTCAGCCGTGGGCCGTTGCGCGAGGCGATTCGCCGTCTCGAAGGCCGCACCCTGGTCGAGCGTACGCCCAACATCGGCGTGCGGGTCGCGGCCTTGAGTCCGTCGGATCTCAACGACCTCCTGGTGATCCGCGAATCCCTCGAAGGCATGGCCTGTGCGCTCGCCGTCGAGCACTTGACCGATGCCGACATCGTCGGCCTCGAAAAGCTCCTGAAGGAACACGGCTCGCAGAAAAGCATCGAGACCGGCGAGGGCTACTACCAGGAATCCGGCGACTTCGACTTCCATTTCCGCATCGCCCGGGCGAGCCGCAACAAGCGCCTGATTTCGATGATCTGCGGCGATCTCTACGATCTCCTGCGGATCTACCGCTACAAGTCCAGCACCATGCAGGGCCGCGCCGCCGCCGCCTTGCAGGAACACCAGGACATCGTCGCCGCGCTCAAGACCCGCGATCCGCAAAAGGCCGAGGCGGCGATGCGCAACCATATCCGCAACGCGCGGATCTATTCGACCATGGCGCTCCAGACCGCCGAGGCCGCGCCCGAACGCCCGACCGAACTCGCGCCGGCGATCGGCGAACTTGCGGAGCGGCCGGTCGGCTGACTCCGCTGAAGGGGAGGCAATGCCCGGACCGGGAGAGGACCCGAGCGTACTCGTCGCGGGCGGCGGCAATGCCGCCCTCTGCGCGGCGATCAGCGCGGCGCGGGGCGGGGCACGGGTGACCGTGCTGGAACGCGCGCCGAAGTTCTATCGCGGCGGCAACACCCGCCACACCCGCAACATGCGCGTCGCCCACACCGCGGGCAACGGCATCCTCACCGGCCCCTATCCGGTCGCGGAATTCCTCGACGACCTGATGCGCGTCACCAAGGGCGTCACCGACGAACTCCTGGCGCGGATGACCCTCGAACGCTCCGCCGAGCTTTGGGACTTCCTCTGGGCGCAGGGCGTGCGGTTCCAGCCGTCGCTCGGCGGCACGCTTTCGCTCGGCCGCACCAACGCGTTCTTCTTGGGCGGCGGGCGCTCGATGCTGAACGCGCTCTACCGCACCGCCGAAGACCTGGGCGTCGTCATCCACTACGACACCCAACTCGTCGACATCGTCCTCGACGGCGACCGATTCGTCAGCGGCACCGCCGAAAGCGGTGGGGTGCGGCGCGAAATCCAGGCCGATGCACTGGTGGTCGCCTCGGGCGGCTTCGAGGCCAACATCGACTGGCTGACCCAGGCCTGGGGTCCGGCGGCACAGAACTTCCTGATCCGAGGCACCCCCTACAATCGCGGCGAGGCGCTGCGGCTGCTGCTCGACAAGGGCATCGCGGCGGTGGGCGAGCCCAACCAGTGCCACGCCGTCGCCATCGACGGCCGCGCGCCGAAGTTCGACGGCGGCATCGTGACGCGGCTCGATTGCGTGCCCTTCGGCGTGGTGCTGAATGCGGGGGGGCAACGCTTCTACGACGAGGGCGAGGACTTCTGGCCGAAGCGCTACGCGATCTGGGGGCGGCTGGTGGCGGCGCAACCGGGCCAGATCGGCCATGTGATCATCGACGAAAAGGCGATCCGCCTGTTCATGCCTTCGGTGTTTCCGCCGGTGGTGGCGGAGAGCATCCCCGAACTCGCGGCGAAGATCGGTCTCGACCCGGCGACGACGACGGAGACCATCGCCGCGTTCAACGCCGCCTGCGTGCCCGGTAGCTTCGACCACACCGTCCACGACGATTGCCGCACCGAGGGGCTGACGCCGTCGAAATCCCACTGGGCCCGCCCGATCGACACGCCGCCGTTCTACGCCTATTCGCTCCGCCCCGGCATCACCTTCACCTACTTGGGCGTCAAGGTGGACGAGACCGCGCGGATGATCCGCGCCGACGGGCGGCGCTGCGCCAACCTGTTCGCGGCGGGGGAGATCATGGCGGGCAACATCCTCGGCCAGGGTTACCTCGCCGGGATCGGCATGACCATCGGCGGCGTGTTCGGCCGCATCGCGGGAGAGGGGGCGGCGCATGTCCAAGCTTGAGGCCCTGACCTCGGCGCAGGCGGAAGTGGTGCGGCAGATGACGGTGTGCAACGCCTGCCGCTATTGCGAGGGGTTGTGCGCGGTGTTCCCGGCGATGGAGCTGCGCCGCGCCTTCGACGGCGGCGACGCCGACTACCTCGCCAACCTCTGCCACAACTGCGGCGCCTGTTACTACGACTGCCAATACGCGCCGCCGCATGAGTTCGCGATCAACGTGCCGGTGGCGATGGCCGCCCTGCGCGACGAAACCTACGCCCGCAATGTTTGGCCCGCCGCGTTCGCGGGCGCGTTCGCGCGGCACGGCCTCTGGGTGACGTTCGCCGCCGCGCTGTCGGTGGCGGTGTTCGTCGCGGGCTTCGTCGCCGCCAACGATCCGGGCGCGCTGTTCGCCCCGGTGGGCGGCGAGGGCGGCTTCTACCGGATGATGCCGCATTGGGCGATGGCGGGGCTGTTCGGCGCGGCGTTCGTCTACGCCATCGCCGCGATCGGCATCGGCGTGCGCCGCTTCTGGCGCGGCACCGACGCGCAGGCGGTGGGATGGGCGGAGATCTGGCAGGCGTGCCGCGACGCCGCCAGCCTGAAATACCTCGACGGCGGCGGCATGGGCTGCATGAACGCCGGGGAACGCCCCGAAACCGACCGGCGGCGGCTGTTCCATCACGCCACCTTCTACGGTTTCGCCCTCTGCTTCGCCGCCACCGGCCTCGCCACGGTGTTCCACGAGTTCGGCGCGCAGGCGCCGTATCCGCTCTGGCACCCGGTGGTGGTTCTCGGCGCACTGGGCGGCGTCGGCCTCGTCGTCGGGCCTCTCGGGCTGCTGGCCGAGCGCGCCAAGCGCGACGCCGCAATCGCGACGCACACCGGCATGGGCGCGGCGTTTCTCTGGATGCTCTGCCTGAGCGGGCTTTCGGGGATGCTGCTGCTGGCGTTGCGCGACACCGCCGCGATGGGGTTGCTGCTGGCGCTCCACCTCGGACTGGTGTTCGCGCTGTTCCTGTCGTTCCCGTACGGGAAGTTCGTCCACGGCTTCTATCGCTTCGCCGCGCTGGCGCGCTATGCCCACGAGCGCAGGACGCGCAAGGTCGAAGCGGTGGATTAGCCCTTGCAGCTGCCGCCGTGGGCGGCGAAGAACGGCGCGTTGGGGCAATATTCGAGCGCTTCGGCGTGGGGCTCGATGTCGCGGCACTCGACGTCGTGGCCGCACATCAGGCAGCGGCGCATCGCCTGATCGAGGGCGGGGCCCATCCCCTCCTCGGCCGGGTCGAGCTTGGTGCCGGTGCGTTCGGCCATGTGCGCGAAGCTCTCGCCCTGGCGGTCGCCGCGCTTGGTCAGCCAATCGAAGATGCCCATCGTACCCTCCACCACATGCCGAAACCGGCGGAAGCGAACCCCGCGGCGAACCGCGTCGCCGTCGGGAATGCTGCCGGAATTCTGTCAGGAGCGCTGCTAAACTAGCTCGTAAGTTCTACCACAGGTTCCGGGTTTTGGCAAATCGCGGCGGCCGCGCGGCGGAACCAATGCAACGCCATGGGGATTAATCAAGTTGTAAACCCAACCACCGGGACAACCAGATCATGGCCGCGCGCCGCATCCCCACCTGGACCAAGATCGTTGGCGGAGTCGCCGTGGTCCTGGTGCTGGTCGCGGCGTTCTGGTCGTGGGCGTGGTTCATCCCGCTGATCGAGACGCGGGCGAGCGCGGCGGCGGGACGGCCGGTGAGCATCGGCGATCTCGACGTCGACCTCGGCCGGGTGATGCGGGTGACCCTCGACGATATCGTCGTCGGCAATCCCGAGAACTTCCCGGCACCGGAGAACGCTCCGTTCGCCAGGGTCGGACGCCTGAGCGTCGATATCGACGTCGTCGCCTACGTCCGTCGCCACGTCGTCAGCCTGCCGCAGATCGCCGTCGAACGCCCCGAGGTGTACGTCGCCGCGACCGACGACGGGCAGAACAACTATACCTTCCCGACCTCCGACACGCCGTCCGACCCCGACGCCAAGCCGCCGGAAATCCGCAACCTCACCATCGCCGACGGTCACGCCAAGGTGGTGATCCCCAAGCTCAAGGCCGACTTCGACCTCACCATCGCGACGCGCGTCGCCGAGCCGACCGGCAAGCCGCAGATCGTCGTGGACGCCAAGGGGCGCTATGCCGGGCAGCCGATCACCGGGCGGCTGATCGGCGGCGCGGTGCTGGCGCTGCAGGAGGAGAACCAGCCCTATCCCATCGACCTGCGCCTCGCCAACGGCCCGACCAAGGTGACGCTGGTGGGCACGGTGCAGGACCCCTTGCACTTCAAGGGCATCGACGTGAAGCTGAGCTTCGCCGGGGCCGACATGGCGGCGCTGATGCCGCTCACCGGCGTGCCGATTCCGGCGACGCCGTCCTACGAGGTCACCGGCAACCTCGCCTATGCCGACGGCAAGATCCGCTTCGAGAACTTCTCCGGCAAGGTCGGCAACAGCGATCTCGAAGGCACCATCGCCGTCGACCCGGGTAGCGAGCGCCCGCACGTCGTTGCCGACCTCGCTTCGAAAAGCGTCGATCTCGAAGACCTCGGCGGCTTCATCGGCGCGCAGCCGGGCGACGCCAACGCCCAGCAGACGCAGCAGCAGAAGCAGGAGTTCGCGGCGGCGAAGGCCGACCCCAAGCTCCTCCCCGACGAGCCGATCAACATGCCGAAGATCCGCGCCGCCGACGTCGACCTCACCTATCGCGGCGCGAAGATCAAGGGCAGGAACATGCCCTTCGATTCGATCGGCGCGGACCTTACGATCAAGGATGGCCGGATCACCCTGAAGCCGCTCACCCTCGGCGTGGGCGACGGCCGGATCGAGGCCGACATCGACCTCGAACCGTTGGCCCAGGATCGCACCCGGATGCGCGCCGACGTCGATTTCCGCCATCTGTCGCTGTCGCGGCTGATGAAGGCGACCCAGGTGTTCGAGGGCGAAGGCACGCTCGGCGGCAAGGCGACGCTGCACGCCACCGGAAACTCGATGGCGACCTTCCTCGGCAACGGCGACGGCGAGCTGATATTGATCATGACCGGCGGCGACCTGAGTTCGCTGCTGGTCAGCCTCTCCGGCCTGCAATTCGGCAACGCGGTGGTGAACGCGCTCGGCCTGCCGACGCGCAGCCCACTGCGCTGCATGGTGGTCGACATGCCGTTGAAGGCGGGCGTGCTCGAAACCAAGGTGGTGGTGATCGACACCGAGGCGGACAATATCTACGGCAACGGCTCGGTGAACTTGAAGACCGAGCAGATCGACTATCGCATCCGCACCGAAGGCAAGCACCCGACGGTCGGCTCGATCCCCGCGCCGATCAATATCTCGGGCCCGCTCAAGAGCCCGACGATCCTGCCGGGGGCGGAAGCCGCGGTGCGCGGCGGCGCGGCGGCGCTGCTCGGCGCGGTCTTGACGCCGCTTGCCGCGCTGATCCCGACGATCCAGTTGGGCGTCGGCGAAGACACCGACTGCGGCGAACTCATCCACCGCGTCACCACCGGAAAACCTTGAGGCGGCGGGCGAAGCCCGCCGCCCTTCGGAGCTTCAGTCCGCGACGATCTTGTGGTCGGCGAGGAGTTCGAGCGCCTTGACCATCGCCGAGTGATCCCAGCCCGAGCCGCCGTGTGCGGCGCAGGCGTTGAAGAGTTCCTGCGCCGTCGCGGTGTTGGGCAGGCTGATGCCGAGCGCCTTGGCGGTGCCGAGGGCGAGGTTGAGATCCTTCTGGTGCAAGGCGATGCGGAAGCCGGGGGCGAAGGTGCGCTTCACCATCCGTTCGCCGTGGACTTCGAGGATCTTGGAATTGGCGAAGCCGCCCATCAGCGCCTGGCGCACCCGCGCCGGGTCCGCGCCCGCCTTGGAGGCGAGCAGCAGCGCCTCGCCCACCGCCTCGATCGTCAGCGCGACGATGATCTGGTTGGCGACCTTGGTGATCTGGCCCGCGCCGTTCTCGCCGACCAGGGTGATGTTCTTGCCCATCAGCTCGAACAGCGGCTTGACCTTCGCGAAGGTGTCCTCGTGGCCGCCGACCATGATCGTGAGGGTCTGCGCCTTCGCGCCGACCTCGCCGCCCGACACCGGCGCGTCGAGGTAGCGGCAGCCGAGCGCTTCGATCTTCGCGGCGAATGCCTGGGTCTCCACCGGCGCGATCGACGACATGTCGACGACGATCTTGCCCGGCGTCAGGCCTTCCGCCACGCCGTCCTTGCCGAACAGCACCAGGGCGACGTCGGGGGTATCCGGCACCATCACGATGATGATCTCCGCCGCCTTGGCGACCTCGGCGGCGGTGGCGCAGGCCTTGCCTCCCGCAGCGATCAGGTCCTCCGGCACCGCGCCCAAAGTTTGCAGGAACAGCTCGTGACCGGCGGCGATCAGGTGCTGGGCCATCGGCTTGCCCATGATGCCGAGGCCGATGAATCCGACTTTGCTCATCCGATGAACTCCTTCTTCAGGCTTTGTAACGGGCGGCGAGGCTTTCCGCGCCGCGCGCCAGCAGGGCGATGTCCGCGCCGACGGCGGTGAAGGTGGTGCCGCTCTGCATGTAGAGCCGCGCCAGGGTTTCGTCGGCGGTGAGGATGCCCGCGGGCTTGCCGCAGGCGCGGATGCGCTTGATCGTGTCGATGATGATCTTCTGCATCTCCGGGTTGCCGGGGTCGCCGAGGTAGCCGAGCGAGGCGGAGAGGTCGCCGGGTCCGATGAAGATCGCGTCGACGCCGTCCACCCCCGCGATGGCTTCGAGATTGCCGAGCGCTTCGCCGGTCTCGACCTGGACGATCAGGCAGAGTTCCTGCTCGGCGCGGGCGAAGTAGTTCTTCACCCGGCCGAAGCGCGAGGCGCGCGACAGGCCGGTGAAGCCGCGCATGCCGCGCGGCGGGTAGCGCATCGCCTCGACCGCCGACTTCGCCTCCTCGGCATTTTGCACGTAGGGCACCAGCAGGGTCTGCGAGCCGACGTCGAGGTAGCGCTTGATCAGCGCGGTGTCGTTCCACGGCACCCGCACCACCGGCGAGGCGGTGCCTTCGGCGCACGCCTGGAGCTGGGGCAGGATGGTGAGGGGGTCGTTGGGGGAGTGTTCGGCGTCGAGAACGATCCAGTCGAATCCCGCGCCCGCGATCACCTCGGTGGAAATGTAGCTCGACAGGTGCGACCACAAGCCGATCTGCTGCTCTCCCGCGGCCAAGCGCCGCTTGAAGGCATTCACTGGCAAGTCCATGACACGCAACTCCTTTGGCAAGTGTTCAGGGGATTACCGAACCAGGCAGGGGCGCTTGTTGTCGAAGCGCCAGTTGGGGACGAGGTATTGCATCGCCATGCCGTCGTCGCGCGCGCCGAGGCCGAGCGAAGTATACGCCTTGTGCGCGGCTTCGAGGGCGTCGAGGTCGATCTCGACGCCGAGGCCGGGCGACTTCGGCAGCGCGACTTGGCCGCCTTCGATTTTGGGCGCGTTCCTGGTGAGATTCTGGCCGTCCTGCCAGATCCAGTGGGTGTCGATTGCGGTGATCTTGCCGGGAGCGGCGGCGGCGGCGTGGGTGAACATCGCGAGCGAGATGTCGAAGTGGTTGTTGGAGTGGGAACCCCAGGTGAGACCCCAGTCGCGGCACATCTGCGCCACCCGCACCGCGCCGCGCAGGGTCCAGAAGTGCGGGTCGGCGAGCGGAATGTCGACCGCCTGCAGCGTCACCGCGTGGCCCATCTGCCGCCAGTCGGTGGCGATCATGTTGGTGGCGGTGGGCAGGCCGGTGGCGCGGCGGAACTCGGCCATGATCTCGCGGCCCGAGTAGCCCTGCTCCGCGCCGCACGGGTCCTCGGCATAGGCAAGGACGCCGGGATTGGCCTTGGCGAGCCGGATCGCCTCGTCGAGCGACCACGCGCCGTTGGGATCGACGGAAATCCGCGCGTCGGGGAAGCGCGCCTTGAGCGCCGCACCCGCCGCCATCTCGTCCTCGCCCGCGAGCACGCCCCCCTTCAGTTTGAAGTCCTTGAAGCCGTAGCGCGCGTGCGTCGCCTCGGCGAGGCGGACGATCGCCTCGGGGGTAAGCGCTTCCTCGTCGCGCAGGCGCAGCCAGTCGTCATTCGCGGTGGTGGCGGCACGGTAGGGGAGGTCGGATTTCTTCCGGTCGCCGACATAGAACAGATAGCCCAGAATCGGCACCGACTCGCGCTGTCGTCCTTCGCCCAGGAGGTCGGCCACCGGCAGTCCGAGGAAGCGGCCGAACAGGTCGAGGAGGGCGGCCTCGATCGCGGTGAGCGCGTGGATCGCGATGCGCAAGTCGAAGGTCTGGAGGCCGCGCCCGCCGGAGTCGCGGTCGGCGAAGGCGTCGCCCACCGCTTTGAGGATGCGGTTGTACGCGCCGGTCGGCTGGCCGATCACCAGCGCCTTCGCGTCTTCGAGGGTGTTGCGGATCGCTTCGCCGCCCGGCACCTCGCCCAGGCCGACGTTGCCCGCGTTGTCTTCAAGGATCACCACGTTGCGGGTGAAGTAGGGGCCATGCGCGCCGCTCAGGTTCAGGAGCATGCTGTCCTGCCCCGCCACCGGCACCACCCGCATCGCCGTGACCACCGGGCTGCCGCGCCCGTACGCCTCGATCCCCGTCATTCGTGGTTCTCCCGAGTGTGTGTTTTTCCTACCCGTCTCGCTGCCGGATTTCGCCTTCCGGTTTTGCGCCTCCTATGATGAAAGCGCAACCGAAAGTGCGATGCCAGACGTCATGGGTCAGTAGTCCTGACCTTGATATTCAACCCGAATCGCCGAGGCATGCTACGGGAAACCGCTTGACTCACCCCCGCGAAATGATCCCAATGGTAGAACGAAAAGTGGAGGTATGAAAGCGTTTCCATCGCCCGCCCCGAAGAGTGGGGCAGAAAACCCGGAAGATAACCGGAGGGCGATGACGTCGGATGCAGCGAAACACCGGGAGGACAACCAAAATGAAGCAACGTCTGTTGGGAATGTGTGTGTTGGTCGGCGCGGCGGTGGGGCTCGCGGCGGGCGCGGCGGGCGCGGCGGACAAGCCGATCTCCGGCAACCTGCGCATCGTCATCGGGTCGAGCGCGACCAGCGGCGACACCTATCAGAACGCGGCGATCATCGCCGACGAACTGTCGAAAAAGCTCGACATCAACGCCAAGGTCGACGCCGTCGGCGTCAGCGCCGCGTTCCAGGCGCTGTCGCGCGCCAAGGACGGCAGCACGGTGATGTTCTTCCACGACCAGTCCTATCTCGGCCATCTTCTCGGCCTCAAGGGCTATTCGGACATGTTCGCCGACTACAAGGTCGGTCCGACGATCTCGATCAATCCGGGCGATGCCTTCGTCGGCGCCAAGGATTCCAAGTACAAGTCGATCGAAGACGTGATCCAGGGCGCGGCCAAGGGCGAGCGGATTCGCGTCGCGATCCAGCCGGGCGGGGTTTCCGAGGTTTACTTCGGCGCGCTCCGGAATGCGGTGAAGGTGCGCTACCCGGGCAAGGAAGCCAACGTGGTGTCGGTCAAGACCGGCTCCCAGGGCGACAAGAACCAGCTCCTCTTCGACCGCCAGGCCGAGGTGATCCACGGTTCGGTGCAGGCGAACGAGCAGTACACCCGCCTTCCCGCCGACGACCAGAAGGCGATGCAGTTCTATTGGCTGCCCGCCCGCCAGGAAACCATCGCCCAGGCGAACCCGGAAGGGATGGGGGCGACCACCCGCGACGAACTCCTGAAGTTCACCTCGCCGAAGGCGAGCGTGACCATGGACGGCAAGCAGGACTTCACCTTCGATAAGGAATTCTTCTTCATCTACAACAAGGACATGGACCCGAAGATCGTCGCCTATCTCGACAAGGCTCTCGCCGAGATTTTTGCCGCCGGCAAGATCCAGGCGACGTTGAAGCAGGCGTTCTTCATCCCGAACTTCCATCCGTCGAAGGAAGCCGAGGCCTATTTGAAGAAGAAGGCCGCGCAGTCGCAGGTGCTGATCGACGCCACCCGATAATCGCCTGACGGTGCTCTGCCGGCCGCTCCCATGGCGGTCGGCGGGGGTCTTCGCCGATTTCGAACTCGGAGGTGGCCATGGGTCCCGAATTTCTTCGCGTAACCATCGACTTCGACCAATCCCATCTGTTCTTCCCCCGCATCATGACCTGGATCCTGGTCGGGCTGGCGCTGCTGGTGGTGGTCGCGCGGCATCGCGAATTTGCGCGCAGTTGGAGCGGGATGTGCCGCGACTGCGCAAACGCGGCGAAGGCGTTCGACGTCAAGCGCTTCGGTGCGACGCTCGTGCTGCTCGTCGTCTACGCCATCGCGATGGACCGGTTGTCCGACGTCTGGCCCAACACCGGCCTGAGCTTCCTGGTCTGTTCGATGGCGTTCACCGCGGCGATGTCGCTGCTCTACGTTCATGATCTCGACCGGAAAAAGCTCCTGACGATCGGGCTCGCGGCGGTCGTCGCGCCGCTCGTGGTGTGGTACGCGCTCGCCCGGCTCTTCTTCCTCACCTTGCCGTAAGCATCGGAGAACAGTGATGGAAATTCTCTCCACAATCACGCCCTTGATGCTCGCGCTGGTCGTGGCCGGGGTGCTGATCGGAATCGTCTTCGGAGCGATTCCGGGGATGACCGCGACCATGGCGGTGGCGGTCTGCCTGCCGATGACCTACGGCCTCGATCTCAACCACAGTCTCGCGCTGCTGCTCGGGCTCTACGTCGGCGGGATTTCGGGCGGGCTGGTTCCGGCGATTCTGATCAACATCCCGGGCACGCCATCGTCGATCACCACCACCTTCGACGGCTACCCGATGGCGCAGAAGGGCGAGGCGGAGCGGGCGCTGAAGATCGGCATCGTCTGCTCGCTCTACGGCGGGCTGTTCAGTGCCGTGGTGCTGTTCTTCTTCGCTCCCGCGCTCGCCGACCTCGCGATCAAGTTCTCCTATGTCGAGAAATTCCTGATCATCCTGTTCGCGCTCACCATCATCGCCTCGCTGTCGAAGAACCTGCTGAACGGCGCGATCTCGGGCGCGCTCGGGATCTGGGTGTCGCTGATCGGCACCTACGACCTCAACACCGGCGGCAACGGCGACATCCGCCTCGCGCCGGGCTTTCTCGAAGACATCCTGGTCAACGGCTTCTCCCTGCTGCCGGTGCTGATCGGAATGTTCGGCCTCACCGTGATCCTGGAGGAGGCGGCCAAGGGCGTACAGCCCGAGCCGACCTCCCACTTCAAGCTCGGTGACGGCAAGCCGTTCTCGTTCTCGGTGTTCAAGGGCCACTTCGGCACGATCAACCGCGCCTCGGCCATCGGCACCTTCATCGGCCTGCTGCCCGGCATCGGCGGTTCGGCCGCCTCGGTGCTGGCCTACGCGCAGCAGAAGAACCTCTCGAAGCATCCGGAGCGGCTCGGCACCGGCGAGCCCGAGGGGGTGATGGCGTCGGAGTCCTCCAACAACGGCCTCACCGGCGGCGCGCTGATCCCGCTGGTGTCCCTGGGTATTCCGGGCGATTCCACCACGGCGGTGATGATCGGCGCGTTCACCCTCCAGGGTCTGCAGCTCGGACCGCTGTTCATCGGCGAGCACCTCGGCGCGTGGCACGCGATCATGCTCAACCTCGTGCTCGCCAACCTCGTGATGTTCGGCGTGATGTTCTTCGCCATCCGCCACATCGCCAAAGTCATCCAGGTGCCGAAGCACCTCCTTTATCCCCTGATCGTGGTGATGTGCGTGGTCGGCTCGTACAGCGCCAACTCGGGCATCATGTTCGACGTCTGGACTTTCCTGCTGTTCGGCCTGTTCGGTTATCTCGGGCAGAAGGTCGGGCTCGAATCCGCGCCGTTCATCATCGGCTTCATCCTCGGCAAGGATGCGGAGGTCTACTTCGTCAAGAGCATCGAATCCTACGGC
This sequence comes from Rhodospirillum sp. UBA1311, assembly GCA_002307145.1. Lineage (GTDB taxonomy): Bacteria > Pseudomonadota > Alphaproteobacteria > Rhodospirillales > Rhodospirillaceae > Oleispirillum. Next base: position 8,348 of record DBTR01000008.1, on the reverse strand, counting down.
AACCTCGCGATCTTCTTCACCAAGAGCCCGATCGCGGTCGGCCTCTGGGTGTTGATCGTGGCGTCTCTCGGCTATGCGTTCTACCAAGCCTGGCGCAACCTGCGGCGGGAGGGGGCGCGATGAGCGCGCCCGACCTCGCCTTGAGCGTCAAGGTCCACGCCGATGACAACGTCGCGATCGTGGTGAACGCCAAGGGCGCGCGGGCCGGGCAAGTCCTGGCGGACGGCACGCGCCTCGTCGAGAACGTGCCGATGGGCCACAAGGTGGCGCTCGCGGCGATCAAAGAAGGCGAGCCGATCCGGCGCTACGGCGAGGTGATCGGCCATGCCGATCGCGATATTCCGAAGGGTGCATGCGTCACCGAAACCCTGGTGCGGATGCCCGAGGCCCCCGACCTCGCCCGCCTCTCCCGCGTTCGTCGGCCGATCCCCGAGACGCCGCCGCTCGAAGGCTACACTTTCGAGGGCTTCCGCAACCCGGACGGCAGCGTCGGAGTGCGCAACGTTCTCGCGATCTCGATCTCGGTGCAGTGCGTCGCGGGCGTGGTCGCGCACGTCGTCGAGCGGGTGAAGCGCGAGCTTCTGCCGAAGTATCCCAACGTCGACGACGTCGTGGCGCTCGACCACACCTACGGCTGCGGCGTCGCGATCAACGCCCCCGACGCGATCGTGCCGATCCGCACCCTCAGAAACCTCGCGCGCAACCCCAACTTCGGCGGCGAGGCGATGATCATCGGCCTCGGCTGCGAGAAGCTGGTGCCCGAGATGCTGCGTTCCGGCCCCGCCGATCCCTCCGCCATCGTCCGTCTGCAGGACGAAGCCTTTACCGGCTTTGCCGCCATGGTCGACGGGGTGATCGCCCAGGCGATACCGCGCCTGGAACGCCTGAACGCGCGCCGCCGCGAAACCTGCCCGGTGTCGGACCTCGTCATCGGCGTGCAGTGCGGCGGCTCGGACGCGTTCTCGGGCGTCACCGCCAATCCGGCGGTGGGCTTCGCCGCCGACCTGATCGTACGCGCGGGCGGCGCGGTGATGTTCTCCGAAGTCACCGAGGTGCGCGACGCGATCCACCTGCTGGTCGAACGCGCCGCCGACGACGGGGTGGCGGACGCGTTGATCCGCGAGATGGACTGGTACGACCGCTACCTCGCGCGCGGCAGCGCCGACCGCAGCGCCAACACCTCGCCCGGCAACAAGACCGGCGGCCTTTCCAACATCGTCGAAAAGGCGTTGGGCTCGGTGATCAAGTCGGGCGGGTCGCCGATCGTGGACGTCCTGAGCCCCGGCGAGCGGATTCGCAAGAAGGGGATGATCTTTGCCGCCACGCCCGCGAGCGATTTCGTCTGCGGCACCCAGCAACTCGCTTCCGGCATCGCGCTCCAGGTGTTCACCACCGGGCGCGGCACGCCCTATGGCCTCGCCGCCGCGCCGGTGGTGAAGGTGGCGACCAACTCGGCGCTGGCGACCCGCTGGTTCGATCTTATCGACCTCGACGCCGGACGAATCGCCACCGGCGAGGCCAGCCTCGAAACCGTGGGGTGGGAGTTGTTCCACCTGATCCTCGACGTCGCGAGCGGCCGGAAGCAGGTGGCCGCCGATCGCCTCGGGCTGCACAACGCGCTGGCGTTGTTCAACCCCGGGCCGGTAACATAAAGGCGTGTGCCGCGCGCCATGCGCGGGCGGGTGAACGGAGTGCCGATGGGAACCGACGGACAAGCGCGCAACGCCAAGCTGCCTAAGCGCAAGACCGCACGAGTGCGTCGGACGAGCGCCGCCGTCACCATCGACTCCGTCGCCGAGCGCGCCGGGGTCGCTCCGGCCACGGTGTCCCGCGCGCTCAACCATCCCGGCAAGGTCGCCGCCGCGACGCTGGCGCGGGTCAACCTCGCCATCGCCGAAACCGGCTATCTCCCCAATCTTCTCGCGGGCGCGCTCGCCACCAGCCGCAGCCGCCTGTTCGCCGCGATCGTTCCCTCGATCGCCAACGCGGTCTACGCCGAGACGATCCAGAGCTTCACCCGCACGGTGCGCGAGCACGGCTATCAGGTCGTCTTGGGCGAATCCGGCTACGATCACGAAACCGAGGACGCGGTGGTCGCGGCGCTGCTCGGCCGCCGACCCGACGCGGTGTTCCTGATCGGCATCAACCATTCGCTCGAATGCCGCCGCCGCCTGTTGGCGGCGAAGATTCCGCTGGTGGAAACCTGGGACATCACGCCGACGCCGCTCGACATCGTCGTCGGCTATTCCCACGACCAGGTCGGCACGGCAGTGGCGGAGTTCCTGCTCGGGCGTGGCCACACCCGCTTCGCCGCGATCTGCGGCGACGATTCCCGCGCCCACAAGCGCGTCCGGGCGTTCTCCGCCGAAATCGCCAAGCGCGGCGGCGGCGAGGTGCCGGTGGAAACCGCGCCGCCCGGGTCCTCGCTGCAATGGGGACGGCACTGCATGGCGTCCCTGCTCGACCGGGGTTTCGCCGACGGCGCGGTGTTCTGCAGTTCCGACGTGCTGGCGCTGGGCGTGATGGTCGAGGCGCAGTCGCGCGGGCTGAAAATCCCCGCCGATCTTGCGGTGGTCGGCTTCGGCGACCTCGAACTCGCCGCCCACACCTTCCCCGCGCTCAGCACCGTGCGGGTCGACCGCACCCTGATGGGGGCGCGCGCCGCCGAGGCGCTGCTGGCGCGGGTCGCCGACCGGCCGTTCCCCGAAACCGTGATCGACCTCGGCTTTTCCATCGTCTCCCGCGAGACCGCCTGAGGGAACAACGCGGCCCCCTCCACCGTTTCTCTCCTGACACGTGCCTGCACCTACAGGTGACGTTTTGTGAAGGAGTGATTCCGATGAAAGACCTCAAGCGAACCGCACTCGGCGTCGGCCTGGCTGCCGTGCTCGCCTTCGGGCTCGCGGCCTGCGGCGACACCAAGGGCGACCGCGCGATGTCAGGCGCAGCCTTGGGCGGCGCAGCCGGCCTCGGCGTCGGCGCATTGACCGGCTCGCCGTTGACCGGCGCGGCTATCGGCGCGGCGGGTGGCGCGGCCACCGGCGCACTCACCGACAAGGACCAGATCGACCTGGGCAAGCCGGTGTGGAAGTAATCTCGCACATTTCCTGTCGGCGTCGGCCGCACCCGTGCGGCTGACGCGACGCTTTTCCCGCGTGACCCATGCCCGGCAAAATTCGCATCGGCATTTCCGGCTGGACCTATCCGCCCTGGCGCGGTGTGTTCTATCCCGAGTACCTCGCGCAAAAGCGCGAGCTGGAATATGCGGCGCGGAGCTTCGCTTCGATCGAGGTCAACGGCACCTTCTACGGCCTGCAGCGGCCCGAGAGCTTCGCCCATTGGGCGGAGCAGACACCCGACGATTTCGTCTTCTCGATCAAGGGCTCGCGCTATATCAGCCATGTCCGCCGGGCCAAGAACGTCGACCTGCCGCTCGCGAATTTTTTCGCCTCCGGGCTGCTCCGCCTCGGTCCCAAGCTCGGGCCATTCCTCTGGCAGTTTCCGCCGAGCTTCAAATTCGACCCCGAGCCCTTCGAGGCCTTCCTCGCCAAATTGCCGCACACCCCAGCGGAAGCGTTGGCGCTCGCGCGGCGGCACGAAGCGCGCCTCGACGGGCGCTGCTGGCTGCGCGCCAAGGGCGTGAAGCGCCTCCGCCACGCGGTCGAAATCCGCCACGATAGCTTCCGCGACTCGGCGTTCGTCGCGATGCTGAAACGCCACAAGGTCGCCCTGGTGTGTGCCGATACCGTGGAGTGGCCGCGTCTGATGGACCTCACCGCCGACTTCGTCTACTGTCGCCTGCACGGCTCGGAGGAGCTTTACGCCTCGGGCTATGGCGATGCCGCCCTCGACGATTGGGCGCGGCGGGTGGCGGCCTGGTCCGAAGGCGGCGAGCCGACGGATGCGGAACGAATCGGCAAGGCCGCGCGCAAACGCAAGAGCGGGCGCGACGTATTCGTCTATTTCGACAATGACATCAAGGTTCGCGCGCCTGCCGACGCGCGCAGCCTCGCCGAACGCCTGGGCGTCGCGGTCGACGGCACGGCGGAGTGAGAGTGCGAGTCGGAACTCGCTGCACGAATCGGCGTTTCCTGTTCGAGACTCCGGCGAGAACCGGGGCGATTCCTGGCCAACAGCGGAGGATACAGACATGCCCCGAGCTATGGATCGGCGCGCGCCCGCCAGCATTCCCCGATTTCTCAAGGGAATCACCTTCCCAGCCCACAAAGCAGACCTGTTCCGCCACGCGGAGCGGCGGGGTGCGGAGGAAACCGTCCTCGACGTCATCGAGAGCATGCCGGACGGCAACTACCGGAGCATGGCCGACGTGATCATCGGCGTGGGCACGGTGGAATGATCCCGACACGCTAAAAAGCGGGCGGTCGCCTGCCGCATTTTCGGGCAACCCTGCGTTGCGGGTTGGCGTGTCCCGAACTCCAAGTCGTTGGGTTCGGCGAAGACTCGCGACAACGCCTCCGCGACACGACTTGGCATGCGGTTCGCAAAGCCCAGACACGCGCCAACCGGTCGATTTCCTCCGCAGAACCATTCGACCGCTTCCAACTCGCAAATTCGCACGGCGCAGTTTCGGCGACTATTGTCTAATTTTTTAAACAGGCGTACCGTGCCGGGAAACGACATCCCCGCGCACGAGGTCCGCCGATGAGCTTTTTGAACGACGTCTCCCTGCTTTCCGCCAAAGCCTATGTGAACGGCGAATGGTGCGACGCCGCCTCGGGGAAGACTTTCTCGGTCGCCAATCCCGCCACCGGCGAGACCGTCGGCTACGTCGCCGACCTTGCGCCGGAAGAGGTCGAGGCCGCGATCGTCGCCGCCGACGCCGCGTTTCCCGCCTGGGCGGCGAAGTCGGCCAAGGAGCGCGCCAACATCCTCCGCGCCTGGTTCGACCTGATCGTCGCCAACGCCGACGACCTCGCCGCGCTGATGACCGCCGAGCAGGGCAAGCCGCTTGCCGAGGCCAAGGGCGAGATCATCTACGGCGCGTCGTTCGTCGAGTGGTTCGCCGAGGAAGGCAAGCGGGTCTACGGCGACGTCATTCCTGCGCCCAAAACCGACACCCGCATCCTCGTCCTCAAGCAGCCGATCGGCGTCGTCGCCGCGATCACGCCCTGGAACTTCCCCTGCGCGATGATCACCCGCAAGGTCGCGCCCGCGCTCGCCGCAGGCTGTACCGTGGTGGTCAAACCCGCCGCCGCGACGCCGCTCTCCGCTCTCGCGCTTGCGGTTCTGGCCGAGCGGGCGGGGGTGCCGAAGGGTGTCTTGAGCATCGTCACCGCCGCGCGCGGCACCGCCGTCGGCAAGGTGATGTGCGAGAGCCCGCTGGTGCGCAAGCTCTCGTTCACCGGCTCCACCGAGGTCGGCAAGCTCTTGATGCGGGATTGCGCCGGAACGGTGAAGAAACTCAGCCTTGAGCTCGGCGGCAACGCGCCGTTCATCGTCTTCGACGACGCCGATTTGGATGCCGCCGTGGTGGGCGCGATGGCCTCGAAATACCGCAACGCCGGGCAGACCTGCGTCTGCGCCAACCGCTTCCTCGTCCAGGACGGCGTCTACGACGCCTTCGCCGCGAAATTCAAGGATGCGGTGGCCAAGCTCAAGGTCGGCAACGGCACCGAGCCGGGCGTAACGCAAGGGCCGTTGATCAACGCGGCGGCGGTGGAGAAGGTCGAGAGCCTGGTTGCCGACGCCCTTGCGAAGGGCGCGTCCCCCGTCTGCGGCGGCGCGCGCGCGGGTGAGGTCGGCAGCTTCTACCAGCCCACCATCCTCGCCGACGCGACTCCCGACATGGACCTCTTCGCCGAGGAGATCTTCGGCCCGGTCGCGCCGCTGTTCCGCTTCAAGACCGAAGCGGAAGCGATCGAACTCGCCAACCGCACCCGCTTCGGCCTCGCCGCGTATTTCTACGGCCGCGACATCGGCCGGATCTTCCGCGTCGCCGAGGCGCTCGAATACGGCATCGTCGGGATCAACGAAGGCCTGATCTCGATGGCGGAAGCGCCGTTCGGCGGGGTCAAGGAATCCGGGCTCGGTCGTGAAGGGTCGAAGTACGGCATCGAGGACTTCCTCGAAATCAAATATCTCTGCGTCGGTGGCTTGAACCGCTGACCTGCTGGCAAAATCAGGAGAATTCGCAATGGCTAAAGCTACCAATGCCGCGCTCCAGGCGCGACGGGAAGAGGCGGTCCCGCGGGGCGTTTCCACCATGCTGCCGGTGTTCGCCGAACGCGCGGCGGGCTCGGAAATCTGGGACATCGAAGGCAACCGCTACATCGACTTCGCCGCCGGCATCGCGGTGCTCAACACCGGACACAACCACCCCAAGGTCAAGGCGGCGGTCGCGGCCCAGCTCGACAACTTCAGCCACACCTGCTTCCAGGTGATGCCCTACGCGGGCTACATCGAACTCGCGGAAAAGATCAACGCGATCGCCCCGATCGAGGGTCCGGCGCAGACGATCTTCCTCTCCACGGGCGCCGAGGCCGTTGAAAACGCGGTAAAAATCGCCCGCGCTGCGACCGGCCGCTCGGGCATCATCGCCACCACCGGCGGCTTCCATGGCCGCACGCTGATGGCGATGGCGCTGACCGGCAAGGTCGCGCCCTACAAGGTCGGCTACGGGCCGTTCCCGTCCGAGGTCTACCACGTGCCGTATCCGGACGCCTTCCACGGCGTTACCGTCGAGCAGTCGTTGAAAGCCATTGCGGCGCTGTTCAAGGGCGACGTCGACCCGCAGCGGGTCGCGGCGATCATCGTCGAACCGGTGCAGGGCGAGGGCGGCTTCGTCGTCGCGCCGACCGAATGGCTTCAGGCGCTGCGCAAGCTCTGCGACGAGCATGGCATTCTCCTCATCGTCGACGAGATCCAGAGCGGCTTCGCCCGCACCGGCAAGATGTTCGCGATCGAGCACTCGGGCGTCAAACCCGACCTGATGACCATCGCCAAGTCCCTCGCGGGCGGCTTCCCGCTCTCCGCCGTGGTCGGGCGCAAGGACCTGATGCAGGCCTCCAATCCCGGCGGCCTCGGCGGCACCTACGCCGGCGCGCCGCTCGCCTGCGCCGCCGGTCTCGCGGTGATGGACGTGATCGCCGAGGAAAAGCTCATCGACCGCGCCAACGTCCTCGGCGCGCGGATGAAGGCCCGCCTCAACGCGATGGCGGCGAAGAACGCCTTCGCCTGCATCGGCGAGGTGCGCGGCGTCGGCGCGATGGTCGCGATGGAACTGGTCAAGGACCGCGCCACCCGCGAACCCGCGCCCGAACTCACCAAGGCCCTGGTCGGCAAGGCCGCCGCCAACGGCTTGATCATCCTCTCCTGCGGCACCTACGGAAACGTCATCCGCTTCCTCGCACCGCTGGTGATTACCGACGCGCTCCTCGACGAAGGCCTCGATATCCTCGAATCCTGCCTCGCCGAACTGACCACGGCTGCCTGAGCCCGATGGTCAAGTCCAGGGGCTCTGCCCCTGGACCCCGTTGGAGGGACTCGGTCCCTCCAAGCCTCCCCTTAATCTTTTTGCGCGTAGCGCCATAAGCCCGTCCTGTTGCGTGATGGCGTTATCGCGCTACGCGCAAAAAGCCTGGGTTATGGGATCGAAGGGACGAGTCCCTTCGCGGGCGCGGGCGGAGCTCGCTCTTTTGTTGCATTCCAATCAATCATATAGAACAAAAAATAGGCATAATCTGAGTTTGTACTTCAACGCACAAAAAAGAAGCGAAAACCTCTTGTTTAATTAATTAAACGTGGGCATGCTGGTTTTTGTCGCCTTTGGGAGAGTATCCGGGCGGCGAGAGGCCCAGCCCTTGAGGACGTTCTGGATGAGTGAAATCACCCCGCAAGCCGACGATGTCCTGGTGCGTTTTTCCGGCGTGCGGAAGACCTACGACGGCGAGACTCTCGTCGTGAAGGATCTCAACCTCGACATTCGTCGGGGCGAGTTTCTCACCCTTCTCGGGCCGTCCGGCTCGGGCAAGACCACTTCCCTGATGATGCTGGCGGGCTTCGAGGTTCCCACCGAGGGCGAGATTACCCTTGGCGGACGTTCGATCCGCGACGTGCCCGCGCACCAGCGCGGCATCGGCATGGTGTTCCAGAACTACGCGCTGTTCCCCCACATGACGATCGAGGAGAACGTCGCCTTCCCGCTGATGGTGCGCGGCATGTCGCGCGACGCCCGCAGCATCAAGGCGAAGGAAGCCCTCGCCATGGTCAAGCTCGACGCGCTCTCGCGCCGCCGCCCGGCGCAGCTCTCGGGCGGCCAGCAGCAGCGCGTCGCGCTCGCCCGCGCCCTGGTGTTCGAGCCGCAGGTGGTGCTGATGGACGAGCCGCTC
>DBTR01000027.1:22647-22780 GCA_002307145.1 Rhodospirillum sp. UBA1311 | reverse complement strand
GACCCAGGTCGAGACCGGCTCCGCCGTGACCTGGAAGTATCCGAGCTGCATCCTCCAGGGCGACGATTCGGTGGGCGAATTCTATTCCGTCGCGATCACCAACAACGCGCAGCAGGCCGACACCGGCACCAAG
>DBTR01000027.1:984-22382 GCA_002307145.1 Rhodospirillum sp. UBA1311 | reverse complement strand
GATGATCCACATCGGCAAGAACACCCGTTCGACAATCGTCTCCAAGGGCATCGCGGCGGGCCGGTCGGACAACACCTATCGCGGCCTCGTCCGCGTGCTGGCCGGAGCCGAGGGCGCGCGCAACTACAGCCAGTGCGACAGCCTGCTGATCGGCGACAAGTGCGGCGCGCACACCGTTCCCTACATCGAAAGCCGGACGCCGTTCTCGACCCTCGAACACGAGGCGACCACCGCCCGCATCAGCGACGACCAGCTCTTCCTCTGCCGCCAGCGCGGCCTGTCGTCGGAAGAGGCGGTGGCCTTGATCGTCAACGGCTTCTGCAAGGAAGTTCTGCAAAACCTGCCCATGGAGTTTGCCGTCGAGGCGCAGAAGCTCGTGGGTATCAGCTTGGAAGGCAGTGTCGGCTGACGCCGGTGCCCGATTTGGAGAAGAAAACGATGAGCAACGGCTTGGTTATCAAGGATCTGCGCGTCAGCATCGGGGACAAGGAAATCCTCAAGGGGATCAACCTCACCGTCGAGACCGGCGTGGTGCATGCGATCATGGGTCCGAACGGCTCGGGCAAGAGCACGCTCGCCCACGTGATCTCGGGTCGCCCCGGGTATGAAGTCACCGGCGGGTCGATCAGCTTCGACGGCCACGACGTGCTGGACCTGGAGCCGGAAGAGCGTGCCGCGCTCGGCCTGTTCCTCGCTTTCCAGTACCCGGTGGAAATCCCCGGCGTGACCAATGTCAACTTCCTCAAGACCGCGGTGAACTCGCTCAGGAAGGCGCGCGGCGAGAAGGACCTCGATCCGATGGCGTTCCTGAAGTTGCTGCGGGAAAAGGCCAAGACCCTCGACCTGCCGGAAGACATGCTGAAGCGCCAGCTCAACGTCGGCTTCTCTGGCGGCGAGAAGAAGCGCAACGAGATGCTCCAGATGGCGGTACTCGCGCCGAAGCTGGCGATCCTCGACGAAACCGATTCCGGCCTCGACATCGACGCGATCCGCATCGTCGCGGCGGGCGTCAACGCACAGCGCGCGCCGGATCGCTCGTTCCTGGTGATCACCCACTACCAGCGCCTGCTCGACTACATCGTGCCCGACGTGGTGCATGTGCTGGCCCACGGACGGATCGTCGAGACCGGCGATGCCGACCTCGCGCGCCGCCTGGAAAAGACCGGTTACGCCGAATACACCACCGCGGCCTGAGGAGGGGCGTCGATGAACGTAATCCACACGCCATTGCTGCAGGACTACGCGGCCACCGCCGCCACCCTGCCGGGCGCGGGCGACGCGCGGATCACCGCGCTTCGCGCCAATGGGGCGACGAACTATCGCAGCGTCGGCCTGCCGCACCCGAAGATCGAAGCCTGGAAATACACCCGGCTGAAAGACCTCGAAGCCCTGCCGTTCTCCCGCGCCGGCGGTCTCGGGTCGGCTCCCGACACCGTCGCAGGCGCCGGATTGGCCGAAGTCGCCGCCCGCATCGTGCTGGTGGACGGCCGTTTCGTCCCCGAGCTTTCGGTATTGCCGATCGCCGCCGGGGTCAGCGTCGCCTCGCTGCGAAGCTGCCTCGAAGCGGGCGAGGACGTGGTGGTGCAAACCCTCGACCGCGACGTCGACTTCGCCCAGGCGCCGCTCGCGGCGCTCGCCTCGGCCTATCTTGAAGACGGCGCGGTGCTGAAGGTCGCCGACGGGGTTTCGGTGGCGTTGCCGATCGAGGTGGTGGCGATGTCGACCGCCAATCCCGCGACGCCGACGATCGCCTTTCCGCGCCTCGTGGTCTCGCTCGGCGAAGGCGCGGAGCTGACCCTGGTGGAGAGCTTTTCCGGCCCGGCGCTCGGCGTCTACGCCGTCGACGCGGTCACCGACATCGCGATGGGCAAGGGCGCGAAGCTCAAGCACTACGTTCTCCAGCACGAAGGCCGCGACGCCACCCACGTCTCGACCGGGCGCTGCGATCTGCCCGAGGCCGCGACCTATGAAGGCTTCATCCTCCAGCTCGGCGGCAAGGTCGCGCGGCACGAGATGCGCCTGCGGATGATCGGCGAAGGTTCGGAAGCCCGGCTTAACGGCGCGTATGCTGCAAAGGGCGACGCGATCTGCGACACCACCACCCAGGTCGACCATATCGCGGCCGAAACCACCACGGATCAGGTGTTCAAGGGCATCCTCGACGGTAAGTCGAAGGGGATCTACCAGGGCAAGGTGCATGTCTTCCGGGACGCGCAGCGGATCGTCGGCAACCAGATGCACAACGCGCTGCTGCTCTCCCGCGCCGCCGAGGTGGATTGCAAGCCGGAGCTTGAGATCTACGCCGACGACGTGAAGTGCAGCCATGGCGCGACCTGCGGCGAGCTTTCGGAAGAGCAGGTGTTCTATCTCCAGTCGCGCGGCGTCGACGTCGTCACCGCGCGCGCGATGCTGCTCCAGGCGTTTCTCGGCGAGACCTTCGAGATGATTTCGGAGGCGTCGGTCAGCCAGGCCTTCGCCGCCAAGGCGAACGCCTGGCTGGACGAAAGGGAGCGGGCATGAGCGTCCTGACCAGTCCCACGGCGGCGTTGACGAAAACCCGCTTCGACGTCGATGCGGTGCGCAAGGATTTTCCGATCCTCGGCACCGCCGTCCACGGCAAGCCGCTGGTGTTCCTCGACAGCGCCGCCTCGGCCCAAAAGCCGCTGGCGGTCCTCGACGCGATGGATCGGATGTACCGTACCGCGTATGCCAACGTGCATCGCGGCATCTACACCCTGTCCGATCTCGCCACCGGGCGCTACGAGGCGGCGCGCGAAACCATCCGCCGCTTCCTCGGCGCGAAGGACGCCTCGGAAATCGTTCTCACCTCGGGCGGAACCGACAGCCTCAACCTCGTCGCGCGTTGCTGGGCGCAGGCATTCCTGAAGCCCGGCGACGAAATCCTGGTGTGCGAAAGCGAACACCACTCCAACATCGTTCCCTGGCAGATCGCCGCCGAAGCGACCGGCGCGAAGGTCCGCCCGATTCCGGTGACCGACGAGGGCGTGTTCGACTTCGACGCCTTTACCGACATGCTCAATCCGAAGGTGAAACTCGTCGCGGTCGCGCACATGTCGAACGTGCTCGGCACGATCATGCCGATCAAGCGGATCGCCGCCGCCACCCACGCGATCGGCGCGAAGATCGTCGTCGACGGCTGCCAGGGCGCGGTCCACCAGAAGGTCGACGTGGTCGACCTCGGCGTCGACTTCTACGCGATCACCGGACACAAGATCTATGGCCCGACCGGCGTCGGCGCGCTCTACGGCCGCCGCGAACTCCTCGATGCGATGCCGCCCTACAAGGGCGGCGGCGACATGATCGAAACCGTGACCTTCGAACGCAGCACCTGGGCGGAACCTCCGGCGCGGTTCGAGGCGGGCACGCCGATGATCGTCGAGGCGGTGGGGTTGGCGGCGGCGATCGACTACGTCGAGAGTTTCGGCATGGAAGCGTTGCACGCCCACGAAACCGATGTCCTCGACTATGCCACCACGCTATTGCGTGCGATTCCGGGCTTGCGGATCATCGGTACCGCGCCAGATAAAGGCGGGGTGATCTCGTTCACGGTCGAAGGCGCGCATCCCTCCGATATCGCTACGCTGCTCGACCAGCGCGGCGTCGCGGTCCGCGCCGGGCACCACTGCGCCCAGCCGTTGATGGTGCGCATGGGAGTGAGCGCAACGACGCGCGCCTCCTTTGCGATGTATAGCACGCGCGCCGAGGCGGAAGCCCTGGCGCAAGGCGTGGAGCGGGCCATGGCCCTATTGCGGTAGGTATGGTGAGATGACGGAAAGCAATCGTTTTTCCATGGATGAGTTCGCCGCCCCGGCGGAAGGCGAACCCGCGCGCGAGAGCGACGCGGCCGCCGAGGACTGGCGCGACGATCTCGACGATGCCAGCGCCGATGCCGACGCGCTCGGCGATGAGGATCTCGTCGGTCGCGCGGGCCTGCCGCTTCAACCCGGAATGCCCCCGGTCAACGACGACGAGCCGATCATCGAGGCGCTGCGCGAGGTCCACGATCCCGAAATCCCGGTCAACATCTACGACCTCGGGCTGATCTACGACATCCTCCGCTCCGAAGACGGCGACGTGAAAATTCGCATGACCCTCACCGCGCCGGGCTGCCCGGTGGCGGGCGAACTCCCCACCGAAGTCGCGGAAACCGTGGCGCGGGTGCGGGGCGTCGGCGTCGTCGAGGTCTATCTGGTCTGGGATCCGCCGTGGTCGCCCGACCAGATGAGCGAAGCGGCACGGATGTTGCTCGATTATTTCTAGGAAGGTCCGGGTTCCGCCCGGGCCCGCTGGGGCCTTGGGCCCCAGGCCCCTTAGTTTGGTTTTTCGCGCGAAGCGCAATAAGATCCAATCAACACGTAGGATTGCCGCTTCGCGGCGTAAAACAAAAGGGGGTCCGGGGCATTGCCCCGGGCGGGGAGCGGGGCGGCAGCCCCGCCGTATTTGTTTGGGGACGAGGCACATGGACGTTGTGACGCAGAGTGCGGAGTTGGACGATCTTCGCGACACCTTCGGGTTTCTCGACGATTGGGAGGAGCGTTACGCCTACATCATCGATCTCGGCAAGGGTTTGCCGGAGATGGACGAGGCGTTGAAGACCGAGGCGACCAAGGTCCGCGGCTGCACCAGCCAGGTGTGGATGATCGGCCGCGAGCAGGTGGACGACGCGGGGCGGGTGCATCTCGAAATCGTGGCCGACAGCGACGCGCACATCGTCCGGGGTTTGATCCGGATTCTGACGATGCTCTATTCGGGGCGGCTGAAGTCGGAGATCGCGGCGATCGACGCCGAGGGTTTCCTGCACGAATTGGGGCTCGACCAGCATTTGAGCCCGAGCCGCCGCAACGGCTTGTTCTCGATGGTGGAGCGGATCCGGGCCCTCGGTGCTAGCTGAGCAGCATCGAGACTGGAGCGACGATTTCGCTCGGGACCGGTTCGCCCTTGCCGTAGAGGTAGCCCTGGGCGAAGTCGATATTGCATTCCCTGAGGAACGCCGCCTTTTCCTGGCTGTCCACCATCTCGCCGACGGTTTGGACGTTGAGCGCGGTGCAGAACGACCCCATCGCCTTCATGAACGCCCGGCCGCGCAGGGTGCCGATGGTGTTTTCGATCGCTGCGCCGTCGATCTTGACCACGTCCACCGCCATCGCACCGAGATAATTGAAACTGGCCGCGCCCGCGCCGAAATCGTCGAGGCAGACCGGCACGCCGCGCCCGCGCAGGTGCTGGATATAGAGGTCGGCCGCCTGGAGGTCTTCGACCCGGGCGGATTCGGTCAACTCGATCATCAACCGCTCCTTGACCCAGGGCTTCTCCACCAGCAGGTCGTCGATGCGCTGGCGATAGATCGGGTTGAGCAACGACTGGCCCGACATGTTCACCGCCATCCGATAGGATTTGCCGCGCCCGTGGGTTTCGAGCCATCTCACGGTTTTTTGGATCACCGCGAAGTCGAAGCTCGAAATCAGGCCGGTTTCCTCGGCGAAGCAGATGTAGCGATAGGGGGACTCGCCGAAGCGGCCGTTGAACCGGCTCAACACCTCGTAGTGGTGGATGGTTTCGTCCCTGAGGCTGACGATCGGCTGGAACACCACCGAGAAGTTGGAGTTCTCGACGGTGTCGCGGAACAGCGAAACGGTCTTGACCGCCTCTTCGGCAAAGTCGGAAAAGTTGGCGTTGAGCGCGGAGAGGGTGAGGCCGGAGCCCGCGCTTTCCTTGAATTGGTTGATCGCGAAGACGATCCCCTTGGCGAGATCGCCGGGATCGACTTCTTCCTGGCCCGCGATCGTGGCGGCACGCACGTCCACCGCGTCCTGGCGGGTGATCGTGGCGAGCAAGCCAGCGAGTTCGGTACGCAGCGCCTCGATGTCGACGGCATCCTCGTGGACCAGGGCGTATTTGCCGAGGCCCATGGTGCCGGTGTCCTCGCAGTCGAGGGCGTGGGCATGGAGAAAGGAACTGATCGCGAGGCGGACGCTGCGTTGCTCGCCCCTGCCCATTTCGGCGAACAGGGTTTGCAGTTCCGGGATCGAGATCAACGAGAGCTTGGCGTCGCGACGCCGCACGAGGGCCTCGTTGGCCATGTCGCAGAACGAATCCGCATCGGCGAAGCCGTCGGCGTAGCCCACGGCCTGGTCGAAATGGGCGTTGGGCATCAGCTTGATCGCGAGGAAGAACCGGCCCGGCGTTCCCTCGGTGTAGTAGCCCGCGATCTGGCAGATCTGCTCCGGGCCATCCTTGCGCGGCAGGGCGACGTAGAGATCCTGGATCCGCCCGCCGAGACGCGCGCGATTGAGCGTGGTGCGCAGAATGGTATGGGTCGAGCCGCTGACGAGGTCGAGAAGGTTGATCGAGAGAAGGTCGCTCGGGGTCTTGCCGAACAGAATTTCGGTCAGGCCGCCCGCGAAGACGATCTCGAATGCGGAGTCGAGTTCAACGAGGATATCGCCCCAGCAGAAGGCAAGGGAGACGAAACGTTCATGCTGGAGGGAGGCAAGACGGGTCAAGACGGCACGCGAGGCGCGGGGAGATAAGAAAAAGCGGCGCGTTCGATACGCGCCGCGAATCCGGGAAGGAATGTTCCCGCAATCATCCGATTATCGACCGGCGAAACCCAGCAGGGAGTCGATGTCGAGGAGGATCAGAAGCTCTTCCTCAAGTTGGATCACGCCAACCGAAATGCTGCGCCAGCGCTGGTCGAGAGTGGTGGGATTGCGTTCGATTCGCTCGCTCGGCATGTTGATCACCGCGCCGACGGAGTCCACCTTGAGGCTGTAGAGCTCCGCGCCCTGCTCGACGGTCACGCACATCGGCGTGGTGCCGGCCGGCGGCGGCTTCAGCCCCAGGCATTGCCGAACGTCAACGACGGTGACGATGCGGCCGCGCAGGTTGATCGCGCCCGCGATTTCGGTCGGGGCAAGGGGAATGTGGGCGATCTTTTCCGGGATCAAGATGTCCTGGACTCGCTCCACCGGAATGCCGAAAAGCTGCTTGGCCACGTAAATCGTGACGAACACCTGTTCGTCGCCGTGGGTTGTGGCCATTGCACTGCGCCCGGGGGTCGTCGTCGTCAACTGGTTCATCGCGCCAAGACCATTTCGTTGATACCTAACAAAGACCATCCGAGGGCGGGAAATCCGATCCGAATGAGCCGATTTGATTACCCTGCAATGTGGTGTCTTTGTCAATCGGAAAGCGGGAACGCCCTCAAACGGCGCAGATCAAGTTTGCCGAAAATTGTTGCGGGACACTGCCGCGATGTGCATTGATTTCGGCCGCCAACGCGCTTTTGAAGCGTCGTCCTCTCCTGTGGTGAAACGAAGCCGCGCCGAACATCGGGAAAACCCGGGCGAGCGCCTATGTGATGATGGACAACGAGGAGTTTCACACAAAATGCAGATCGAACGCCCCTACGCGCTCTTCCTGGGCGATGCGCCGGACCAGCTTGCTGCGAAAACCGCTGGTGGCATTGCGACTTGGCGTCCCGAATGGTGCGTCGGGCAGATCCGGTTGCCGGGTTGCAAGGCCGACCTCGGCCTTGCCGACATGAGCGTGGCCGAAGCGGCCGCGAAAGGCGCGAAGACCTTGATCGTCGGCGTCGCCAATCGTGGCGGCGTGATCGGCGGCGCCTGGCTCAAGACCATCCTTGACGCCATGGATCTTGGCATGGACGTCGCCTCGGGGCTGCACCAGCGCCTTGTCGACGTTCCCGAGATCAAGACCCACGCCGACAAGCTCGGGCGCAAGCTCTGGGACGTGCGTCACCCGACCGAAGCCTTCCCGGTCGCCTCGGGCGAGCCCCGCACCGGCAAGCGCCTGCTCGCCGTCGGCACCGACTGCTCGGTCGGCAAAATGTATACCGCGCTCGCAATCGAGGCCGAAATGAAGGCGCGCGGCATGAACGTCGACTTCCGCGCCACCGGCCAGACCGGCATCTTCATCGCCGGATCGGGGGTCTCGATCGACGCGGTTGTCGCCGACTTCATCTCGGGCGCGGTGGAATGCCTCTCCCCGGCCAATACCCCGGACCACTGGGATATCGTCGAGGGTCAGGGTTCGCTGTTCCACGCCTCCTACGCGGGCGTCTCGCTCGGCCTGCTGCACGGCGCGCAGGCGGATGCGCTGGTGCTCTGCCACGATCCGGTGCGCGACCACATGCGTGGTCTGCCGGGCTACAAACTGCCCGACATCAAGTCGTGCATGGACCTCAACCTCGTCCACGCGCGTCTCGTCAATCCGGAGGCGAAGTTCGTCGGCATCTGCCTCAATACCTCGGCAATGAAGCCGGAAGCCGCCGCGACCTTGAAGGCCGAACTCTCGAAGGCGTTCGGGCTGCCCTGCGTCGATCCGTTGAAAGACGGCGTTGGCGCGATCGTCGACAACCTCGGCTAAGGGGACACAGAGGCGATGCTCATTCTCGATGTCCAGCAGGAAAGCTGGCCGATCGCCGGGACCTTCTCGATCTCGCGGGGGTCCCGCACTTCCGCCGAGGTCGTGGTGGTCACTCTCACCGATCCGCGCAGCGGCAAGCGGGGGCGCGGCGAGTGCGTGCCCTATGTGCGCTATGGCGAAAGCGTCGAGGGCGTCGCCGCCGAACTGAAGGCGTTCGCCCCGGCCCTCGCGTCGGGGCGGATCGACCGCATCGCGTTGCAGTCGGCGATGCCGGCGGGCGCGGCGCGCAACGCCGTCGATTGCGCGTTCTGGGACCTGGAAGCCAAGGAACGCGGCCGCGCGGCTTGGGAACTCGCCGGGCTCGAACGCCCGGGTCCGCTCACCACCGCGGAAACCCTCAGCCTCGACACGCCGGAAAAGATGGCGGCACAGGCGATCGCCAAGGCCGGTTGTCCGCTTCTCAAGATCAAGCTCGGTTCCGAGGGGGCGCTCGCCCGGGTCCAGGCGATCCGCACCGCACGGCCCGACGCGACCTTGATCGTCGACGCCAACGAGGCGTTGCCCCCTTCCGAACTGGTGGCGACGCTCGAAGCCCTGGCCGCGCTCGGCGTGGCGATGGTGGAGCAGCCGTTGCCTGCGGGCGAGGACGATCTCCTTGCCGGGATCGTCTCGCCGATCCCGCTGTGTGCCGACGAATCCTCGCACACGGTCAAGGACATCCCGCGTCTCGCCAAGCTCTACAGCATGGTCAACGTCAAGCTCGACAAGACCGGCGGTTTGACCGAGGCGATGGCGATGGTCAAGGCCGCCGAGGAAGCGGGGCTGAAGCTGATGATCGGCTGCATGGTGGGCACCTCGCTCGGCATGGCTCCGGCCTATCTGCTCGGTTCGCGGGCCACCTACGTCGATCTCGACGGCCCGGTGATCCTCGCCAAGGACCGGGAGTTCGGCCTCTCCTACACCCGGGGCCGGGTCCTGCCGCCGCTTCCCGATCTCTGGGGCTGATCGGTTCGCGATCGAAAAAAAACGCCGGGGCTTTCGCTCCGGCGTTTTTGCTTGTGGTCATGGGTCGGTGAAGATCGGCCCGGCGCTCGGTTCGCGGTTTTCCTTGACCACGCGCTCGCGCACCTTCGAGACCTGGTCCGGCTTCACTGCCGGAGCCTGATTGCCCCATGCCGAGCGGACGAAGGTGGCGAGGTTCGCGACCTCGTCGTCGGAGAGACGCCAGTCGAAGTTGGGCATCGCGAGGTCCGACGGCGCGTAGGGCGTCGAGGGGAGGCGCGAGCCCGCGAGGATCACGTGGATCATCCCGGCCGGGTCGTCGGCGTTCACCAGGGTGTTGTTCGCGAGCGGCGGGAAGGCCGGGGGCGCGCCCTTGCCGTCGACGAAGTGGCAGGCCGAGCAGTTGTCGAGGAACAGCCGTTCGCCCGAGTTGGGGTCGACCTTGGCGGCGGTCAGTCGCTGCGTCGCGTCGGAGGCGGGCGTCGGGCGCGGCGCCTTGCTCGCGGGCAGCGACTTCAGGTAGGCCGCGATCGCAAGGTTGTCCTCGTCGGTGAGCAGCGCGGTGCTGTGTTCGATCACCAGCTTCATTTCGCCGGTCACCGCGCCGTGGGCGTTGCGGCCGGTGGCGAGGAACTGGGCGATCTCTTCCTGGGTCCACGACGGCAGGCCGGGGCCGCTGCCGCCCGCGCGCAGCGAAGGCGTCGGCCAGTGGTCGATTTCGCCGCCGGAAAGGAACAGCGGGTCGTCGCCGTGGTAGGCCTTCTCCTGGAAGGCGAAGCCGCGCGGCGTGTGGCAACTGCCGCAGTGGCCGAGGCCTTCGACGAGATATTTGCCGCGCGCGACCGCATCGGTCGCAACCGCGTTCGGCGTTACGCCGTCCGGTCCGAATGCCCAATCCCATAGCCCGACGCCCCAGCGCATACTGAACGGCCAGACCAGCTTGGTCTCGGGCGCTTGCTTCGGCACCGCCGCGACGCGGTTGAGGAAGAAGCTGTAGAGCGCCTTGATGTCGTCGTCCGAGATGTTGGCGTACGACGGGTAAGGCATTGCCGGATAGAGCCGTGCGCCGTCCTTGCGCACGCCTTCACGCACCGCCCGGCTGAATTCGTCGAGGCTGTAGTCGCCGATCCCGAACTTGGGGTCGGAGGTGATGTTGGAGGAGTAGATGTCGCCGAACGGGCTCGGCACCGCCCGCCCGCCCGCGAAGGGCTGGTTGGAGGGCCCGGTATGGCAGGCGACGCAGTCGCCGAGCTTCGCGACGTATGCGCCGCGATCGGCGAGAGCCGGGTCGGCGTTGGGGGCCGCATGGGCGAGGGATGCGGAGCCGAGCGCCGCGAGGGCGGAGAGGGTGAGAAGTTTGATCATCGCATCCTCCCTCATGCCTGGACCAAGGGACGGGGATCTTTGAGATAATCCTCGCGGATCGCACGTGCCGCCCAATAGGTGAGCGCGCCGACCAGGCCCGTGGGGTTGAACTGGAGGTTCTGCGGGAACGCGCTCGCGCCCATGACGAAGACGTTGTGGACGTCCCAGGTCTGGAGATAGCGGTTGAGCACGCTGGTTTTCGGGTCCGCCCCCATGATCGCGCCGCCGACGTTGTGGGTGGTCTGGTAGGGGCGGAGGTCGTAGTGGGAATTTTCGGTCTTGAAGCTCGCCTTGAGCGAATCGGGACTGAGCGATTTTGCGATTGGCTCGATCTTCGCCTTCATGAACTGGGTCATGCGGATGTCGTTGGGTTTCCAGTCGAACGTCATCCGCAGCAGCGGCTGTCCATAAGCGTCGGTATAGGTGGGGTCGAGATCGAAGTAGCAGGTGTCGTACGACATGTTGCTGCCGTGCGATGCGATCGACATCGAGTGGCCATACCACTCGTGTGCGGCCTTTTTCCAGCCGCTGCCCCAGGCCGGGCTTCCGGCGGGAAGGTCGAGGCTGCGGATCGGCTGGCCGTTGTACTGGGCCGAAGTGATGATCGAGCCGCCGATGAAGCCTTCCTTGCCGAAGTCGATCTGGCCGACGCCGTAGTCCATCATGCTCACTGCGTTGCTGCCGGTGCCGACGAACGGGTTGAAGGTCTTGTCCTTGAAGAACAAGGAATAGCCGCCGGTCATCTGGTAGGCGTAATTGCGACCGAGGGTGCCGGTCTTCTTCGCCGGATCGTAGATTTCGCCGATCCCGGAGAGCATCAGCAGGCGGACGTTGTGATAGGAGTACGCGCCCGAGATCACTAGGTCGGCGGGTTGGAAGACCTCTTCACCGTGTTCGTCGACGTAGGTCACGCCGGTGGCGCGGGTCTTGTCCTTGTCGAGGTCGATGCGGATCACCTCGCACTTGGTGCGGATCGAGAAGTTCGACTTTTTCTTGAGCGCGGGAAGGATGCAGGTCTGCGGCGACGACTTCGAGTAGTTGATGCAGCCGAATCGTTCGCAAAAGCCGCAATAATTACAAGGACCCAGGGTCATGCCGTAGGGGTTGGTGTAGGCCTGCGAGGCGTTCGCCGCGGGGAGCGGGAAGGGGTGGAAGCCCATCTCGCTCGCGGCCTTTTCGAACAGCCGGCAATTGTAGGTGCCCTTCAGCGGCGGGTTCGGGTACTCGGACGAGCGCGGCCCTTCGAAGGGATTGCCGCCCGGCTGGATCTGGCCGTTGATGTTGCCTGCCTTGCCGGAGATTCCCGCCATTTTCTCGAACTGGTCGAAGTAGGGTTCGAGTTCGTCGTAGGAAACCGGATAGTCCTGGATCGCCATCCCCTCGGGGATCGTCTTCGCGCCGAAAGTTTCGGTGACGTAGGATTTGAGGCGCATCTCGACCTCTTCGGGCCTCCAGGTGTGCCCGTTCCAGTGGACGCCTGCGCCGCCGACGCCAATGCCGGGCAGGAACGAGCCGAGCGAGCGATAGGGCAGCGCGGTGCCGCTTGGGTCGTGGCGCATCGTGACGGTGTTCTGCGCCGGGGGCAGCATCAGCTTGTAGCGGACGCCGTAGGTGAGTTCGTCGATCATCCGGGGGTAGGCGAAGTCGGGAACGGTGTCGCGATTTTCACCGCGTTCGAGGGCAACCATGGTTAGGCCGGTGTCCGCGAGTTCCATGCCGATGATCGAGTTGGTCCAGCCCAGGCCGATCAGGACGATATCAACGGGTTTTTCGGTGCGTGCCATGATCTATCTCCGTTCGCCGCTGAGACTGACGGGCCCGAGCGGGTACGGAACGTTGTCCTGGTCCACCCATTCGAGATACGCGCCGCGCGCGCCGGGGAAGCCGAGCATGGCCCAGCCGATCATGTGCTTGTTGCCACCATGGATGGGGTCGGCGAAAAAGCCTTCCTTGGTGTTCTGCAGCAAAAAAGTGAAAAACGCTTTTCCGTCGACGTTCGGGAGTTTGAGCTCGCCCTTGTCGAGACCGGCGAGCACCTGGTCGCGTTGTTCCGGCGCAAGCTCGGCGAAGGGCTTGCCGAAGGTGTCGCGGCAGTAGGCGTCGGCGTCCTTGATCCCAAGATGGTAGACTTCGGCGGGGGTGAGGGGCGACTGGTAGCCGAGAAGCGGCGAGGCGTCCTTCGCGAACGGCCCCTTCATATACCAGTCCCGCGCGTGGCCGAAGTCGCCGCTCATCTGCCTGTCGATGAATACCGGCACGTTGGCGGCGAGCGCGCCGGGACCGGTGTCGTCGTCCGGGATCAGGCGGTCGCAGGCGGCGAGGAGAAAGCGCCATTCGTCGGCGTCGAACGAGACCGGAGCGTAGCTCTTGAGGTCGACCGCCGGAGGAGAGGCGGCCAGGGCAGAGCCGCCGCGACTGGCGAGCGCCACGGCTGCCGCGGTCGTCGCGGTCGCTTTCAGGAGGCCGCGGCGTGAGGGAAGGAATTCGGATTTTTTCGACATGAGAGCAGTCCCTGTTGTTTTTGGACATAAGGGACGGTGCCGGGCAGCATGGGGAGAGGGTTATTCCGGATGCCGAGCGAACTACCGCTGCTTCGGAACGCCGCAACCTTCGGAAAGGTTCCGCACAGGACTGTGCGATTGCGGTTAAGCGGTTCTCTCCAAATGGAGAATTTTTCGCCCTGGAGCCGCACCAGATTCGCCGCTCAGGTGCGGATGCCGACCGGCAGGTAGGCGGGCGCAGCGGGACGGTAGCGGACGTTGTGGGAGTCGTGGAATCCCTTGATCAGCGCCGAGAGCTGGAGGTTGCGTGTGTTGATCGCCTCGACGTGGTCGAGGGATACCTCGGGCTGGTGGGTGGTGGTGGCGGCGGCGAGCGCGCGGGCAAGGCGCTCGGCGAGTGCGTAGAGATTCTGCATTTCGAACAGGTCGGCGGCCATGGCGAGTGCGACGGACATCCGCATTCGTTTTTTCGGCGGGTTCTGGACGTGGAACGAAAACGCAGCGTCCTTGCCGCGCCTGCGTTCGATCACGGCGCAGCGTACGCCGTCGCTGCTTTCGTTCATCACCACCGCGGCGCGGCTGTCGTGGCGCAGGCGGGTCTGGCGCACGTCGACGAGCTTGGGCGCGAGGCGCTTGAGCAGAGGCTCGCTAATCTCGTTGCCCTTGACCTCGGCTTCGAGCAGATCGAGGGACGGTTCGAGCACGCGCGACGAGAACCGTCGCTCGCCGTCGACATAGGCCGCGAGCCAGGTGTTGGGGACGAAGCCGCGGTCGTAGTCGGACAGGACAGCGTCGTAGAGGGTGGTCCAGTCCATGGCCGAATCCCGGTCGAGGGCCATGCGATCGGCCTTGAACGCGTCGATCAGGCGTCCCGCGAGGCGGAGCGTCGTCGGGATGTTGTGGCCGCGCACGACGAGCTGGCGGACCCGGCCGTCCGCGCTCAACGGGCAGACGATGCGGTTGGAACGGATCGCGAGGCGCGCGAACGGTTCGAGGTCCGGTCCGGGATGCGCGCCGTCGAAGAACAGCGACTTCTCGCGGTACAGGGTGAGGGTGCCGACGTCCTGGGCCATGGCGACGGGAATCCTGCTGTTCCGGCCGCGCGGTTAGGCAGCCATTCTTATTATAAGTGGTGCGGTTCATTCCCGTTGCACGGGAGAACCGCACCACGCCGGAAAGCCTTATCGCGATCTTTGTCGGCCGTGTCTAGAGCTTGAAGATCAACGTCGAACCGGGCGAGAGCTTGCGGCACTCGCCGCGAACGCAAATCGTCACTGCCTCCGACCACGCGGAATCGGCGTTGATGCTGATCCGGTCCTCGGTCATGTCGATCGCGAGCCAGTTGCCGTGGAAGCGGAGCTTGCACTTCAACTGCTTGATCTTGTCCTGGAATACCGGATCGAGGTTGAGAATGCCGTCGCTGATCCGCGCGCCGGTGAAGCCGCGTTGGAACATGTCCGCCGTGCCCGACATCATGCCGAGATGCACGCCCTCGCGGGTGGTGCCGCCGATGATGTCGGTGAGGTCGGCGCGCAGCGCGCCCTGCATCAGGTCCCAGGCACGCGGGTCGTTGTTGCGCACCAGGATCCAGGTGTGGACGAGGTGGCTAAGCGTGGTGCCGTGGGTGGTGCGCTCCATGTAGAAGTTGAGCGTGCGGCGGTAGTGGTCCTCGGTGAAGTCGTAGCCGAGCCGGAACAGCAATGCCGACAGCTCGGATTCGGTGAACAGGTAGTAGAGCATCAGCACGTCGGCCTGCTTGCAGACCTTGTAGTGGTTGGTGTCGTCGCCTTCGGCTTCGAGGATGCGGTCGAGGCGGGCGATGTTGCCGTACTTGGCGCGGTAGGCGTCGAGGTCGATGTCGTCGAGGTGCTCGAAGCCCTCGAACTGGCTGATGATGCCGTTGCCGAACATCGGCACCGTCATCTTCAGGCTCATGTCGGTCCAGGTGTCGATCTCGTCCTTGGTGATGTCGAGCTTGAGCATCAGCTCACGGAGATAGATGTCGTCGATCACATCCATCACCGTCAGCACCGTGTCCATCAGCCATGCCACCATCACGTTGGTGAAGGCGTTGTTCTTCACCCCGGTATGGGGTTCGGTGGCGGGATAGCCGTGGTGGAACTGGTCGGGGCCGAGCACGCCCTCGATCTCGTAGCGGTCTTCCGACGCATTGAAGGTCGCGAGCGACGCGAAGTAGCGCGCGATCAGAACGATGATCTCCGCACCGCGCAGGCCCATCCAGCGGCGGTCGCCGGAGGCGAGGAAGTAGTGCCAGACGTTCCAGGCGATCAGCGCGTTGACGTGGCGCTGGCGGCGGGAATCGTCGGGGGACCACTCGCCGGTGACGCAGTTGAAGTGCAACGGCTTCGATTCCTCGCGTCCGTCGCTACCGCTCTGCCAGGGGAACATCGCGCCGCGATACCCTTCGCGCTGCGCGTTCAGCCGCGCGCGGCCGAGGCGGAGGTAGCGGTATTCGAGCAGCGAGCGCGAGACGATCGGCAGGCGGTAGGTGAGGAACGGAAGCATGAAGACTTCGTCCCAGAACACGTGGCCGCGATAGGATTCGCCGGTCCAGCCGCGCGACGGCAGGCCGACGTCGAGATCGAGGGTGTGGTTCGACGCGGTCTGGATCAGGTGGAAGATGTGCAGGCGGAGGATCTGCTGTTCCTCGTGCAGCGAGGGATGCAGCACGATGTCGCAGCGTTCCCAGTAGTTCGCCCAGGCGCGCTCGTGGGTAATCTGGAGCGCCGCGATGTCGCGGCAGCGGTCGAGCGCCTCTCGGGCGGCGAGGCCGGCTTCCGAGATCGCCTTGTCGCGCGAGGTGTAGAGGGTGCAGACCTTTTCCACCCGGATCGGTTCGCCGCGCGCGATCTCGACCGGGATCAGCGCCTCGACGTAGCCGTCGATGGCGTTGACGGTGACCGGCGCGTCCTCCTGGCGGACGTTGCTGCGGAACACCCGGGTGCGCGCCGCCATGCCGACGCGCAGGCGGCACTGTGAGGTGCGGGTGATCAGGTAGATCATCTTGTCCGGGCTTTGTTCGCCGGTGAACTCGCCGCTCTTGATGAAGTCGAGGTGATGCGCCGCAAGGTGGCGGTAGCGCTCGACGCCGCGATTGTCGATCTGGCCGTCGAGGCTGGAGCGGAATTCGATGGTGCCCGACCAGTTCTGCGCGACCACGATCATTTCCTGCGCGGCGTGATGCGGCCAGCCCATGTGGACGAAGCGGCGCAGGTTGAGGGTGGTTTCGCGGGTCTTGTCGTGGCGGAAGCGGATCGCGTGGCGGAGCATGCCCTCGCGCAGGTCGAGGGTCTGTTCGAAGGAGAGGATCTCCACCTTGTCGAGGTCGAACCACTCGCCGCCGTCGATGCGGAAGGTGAGGCCGAGCCAGTTGGGGAAGTTGACCAGGTCCTCGTGTTCGAGTTCCTTGTCCCCGATCTGGGAAGTCAGGCGATTGTAGCCGCCCGCGACGTAGGTGCCGGGATAGTGGGTGTCGTCCGCCTTCACCCAGGGGAATGCGCCGCGCGTGCAGAAATAACCGTTGCCGGTGGTGCACAGCGCCTCGCGGAGGCCTTGCTTGCTGGGATCGTAATGATCGTAGACAAGGCTCCATTCACTCATGATCTTCTCCCGTCCATGGTCGGTGCGCGGGATCAGACTACAGCGATTTCGTCCGGGGTTTCCAGAGCTTGCAGGTCGATTTTTTGCGAAATCTGGTCAGCCGTCGCGCAGCGCGGCCTTGTGCGCCAGGTACTCGGCGAGTTTCTTCTGGCGGAAGGCGTCGGCCTCGGCGCGGGCTTCGGCGCGTTGCCGGGCGATTTCCTCGGCGTCGGCGACTCGCACCGGCGGCCTGGACGGGGCGGCCTGGGCGCTCTGCGGCTTGCCCTTGGGCGAGGGCTGCGGCTGGGCGGAGGCGACCTGCCGGGTCGGCTTTTCCGCCGTCGTACCGGGCTTCGCGCCGGTGAGGTCGTAGTAGTTCTTCGCCACGCGCTTGGCGTAGGCGAGGCTGCGGGTGTCGTCGGCGGAGTGGTAGTGGCGCACCGCGTCGGACCAGCTGCCGAAGCTCTGGCGCATGTCCTTCAGGAAGCGGGCGGCGTAGCGGACGTTGGTTTCGGGGTCGAAGCCCGCCTCGACGCTGGCGAAGGCGTTGGGGTGGTACTTGAGGTTGATCTGCATGCAGCCGACGTCGATGTTCTCGACCCCTGCCTTCTGAAGACGCCGCACTTCGGCGACCGCCGCCGCCTTGGTGGGAAAATACTGCCCGTCTCCCCCCGAGGTCACGGTCCACGGCCAGGCAACTTTTGCCTTGGAGTCCGGGTCCATGCGACCGCTTTCGGTAATTGCGATGCTGCCGAGCATGTGCGGCGGCAGGCCTTCCTGGTGGTTTACCCGCGCGGCGGTTTCGAGGCAGACACCCTCCCACGCAAACGCCTGCAAGCCATTGCCGAACAACGCGAAAGTCGCGATCAGCAAGGCCAGTTTCAAGCGCGTCGGCGGGTGGGGCAGGGACCAGGTCATGCGCGGCGAATTCCTTTGGCGAAGCGGGTCTCGCGGCGGCGTCGGGACCTTCCCGTTGCTCGCTCGCGCCAGGGATATCGCAATCCCGGTGCCAAACCCGGCGGCGCGCGGCGGGCGGGCGGAAATTCTCTGGCGTAGGTTCCGGCGGGCTGTTACATCGGAAACCTCAGGGACTGGCTGGATAGTCCGCAAGACGAGGGCCGGGGTTGGGGAAAGAACCACAAGATGCGTTGGCGGCAAGGCCTGAGCCGCCGAAGGTTTCGTTCATGCGGCGATTCTACGCCCTGGCGATGCCGTTCTGGTCGTGGGACGAAGGTCGCCGATACGTCTTCCAGCTTGCCGCCCTGACGATCCTGACGATTGCCCAGGTCAGCATTCCGGTCGCGCTCAATCTCTGGAACGAGAAGCTGTTCAATGCGCTCGAAATCCGCGCGATGGACCGTTTCGTCGCGCTGATCGGGGTGCTGGGCGCGATCATCGCCGCCAACGTCGTGATCACTTCCACCCACCTCCGGATCAAGCGTCGTCTCCAGGTGGCCTGGCGGCAGTGGCTGACCTATCGGGTGTTCCGCGAGTGGATGTCGGGCGGGCGGCAATACCTGCTGAACTTCGTCCCCGGCGACCACGACAACCCGGACGGCCGGATCGCCGAGGATATCCGCATCACCACCGAAGCGGCGCTCGACCTCGCCCATTCCCTGGTCTATTCGGTGCTGCTGCTGATCAGCTTCACCCAGATTCTCTGGTCGCTCTCAGGCCCGGTGTTGACCACCTTCGGCGGCGTCCAGATTCCGCTGCCCGGGCATCTGGTGTGGCTCGCGATCCTGTATTCCGGCCTGGGTGCGGTGGTTGCATGGCTGCTGGGCAAGCCGCTGGTCCGGGCCGTCGACCGTCGCCAGACCGACGAGGCGAATTTTCGCTTCGGCCTTGTCCACGCGCGCGAAAACGCCATGGCGATCGCGCTTCTGCATGGCGAAACCGGAGAGCGCCGCCATTTCCGCATTCTCTTTCGCCGTGTCGCCCGCGCATGGGACGTGCAGACCTGGGCGCTCACCAAGCTGATCTACTTCACCTCGACCTGGGGCACGCTGTCGATGGCGTTCCCGTTCCTGGTCGCCGCGCCCCGCTACATCATGGGGACGATCACGCTCGGCGTGCTGATGCAAACCGCCCAGGCGTTCGGCCAGATGACTGCCGCGCTCTCATGGCCGATCGACAACCTCGCCAACGTCGCCACCTGGCGCGCCTCGGTCGAGCGCGTGCTGCGCCTCTCCGAAGGCATCGACGTGGTGGCGCAGCGGATCGCGGCGGGCGGCCACGATGGCATCCAGGTGACCAAGACCGAAAACGCCGAGCTGACGTTCGTGGATGTCGAGGTCGCGGATTCCACCGGTCATACCCAGATCGCGCGGTTCAGCACCACGATCGCCAAGGGCGAACGGGTGCTGATCACCGGCGACCCGGGGTCGGCGGTGAAGGTGTTCAAGGTGGTGGCGCGGCTCTGGCCGTGGGGGCACGGCACCGTCGGGTTGCCGTCGGGAAGCTCGATCTTCTTCATGCCGCGCCGCCCGTACCTGCCGATCGGACCGCTGCGCGCCGCGATCGTCTTTCCCGAAGTGGCCAGCGAAGCGGATGACGCCAAGTTGCGTGCCGCCCTCGGACGGGTCGGGCTCGACGATCTGGTGCAGCGTCTCGACGATGTCGAGGATTGGGAAGAAACCCTCGCGGTTGGCGAACAGCAACGTCTCGGCTTCGCGCGCCTGCTGTTGCACCGGCCGGGCTGGATCTTCATCGAGGAAGCCACCGACGGCCTCGACCGCGAGACCGAGCGGCGGATGATCGAGATGATCCTGGCCGCCTATCCGGCCTCGTCGATTATCACCATCAGTCACCGCAACACCCTCGAACGCTATCACGGCCGCCGCTTCAACTTGCTGCGGGTGAATGGCTTCGCGGTGGTCGAGGATTGCCCGCTGGCGTAGCGGAGCAGGCGTCAGGTTTTGGCTTGCGGCGCTGCCGACGCGGGCTTGGCGATGCGTCGGGGCGCGGTGCGGCGGCTCCGTGCGGCCGAGGCGGCCAGGGTGCCGACGCCGACGGCGACGAGAAACACGACGACGCCCCACATCGCGGGCGCGCCATCCAAGACGTCGAGGACGGTGCGTCCCCATTCCCCCCAGTCCATCTTTGCCCCCTCCGCTATTCGTCTAGAATAGTCGGTATGGGCGGGCGGGGTCCAGGAAGCGAGAGTATGAGACGCGGCTCAGATCGCGAGGATGCCGCGCGCGGCGAAGATCGCGCGGGCTTCGGCGATGATCTCGGGGGAGGGCGTGGGTACGCCGTCGAGGGGGTAGGGGAGGCCGAGTTCCTTCCACTTGAAGGCGCCCAGGTGGTGCAACGGCAGGATTTCCACCCGCTCGACCCAAGGGCCGATTTCGTCCTTGAGGAAGTCGGCGAGGGCGGCGACGTCCTTCGGGTCGTCGGTGTGGCCGGGCACCAGCACGTAGCGGATCCACATCGACTTGCCCAGGCGCGCAAGGCGGCGGGCGCAGTCGAGGCTGGGCTGCACGTCGCGGCCGGTCAGCGCCTTGTGCTTCGCCGGGTCGATCTGCTTGATGTCGAGCATCACCAGATCGACCGGGTCGAACCAGTCGTCGTCCACCGAGGCGTGGAGGAAGCCCTGGGTGTCGAGCGCGGTGTGGAGGCGGAAGCGGGTCTTCAGCTTGCGGAACAATGCGCCGACGAAGGGGGCCTGGATCATCGGCTCGCCGCCGCTGATCGTGACGCCGCCCGCGCGCTTGAGGAAGCGGGCGTAAGGCGCGATCTCGGCGACCGCTTCGTCGAGGGTGATCGCCCGGCCGCCGCCGATCTTCCAGGTGTCGGGGTTGTGGCAGTAGAGGCAGCGGAACGGGCATCCCGCCAGAAAGTAGACGAAACGCACGCCGGGCCCGTCCGCCGCCGCCCCGCTCTCCACCGAATGGAGATGGCCGATCGGCTCCGCCGGCGAGATACCCGGCAGGCGTCCCGCCACCGCAGGCAGAAAGGGTTCGGACCGGGGATGCGACGTCGTGAACATGGCGCGAGGCCTTCCGCGTCTCGATCGAACCGGCCGGGCGAATTGTCCGGCCGACCTCATTGTCTAATACCTAAGTTCTATGACTTTGGTATCAGTACTCGTCCCGACGCCTCACATGGATCCGTGGAAAGTCCGCGAGATCACGTCGAGCTGCTGCTCGCGCGTCAGCTTGATGAAGTTGACCGCATAGCCCGACACGCGAATGGTCAGCTGCGGATAGAGCTCCGGGTGATCCATGGCATGCAGCAGCGTCTCGCGATCGAAGACGTNNGTTGTGGCAGTAGAGGCAGCGGAACATGCAGCCGTTGAGGAAGTAGACGAACCGCATTCCCGGTCCGTCTACCGCCGCCCCGGTCTCCACCGAGTGCAGGAACCCGAGGTCGTGCTCCCGCGCGTGTGGGACGCGGGAGCAGAGCGGATCGGGTGCGCAGAGGTGGTTCACCGCGATTACATCCGCGCGTGGAACGTGCGGCTGATCACGTCGAGCTGCTGTTCGCGGCTCAATTTGATGAAGTTCACCGCGTAGCCCG
>DBTR01000027.1:520-718 GCA_002307145.1 Rhodospirillum sp. UBA1311 | reverse complement strand
AAACCCGGATGGTGAGCTGCGGGTAGTTTTCCGGATGTTCCATCGCGTCGAGCAGGGTTTCGCGGTTCAGCACGTTGACGTTGACGTGGAAGCCGCCGGCCTCGGCGAAGGCGTCGAGGCAGGAGGCGAGGTTGCGCTCCCGGTCTTCGAGGGTGCGGCCGAGGGCGTCCGGGGTCGCCGAGGCGGTCCAGGAGATGC
>DBTR01000027.1:0-260 GCA_002307145.1 Rhodospirillum sp. UBA1311 | reverse complement strand
AGGCGGTCCAGGAGATGCCGTCGAGCGAGCACTCGTAGGGGATCTTCGCCACCGAAGCGCCCGCCGCGACGAAGCCCTTCACGTCGCGTCCGTTCATCGGGTTGGCGCCCGGAGCGAACGGCGTGCCGCCGCGACGGCCGTCCGGGGTGTTGCCGGTCTTCTTGCCGTAGACGACGTTGGACGTGATCGTCAGGATCGACTGGGTCGGCAGGGAGGCGCGGTAGAAGTGGGGATGCGGCTTGATCTTCTACATCGAGATG
>DBTR01000090.1:14883-16772 GCA_002307145.1 Rhodospirillum sp. UBA1311 | reverse complement strand
TCATGACGCGCTGGCGCTGGCCGCCCGAGAGCTGGTGCGGGTAGCTGCCGAGCCGCGTTTCTGGATCAGGGATGCCGACCTGGGTCAGGAGTTCGAGCGTGCGTGCCCGCGCTGACGTTCCAGTCAGTCCGCGATGCAGGAGCAAGACTTCGCCGATCTGCTTCTCGATCGTGTGCAGCGGATTGAGCGACGTCATCGGCTCCTGGAAGACGATGGCGATGTCGTTGCCGCGCACCTGGCGCATGTCCCGTTCCGAGGTGGCGATCAGCTCGCGGTCCTCGAAATGGATGCTGCCGGAGGGATGCCGCGCCGCCGGATAGGGCAGGAGCTTCATGACGGAAAGCGCCGTGATCGACTTGCCGGAACCTGATTCGCCCACGAGCGCGAGCGTTTCGCCCTTGTTGATCTCGAACGAGACCCGGTCGACGGCGAGGATTTCGCGCTCACCCTGGCGGAAGGCGATGGAGAGATCGCGGACGGAGAGGAGGGGGGAGGTCATTCCAACTCTTTCACCAGCGCGGCCGTGCCCTGCGGCGTCGGCGCGAACTGCCGCATACCGGCCGGTAGCGTGAAGCGATTGTCGTTCGACAGGATAAAGCGGCAGCCGCTGCGAAGCGCTGTGACTGCGTGAATGGCGTCCGGCAGCTTCGGCATCGACGAACTGCTCGAAGCAGCACCACGGCGATAGTCGGCCGTTTCGATCAGCAGATCGCGTGAAACCGGGACGAGATGTATCGCGCGGCTCCACAGGATCAGATCGAGATAGCTGCGACGGTGGATCGGACTCCTGGCTTTCGCCAGTACTTCCGCCAGGGTCAATTCACTGGTCGCCGCCGATTCGGGGCTGGACCGCAGGACGTCGAACAATTGCTGCATCGCCGACGCAATGTCGTCGCCACCTTCGATCAGGTAAATGAAGGGATTGGCGTCGACGTACATAGCGGGATTGATGTCGTCGTCAGTCATCCCATTCGTCCCGCTGGCGCCTCAGATCCGCGTCGATTTCCTCTTTGGTGCGAAATGGCGGCCGGCGCGCCGCGAATATCTCTTCCAGGGTCATCACGTGTTCGGGCCGCTGCAAGCTGTCGGTGGATTCCTGTTCGATGGTCACGGTCACCTGCGCATTCGGGTCGGAGCCCGGCCGGAGCTCCTCCGGCAGCTTGGAAACGGGGTAGTGCTCGCGAACGATCTTGTTCATGACGTCGGCCCCTGATGCTGCTGCAGGATACCATCTTGCTACGCGAACGTCTTCCTCGGGTCGAAGGCGTCGCGTACGGCCTCGCCGATGAAGATCAGAAGAGAGAGCATGATGGCGACGGTGAAGAAGCCGGCTAGCCCGAGCCACGGCGCCTGGATGTTGGCCTTGCCCTGACTGAGCATCTCGCCCAGCGAGGGCGAACCGGGCGGTAGACCGAAGCCCAAGAAGTCGAGCGCAGTCAGCGTCATCACCGACGACGACAGGATGAAGGGCAGGAACGTCATGGTCGCCACCATGGCGTTGGGCAGGAGGTGGCGGAACATGATGAGTGCGTTGGAGACGCCGAGCGCGCGCGCCGCCTGCACATATTCGAAATTGCGGCCGCGCAGGAACTCGGCGCGCACCAGCCCGACCAATGCCACCCACGAGAACAGCAACAGGATTCCCAAAAGAACAAAGAAGCCGGGCACCAGCACCGAGGAGATGATCAAGAGAAGATAGAGCGTCGGCACCGAGGTCCAGATCTCGATGAAGCGCTGGAACAGAAGGTCGGTCCAGCCGCCGAAATAGCCCTGCACGGCGCCGGCGGCGACGCCGACCGCCGACGACACGATGGTCAGGCACAGCCCGAACAGCACCGAGATGCGGAAGCCGTAGATGAGCCGTGCGACGACGTCGCGGCCCTGGTCGT
>DBTR01000090.1:6627-14605 GCA_002307145.1 Rhodospirillum sp. UBA1311 | reverse complement strand
CGAGCCAGTTGTATTCGAGGTCGCGGCAGCCGGTGAGGCCCTTCTTCTCCACGACCGGCTTGCATTGCGCTTCGGTGAGCGACCAGGTCGGCGGCGATGGCGCCGGCGTCGGCAGATCGAGATTGTGGGTATTGTAGGAATAGCGGATCGGCGGCCACACCGTGAAGCCGCCCTTGTCGGCGATCAATTTCTGCAGATAGGGGTCGCGATAGTCGGCGGCGGTTTCGAAATCGCCGCCGAACGTCGTCTCCGCATAGGTGACGAGCGCCGGCCAGTAGTATTGGCCGTCATACTTGACCAGGAACGGCTTGTCGTTGGCGATGAATTCGGCGAACAGCGACGCGACGAACAGGACGAGAAACACCCACAACGCCCAGAAGCCGCGGCGATGCGACTTGAAGTTCGCCCAGCGGCGGCGATTGATCGGAGACAGCGAGAAGCCGCGACGCACAGGCGGGACCACGACGCCGGCCGGCGTGGCGGCGGTGGTCTCGGGCACTTTTGCTTCGATGCTGGCGTCCATTCCTCACACCTCCCGGGTCTCGAAGTCGATGCGTGGATCGACCCAGGTGTAGGTGAGGTCGGACAGGAGGTTCACGACCAGCCCGACCAGCGAGAAGATGTAGAGCGTCGCGAACACGACGGCATAGTCGCGGTTGAGCACGCTCTCGAAACCCAAGAGCCCGAGGCCGTCGAGGGAGAAGATCGTCTCGATCAGGAGCGAGCCGGAGAAGAAGGCCGACACGAACGCCCCCGGGAAGCCCGCGATGACGATCAGCATGGCATTGCGGAATACGTGACCGTACAGCACCTGGGTCTGCGTGCAGCCCTTGGCGCGCGCGGTGAGGACGTATTGCTTCCTGATCTCGTCCAGGAACGAGTTCTTGGTCAGAAGCGTCATGGTGGCAAAGGCGCCGAGCATCATCGAGGTGATGGGCAGCACCAGGTGCCAGAAGTAGTCGAGGATCTTTTGCCACCAGGCGAGGCGCGCCCAGTTGTCGGAGGTCAACCCCCGCAGCGGGAACCAGTCGAAGAACGAGCCGCCGGCGAACAGGATGATGAGAAGGATCGCGACCAGGAATCCCGGCAGCGCATAGCCGATGACGATCACACCCGAGGTCCACATGTCGAAGCGTGAACCGTCGGTGACGGCCTTGCGGATGCCGAGCGGAATCGAGATCAGGTAGGTCAGGAGCATCATCCAGATGCCGAGCGACATCGACACCGGCAGCTTCTCCTTGATCAGGTCGATGACCTGGACATCGCGGAAATAGCTCTTGCCGAAATCGAACACGAGAAAGTTCTTGAGCATGATGAAGAAGCGCTCGGGCGCCGGCTTGTCGAAGCCGAACTGCTTCTCCAGCTGCTTGATGAAGGCCGGATCGAGCCCCTGGGCGCCGCGATATTTCGATGTCGAGGCATCGAGCGCCGAGGCGCCCTGGGCCTGGCCGCGGGCGCCGAAATCGCCGCCGGGCGAGCCCGAAATGCGCGAGGTCGCGCCGGTGTCGGAGCCTTGCAGCTGGGCGATCACCCGCTCGACTGGACCGCCGGGAGCGAACTGCACCACCACGAAGGATACCAGCATGATGCCCAACAGGGTCGGGATCATGAACAGAAGGCGGCGGACGATATAGGCGGTCATGTCTGCGATTTGCTCTCCGGACCACATCCTTCGAGACGCCCGCTGCGCGGGCTCCTCAGGATGAGGATCGACTCAGAGTATATTCCTCATCCTGAGGAAGCGGCCCCGTCGGGCTTGCCCGACATCGATATACCAGACAAGCAAGTCGGCTGAAGCCGACCCGCGGGCCACCGTCTCAAAGGATGTGGCAACACGATGGTGTGACGCGACTTACCCCTTTCCATCGAGCTTGGCGGCCTTGGCCTGATCATACCACCAGGTGTCGGGCGCCCCGCGGTCGTAGCGCGGCTTTTCCAACGGATGGCCGAACACGTCCCAGAAGGCGAGCCGGTGCGCCTTGCTGAACCATTGCGGAACCCAATAGCGGCCGGCGCGTATGATGCGGTCGAGAACGCGACAGGCGGTCGTCAGTTCGCTCCGGTTCTTGGCGGCGATGATCACCTCGATGAGCGCATCGATCGCCGGATCGGCGATGCCGGCGAGATTGTTGGACCCCGGCGTGGCGGCAGCCTGCGACGACAGATAGGAGCGCAACGAATCGCCCGGAGTCGAGGAAAACGACATGCGCTGGATCGCGATATCGAAATCGAACTGGTCTTGGCGGGCGCGGTGCTGAACGGGATCGACCAAGCGCAACGTCGCCTCGATGCCGAGCGTCGCCAGGTTCTTGAAATAGGGCATGTGGTGCGCCTGGAAGGCCGGCTCGTCGAGCAGGAATTCGATCGTCAGTGGTTCGCCCTTCGAATTGACGCGCTTGCCGTCCTTGATCTGATATCCAGCCTCCTGCAGGAGCTGCACGGCCTTCCTGAGCAGCGTGCGGTCCTGGCCGGAGCCGTCCGACACCGGCGGCACGAACGGCTCGCCGAACACCTCGTCCGGCACCTTGCCGCGGAACGGTTCCAGGAGTGCGAGTTCGTCCAGCCCGGGCGGACCCATGGCCTTCATGTCGGAGTTCTCGAACACCGACTGGGTGCGCTCGTAGGCGCCGTACATGATTGTCCGGTTGGTCCACTCGAAGTCGAAGGCATAGATGAGCGCTTCGCGCAGCTTGGAATTCTTGAACTTGTCACGCCGCGTGTTGATGAACCAGCCTTGCGCGCCGGACGGCGTCTGGTCGGGAATGATCTCGCGCTTGACGCGGCCCTCTTTGATGGCGGGGAAGTCGTAGCGTGTCGCCCAGATGCGCGCCGTGAACTCTTCGCGGAACAGGTAGCTCTTGCCGGTAAAGCCCTCGAAGGCGACGTCGCGGTCGCGGTAGTATTCGTAGCGCAGCACGTCGAAATTGTTCTGACCGACGCTGACGGGCAGATTCGAGCCCCACCAGTCCTTGACGCGCTCGTATTCGATGTAGCGCCCGGCTTCGAAACGGCCGACTTTATACGGCCCGGAGCCGAGCGGGATGTCGAGTGTGGACTCCTCGAAAGGCTTCGCCGCGTAATAGGCGCGCGAGAAGATCGGCAGAGCGGCGACGAACAGCGGCACATCGCGACCACGGTTAGGAGCGAAGTGCGCCACCACGATCTCGTCGCTCTCCGCCTCGGCACCGGTAAAGTCGCGCGTGAGTTGATGGATGATCGGATGGCCCTTCTCCTTGAGGAGGTTGAACGAGAAGGCGACATCGGGAGCGGTGAGCGGACTGCCGTCGTGGAAGCGCGCCTCCTTGCGCAGGCGGTAGCGGTAGGTCAGCCCGTCCGGCGAAATATGCACGCCGGCGGCGGCAAGCCCGTACATGGCATCCGGCTCGTCGAACGCGCGCACCATCAGGACGGCGAAATTACGCTCCATGCCGAGCGCGGCGTCGCCGCGCAGGATGAAGCTGTTGAGCGAGTTGAAGGTGAGGAAATTCTGGTTGTAGATGCGCGTCGCGCCGAGCTGCGAGAATACGCCGCCCTTGGGAGCGCTGGCGTTCACATAACCGAAATGCCCGAAGTCGGGTGGATACTTCAGGTCGCCGAAGGCGGAGATGCCGTGGCGCTCCGCCTCTCCGGCGCGCAGGCGGAGTGGCCGGAGAGGCAAGGAGCCAACGAACGCGCCGGCGCCGATCAGGGCCGCGCGGCGGGTCGGCCTCACGAGCGCACCTTCGCGGCCCGGCTGGCGTCCCACCACCAGATGGTCGGAAACGCCGAGGCGCCATATTGCGGCATCTTGTCGGGGCGGGCGAAGCGGTCCCAGCGCGCCGTGCGCGCCTTGCCATAAGTCCACTGCGGCACGACGTAAAAATTCCACAGGAGCACGCGGTCGAGCGCCTTCACGGCGGCGACCAGTCCCGCACGGTCCTTGGCGAAGATCACCTGGTCGATCAGGGCGTCGATGGCCTCGTTCTTGATGCCGATCGAATTCTGCGAGCCCGGCTGGTCGGCGGCCGCCGAGCCCCAGAAGCCGCGCTGCTCGTTGCCGGGCGAGAGCGACTCGCCCCACGAGTCGACGATGATGTCGAAATCCCAGTTGCGCAGCCGGTTCTCGTACTGGCTCGGATCGATGGTGCGCACCGTGACGGTGATGCCCATGCGTTCGAGCGAGGGCTGATAGCGCAGCACCAGCCGCTCGAAAGTCGGTGAGGCGAGCAGGAACTCGACCGTCATCGGTTCGCCGGTCTTGACGTTGACGAGTTTTCGGTCGCGTACCTCGAAGCCGCCGAGCTTCATCAGCCGCAGGCCCTCGCGCAGGTTGGTGCGCGTCGCCTCCGGTGAGCCGCCGACCGGATTGGTGTAGGGCGTGGTGAAGACCTCCGCCGGCACCTTGTCCTTGACGGCCTGCAGGATCTCCAGCTCCTGGCCTTGTGGCAGGCCGGACGACATCAGGTCGGGCATGCCTTCAAAGTAGCTGGCGATGCGCTTGTACTGGCCGAAGAACATGGCCTGGTTCATGTCTTCGAAGTCGAAGCCGTAGTTGAAGGCGCGCCGCACATTCGCGTCCTTGAACTTGTTGCGGCGGATGTTGAAGGCAAAAGCCTGCATGGCGCCGGAGCTGCGCAGCGGGAATTCCTCCAGGACGACGCGCCTGTCCTTGACGGCCGGGAAATCGTAGGCGGTCGCCCAGTCCTTGGCCGAGTTCTCCGTACGCCAGTCGACCGCGTCGCCCTTGAAGGCTTCGATGGCGACGGTGGAATCGCGAAAATACTCGTAACGCAGCTCGTCGAAATTGTTCTGGCCGACGCTCACGGGCAGGTCCTTGCCCCAGTAGTCCTTGACGCGTTCGAGCACGACGGTGCGCCCTGGCACGAACTCCTTGATGCGATAAGGGCCGCTGCCGAGCGGGGCTTCGAGCGTGGTCGCGGCGATGTCGCGCTTCTTGCCGGCGGCATCCGTCCCCTCCCACCAGTGTTTCGGCAGAACGCGCAACTGGCCGACGATCTGCGGCAGCTCGCGGTTGCCGGTCGAGTCGAACGTGAAAGTGACGTCGCGCTCGCCCGTCTTCTCCGCCTTGGTGACGTGGCGGTAGTAGGCCGCATATTGGGGATGGTTCTGCTTGAAGGCGTCGAGCGAGAAGATGACGTCCTCCGGCGTCACCGGCTTGCCGTCGTGCCACTTCGCCGCGGCGCGCAACCGATAGGTGACGGTCGAGTAGTCGGCCGGGTAGGAAATCGTTTCGGCGAGCTGGCCGTATTCGGTCGAGACCTCATCGAGCGCCGGCGTCGTCAGGGCTTCGTAAAGGAGGATGACCGGGCCGGCGAGATTGCCCTTCACGCCCGACACCACGATGTTGAAGTTGTCGTAGGTGCCGATGGCGATCTGGCGCACCGCGCCGCCCTTGGGGGCATCCGGGTTGACGTAGTCGAAATGCCTGAAGTCGGCCGGATAGTGGACATCGCCGAACAGCGACAGGCCATGGCGCCAGGAAGCAGGGCCGACCGGCGGGGCCGCCTGGGCTAACGCTCGCGGCACGGTTGTGGTCAGACCCAGTCCGGACAACGAGGTCGAGGCCAGCGCCAGCGTTCCGGCTTTGAGAAGGTCACGGCGGTTGAGGGGCAAGTCGGGTCTCCGGGTCACGGTCTGCACCGTATTTGCGTCATTATGTCGGTTTTTTGGATAGGGCACACCTGGATCGCGACGCTCGGCCGCGCCGCCTTCAATTTCGCGTGCACAGCCGGCAGGTCGTGCGCAAACGGCCGGAGCAGCGCCCCGGCCGTTGTGGCAGCCAATCTGTTAATTTCGCCTGAGGGCGACGGCAGCTACTTGGCGCCCTGCGCGTCGGCGGCCTTCGGCAGGGCCTGGGGATTGTCGGCCAGCGTGTGCAGGTAGTTGATGACGTCGGCGCGCTGGTTGTCGCGCTTGATGCCGGCAAACGACATGGCGGTGCCGGGCACGTAGCCGCGCGGGTCGGTGATGAACTTGTTGAGTTCGTCGTAGGACCAGTCGCCGCCCTTGGCCTTCATGGCCGCCGTGTAGTTGAATCCTGCTTCCGATGCCTTCGGGCGGCCGACGACGCCATAGAGATTGGGGCCGACCTTGTTGGCGCCGCCCTTCTCGAAGGTGTGGCAGGTGAGGCAGACCTTGGCGCCCGCCTGGCCGCGCTCCGGGCTCGAGTTGGCGAGCAGGACCTCGATGGGCTCGGATTTCGCCGGCTGGGCCGCGGCCGGGGCGGCGTTCTGCTCCTGGACGGCGATCTCGTAGCCGGGCTTGTCCGGCTTCTCCGGGGAGAACAGGGCGCCGGCGGTGATGTTGAGGGTGAGGACGCCGAGACAGGCGAACAGCACCGCCATGGCGATCTTGTTGAATTCGTAAGCGTCCATGCGGCAAGCCCCTGGAACCTGCGGCGCGCTCTGACGGCGCGTAGTCGTGGAGGCGAAAAAAAAGGCCCTCTGGCCCGGTCGGCGGGTCCTGAAATACCCGGTTTTCCTGGAGGCTGGCAACCCGTATAAGCAGGCTTGAACTTTTAGACCTTCGTTCATCCATGACCGGCCGTGGGGGCCGCGACCTGAGGGGCCCTTGGCGTGGCCGATACTGTTGTCCTCATTCCCGCCCGCATGGCGTCGAGCCGGCTGCCGGGCAAGCCCCTGGCCGATATCTGCGGCGAGCCGATGATCGTCCACGTCGCCCGGCGCGCCGCCGAAGCCGATATCGGCGAGGTGGTGGTGGCGACTGATTCGCCGGCGATCGTGACGGCCGTCGAGAAGGCCGGCTACCGCGCCGTCATGACCCGCTCCGACCATGCCTCCGGGTCCGACCGCATCTTCGAGGCTCTCAATACCGTCGATCCGAGGGGCGAGGCCCGCTACGTGGTCAATGTCCAGGGCGATATCCCGACGGTGGCGCCGCAAGACATCCGCGCCTCGCTCGGCCCGCTCGCCGACCCGCAGGTCGACATCACGACGCTGACGGCGGTCATCAGCCGCCCCGAGGAACGCACCAATACGAGCGTCGTCAAGATTGTGGGCTCGCCGATCACTGAGCACCGGTTGCGGGCGCTCTATTTCACCCGCGTCACCGCCCCGTGGGGGGACGGGCCCCTCTACCATCATATCGGCCTTTACGCCTACCAGCGTGCCGCGCTGGTGCGCTTCGTCGGCCTTGCGCCCTCCGTACTCGAGCGGCGCGAGAAGCTCGAGCAGCTGCGTGCGATCGAGGCCGGCATGCGCATCGACGCCGTCGTGGTCGATTCGGTGCCGCTCGGCGTCGACACGCCGGACGACCTCGAACGCGCCCGCGACATCCTCAAGAGCGGCGGCTGATCCGCCGGAATGTGACGAAACTGCCATGACTGCATCCGCACAACCGAAGAAGATCGTGTTCCAGGGCGAACTGGGCGCGAACTCGCACATCGCCTGTCGCGAGGCCTATCCGGATTTCGAGCCGGTGCCGTGCCCGACCTTCGAGGACGCCTTTTCGGCGGTCACCGCCGAGGAAGCCGACCTCGCCATGATCCCGATCGAGAATTCGGTTGCCGGGCGCGTGTCGGACATCCATTCGCTGATGCCCAACTCCAAGCTCAACATCATCGCCGAGTGGTTCCTGCCGATCCGCAACCAGCTCCTCGCCCCCAAGGGCGCGACTCTGAAGGACTTGAAAACTGTCGAGAGCCACATCATGGCCCTCGGTCAGTGCCGCCAGTCCGTCCGCAAGTTCGGCCTCAAGGCGTTGGTCGCGGCCGACACCGCCGGTGCCGCCCGCGAGGTCGCCGAGCGCGGCGACAAGAGCTGCGCTGCCATCGCGTCGCGGCTTGCCGCCGAGATCTACGGTCTCGACATCCTCGCCGAGAACATCGAGGACGCCACCCACGCGACCACGCGCTTCATCGTCTTGTCGCGCGACCCGCATCCCGCCCGCAACGGCAACGGCCCGGTGATCACGACGTTCGTGTTCCAGGTCCGCAACGTGCCGGCCGCGCTCTACAAGG
>DBTR01000090.1:0-6337 GCA_002307145.1 Rhodospirillum sp. UBA1311 | reverse complement strand
GGCGTCAACATGACCAAGCTCGAGAGCTACATGATCGAGGGCCAGTTCTTCGCCACCCAGTTCTACGCTGACGTCGAGGGCCATCCCGACGACAAGAACGTCGCCCTTGCGCTCGACGAGCTGCAGTTCTTCTCCAAGAAGGTGAAGGTCCTCGGCGTCTACCCGGCGCATCCGTTCCGCAAGGAGATGTGAGGACGGCCCGGCTCGCCTCTGGCTCGCAACGACGGGCAATGCCCGTCGTTGTCGCCTCCGCCCGGGTCGTTGTATTGCTTCGCCGGGGCATGGGGATGGACTGATGGCGCGGGCAGAAAAGAACGGCCGCAAGACGGCCGACGACAAGAAGAACCGCAATGGTGGGCCGCTCGGTTTCGAGGCCCAGTTGTGGGCCGCCGCCGACGCGCTGCGCAACAACATGGATGCGGCCGAGTACAAGCACGTGGTGCTCGGGCTGATCTTCCTGAAATACATTTCCGACGCCTTCGAGGCCAAGCACGCGGAACTGGACGCGCAGCGCGCCCAGGGCGCCGACCCCGAAGACCCCGACGAGTACCGCGCCCAGAACATTTTTTGGGTGCCCCCGGAGGCGCGCTGGTCGTATCTCAAATCCATGGCGCCGCAGCCGACCATCGGGCAACTGGTCGACGCCGCCATGGAGGCGATCGAGCGCGACAACGTCACCCTCAAGGGCGTGCTGCCCAAGGACTACGCCCGCCCTGGCCTCGACAAGCAGCGCCTCGGGCAGATCATCAACCTCGTCAGCGATATCGCGCTCGGCGACGATGCTGCCCGCGCCAAGGACACGCTCGGCCGCGTCTACGAGTATTTCCTCAGCCGCTTCGCCTCCGCGGAGGGCAAGAGCGGCGGCCAGTTCTACACGCCGGCGCATGTGGTGCGCGTGCTGGTCGAGGTGCTCGCCCCCTACAAGGGTCGCGTCTACGATCCCTGCTGCGGCTCCGGCGGCATGTTCGTGCAGAGCGAGGCGTTCGTGCGCGCCCATGCCAACGGCAATGGCAATGGCGGCAAGGCCAAGGCCGACATCTCCGTCTGGGGCCAGGAATCGAACTACACCACCTGGCGCCTCGCCAAGATGAACCTGGCGATCCGCGGCATCGAGGCGCAGATCGCCCATGGCGACACGTTCCACGCCGACCGCCACCCCGACCTCAAGGCCGACTATGTGCTGGCCAATCCGCCCTTCAACGATTCCGATTGGCGTGGCGATCTCCTCAAGGATGACCAGCGCTGGGCCTTCGGAACGCCGCCTTCCGGCAACGCCAACTTCGCCTGGGTGCAGCACTTCATCCATCACCTGGCGCCGACCGGGCTCGCCGGCTTCGTGCTCGCCAACGGCTCCATGTCGTCGAACCAGTCGGGCGAGGGCGAGATCAGGAAGGCGATCGTCGAGGCCGACCTCGTCGACTGCATGGTGGCGCTACCCGGCCAGCTCTTCTATTCGACCCAGATTCCCGTCTGCCTGTGGTTCCTGGCGCGCACCAAGAAGAACGGTCGCTTCCGCGACCGCCGCGGCGAGACCCTGTTCATCGACGCCCGCAAGCTGGGAACGCTCACCGACCGCGTCCACCGCGAGCTGACCGAGGAGGACATCCAGAAGATCGCCGGCACCTACCACGCCTGGCGCGGTGACCCTGCCCCCGCAGGGGCGGGCCTCGTGCCCGCCCCTGAAAGCGCATCCCCGCCGAAGGGCGGCCACGAGGGCCGCCCCTACGCGACGCCGAATGATCGCACCCCGCCTGCCTCCGTAGGGGCGGGCCTCGTGCCCGCCCGCGTGGCTGTCCCCTACGCCGACATCCCCGGCTTCTGCAAATCCGCGACCCTCGACGACATTCGCAATCACGGCCACGTGCTCACCCCCGGCCGCTATGTCGGCGCCGCCGCGGCCGAGGAGGACGACGAGCCGTTCGAAGACAAGATGGCGCGGCTTGCGAAGGCGCTGCGGGAGCAGCAGGAGGAGGGCAGGG
The DNA here is from genome assembly GCA_002307145.1 of Rhodospirillum sp. UBA1311. Taxonomy (GTDB): domain Bacteria; phylum Pseudomonadota; class Alphaproteobacteria; order Rhodospirillales; family Rhodospirillaceae; genus Oleispirillum. The sequence goes on along the minus strand of DBTR01000090.1, from coordinate 4,358 downwards.
AACTCGACGCCGCCATTGCCGCCAACCTGAGGGAGTTGGGGTATGGCGGGTGAGTGGCAGAAAGCGACCCTGCGGGCGGCAGATGTAACTTTGATCGACTGTGATCACCGGACTCCACCTGCAGCCGATTCCGGATATCCATATCTGGCGATTCCTCAGCTACATGATGGCCGGTTGGATCTTGGGGAAGCGCGAAGAATTTCGCGAGAACACTTTTTGGAATGGACGCGGAAAGCAAAGCCTTTTGCTAACGACGTCGTTCTCTCGCGCCGATGCAATCCTGGTGAAACGGCAGTTGTGTCGCGTGATGTTGAGTTTGCGTTGGGGCAGAACCTCGTCCTGCTGCGCGCTTCAGGACGTGTGGTCTATCCACCGTTCTTGCGATGGCTGGTTCGTAGTCCCGATTGGTGGGGGCAGGTCGGACGCTTTATCAACGTCGGCGCTGTCTTTGATAGCTTGAAGTGCGCGGACATTCCGAAGTTTGAATTGCCAATTCCTCCGTTGGACGATCAACGTGCCATCGCCCACGTCCTCGGTACGCTCGACGACAAGATCGAGCTGAATCGGCGGATGAACGAGACGCTGGAGGCGATGGCGCGGGCGCTGTTCAAGTCGTGGTTCGTGGATTTCGATCCCGTGCACACGAAAGCCAGAGGCGGCAGTCTCAACCTATCGCCGGCTGTTGCGGGCCTTTTCCCAAGCGAGTTTGAACTGTCTCCGTTGGGGCCGATTCCGTCGGGCTGGCAAGCAACACGATGGGGCACACTCGTAACATTGGAGTATGGGAAAAGCCTGTCCGAATATTCCGGCGGCGCGGGGACTTTTCCGGTTTTCGGAACGAATGGACGGATCGGCTCTCACAACGAACTACTTTGCAAACACGCCGGTGTGATTATCGGTCGTAAAGGGGCCTATCGCGGCGTCCACTACTGCAATTCGCCTTTCTTCGTGATCGACACAGCTTTTTATGTCGAACCGATTGTGCCGCTAGAACTTCGTTGGGCGTACTATGAGCTCCTTCGACAGGACATCAATAGCATGGACAGCGGCTCCGCTATTCCGTCGACAAGCCGAGAAGACTTTTACAGCATCCCCGTTGTGGCTCCACCCGCTGACGTCCAAAATGCCTTTGTTCAACTGCTGGCCCCATGCTGGCATCGCCAGGATGCGAACGATCGAGAAGCAAACGTTCTCGCCGCCCTCCGCGACACCCTCCTCCCCAAGCTCATCACCGGCGAGCTGCGCGTGAAGGCCGCCGAGAAGATCGTCGAGGCGGTCGCATGAGTGGCGGTCCGTCCCGCGGCGAGCTGATCCTCTACCGTACCGAGGACGGGCGGGCGGCGATAAGGCTGCGGGTGGTCGACGGAACCGTCTGGCTGACGCAAGGCGAGATCGCGACGTTGTTCGACACATCCTTGCAGAACGTCAGCCTGCACCTGAAAAACATATTTTCCGACAGAGAGTTAGACAGGAATTCAGTTCTCAAGGAATCCTTGATAACTGCCGCGGACGGCAAGGCGTACACGACCGCCCTCTACAACCTCGACGCCATCCTCGCGGTCGGTTACCGCGTCCGCTCGCCGCGCGGCACCCAGTTCCGCCGTTGGGCGACGACGGTGCTGCACGAATACCTGGTCAAGGGCTTCGTGCTCGACGACCCGCGGCTCAAGGAGCCGGGCGGGCTCGACTATTTCGACGAGCTGATACGCCGCATCCGCGACATCCGGGCGTCGGAGAAGCGCTTCTACCAAAAAGTCCGCGACCTCTTCAAAGCCGCGAGCGTCGACTATGACGGCACGGCGGAAACCGCCAAGGCGTTCTTCGCCACCATCCAGAACAAGCTCGTCTACGCGGTCACCGGCCGCACGGCGGCCGAACTGATCGTCGAGCGCGCCGACCCGGGAAAGCCCAACATGGCGCTGACGACATGGGATGGCGAGAAGGTGCGCAAGGCCGACGTTACGGTGTCGAAGAACTATCTCGACGCCGGCGAGATGGAATCCTTGAACCGGTTGACCACCATGTTTCTCGACTTCGCTGAGGAACGCGCCTCCCGCCGCCAGGAAACCCGCATGGCCGATTGGATCGTGCAGGCCGACCGCTTCCTTGCCTTCAACGAGCGCGAGGTGTTGGTCGACAAGGGGCGCATGTCGCACGACCGGATGGTCGAGATTGTCCATGGCCGTTTCGAGACCTTCGACGCCGAGCGCCGCGCCGCCGAGGCCATCGCGGCGGACGAGGAGGCGGCCGAGGATTTGGCGAAACTCGAGGCAGACGTGCGCCGGCTGAAGAAGCCGGACAGGCCAACCTGACGACCCTCGCGAGGGCTGCCGATGCGCAACTCCGATCGCCGTCGTCGTTCCCTTCGGTTGAGAGGTTACGACTACGGGGCGGCGGGCGCGTACTTCGTCACGATCTGCACCCAGGACCGCGCCTGCTTGTTCGGCGAGGTAATTGGTGGTTCCATGCGCCCCAACGACGCCGGTCGGATGGTGGCGGCGAGGTGGAGCGGTTTGCCGGCGAGGTTCGCCGGCGTCGAGATCGACATGTTCGTGGTGATGCCGAACCATTTGCACGGGATCGTCGTGTTGCGCGATGACGGGACGGCTACGACGGGGGCGCCCACAAGGGGGGCGACCACAAGGGTCGCCCCTACGGGCAGGGATTCATCGGTAGGGGCGCCCCTCGTGGGCGCCCCGTCGGATGTGCCGGCACGCATCCGGTTGGGCGCCATCGTCGGCGCCTTCAAATCCATCACCACGGTGGACTATATCCGTGGGGTCGGCGAATGCGGCTGGCCAGCATTCCGCGGCCGGCTGTGGCAGCGCAACTACCACGAACACGTCGTCCGCGACGAAGCGTCTCTGAACCGTATTCGGCGCTACATCGACGAGAACCCGCTGCGGTGGGGCTTCGATGACGAAAACCCCGACAGGGGGATCGCATGAGCACCTTCACGGAATCGGTCGTCGAAGACGCGGCGCTCGCCTGGCTGGCGGCGCTGGGCTACGCCGTCGCCCATGGTCCAGATATCGCCATCGGGGGCACCGCTCCGGAGCGCAACGATCCGAACTGCCGCGATTTCATCCTGGCGGGGCGGCTCCAGGGCGCGCTCGCCCGCCTCAATCCTGACCTGCCGGCCGAGGCGCTCGACGAAGCCTTGCGCAAGCTGATGCGCGTCGACGCACCGTCCCTGATCGAGCGCAACCGCGCCATCCACCGCATGCTGGTCGATGGCATCCCGGTCGAGTTCCGCCGGCCGGACGGCTCGATCGGCGGCGCCCAGGCGCGGCTGCTCGATTTCGACGATCCGGACGCCAATGACTGGCTGGCCGTCAACCAGTTCACGGTGGCGGAGGGCCAGCATGTGCGCCGTCCCGACGTGATCGTGTTCGTCAACGGCCTGCCGTTCGCCGTCATCGAATTGAAGAACGCCGCCGACGAGGACGCGGATATCTGGGCGGCATTCCGGCAGCTGACGACCTATCAGGCACAGATTCCCGCGCTGTTCGCCACCAATGTGGCGCTGGTGGCGTCGGACGGAATGCAGGCGCGCATCGGCGCGCTCGGCGCCGGCAAGGAGTGGTTCAAGCCCTGGCGCACCATCACCGGGCGGGACGAGCCAAAGAAGATCACCGAGCTGCAGGTCATGCTGGAAGGCGTGTTCGACAAGCGCCGCTTCCTCGATCTCGTGCGCTATTTCATCGTCTTCGAGGCGCTCGACGGCGGCAAGATCGTCAAGAAGATGGCTGGCTATCATCAGTTCCACGCCGTCAACGTCGCCCTGGAGGAGACTTTGCGGGCGGCCATCCCGGCCCAGAGCTGGAAGAAGTCGCAAGGGTTCGGCGACAAGGAGCAGGGCCGCTACGACGCCGGACCGATGGCGGGTGGCGAGGAAGGCGACCATCGCGTCGGTGTCGTCTGGCACACGCAAGGGTCGGGCAAGAGCCTGACCATGGCGTTCTATGCCGGCCGGGTGATCCTCGCCCCGGAGATGGAGAACCCCACCGTCGTCGTCATCACCGACCGCAATGACCTCGACGACCAGCTGTTCGGCACCTTCGCACGCTGCCAGGCGCTGTTGCGCCAGCCGCCCGCGCAGGCGGCGGACCGTTCCGACCTGCGGGCGCGGCTCGCGGTCGCTTCGGGCGGGGTGGTATTCACGACCATCCAAAAATTCTTCCCGGAGGAGAGGGGCGATCATCACCCTGTGCTGTCCGAGCGGCGCAACATCGTCGTCATCGCCGACGAGGCGCATAGGAGCCAGTACGATTTCATCGACGGCTTCGCCCGCCACATGCGCGATGCGCTGCCCAATGCCTCGTTCATCGGTTTCACCGGCACGCCGATCGAGAAGA
>DBTR01000005.1:7950-14069 GCA_002307145.1 Rhodospirillum sp. UBA1311 | reverse complement strand
CGACCAGCACGGCACCGCGATCGTCTGCCTCGCCGGCGTGATGAACGCGCTGACCCTCACCAACCGCGACATCGCCACCGCCCGGATGGTGGTGAGCGGCGCGGGCGCCGCCGCGATCGCCTGCGTCGAGCTGATCAAAGGCATGGGCATGCCCGATGCAAACGTCGTGATGTGCGACACCAAGGGCGTGATCCACACCGGCCGCAACGACCTCAACCCTTGGAAGACCAAGCACGCCGTGACCACCGAGCTGCGCACTCTCGACGACGCGATCAAGGGCGCCGACGTCTTCCTCGGCTTGTCGAAGAAGGGCGCGCTGACCCCCGGCATGGTCGCCAAGATGGCGGACCAGCCGATCATCTTCGCGATGGCCAACCCCGACCCCGAGATCACCCCGGAGGAAGCCCACGCGGTGCGCGAAGACGCGATCGTCGCCACCGGCCGGTCCGACTACCCCAACCAGGTGAACAACCTCCTCGGCTTCCCCTACATCTTCCGGGGTGCGCTCGACGTCCGCGCGACGACGATCAACCTCGACATGAAGCTCGCCGCGGCGAAGGCGATCGCGGCGCTGGCGCGGGACGAAGTTCCGGCCGACGTCGCCGCCGCCTACGCCGGACGCCAGATGGCGTTCGGCCGCGACTACATCCTCCCGGTCCCATTCGACCAGCGCCTGATGACCCTGGTTTCGGTGGCGGTGGCGGAAGCCGCGATGACGTCGGGCGTGGCGCAGAAGCCGATCGCCGACATGGACGCCTATCGCCGGACCCTTGCCGGGCGGCTGACCCGGGCGATCTCGCTCTGCACGCCCTCCGCCTGATCCGGGCGGGCGATCTCCACAGGCCGCGCGGCGGGGAATTCCCCGCCGCGCTTTTTATTTCAAAAAACCGTCATCGGCCGCGCGGCGCACGTCGTGCGAAACTCCTGCGCCAGGATTTGACGCCGCGATGGCGCGCGTCATACTGAGCAGAGCCGCGCGCCTTCAAGAGACGGCGCGTGCACGGATCAGGATCAACATGGCCAACCGGACCGACGCTTCCGGGCAGACCGAGACTCCGACCCCCGGGCCGGAGACCCGTCCGCCGTTCGACCCTTCGCCGACCGCCGCCACCGGTCCGTCGGCCTCGGCGCGTGCGGTGCGCTGGTTCGCACTCGCGCTGATCCCGGCCACGTTGGTTCTGGCCACCCTCGCGGCGCTCCGCCGCATCGGCCTTGCCGACGCCGGGATCGCCTGGCTCGGCATCACCGCGATCACCGCCGCCGTGGCGCTCGCGCCGATGCTCGACCTTGCGCGGTTGCTGAAATTCCTCCACGAACTGTCGCTCGGCGGCGCGCCGGCGCCGCCTGAGATGCGCAGCCAGGGCGCGGCCTCGGCCGCCGCCTTCGCGCTGGCGCAGATCCGCCGCGAGATGCGCCGCGCGCTCGCCGCCGCCGAACTCGCGCTGCGCTCCCACGAGGACGTTTTCGACGCGCTGCCCGATGCGGTGGTGATGCTCGGCACCGACCACCGCGTGCTGCGCGCCAATCTCGCCGCGCGCTCGTTGTTCGGCCGCAACCTCACCGGCCGCGACGTCTCCTCCCTGGTGCGACACCCGCCGATCCTCGCCGCGATCGACGCGGTCGAAGACGGCGAGCAGGAGCTGGAGTTCTCGCTGCCGATTCCGGTGGAGCGCCGCTTCATCGTCAGCATCCGCGCCCTGCCGGGCGAGATCGCGGGGGACGCGGCGATCCTGATCTCGTTCCACGACATCACCACGATCCGCCGCATGGAGCAGATGCGCGCCGACTTCGTCGCCAATGCCAGCCACGAGCTGCGCACGCCGCTCTCCTCGCTGATCGGCTTCATCGACACCTTGCGCGGCCCGGCGCACGACGACGTCGAGGCGCGCGACCGCTTCCTCGGAATCATGGCGGAGCAGGCGGCGCGGATGGCGCGGCTGATCGAGGACCTGCTCTCGCTCTCGCGCATCGAACTCAACGAACACACGCCGCCGTCGCGCTCGGTGGATTTGAAGAAGCTGATCGCCTCGGCGATCGAAGGCCTGGAGCCGAAGGCGCGCGCCCGCAACGTCACGGTCTCGGTCGCCGCGCCCGCGACCCTGCCGCTGGTGCGCGGCGAGCCCGACGAACTCGCCCAGGTGTTCCAGAACCTGATCGACAACGCACTGAAGTACACCCTCACCAACACCGAGGTGACGGTCAGCCTCGCGCCCTTGGACACCGGCCCGGTGAGCATGCCGCGCGAGGCCCAGGGCCCGGTGGTCGCGGTCGCGGTGCGCGACCACGGCGAGGGGATCGCGCAGGAGCATATCCCGCGTCTCACCGAACGCTTCTATCGCGTCGATTCCGCCCGCTCGCGCAAGATGGGCGGCACCGGTCTCGGCCTCGCCATCGTCAAGCACGTGATGAACCGCCATCGCGGCGTGATGACGATCGACAGCTCGGTCGGGCTCGGAAGCGTCTTCACCGTCTATCTGCCGGTCGCCGCCGCCGAGGCCGAACCGGCCGCGGAACCGCCGCAGCGCCTGAGCCGCCCCGCCTGAGCCGTGGCTAGAAAATCCAACCCGTTTCGAGGAACACCATGCCGAACCTGAACCAGCCCCATACCGCCAAGGCCCTCGACCGCGAACTTGGCGACCTGTTGAAAGCGATCTCGCGCATCGGCGGCATGGCGGAAAACCAGATCGAGGAAGCCGCCCGCGCCCTGCTCGAACGCGACGACCGGCTCGCCGCCGAGGTGATCAAGCGCGACAAGGAAATCGACCAGCTCGAATCCGAAATCCAGCAGAAGACCCTGCACCTGCTGGCGCTGCGCGCCCCGGTCGCCGACGACCTCCGCCTCGTGGTCTCGGCGATCTCGGCGGCGAGCGCCTTCGAACGCGTCGCCGACTACGCCGCCAACGCGGCGAAGCGCTCGATGGTGCTGAACACCATGACCACGGTACCCGCCACCCGCGCCGTGGTCCGGCTGATGCAGATGGTGAAGCGCCAGCTCCACGCGGCGATCACCGCATTCGTCGAGGGCGACGCGCAGCAGGCGGTCGCGGTGTGGGAGCACGACGACGAGATCGACGCGATCTACTCCAGCCTGTTCCGCGAGATCCTCACCTACATGATGGAAGACCCGCGCCAGATTTCCGCCTGCACCCACCTGCTATTCATCGCCAAGAACGTCGAGCGGGTCGGCGACCACTCCACCAACGTCGCCGAATTGACCTACTTCATGGTCACCGGCCAGCAGCTTCGCGACCGGCCGAAGGCGGACGTCACCGCCTCGCTGACCCCGGAAGACGAATGAGCATGAAAAAAGCCCAGGGGAAACCCTGGGCTTTTGCGTGTCTCCGAGGCGAGCCTCAGACGTTGGCGTAACGGTCGATCGCTTCCTGCAGCACCTGCTTGGCTTCGGCGCAGTTGCCCCAGCCCGCGATCTTCACCCACTTGCCCTTCTCCAAATCCTTGTAATGCGCGAAGAAGTGCTCCAGGCGCTGGAGATCGAGCTCGGCGATGTCGGCGATGTCGTTGGCGGTCGAGTAGTACGACTTCAGCGCTTCGTGCGGCACGCACAGCAGCTTTTCGTCCATGCCTTTTTCGTCTTCCATGCGCAGCACGCCGACCGGCTTGGCGCGGACGATCGCGCCCGGAATCACCGGCAGCCGACCCATCAGCATCACGTCGACCGGGTCGCCGTCTTCCGAAAGGGTATGCGGCACGAAGCCGTAGTTGCAGGGGTAGTGCATCGCGGTGTGAAGGAACCGGTCCACCACCAGCGCGCCGGATTCCTTGTCCAATTCATACTTGACCGGCGGCGACAGCAGCGACACTTCGACCAACACGTTGATGTCGTGGGGCGGATTGAGGCCGACCGAGATTTTGTCGATATTCATGAAGTCTTCCTGTTGGTGCGGGAGAAAATGCCATCTCCCATTCGGGTTCTGCCGAGTACATGGGCAAGGACAGCAAGCCCCGGAACCGCCAGCAGCGCGGTCACGATAAAAAATTCCTGCCAGTCGCCGCCAAGCCGGTCGACCATCCAACCCGCGCTCCCCGCCATCAGGATGCGCGCGAGGTTGCCGATCGAGGCCAGCAGCGCGTATTGGGTCGCAGCATGACCGGCATCGCACAACCGCGACAAAAACGCAACGAACGCGACGACGGCGAAGCCCGAGGTCAGACCGTCGCCCACCACCGCCGCAATGAACCACGGGCGGCCCGGGTCCGACGCAAGCCCGGCGAACAGCAGGTTCGTCAGGCTCATCACCACCCCGGCGACGAACAGGCCGCGCCCGAGGCCGATCGACTTCAACACCGCGCCGCCGACGATCCCGCCGAACAGCGTCGCGCCGATGCCGTAGATCTTGCCGACCTCGGCGATCGTCGCGTAGTCGAAGCCCATCTCGCGGTAGAAGACCCCGCTCATCCGTCCGAGCATCGCGTCGCCGAGCTTGAACAGCACGATGAACGCCAGAATTTCGCCCCAAAGCGGGCGCGCGGTGAGACGCCTCAATGGCTCGATCACCGCCTCCCGCAACCACGCGCGCGGCGAACCGGTGCCCGGCGGCTGCGGCGGCACCTCGGGCTCGCGGATCGCCAGCACCATCAGCAGCGGCAGGCACAGCACCAGCGCCAGCAGCATGTACGCCACCGGCCAGCCGAAGCGCGCCGCCAGCAGCAGACCGCCCGCCCCGCCGATCACCGTGCCGCCCAAATGCCAGCCGAAAATCGCCGCCGCCGACCCCGCCGCCATGCGCGGCCCGTCCATGATCTCGATGCGATATGCATCCACCACCACGTCCACCGATGCCGACACGAACGCGACCACCACCGCGACCGCCGCCATCGCCGCCAAACCTTGCCCCGGATCCTGCCGCGCCAGCCCGAACACCGCCGCGATCAACGCCAGGATCAGGATCGCCAGCCAGCCGCGCCGCTGCCCGAGCCCGGCCAGCAACGGCGGCCGTACCCGGTCGAACACCGGCGCCCAGAGAAAATTCACCGCATACGGCGCAGCCACCGCGCCGAACGCAGCCACCGCCGACCGGCTGAAGCCGGAATCCGCCAGCCAGATCGACAAATTCACCGCCAGCAACGGCGCCGGCAATCCGCTCGCCACCCCCAGGATCACCACCGCCAGCACCCGCGAATCCCGGTAAACGGCCAACGCCGCCCATCCCGCCGCGATTCGTTGCAATGCCGACATGATCGTCCCCAGATACGGGAAGTGCGGGCTCTGCCCGCACCCGCCAGGGACCTTAGGCCCCTGGAACCCCATATGCTTTTTGCGCGAAGCGCGAGAAAGCCGATCGTTTGCAGGTTTTGACTGCCGCTTCGCGGCGGAAAACCCGTAACGGGATTAACCGGCCCAAGGCCCTTTGCGGAGTCCAGGGGCAGAGCCCCTGGACTGACCCAGGCCTTAGTCCTTCGCGGCGCGGCTGGCGCGCTTGCGGTCGTTGGGGTCGAGGACCGCCTTGCGCAGGCGGATGTTCTGCGGCGTGACTTCGACGCGTTCGTCGTCCTCGATGTAGGACAGGGCTTCTTCGAGGCCCATCTTGCGCGGCGTGGTCAGGGTGACCGCTTCGTCCTTGCTGGTGGTGCGGATATTGGTCAGCTGCTTGGCCTTGAGAGGATTGACCTCAAGGTCGTGGCCACGGGCGTTTTCACCGATGATCATGCCGACGTAGATGTCGACGCCGGGTCCGATGAACAGCGGGCCGCGCTCTTCGATGTTCCAGAGCGCGTAGGGAACGCTGGTGCCCTGCTGGGTCGAGATCAGCACGCCGTTGCGACGGCCTTCGATCGCGCCCTTGTACGGGCCGTAGCCGTGGAACAGGCGGTTCATCACGCCGGTGCCGCGGGTATCGGTCATGAACTCGGAGTGATAGCCGATCAGGCCGCGCGACGGCGCGAGGAAGACGAGACGCATCTTCCCGCCGCCGGAGGGCCGCATTTCGGTCATTTCGGCCTTGCGCTGCGACATCTTGTCGACCACGGAGCCCGAGTATTCCTCGTCGACGTCGATCACGACCTCTTCGATCGGCTCCTGGCGCTCGCCGGACTCCGGATCTTCGCGGAACAGCACGCGCGGGCGCGAGACCGAAAGCTCGAAGCCTTCGCGGCGCATG
>DBTR01000005.1:6883-7701 GCA_002307145.1 Rhodospirillum sp. UBA1311 | reverse complement strand
TCGCGGCGCATGGTTTCGATCAGCACGCCGAGCTGGAGTTCGCCACGGCCGCCGACTTCGAAGGCATCGCGGTCGGCGGATTCCTTGACCGTCAGGGCGACGTTGCCTTCGGCTTCGCGCTTCAGGCGCTCGCCGATCATGCGGCCGGTGACCTTGGAGCCTTCGCGGCCGGCGAGCGGCGAATCATTGACCGAGAAGGTCATCGCGAGGGTCGGCGGATCGATCGGCTGGGCGTTGAGGGCCTCGGTGACGTCGGGCGCGCAGAGGGTGTCGGCCACGGTTGCGTCGGTGAAGCCGGCAAGCGCGATGATGTCGCCCGCTTCGGCGGATTCGACCGGAATCCGCTCAAGGCCGCGGAACGACAGGATCTGACTGGCGCGCGCCTGCTCGACGAGGCTGCCGTCGCGGTGCAGGGCCTTGATCGCCATGTTGCGGGTGAGCGTGCCGTCGAGGATGCGGCCGGTGAGGACCCGGCCGAGATAGGGATCGGCCTCAAGCGTGGTCGCGAGCATGCGGAACGGCTTGTCGAGGTTCGCCTGCGGCTCCGGCACGTGCGCGACGATCAGCTCGAACAGCGGCGTCAGGTCGACGCGCGGGTCGTCGAGGTTCTTCGCCGCCCAGCCGTCGCGGCCGACCGCGTAGAGCATCGGGAAGTCGAGCTGTTCCTCGGTGGCATCGAGCGCCGCGAACAGGTCGAAGACCTCGTCGTGGACTTCGTCCGGGCGCGCGTCGCCGCGATCCACCTTGTTGATCACCACGATCGGGCGCAGGCCGAGCTTCAGCGCCTTGCCGACGACGAACTTGGTCTGCGGCATCGG
>DBTR01000005.1:0-6544 GCA_002307145.1 Rhodospirillum sp. UBA1311 | reverse complement strand
CGCCGCCGAAGTCGGCGTGGCCGGGAGTGTCGACGATGTTGATCCGGATGTCGTGCCAGAGAACCGACGTGCATTTCGCCAGGATGGTGATCCCGCGTTCGCGTTCGAGGTCGTTCGAATCCATCGCGCGCTCGGCGACGGCCTGATTCTGACGGAAGGTGCCGCTCTGCTTCAGCAGATTGTCGACGAGCGTGGTCTTGCCGTGGTCGACGTGCGCAATGATCGCAATATTGCGACGCTGCATGACTGTATATCCTGTCAATGTCGGTTCAAGGCGTCGCCGGCGGGATCGCCGTCGCCTGAACGTAAAGGTCGGCCATCGGCCGTTCCGGTCGCGCACCGAAGTGCGTGATGATCCGCCCGGCGGCGAGGTTTCCCAATCGTCCGCAGACCTCCGGGGCAAACCCCATGGTGTGCGCACGCAGGAAACCGGCGGCGAAAGCGTCGCCCGCTCCGGTGGTGTCGACGACGTCGTACACCGCCTGAGCCGCCACGGTGTACGTGGCGTTTCCGGCGATGACGACGCAGCCCTTGGCGCCGCGCGTGATCGCGGCGATTTTCACATGCGGACGCAGGGCGTTCGCCGCCGTCTCGAAGTCGGCGGATTCGAACAGCGCCAGCGCCTCGTCCTCGTTGGCGAAGAGGATGTCGACGTCGCTCTTCACCAGATCCTGGAGTTCCGCGCGATGGCGATTGACGCAAAACGGATCGGAGAGCGACAGCGCGACTTCGCGCCCGGCGCCCCGCGCGACCGCGCAGGCCTTCTTCATCGCAGCCTTGGCCGAGGCCTCGTCCCAGAGATAGCCTTCGAGATAGGCGACCTGAGACGCGGCGACCAGGCCTTCGTCCACATCCGCCTCGGTCAGCTCGCGGCAGGCACCCAGATAGGTATTCATCGTCCGCTGCGCATCCCGGGTAACGAGAATCAGGCAGCGCGCGGTGGTCGAACCGTTGTCGGACGGCGCGCAGGCGAAGCGCACCCCGGCGTTGGCGATGTCGTGGCGGAAAACCTCGCCGAGCGCGTCGTCGCGCACCTTGCCGATATAGGCCGGGCGGCCGCCGAGCGCGGCGATCACCGCGGCGGTGTTCGCCGCCGACCCACCCGAACACTCGACACCCGGGCCCATGGCGCGATAGATTTCCTCGGCCCGACCGGCATCGATCAGAGTCATCACGCCCTTGGCCATGCCATGGGATGCGAGGAAGGCCTCGTCCGCATGCGCCAGGACATCAACGATCGCGTTGCCGACGGCAACCACGTCGTGGCTCGCGGGAAGAGCCGATGACATACCAATCTCCTAAAGCCGGTCTTCGGGTTGGCGGCAGTATACATAGCCGTCCGCCAATCACAAGCGATCCCGAGTTGCGGCTTTGTGACACCGCAAGGGACTATCAAGTGGAGGCTCAGTACCGATGTACGAGGCATTTGTCAAATCCCTCGCGCAGCTCACCGACCGGCGCACCCGTGGCGTCCTCTGGCAATGCGTCGGGCTGGCGCTGATTTTGTATATGTCGGTCGTGGGGTTGGTGTGGTGGGGGCTGTCGCTGCTCACCGAAACCAGCTGGGACGGCGTCAACAAGCTGATCGCCGCCTTGGGCGGCCTGCTCGCCCTGGTCGGCGGCGGTCTGATCTACCCGGCTCTGGTGACGGTGCTGATCGGCCTGTTCGCCGAACCCCTCTGTCGTCGCGTCGAGGCACTCTACTATCCGGATCGTGGTCCGGGTCGTGCACAGCCGATCGGCGAAATCATCGGCGGAACAATCGCCTTCGCACTCAAGACCCTCGGACTCAACCTGTTGACGCTATTGTTAACCTTCTTCATCCCGGGGATTAATATCTTTGTTTTCGTGGCGATCAACGGGTATCTTGTGTCGGTCGAATACTTCGAGATGGTCGCAGTGCGGCGGATGACGCTCAAACAAGCCGACTCCCTTCGCAAGCAACATTTCGTTCGACTTTGGGGGGCAGGCGCACTGTTCGCCTCCGGCATGGCGGTTCCCTTCCTCGGGGTGATCGCGCCGGTTGTGGCGGTGATTTTCATGGCGCACATGCTCGAGTCCCTGCGCGGCGAATCCTTCGAGGGGCGCGTCGCGTTGCGCTGATCCAACCCGAGCCACGACTGGAACGCCGATGTCCAAGCCCGCCATCCCGCAAATGCCCTTCCGCACCGAAATCCCGCGCCGTGCGCCCGATATCCCTGCCACGCAGCGCAAGTCGCCGATGGAAAACCTCGGGTCCGAGGGCAAGAAGCTGGTGGTCGGCCGCGACATCCGCCTCAACGGCGCGATTTCCTCGTGCGATTGCCTCGTCGTCGAGGGCTCGGTGGAAGCGAATTTGAGCGAAACCCGCAGCATCGTCGTCGCCAAGGGCGGCACTTTCACCGGCACCGCGACTGTCGCCAACGCCGAAATCTCCGGCCTGTTCGAAGGCGAACTGGTCGCCACCGATACCGTCACCGTCCACCCCGGCGGGATCGTGCGCGGCACGATCCAATACGCCAACCTGGTGAGCGAACGCGGCGCGGTGATCGAGGGCTCGCTCGGCCTGCTTTCCCGCAAGGCCGACCCGGTGCGCGCACTGATCGGCCAGAGCAACGCCGCCGAAGCCAACGGCTGAACCCGAAGTGCCCGCTCCCGGATTCCCGCTCCGTCTCGCTGCGGTTCTCGCCCTCGGCTTGCTCGCCGGAGCCTGCGCCGGCGGACCGCCGCCCCCGACCAAGCCCCGCATCGACCCGGCGCTCGCCGCCGCGCTCGAAGCCCTTGCCCACCCGCAATCTCTGCTGTCCCTCGGCGGCCCTCCCGACGCGCGCAAAATCGGCATGCCCGACGGCACGTTGCTCAACGGCCTCACCGGCGCGGAGATCGACGCCGTCCTCGGCCCGCCGAGCCGGGTGCGCCACGACCCACCCGCGCAGGTCTGGCAATACGACCAGCCGCGCTGCTTCGTCGACGTCTTCCTCTATACCGACGACGACGAACCCCGCGCCGTCTACGTCCAGGAACGCAGCCGCGAGGTCAAGAAGATCGCTCCCGGCGCATGCCTCGGCGCGGTCTGGCAGGCGCACCAGGCAGGGTTCGCGCCGTAAGGCCTCAAACCGTTTTGGAATCGTAACGACAGATGTCGGGGAGGGGGCAGGCCGCGCACAGCGGCTTCGGCGCCTTGCAGATATAGCGCCCGTGCAGGATCAACCAATGGTGCGCGTGCTGCAGAAACTCTTCCGGAATCACCGCTTCCAGGGTTTTCTCGACGTCGAGCGGGGTCTTGCCGGGCGCGAGCCCGGTGCGGTTGCCGACGCGGAAAACATGAGTGTCCACCGCGATCGTCGGCTCGCCGAACGCGATGTTCAATACCACGTTCGCCGTCTTCCGCCCCACGCCCGGCAACGATTCCAACGCCTCGCGATCCCGCGGCACCTCGCCGCCGAAGTCGTCGAGCAATCGTTGACTCAGCGTAATGACGTTCCTGGCCTTAGTCTTGTAGAGCCCGATGGTGCGAATCCCCTCGGCCAGCTTCGCCTCGCCCAAGGCCACCATCTTCTCCGGCGAATCCACCTCGGCAAACAACGGCCCGGTCGCCTTGTTCACGCCCTTGTCCGTCGCCTGCGCCGAAAGCACCACCGCCACCAGCAAGGTGTACGGATTCACATGCTCCAACTCCCCCTTCGGCTCCGGATTCGCCGCCTGCAGCCGAGCGAAAAAGTCGTGGATTTCGGACTTGGATAGAGAGGTGGTCATGGTGTGCCCCCGAAAGATCAGGGGCTTTGCCCCTGGACCCCACTGGGGCCTTAGGCCCCAGACCCCGTAACTGGTTTTTCGCCGCGAAGCGGCTATCCATCATCACGCCGCGTGACGAGTTTATCGCGCTCCGCGCAAAAACAAATAGGGTCTGGGGCCCTAGGCCCCAGCGGGCCCGGGCAGAGCCCGGACCTTAATCCCCCAACCCCAGCACGTCCTTCATCGAGTAGAGCCCCGGCTTCCGCCCTTCGAGCCAGGTGGCGGCGCGGACGCCGCCGGCGGCGAAGATGGCGCGCTGGGTGGCGCGGTGGGTGAGTTCGATACGTTCGCCCGCGCCCGCGAGGATCACGGTGTGTTCACCGACGACGTCGCCGCCGCGCAGCGCGGCGAAGCCGATGTCGCCGGCACGGCGTGCGCCGGTTTCGCCATGGCGGCCGCTCTGGGTGACTTCGGCGAGATCGACATCGCGGCCCTTGGCGGCGGCTTCGCCCAAGAGGATGGCGGTGCCGGAGGGGGCGTCGATCTTGTGCTTGTGGTGCATTTCGACGATTTCGATATCGAAGGCGTCGGGACCGAGAGCGGCGGCGGCGCGTTCGACGAGATTGGCGAGGAGATTGACGCCGAGGCTCATGTTGAACGACTGGACGATCGCGGCCTTTTGCGACGCGGCGCGGATCTCGTCGAGATCCTCGGGCGTGAGGCCCGTGGTGCCGATCACCATCGCGGTGCCGGTTTGGGCGGCGAGTTTGGCGTGGGCGCGGGTGGCGACGGGAACGGTGAAGTCGATCACGACATCCGCGGCGGCGAACACCGCCTTGACGTCGGCGGTCGCGACGACGCCGATCGGCTGGCCGCCGCCGATCAGGCCGAGGTCGTGGCCGAGCATCGGCGAGCCTTCGCGCTCGGTGCCGCCGACGAGAGTACAGCCCTCGGTTTCCATGACCTGCTTGATCAGCATCCGGCCCATACGGCCCGCGGCCCCGACGATTCCGATCTTCATTGCAGCGTCCCCCGTGTTGGATTTATTCCGTCAGGTCTTCCCAGAACTCCCGCACCTTCTTGAAGAAGCTGGAGGATTCCGGGCTGTGATCGTCTTCGCCGGATTCCGCCGCGAATTCACGCAGCAACTCTTCCTGGCGTTTCGAGATGTTCACCGGGGTTTCCACCACGGTGCGGACGAACATGTCGCCGCGCGCCGGGCTCCTGAGCACGCTCATGCCCTTGCCCTTCTGGCGGAACTGCGCGCCGGTCTGGGTGCCGCGCGGGATTTCGATCGCGGCGCGGCTGCCGTCGATCACCGGCACCTCGACGGTGCCGCCGAGCGCGGCGGTGGTCATCGGGATCGGCACGGTGCAGTAGATGTCCGCGCCTTCGCGCTGGAAGATCCGGTGCGGCTTGATCGAGAGGAAGATGTAGAGATCGCCGGGCGGCGCGCCGCGCAATCCGGCCTCGCCCTCGCCCGAGAGGCGGATGCGAGTATCTTCCTCGACGCCCGCCGGGATCGCGACCTGGAGGGTCTTGGCACGCTGGACGCGGCCCGCGCCGGCGCAGGCCGGGCAGGGGTCCTTGATCACCCGGCCCTGGCCGTGGCAGGTGGGGCAGGCGCGTTCGATGGTGAAGAAGCCTTGCTGGGCGCGGACCTTGCCCGCGCCGCGGCAGGTGGTGCAGGTGACCGGCTCGGAACCGTCCTTGCCGCCGGTGCCGTGGCAGGTCTCGCAGGAGACCGAGGTCGGCACCTCGATCGTGGTCTTGAGCCCGGCGAACGCCTCTTCGAGGCTGATCTGCATGTTGTAGCGCAGGTCCGCGCCGCGCATCGCGCCCTGGGCAGCGCGTCGCCCGCCCATGAACTCGCCGAACATTTCGTCGAAGATGTCGGAAAAGCCCGAAGCGAACTCGAAGTCGAAGCCGCCGCCCGCGCCCGGGTTCGGCCCACCCTGGCTGAACGCGCGATGGCCGTAGCGGTCGTAGGCCGCCCGCTTGTTGTCGTCCTTGAGGATTTCGTAGGCTTCGTTGAGTTCCTTGAAGGCGTGTTCCGCCTCCTGGTCGCCCGGATTGCGGTCCGGGTGATACTGCATCGCCAGTTTGCGATAGACCTTCTTCAACTCGTCCGCCGAGGCGGTGCGGGCCACACCCAGAACCTCGTAGTAATCGCGTTTCGTGCTCAACCGCCACCTCGCATCGGAACCCGCCCCTTCGGCGGAAGAGGCTTCAGGGCCCCGCCGTATCTTCAACGTCCACCGATACCTTCGCCTAGAACTGGGGCGGGGCCCATAAGGCCTCGCCCCAAACCTCCAGGCACAGGCTCCGTGCCGGATTACTTCTTCGTGTTGTCGACTTCCTCGAAGTCGGCGTCAACGACGGATTCGTCACCCGGCGCCTTCGCGGAACCGGCTTCCGGGCCGCCATGCGGCGCCGCTTCGGCCTGCTCCTTGTACATCGCCTCGCCGAGCTTCATCGCCGACTGGGCGAGGGTCGCGGTCTTGGCCTTGATCTCCTCGACGTCGTCGCTGGCGAGCACGCCCTTGAGCGCGGCGAGGTCAGTCTCGATCTGCGCCTTCACCTCCGGCGGAATCTTGTCGGCGTGTTCCGACAGGCTCTTTTCCGTCGAGTGGGCGAGGGCGTCGCCGTGGTTGCGGGCTTCCACCAGCTCGCGGCGCGCCTTGTCGGCGGCGGCATTGGCTTCGGCGTCGCGGACCATGTTGTCGATCTCGGAATCCGAGAGGCCGCCGGAGGCCTGGATCCGGATCGCCTGTTCCTTGTTGGTCGCCTTGTCCTTCGCCGAGACGTTGACGATGCCGTTGGCGTCGAT
>DBTR01000060.1:60643-60862 GCA_002307145.1 Rhodospirillum sp. UBA1311 | reverse complement strand
TCCTGGGCGCGGCGCGACCACATCGCGCGGCGGACCGCGGCGCGGCCACCGAGGGTGGTGAGCGCGGTCTGCATCACCTTCTTGTTCGAGAGCTTGCGCAGGCCCGCAGCTTCGGCCTTGCGCACCGGAACCTTGAGGGTCATGCGGTCGTGTTCGAATCCGATGACGATCAGTTCCAGATCCATGCCGCCGATCTTCTGGATTTCCACCGCCAGAACG
>DBTR01000060.1:59760-60399 GCA_002307145.1 Rhodospirillum sp. UBA1311 | reverse complement strand
CTTCTGGATTTCCACCGCCAGAACGCACCCGACCCCATGGGTCGGATACACGACGTGATCACCGGCCTTGAACGTTTCCTTCGACATGCGTCGTTTCTCTCTTTCGTCTGTCGGCAGGGCGGTCGATGCAATCGCCCCCGCCGGTTTCCATTTCCGCTACGCGCCCGAACTCGGGCAGCGGTCAATCCGAGGTCAAAAGCCCCGCCGCACGATCAGAAATCCAACCGTGACACCCGGCAATTCGGGCTCGACTTGCTATCGGTTTCAAAAAAAGCGCGTCGCGACCTTGATGCCTCAATCCCGAGGCGCAGTCCGACGCAACGGCATTTGGTATACCACGAAAAGCACGCGAAAACCACCGGAAATCCGGTGTTACGCGCGCCATCGCGGAACCAAGAACGTTTGAAGACGTTTAGAGCGCCGTCGCCGGGCGGGTGCCGGCGCCCGTGTTCAGCGGGCCGCGGGCTTGGGGCTGAACAGCTTGTCCTTGTTGGGTTTGCCTTTCCAGTCTTCGGCGTCGGCCGGCGGTTCGCCCTTGACCGTGATGTTCGGCCACTTGTCGGCGTATTCGGCGTTGATTTCGAGCCACTTGGTCGCGGCGTCGTCGCTGTCGGGGTAGATCGCCTCGGCGGGGCACTC
>DBTR01000060.1:51680-59444 GCA_002307145.1 Rhodospirillum sp. UBA1311 | reverse complement strand
GCATGTTCTCGCCCTCGTAGAAGCAATCCACCGGGCAGACCTCGACGCAATCCATGAACTTGCACTTGATGCACTCGTCGGTGACGACGTACGGCATGATCCAACTCCCTCTGAACCCAACTTCGTGCCCTCAACCTACGCCTTTGGGCGGGGAAATCAACCCTCGGGAACCGGAATGGCGCCGTTGGGCCAGGGCATTGAAATCATTCTTCCAAGTCGCCGTGGAGCGCATCCATCCGGCGGCGATCCCGCTTCGTCGGGCGGCCGCTGCCGGCGGCGCGGGGCGCAACCGGCCGATCCTCGGCGGGGGTAAGGCGGCGGGGCGGCTCGGGCTCGGCGTAGAGAGCCTGCGCCTCGGGCGCGGGGCCGCGCCGGATTCCGAACCCCTCGACGGTGACGGTGCGGCGCACGGTACCGAGGAGCATCTCGACCCGGTCGCCGAGGCGCACCTTCTGGTGGCTGCGACGCACGGTCTCGCCGTTCAGCTTGACGTGCCCGGCGGCGCAGAGGGCCTGCGCCAGGCTCCGGGTTTTTACGAATCGGGCGAACCACAGCCACTTGTCGAGGCGTGGCGGCCCGGCATCGTCGTCCGCTTCCGCCAATCAGCTCTCCGAGGTCGGCTTGCCCCAGTTCTTCAGCACCGCGAACGGCGAATCCGGATCGACTTCGGTGCGACGCGCCGGGGCTGCGGCGCGGGTTTCCGGGCGCGGGCCGCGATCGCCGCCCTTCGGCGGACGCGGGCCACGGTCGGGGCGCGGACCACGGTCCTGGCGCTCCGGGCGATCCTGGCGTTCCGGGCGGGCGCCGCGCTCGGGGCGCGGGCCACGGTCGGGGCGATCGGCGCGCGGCGGCCGTTCGGCTCCGGCTTCGGCGACGGCGGCGGGCGCGGCCTGGTCGGCGCGCGGCTGGCCTTCGGGCCGCTGCGGGCGACGATTGCCGCCGAACGCCTTCTTCGGGTTCTTCTTCGGCTGCACCGCGAGGCCTTCGCGCGAATCGGTGACGCGGTAGCCGAGGACGCGGAGGATGGTCATGGTGTCTTCCGCCCCAACGCCCAGGAGCGACATCAGCGCGGGCGGAAGGATCTTCGCGCCCTGCGGCGCTTCCGGCTTCTGCGGTTCGTCGGATTCAGGCTGGGCGGCGGCTTCCGGCGCGGCTTCCGGGACCGACTCGGGAGCGGGCACCTCCGCCGGAGCGGCGGCTTCGACGGCTTCGACGGAGTCGGCAACCGGCGCGGCCTCGGCGGGCTTGCCCGGCTGGCTGTCGACCTTGGTGGTCAGGGCCTCGTCGCGGAGGAAGCGGCGGACCTCGGCGGCGAAGCGTTCGAGCATGTCGACGCGCGCGGCGCGGCGCTCGAACACCCGGTAGCCCTGGAGTTCCACCCACTCGGGCGCGACACCCTCGGCGAGCGGGAACGACACCTGGCCCGGAGTGAGCGGCGAATGCGCGTGGACGAACCCGGCGACGTCCTCGACCTTGCGGTCGACGGCGGTCAGCACCAGCAGCAGGCGCTGCGCGGCGGGCTTCAGCATATCCGGCAGATAGACGGTCTCGACGCCGAAGCGGACGCCGAGCTTGCCCATCGCCTTGCGGTCGTCGTCGGAGAGGTGGGCGAGGTCCTGCGCCAGGGTCGAACGGCGGATCGTGCCGCCCGCCTCGACGAGGCGGAACGCGAGGCCGCGCGGCAGGCCGGTCAGCTCGGCTTCGGCGAGCGAGGCGAGCGGGCGCAGCGCGCCGTGCATCTGCGCTTCGAGCCAGCCCTGCACCCGGGTGCGGACGAGATCGACATGGGCATCGGCGAGGAGATCGTTGGGCAGCACGTCGACGCGGGGCTTGAGGCGTTCCGACCCGGCGGAGATCCTGGCCACCGGCGCGCCGTGCCAGGTGACTTCGCCGCCGTTGGTGAGCGCGAAGGTGGCGTCGGGCGCGACCGAGAGCGCCTGGGCGCGCAGGCCGACCTCGCCCTTGAGCGCCTGCGAGGCGGCGATGGCGATGACCTTGTCGGCCTGATCCGAGGCTCCATCCGTATCGGCGATGAAGCCGAGCCCTTCGAGACGACCAACGCGATGGCCTTCGATATGAACGTCCCCGTTCGGCGTGACGGTTGCTTCCAACGTACTTTGCCCCTTCAAGCGGCTTAACAGGATGGCGGTGCGCCGGTCGACGAACTTCTGCGTCAGACGGTCATGTAGCGCATCCGATAGGCGATCTTCAATCTGTCTTGTGCGTTCGCGCCAATGATTCGTGTCCGAAACCCAGGTTGCATGGTTCGCCACCGTGGTCCACACCCGAATCTCCGCGATGCGTTGCGACAGATGGACGATGTCGCCGTCGGTGCGGTCGATGCGCCCCACGTGGTGATCCAGGAAACTATCGGGTATCACGCCCGCGTCGTCGGTCAAATAGAGAAATAGCCGGTTCAGCAGCCGCGCGTGGGCTTCGGCGCTGATTTTTTGAAAATCCGGGATCTGGCACAGCTCCCAAAGCAGCCGAACCCGGTCCGGATGCTGGGCGCGGGTGCGGATTTCGGCACTTTGCGCCAGGGTTTCGAGGACCACCACGTCGTCGGCGCGGCGGGCGCGGAGAAAATCCGCTCCCGGCGGCGGCACCAGCAGGCTTTTCAGGAGCGAATCCACCGAGGTGAAGCGCAGGCTCGGATTGCGCCAGAACAGCGCCTTGACCGGGCGGAACTCGTGATTCTCGACCCGCTCGATGATATCGGCGTCGAACGGCACCGCGTCCGCCGTGGTGCCGAAGGTGCCGTCGTTCATGTGCCGCCCGGCGCGTCCGGCGATCTGACCGATTTCCGACGCCGCGAGGTGGCGCGGCTGCGCGCCGTCGTACTTCACCGTCTGGGCGAACGCGACATGGTCGATGTCCATGTTCAGGCCCATGCCGATCGCGTCGGTGGCGACGAGGAAATCGACCTCGCCCGACTGGTACATCTGCACCTGGGCGTTGCGGGTGCGCGGACTGAGCGCGCCCAGCACCACCGCCGCGCCGCCCCGATGCCGCCGCACCTGGTCGGCGATCGCGTAGACGTCGGCGGCGGAGAACGCGACGATCGCCGAACGGCGCGGCAATCGGGTGAGGTTCTTCGCCCCGGCGAAGGTGAGCTGCGACATCCGCGGCCGGGTCTGGATCTCGATGCCGGGAACGAGGCGCGAGATCACGCCGCGCATCGTATCCGCGCCGAGGAACAGGGTCTCCGAGAGCCCGCGCGCGTGCAACAGGCGGTCGGTGAACACATGGCCGCGCTCGGGGTCGGCGCACATCTGGATTTCGTCGATCGCAAGGAATTCCACCAGCCGGTCGAGCGGCATCGCCTCGACGGTGCAGATGAAATAGCGCGGATTGGCGGGGATGATCTTTTCTTCGCCGGTGACCAGCGCAACCTGGTGCACACCCCGCACCTTCACCACCCGGTCGTAGTTCTCGCGCGCCAGCAGGCGCAGCGGGAAGCCGATCATGCCGCTCGCGTGCGCCATCAGCCGCTCGATGGCGTAATGGGTCTTGCCGGTGTTGGTGGGGCCGAGGATCGCCGCGATCCTGGCGTTGCGGTTCACGATCATGCCGCGCAGAGTGGGGTGCCGCGCCGCCAATGTCCAGAGCCAATCCCCCGCCATTGACACCGGCGGCTGCCGCCCCTTACATGCGATCTCATCCATTTTTCACGAATTTCGAGGACTGCACGCACCATGACGGTGGAAACCCTGCATTTTCAGGCTGAGGTCGCCAAGCTTCTGGACATCGTCGTCCATGCCCTCTACTCGCAGAAGGACGTCTTCCTGCGCGAGCTGATTTCCAATGCCTCCGACGCCTGCGATCGCCTGCGCTACGCCGCGATCACCGAACCCGCCCTCACCGAAGGCGACGCCGAGTTCAAGGTCCGCCTGATCCCCGACGAAACCGCGAAGCTCCTGACCATCGCCGACAACGGCATCGGCATGAGCCGCGACGACCTCGTCGAAAACCTCGGCACCATCGCCCGCTCGGGCACGGCGCGCTTCGCCGAGGCGCTGGCCGCCCAAGCCGCGAAGGCCGACGGCGAAAAGACCCTCTCCCTGATCGGCCAGTTCGGCGTCGGCTTCTACGCCGCGTTCATGGTCGCGGGCCGGGTCGACGTGATCACCCGCAAGGCGGGCGAGGCCCAGGGCTGGAAGTGGTCGTCGGACGGCAAGGGCGACTTCACCGTCGAACCTTATGACGAAGCGCCGCGCGGCACCCGCATCGTGCTGCACCTGAAGGACGACGCCCTCGACTATTTGAAGCCGGAAACCCTCACTCGCGTGGTCAAGACCTACTCCGACCACATCGATTTGCCGGTGGTTCTGGTGGAAGGCGAGGAAAGCCGCACGCTCAACGCCGCCGCCGCGCTCTGGACCCGGCCGAAGGCGGAGATCACGCCGGAGCAGTACAAGGAGTTCTACCACCACGTCGGTCACGCCTTCGACGACCCGTGGCTCACCGTCCACATGCACGCCGAGGGCGCGATCGAATACACCGGCCTGGTGTTCGTCCCCTCCGACCGGCCGTTCGATCTCTTCGACCCGGACCGCCGCCAGCGCCTCAAGCTCTACGTCCGCCGCGTCTTCATCACCGACGACTGCGAAGGCCTGGTGCCCTCCTACCTGCGCTTCCTCAAGGGCATCGTCGACACCCCCGACCTGCCGCTCAACGTCAGCCGCGAGATGCTCCAGGACAACCCGCTGGTACGCAAGATCGGCCGGGGTCTGGTCGGCCGCGTCCTCGCCGAAATCGGCAAGGCGTCGGAAGACGCCACCCGCTACGCCGAGTTCTGGGAAACCTTCGGCGCGGTGCTGAAGGAAGGCATCTACGAAGACTTCGAGCGCCGCGCCACCATCCTCGACCTCTGCCGCTTCCGCTCGTCGCTGCGCGACGGCTGGATCAGCCTCGCCGACTACGTCGCGGCGATGCCCGAGGGCCAGGAGGCGATCTACTTCCTCACCGGCGATTCGGTCGCGGCGCTGAAAGCCAACCCGCAGATCGAAGGCTTCACCGCCAAGGGGGTCGAAGTGCTCCTGCTCACCGACACCATCGACGAGTTCTGGACCACCATGGCGCCGCCCTACAAGGAGCACCGCTTCGCCTCGGTGGCGATGGCGGGCGGCGACCTTGCCAAGATCAAGGCCAAGGACGACGCGCCGGAAGCCGAGCCCAAGCCCGAAGACGAAAACCCGACTGCCGAAGCCGACATCCACGCCCTCGCGCTCGCGATGAAGGCGGTGTTCGGCGACGAGGTCTCGGCGGTCAAATCCTCCGAGCGCCTCACCGCCAGCCCGGTCTGCCTGGTCTCGGGCGACGCGGGCGTCAGCCTCCACATGGAACGCCTGCTCAAAGCCCACAA
Organism: Rhodospirillum sp. UBA1311; assembly: GCA_002307145.1. Lineage (GTDB taxonomy): Bacteria > Pseudomonadota > Alphaproteobacteria > Rhodospirillales > Rhodospirillaceae > Oleispirillum. Next base: position 54,079 of record DBTR01000060.1, on the reverse strand, counting down.
CCGCACCGGCGCCCACGCCGACCGCGTGCTCGAAATCAATCCCAAGCACCCGGTGATCAAAGCCCTCGCCCAGCACGCCGAAGGCGACGCCTTCGCCGACGCCGCCTGGCTCCTCCTCGACCAGGCCCGCATCGTCGAAGGCGAACCCGTCGCCGACGCCGCCGCGTTCTCGCGCCGGCTGACGTCGGTAATGGAAAAAGGCTTACTGTAAAGCCAAGATTCTGGAGGACCCTTAGGCCCTCCAGACCTCCCCTAAGTTTTTGGTTTTCGCCGCGAATCGGCTATCATGCCGTCACGCTGTGTGATGGGCTTTATCGCGCTGCGCGCAAAAACAAATGGCCCCCGGCCCTTTGCGAGTCCAGGGCAGAGCCCTGGCCTTCAACCGGAGACACCCCATGACCATCCTCGTCACCGGCGCGACCGGCTTCATCGGCGGCGCTTTGATCGCCGAACTGGCGGCGCGCGGCCTGACCGTGCGTGCGGCGGTGCGCAATCCGGGCACCGATGTCGCCGGAGCAGCGGAGATTGTCGCGGTCGGCGATCTTGGGGCGGAGACGGATTGGACCGAGGCCGTGGCCGGGTGCGAGGCGGTGGTGCATCTGGCGGGTCGCGCGCATGTGCTGAAGGAGAGCGGCGACCCCGCGCCGCTGTTCCAGGCGGTCAACCGGGTGGCGGCGCGGCGCTTGGGCGAGGCGGCGCGCGCGGCGGGGGTAAGGCGGTTCGTCTTCGTCAGCAGCATCGGGGTGCACGGGCTGGAGAGCGGCGCGGGCGCGATTTCCGAGGCTTCGCCGGTCGCGCCGGAAACGCCGTATGCGCAATCGAAGGCAGACGCGGAGCGGGATTTGCGCGAAATCTGCGCCGACGGTCCGATGGCATTGACGATCGTGCGGCCGCCGCTGGTGTACGGGCCGGGGGCGCGGGGCAACTTCGCGCGGCTGGTGAAACTGGTGCAAAGCGGCCTGCCGCTGCCGCTGGGCTGGGTGAACAACCGCCGCAGTATGGTCGGGCTGGAGACGCTAGTGGACTTCCTTGCCCTCTGCCTCGTGCATCCGGCGGCGGCGAACCAGGCGTTCGTGGTCGCCGACACGGAGGTCACCAGCACCACCGAGCTGGTCAGGACCCTGGCACGGCTGATGGAGAAGCGGCCTTTGCTGCTGCCGGTGCCCGCGTCGTGGATGGCGGCGGCGGCGCGGATGGCGGGGCGAAAGTCGCTGGCGGAAGGATTGTTCGGCGATCTCGTCGTCGATACCGCCCACGCCCGCGCCGCGCTCGGCTGGGCGCCGCAATGCCCGCAAATCGCGCAACTGGCGCGGATGTTTTCAACACGCTGATATTCGCGCCGGATTTTGCTACACTTGAGTCGTTCGCCTGATCCGGCGGGCGACATCCGGGAGACTGGCGCGATGAAGCTGTTGCGTATCCTGCTGCTGACCGCCGTGGTCGGCGGCCCATTGCTGGCCGCCGCGTCAGGGCTTGGCCTGCTCAACCACCGCACCGGCCAGAGCATCGAGGATCTCGGTTCGCCGGCGGTGGCCAAGGCGCTGGCCGAGCGCGCCGCCGCGATGGTGCGCGACGAAGGCCGGGAAAAGGCGCTGAAGGAAATCTCCGACCCGCATAGCGAACTGGTGCAAGGCAGCCTCTACGTCTTCGCGATGAGCCTGAACGGCACGATGCTCGCCAACCCCCACAATCCCCGGCAGGTCGGCAAGTCCTTCCTCTCCGAGCGCGACTTCAACGGCGTCGCCTATGGCCGCGAGCTGGTCAACACCGCACGGACGGATTCGGTCGGCTGGGTCGACTACATCGATACCGAACCGAAAAGCAAGAAGCTCCGCCGCAAGAGCACCTACGTGCTGCGCGTCGACAACCTGTTCGTCGCCTGCGGCTACTACATGAAGTAACCGGCCTTCGATATGAAGTAACCGGCCTTCGATGAAAAAAGCCGCGCCCGGAACCGGGCGCGGCTTTTTCTGTATTCGCGGATTACCGGATCAGGCGCGCTTGCGGCCCGCTTCGCCCCGGGCACCCTGGCGCGGCTGCCCCGGACGACCGTTGGAATCACGGTTGAAGGCGCGCTTCGGCTCGCCGCGCGGCGGCGCATCGGCCTTGCGGAAGCTGTTCGGGCGCTTCGGACCGGCGCGGTGGGGCGCGGAGCGTTGCGGCAGGCGCGGCTCCATCCCCGGCACCACGGCGACCGCGAGGGTCGAGTGGGTGAAGCGCTCGATGCGGATCACCAGGCCCTTGTCGTCTCGGCCCGCGAACGAGATCGCGGTACCGGTGGCTCCGGCGCGGCCGGTGCGGCCGATGCGGTGGACGTAGTCCTCGGCGGCGCGCGGCAGGTCGAAGTTGATCACGTGCGAGATGTCGCGCACGTCGATGCCGCGGGCGGCGACGTCGGT
>DBTR01000060.1:0-51426 GCA_002307145.1 Rhodospirillum sp. UBA1311 | reverse complement strand
CGGGCGGCGACGTCGGTGGCGACGACGATGCGCAGGCGGCCGTCATGCAGGCGCTTCAGGGTATGATTGCGCTGGCCCTGGGACAGGTCGCCGTGCAGCGCGCTGACCGCGTGGCCGGCTTCCGCGAGTTCGCGGGAGATTTCGTCCGCGTCGCGCTTGGTGGCGACGAAGACGAGCGCCTTGCCGACATCCGGCTGCGAGACGAGGTGGGCGAGCAGCGCCTTCTTGTGGCCGATATCGTCCGCGTAATAGAGGGTCTGGGCGATATCCGGCGACGACTGGGCGGTTTCGATCTGCACCCGGATCGGGTCGTTCAGGAGGCCGCGCGCCAGGGTTTCCATGCGACGGTCGAGGGTCGCGGTGAACAGCATGGTGCGGCGATCCGCCGGGCAGGCGGCGGCGATCGCGGTGACGTCCTCGGTGAAGCCCATGTCGAGCATGCGGTCGGCTTCGTCGAAGATCAGGGTTTCGAGCTTCGACAGGTCGAGGCGGTTGGCCCGGACGTGATCGAGCAGGCGGCCCGGGGTGGCGACGACGATGTCGACCGGGCGGGACATCCGGCGAAGCTGCTCGCGATACGGCATGCCGCCGACGATCTCGACGCTGTTGACGTTGGCGAACTTGCCGAAGTCGCGCACCGCGCGGGCGATCTGGCTCGCGAGTTCGCGGGTCGGGGTGAGCACCAGGACGGTCGGCTGGCCGGGCATCCGGCGCGCGGGGAGACCGGCGAGGTTGGAAAGAACGGGGAGGAGGAAGGCGGCGGTCTTGCCAGTGCCGGTGGCGGCGGTGGCGAGAACGTCGCGGCCTTCGAGAGCAAACGGAATCGCCTGTTCCTGGACCGGGGTCGGCTCGGTCAGGCCACAAGCTTCAACAGCCTTCAAGATCAACGGGTGAAGGGCGAATTCATCGAAACGCATCGGGTATCCTTCTGGCCATACCAAAGCGCCGAACGCGACGGCCAGCGTCGTTCGGCATGAAAATTTGGAGGCAATGAGAAAGAAACGTCCCGTATGGGACCGGGTCTTCACCCGGGCGGCTCAAGGCCGATTTCGGTCGCGTCTTGCTCGTCGGACGCGCCCAAGGGGTCTCTACAGCGGACCCCAAGCCTCCAGCGAAGTCGCGCACCATAGCGGCGGCGCAACGCTTTGCCAAGAGAATTCGGCGACTCCTAGTGGGAGTCGCTCGAATTGCGGCGGATGTAGCCGGCGTAATCGGGGATCACGCGGTGGTAGTTTGCGCTTTGGAACAACGGGCTGTTGATCACGAAGTCGGCGGTGGCGCGGGTCATCGCGAGGACGATGTTATACACCGTCGACATCCGCATCAGCGCCTTGACGTCGACGTCGTGGGGCTGGCTCGACATCGGGTCGGAGAAGAAGATCAGCACGTCGAGGCGTTCCTCGGCGATCATCGCGCCCAATTGCTGGTCGCCGCCGAGCGGGCCCGACTTCAGTCGCGAAATGTCGAGGGAAGGGCACTCGGCCTGGAGCATCGCCCCGGTGGTGCCGGTCGCCCAGAGATCGTGGTGCGACAACGTGCCCTCGTTGAACTTCACCCATTCGGTGAGGTCTTTCTTACGTCCGTCGTGGGCCACGAGGCCGATTCGTTTGCGCGCGCGCATAAGGGGATTCCTTTATCTTTTGTCGTTGGTCTGCGCCTTCTCAGGTGCAGCAAAGATGGGAGCGGAAGGCCGCGCAGCAAAGGTGCGCAATATTTATGTACCATATTCTCAAGGAATTAGAAAAAACCGATGGAACTTTCTGATTTTATCACTAAGCCGCCTTGACTTGAGAATGATTGGCGATAACATTACGCCGTTCCCCAGGGCCCAGGCGACCGACCCCGGTGCGTCCCGACAACTCGGCATGAGAATTGCTGGGCAGAGCGGGCGAATAAGGAACGCGACCCCGGGTTTGAGGAGCGAGTTGATGGACGCGACGTTTCTGACCAAGGCCCCGATCGGCAAGCTCCTGAACATCGTCTGCATCGACGGCGGCCGCGCCGCACGTCTCAGGCTCGCGACCATGGGCCTTCGCGAGGGCACGGAGATCCGCCTCGCCCACGCACCCGGCAACGGCCCGGTGGTGGTGGAAGTCGGCACCGGACGCCTGGTTCTCGGTTCGGGCATGGCCGAGAAGATCGTGGTTCAGGCCGCGTAACAGTCCGCTTCAGGGCGAGGAGTACGGTTTCGGATGAACGCGTTGGTGAACGGTTCGGACTTGGTTCTGCGTGACATGGCGGTGGGCGAAAGCGGCCGCATCACCGGCTTCCGCGAGGGGGGGGCCGCCTACCGGCGCAAGCTCCTCGCGCTCGGATTGACCAAGGGCGCGGCGTTCCGCGTCACCCGCGTCGCGCCGCTCGGCGACCCGGTGGAAATCACCGTCCGGGGATTTTCCTTGAGCCTCCGCCGCGACGAAGCCGAGATCGTGCTCGTCGCCCGCGATACCCCGGAGGCCTGATCCGATGCAAAATGCACTGCAAAACGCCACCGTCGCGGTGGTCGGCAATCCCAACTGCGGCAAGACGACGCTGTTCAACGCCCTCACCGGCGCGCGCCAGGCGGTCGGCAACTGGGCGGGCGTGACGGTCGAGAAAAAGGTCGGCCGCGCCAACCACGACGGCCTCGCCCTCGAAATCGTCGACCTCCCCGGCACCTATTGCCTGTCGTTCGGCGACGCCACCTCGGAAGACGAGCGCATCGCGCGCGACTACGTCGCCTCGGGCGAGGCCAACGCGATTCTCAACATCGTCGACGCCTCCAACCTCGAACGGAACCTCTACGTCACCGTGCAGCTGCTGGAGATGCAGGTGCCGATGGTGGTGGCGCTCAACATGATGGACGCGGCGGAAGCCGCCGGTCTCGACATCGACGTCGCGGCGCTGGCGAAGCGACTCGGCTGCCCGGTGGTGCCGATGGTCGCCTCGCGCGGCAAGGGCGTGCCCCAAGTGATGGACGCGCTGGCAAAGATGATCCGCCATCCCGTCCCGGCCGGCGCGCGGGTGGCCTACCCTGAAGCGATCGAAACCGCCCTCGCCGCCGCCGTCGCGCTGCCGGGCGTGGCCCAGGGCGCAACCAAGGGTGCGGCCGCCGATTCGCGCTTCTGCGCGCTGCGCTGCATCGAAGACCCGGAAGGCGCGGCGCTGTTGCTGCCGCCCGCGAGCCATGCCGAGCTGACCAAGGTCATCGCGGCCGCCGAAGGCGAGCTTGGCGACACGCTGGACATCCTCCTCGCCGACGGCCGCTACGGCTTCATCGGCGAGATCAGCGCGGCGGTGCTGCACCAGAAGGGCCGCGCCACCGCCGCCCTCACCCACCGCATCGACCGCATCGTCCTGCACCGCCTGCTCGGCCTGCCGATCTTCCTCGGCGTGATGTATGCGATGTTCCTGTTCACGATGAACATCGGCGGCGCGTTCATCGACTTCTTCGACCAGTTCTTCGGCACGATCTTCGTTGACGGCCTCGGCCACGTGCTGACCCAGGCGGGCGCGCCCGACTGGTCGGTGACGCTGCTCGCCCAGGGCGTCGGCGGCGGCATCCAGACCGTCGCCACCTTCATCCCGGTGATCGGCTGCCTGTTCCTGTTCCTGTCGTTCCTTGAGGATTCGGGCTACATGGCCCGCGCCGCCTTCGTGATGGACCGGGTGATGCGCGCCATCGGCCTGCCGGGCAAGGCGTTCGTGCCGCTGATCGTCGGCTTCGGCTGCTCGGTCCCGGCGGTGATGGCCGCCCGCACCCTCGAAAACCCGCGCGACCGCGTCCTCACCGCGATGATGGCGCCGTTCATGTCGTGCGGCGCGCGCCTGCCGGTCTACGTGCTGTTCGCCGCCGCGTTCTTCCCCACCAACGGCCAGAACCTCGTCTTCGCGCTCTACCTGATCGGCATCGCCGCCGCGATCGGCACCGGCTTCATGCTCAAGTCGACGCTGCTGCGCGGCGACGTCGCGCCGTTCATCATGGAACTGCCGCCCTACCACATGCCACAGGTGTGGAGCCTGCTGCTGCGCGCCTGGGACCGGCTCAAGGTGTTCGTGATGCGCGCGGGCAAGGTAATCGTCACCGTCGTCGTGGTGCTGTCGTTCCTCAATTCCTGGGGCACCGACGGCAGCTTCGGCAACGCCGACACCGACAAGTCGGTGCTCTCCGAAATCGGCAAGACCCTCACCCCGGTGCTCGCGCCGATGGGCGTGCAGGAAGACAACTGGCCCGCCACCGTCGGCATGTTCACCGGCATCTTCGCCAAGGAAGCCGTGGTCGGCACCTTGAACGCGCTCTACAGCGGCATGGCCCAGGCCGAAGCCGAAGCGAACGGAGAGGCCGCCGCCGAAGACGAATTCGACTTCTGGGGCGGCATCTCCGACGCCTTCGCCACCATCCCCGCCAACCTCGCGGGCGTGGTCGACCAGCTCGGCGACCCCCTGGGGATCTCGATCGGCGACCTCTCGGATTCCGAAGCCGCCGCAGCCGACGCCGAGGTCGACGTCGCCACCTTCGGCGCGATGGCCAAGCTCTTCGACGGCCAGATCGGCGCGTTCGCCTACCTCCTCGCGGTGCTGCTCTACATGCCCTGCGTCGCCGCGATGGGCACGATCTATCGCGAAACCGGCCCGGCGTGGGCGACCTTCGCCGCGTGCTGGACCACCGGCCTCGGCTACGGCGCCGCGACCTTCGCCTATCAGGTCGGGACGTTCGGCCGCCATCCCGGCTCGTCCGCCGTCGCCATCGGCTGCGTTCTCGCGGCGCTGGCGATCGCGGTGGTTTCCCTGCGGCGTCTCGGCACCCCGCCCGACGCCGTCGCTCCGGCCGGGGAGGTCTTCCGTCATGCTGAGTGAAATCCGGGATTATCTTTCGGCCCGCGGCCGCGCGCCGCTCTCCGACATCGCGCTCAAGCTCGGCGTCCCGGCCGACGCCGCGCGCGGCATGATCGAACTCCTGATGCGCAAGGGCCGCGTCTGCCGCCTCGACTCCTGCCCGTCGTGCAGCCGTGGCTGCGGCAGCTGCTCGGAAGCCGCCGCCACCGAGATTTACGAATGGAAAGCGTGAGTTAGAAAACAGGACTTTTTTCGTCCTGTATGGCGAAAGCCGCTTGACTTGCGAATGCGAATCGCTATCATCGGCTCATCCACACGGCTTGGATACGGTCCTACTGCCCCGCGCAACCCCGGTACGGCACATACCGGCAGAGCGCGGGGCAAAACTTTTTTAGGCCACGGGTTCAGCCGAAGCGGCGACGCCAGTAACTCGTAAACACCGCCCCCATGACGTTCTGCATCACGCTGAACACCGCGCTCGGCGCCGCCGCCAGGGGCGAAAAATGCGCCTGCGCCAAAGCCGCGCCCAGCCCCGAGTTCTGCATCCCGACTTCGATCGAAATCGTCTTCTTCTGCGCGAAGGTCATCCCCGCCGCGTGCGAGGCCCCGTAGCCGACGAGCATGCCGAGGATGTTGTGCGCCGCCACCACCGCGACGATCAGCAACCCGCCTTGCGCCAGCTTCGTCTGGTTCGCGGCGACCACGGCGGCGATGATCACCACCACCATCGCCGCGCTCGCCACCGGCATCCCCGCCTGCAACACTGCCCCGGCGCGCGGCATCAGGCTCTTCACCAAGGCCCCCAACGCCAACGGCACCAGGATCACCTTGACGATGCTCATCAGCATGCTCGCCGCGTCCACCGGCAAATACTGGCTCGCCAGCACCCACACCAGCCCGGGCGTGACGAACGGCGCGATCAAGGTGCTCACCGTCGTCAACGTCACGCTCAACGCCACGTCGCCCTTGGCGAGATAGGTCATCACGTTGCTCGCCGTGCCGCCCGGGCAACACCCGACCAGAATCACCCCCGCCGCAACCTCGGGCGGCATCGGCACCAGCCGCGTCAGCCCATACGCCACCAACGGCATGATCGTGTATTGCGCCGCAACCCCGATCGCCACCTCGCGCGGATGCCGCGCCACCTCGGCGAAATCGGCGGGCGACAAGGTCAACCCCATGCCGAACATCACCACGCCCAGCAGCCACACGATCTGCGGCACCAACGGCAAAAACACCCCCGGCTCGACATACGCCAACCCGGAAAACGCCAAAACCCACAGCGCAAACGTCTTCCCGACAAACCGCGAAACCGCCGCCAGCATGCCCATGACCCAACTCCCCCAACCCGCGCACAAACGCCGCACGCGAACAAGCGGCGGACAATACGCGCTTTGCCGGGATTTTGGGATTCAAAAAAAGACGGGAAGGAGACCGGCAAAAGGCCGGGCTCCGCCCGGACTCGCACAGGGCCGGGGGCCCTGTGTACCCGGTAACTTCAAGTACGGAGTGCGGCCATGCTGCGCATGGCGGAGCATACGGGACCGGGGAACGAGGCAGCCCCTCTAACAAAACGCCTTGCGAAGCAAAAATTGCTCACCCGCTCATTCACGTCCCACGAAATACAACTGCCACGTAAAATGTCCCGGACGGGCGGAAGTGATAATTTCGGTGGACCGGGCAACGTCGAAGGCTGTCGCCATATAACTACGTTTAGCTATTACCGATACCTTTCTTGAGTTCGTCGTTCTCTGCCCGCAATTCCTCGCACAGCGACTCAAGCTCAGAAACCCTCTTACCTAAACTCGTCTTTACGTTAGGTATGCTAATTGCAACCAATGCCTTTAGGGCCTCTTTGTGCGGCATCACGGGCTCAAACAATTGCTGATAGCCTCGATTTACGGCACCAACAAACGGAATGACCTTAGGTTTTGCCCCCCCGGCGTCAAGAATGTGGCTTCCCGCGATTCCGGGGTATGGATCCAAATAGTAAATATTTGAAATACCTAGCTGATATGCCTTTTTCGCGCAAAGCTCGCAGGGGCTTGAGGTGGTAAATAAATATCCACCCTTTATACCTTGTCCACCGTACTTCGTTATCTGCAAGAAGGCGTTCTCTTCAGCGTGAAGCGCCCGAGTGTGGACTTGGTTTTTTTCGCCTTCGACGCAATTCTGAATGTCTTTGAAACAATAGCATAGAGGCCATCCGACTGAGTTTTTCCTTGCAATTGCCGGCATATATATCTCAGACAGCTTATCCCTGAAGGTTGGGTCCGATTTCTCGTAATCACTAAAGGCAGACGTATCGTCTGCGTTCAATAAATCTGCTGCAGTTCGCAGATTACATGGGACCTGATGCTCGGGGGTGTTGTTCCACCCAATAGCCTTTATCGAGTAGTCTTTATCTGTGATAGCAGCGCCGACTTGCCTTGAGAGGCACCCGGAGTTTAATTTTGCATTTATCGCGATCTGCATGCACCGCTCCACGTCCGTTGGCTGAACGAGGCCTGGGTGCACTATCAATGCAATATATTTCAAAATCTGCTTTTTTATGTCGCGTCGAGATCCCCCCTTTTCTTGGGGGTTATAAATATGGATATCCGCCATCTCGATGCATTTTTGGATATTCTGCGAATAGAAAAACTCCGCATCAGACAGCTTCTTGGGGCGCTCCTTTGCATCGATCTGGTCGATAATTCGGTCTGGATAACCGTAGTCTCGTAATCTCTGGCGCCGCACACACTCATCCGTAGCCACGGAAACAAGATAAAATGCGGCATAACGTTCGCGAAAGAACGAAGCTTCAAAGGAGTTTCGTATCGCGTCGATGCAGACCAAAACACGCCCATGCTCGCGTTTCTGCCTTATGCGCAATTGCTTGATGAAGCTGTTTACTCTCTGCGCCAGTCTAAATATCTTCTCTGGCGCAAAATTCTCGCAAATCACATCCCCAGATCGACGAATGTTATTAGCAGACCTCTGGTATAGTTCCGTGTACGATCCAGACTCAATACTATTTAATTTTTTCTTTATGATTGCCGTAAAGTCTTGAAGAATTTGGAAATTAAATTCGTAAATGTCATCTCTGTCCAGGTTGCGCTCATCTTCGGATACCATTTTCCGGACATTAAGTCTCTTCTCATGAGCCTGATGGTATGCTTCACAAAAATCCCGTCCAAGTTTCTCAACGGCCCGTTCTTTTTCGCAACCGATGATTTTTGCGTATATCTCCGCAAAAGGCTCGATATCGTGCTCCAAGATAAATGACGTTATAACATCTGCTGCACTAATTACGTAAAACCCATGCCAATTTTCTTTCAAAAAATGGTTTGCGATCCGATACTGCCTCTCCTCGGTATTTGCCGAATCGGATGTTGTTGGTCTCGGCGCTCCAAATTCTTTGAAACTTTGGCTTTTTAACATAGAGGCCAGAGTGGTGCATCCGGCCCCGGTCCTTCCGGTCAATCCGATAACGATGAATTTTTCTCTTTCCGAGAATACATTTTCGACAGCTGTTCTAACGCTATATTTATCGCCCATCGCAATACCTGTTTCTAATCGGCAACCGTCATTTCGTTATTTTACCCGAAGTAATCGACTCGGGTCAGCCACTGCCCGCACTGGACAGTGTTAACAACTAGCAAGTGTATCACCCTCTCACATTACCGCAAAGAGCTGTCGCAGCGGCTATTAACTACTCAACAAGGGCGCGTTCCAGCCAAAAACTCCGGGAGATCTGGAGGGTCCGCGACCCTCCAGCCTTGGCCTTCGTCTTAAGCCTTCCTTCCCCTTGAGCCTTCCTCGTCACCCCCGCCGCGATCCGCTTCCGGGTGGGCTTCGGCGCGGTCCGCGCATGGCGCGGGGCCAAGCTTTTTCGAAGCGCTCGTGAGGGCGCGAAATTCCCCGCTTCTATCCCTTCCTTCCTCGAATGCGGCCCAATATATTAGATATATCTTATTCGCGAAGGAGAGGAACGGCATCATGACACCCTCTGCCAACATCGGGCCGGTGGATCGCGTTCTGCGGGTTGTCGTCGCCATTGGCTTGGCGGCCTGGGGCTACTTTGGGCTCGGCAGCCCGTGGTCGTTCGTCGCCTACGCAGGCGCGGCGGTTCTGATGTTCACGGCGCTCGTCCGCTTCTGCCTCGCTTATCGCATCCTGGGGATCAGCACCTGCAAGATCGCGCGGTAACAGCGCGCCGCCGATTATCGGTTACGCCTCACCCCAACGCGATCCGCCGCCAGGGCGCGGCCGCATAGGAGTCGGCTTCGAAGAGAACTTGGTGTGGATGAGGGGCCGGGACGGGGCTAGGTCCGGCGCTTGGCGCGGCGGCTGCCCAGGAGCCCGAGCCCGAGAATCGCCGCGCCGAACAGGGGCAACGCGGCCGGAAGCGGAGTGGAGGCGACCGAGGACACCGTGTAGGTGATTGTCTGGCCGAGGTATCCGGAGACGGCCGAGACGAAGCTCACCCAGTAATTGACCGTGGCATCGGACAAGTTGGCGATGGTGACGGTGCCGCTTTTTCCGTCTGCGGCGAGATTGGCGCTGGACAGCAGCAGGGCGAGGCTGACCCAGTTGTTGGAGTTGCTCGCGTCGTTGTAGCCGCCCCACGAACTGCCCGACTTGCCGGGGTTCTCATAAGCGTTGGTGCCGCCGTTATAGCTGCTGTACCCGGCCACCCAGGTGTTCGAAACCACGCCGTTGTTCTCGTAGAACGCATAGGAGCCGCCGCCGCTGACGCCCTTGTTGCCGTTGTTTTCGCCAGTCGCATTGACGGTGAAGGTAAAGGTCACGGTCGTTCCGGCGGCAAGCGTGCCGGAAAAGTAATCGCTGACCGTGCCCCAGGACTCGGTGCCGGACGAGGTGACGTCGTAGGTTCCGGCGGTCGAGCCGATATTGACCGTCGCGGCATCGGCGGGAATGGAAACGCCCAGCAGCGTCGCCGCCGCGATACAGGAAAGCAGGAACTTCATCACAGGCCTCATCTCGTTTCCGGTGGAGAGGATGGTCTCCGGCCGGATGTCGGCAAACGCACGATCGACCTTCCTGGACCTGGACGATCGTTCCCTCCGGGGACGAGGCCGGTTCCGCTTCGGGCGGACGTATCACGCAATAGTATGTGTTCCCATCGCCTCAAGTGCAAGTTGTCGGCGGGCTGCCGGACCAAATTTACCCCACCACGATCCGCCGCCAGGGCGCTGCCGCGAAGGCTTCGGCTTCGAAGCGGCGGATGGATTCGGCGTGGGTGAGGGTTTGGGCGATGGGGTCGGCGCCAGTGAGGAGGTCTTGCTTGCGGGCGGGTTCGATGTCGAAGCCCGCGCGCAGGCCGGGGGCGCGGATTTCCTGGAGGGGGAGGTCGACGGTGAGCTGGGCTTGCGCGGGGTCGGCGACGCGGGCGAGGAGGGCGTCGCGGGTGGCGGAGTCTAGGGTGACGGCGAGGAGGCCGTTGCGGCGGCAGTTGTCGAAGAAGATTCCGGCGAAGGTGGTGCCGAGGAGGACTTTGACGCCGAGCTGGGCGAGGCCCCAGACGGCGTGTTCGCGGGAGGAGCCGCAGCCGAAGTTGTCGCCGACGACGAGGATTTGCGCGCCGCGATAGTCGGGGCGGTTGAGGATGAAGTCGGGGGCTTCGCTGCCGTCGGCCTGGAAGCGGAGGTCGGCGAACACGCCGTCCGCGAGGCCCGCGCGGGTGACGGTTTTGAGGAAGCGCTTGGGCATGATCACGTCGGTGTCGACGTTGGGCTGGCCAAACGGGGCGGCGGTGCCTTCGATCAGGGAAACGGGGGTCATCGCGGCTCTCCTTTACGACAGGGGCGGGAAGTTGCGGACGTCGGCGAGGCGTCCGGCGACGGCGGCGGCGGCGACCATGGCGGGGCTCATCAGGTGGGTGCGCGCGCCCTGGCCCTGGCGGCCCTCGAAATTGCGGTTGGTGGAGGAGGCGAGGCGTTCGCCGGGCTTGGCGACGTCGTCGTTCATCGCGAGGCACATCGAGCACCCGGCGGCGGGCCGCCACTCGAACCCGGCATCGCGGAAGACTTTGTCGAGCCCTTCCGCCTCGGCGGCCTTGCGCACGAGGTTGGAGCCCGGCACCACCACCGCCGCGACGTTTGCGCTGACGTGCCGCCCGCGTAGGACGGCGGCGGCGGCGCGCAGGTCTTCGATGCGGCTGTTGGTGCAGGAACCGATGAAGGCGCGGTCGATGGCAATCTCGGCCACCGGCTGCCCGGCCGCCAAGCCCATGTAGGCGAGCGAGCGCTCGGCGGCGGCGCGGCGCGCGGGCGTCGGCTCGGTTGCCGGGTCGGGCACGGTGCCGCCCACCGCCACCGCCTGGTCCGGGCTGGTGCCCCAGGTGACTTGCGGCGCGATGGTCGCGGCGTCGATGACGATCTCGCGGTCGAAGATGGCGTCGGGGTCGGAGGCGAGGCCCTGCCACGCGGCGCGGGCGGCGTCCCACTCCGCACCGGTGGGAGCCTGCGGCTTGCCCTTGAGGAAATCAGTGACGGCTTGGTTCGGAGCCATCAGCGCGGCGCGCGCGCCGAGCTCGACCGCCATGTTGCACACCGTCATCCGCCCCGCGATGTCGAGCGCTTCGATCGCCGCGCCCGCGAACTCCACCGCGTAGCCGTTCGCGCCGCCCGCGCGCACCTCGGCCACCGCGCGGATCGCCAGATCCTTGGCGGTGACGCCCAAGGGTAGCGGCCCGTCGATGACGATGCGGAAGTCCTTCAGCGGCGTGTAGACCAGGGTCTGGGTCGCCAGCACGTGCTCGACCTCCGACGTGCCGATGCCGAAGCCGAGCGCGCCGAATGCGCCATAGGTGGTGGTGTGGGAGTCGCCGCAGGCGATCGCCATCCCCGGCCGCGCCAAGCCCTGCTCCGGCACCACCACGTGCTCGATGCCCTGGCGCGCGTCCTTGAGGCTGTAGCAGGCGATGCCGTGGGTGCGGCAGTTGTCCTCCAGCGTGCGGATCAGCAATGCCGCGTCGTCGTCGCCCGGGCCGTTGCGCCGCGTCGCGTTGACGTGCGACACCACCGCCAGATGCGCGCCGGGCCGCCACACCGGGCGCTGCGAGTCCGCCAGCCCCGAGAACGCCTGCGGGCTGGTGTACTCGTTCATGATGTGCAAATCGATGCCGAGCAGAACTTCGTCGTCGCTCAGGCGCTGCACGGTGTGGGCGTCGACGAGTTTGCGGTAGAGCGTGCGCGGTGCGGTCACGAGCGGCCTCCTTGGGGTCATGCTGTCCCTTGAGAAGGTAGGAAGGCCGCCGTCGATGATTAATCGCAAACGATTATATAATAATCACGGCTAATTTCCGGCCCCAACCGGCTTATCTCTGGAGTGTTCCCTCTCAACCGACGAGGCCCCCAAGATGACCGCTCCCCTGTTCCCCGGATTCACCGAACACCGCGTCGCCACGCCGGGCGCGGAAATCTTCTGCCGCGTCGGCGGCTCCGGACCAGCGCTGCTGCTCCTCCACGGCTACCCGCAAACCTCGGCGATGTGGAACCGCGTCGCGCCCGAACTGGCGAAGTCCTACACCGTCGTCGCCGCCGACCTGCGCGGCTACGGCCGCTCGTCCAAGCCCGCCTCCGCCCCCGACCACGCCCCCTATTCCAAACGCGCGATGGCCGCCGACATGGCGGCGGTGATGACCCACTTCGGCCATGAGCGCTTCTTCGTCGGCGCGCACGACCGCGGCGCGCGCGTCGCCCACCGCCTTGCCGCCGACTTCCCCGCCCGCGTCCGCGCGCTCGCCACCCTCGACATCGCACCGACCCGCGAGATGTACCGCAATACCACCGAAGCCTTCGCCCGCGCCTATTGGCACTGGTTCTTCCTGATCCAGAAAGCTCCCTTCCCCGAGCACATGATCGAAGCCGACCCCAAGGCCTACTGGCTGAAGAAATGCGGCTCTGGCTCGGCAGGCATGGCCCCGTTCGCCGCCGAAGCCCTCGATGAATACCTCGCCGCCTTCGCCGACCCCGCCACCATCCACGGCTCCTGCGAAGACTACCGCGCCGCCGCCGCCATCGATCTCGACCACGACGACGCCGACGGCGACGCCAAACTCCCGATGCCGGTCCACGCCCTCTGGGGCGAACGCGGCATCATCGGCAAATGCTTCGACCCCCTCGCCCTCTGGCGCCAACGCGCCGAGCATGTCACCGGCGGCCCCCTCCCCGGCGGCCACTACCTCGCCGAAGAATGCCCCGACCTCGTGATCGCCGAGTTCACCCGGTTCTTCGCCAAAGTCGCGGTAGAGGTTTAAGGCTTAAGGGAAAGATCCGGGCTCTGCCCGGGCCCGGCAAGGGCCGAGGGCCCTTGCATCTCGTTAGTTTTGGTTTTTGCGCGTAGCGCCATAAAGCCTTCGCGCGGCATGACGGTTGATTGCGCTGACGCGCGAAAAACCAAGTTATGGGGTCTGGGGCCCCCGGCCCCAGCGGGCCCGGGCAGAGCCCGGACCTACCTCTTTTCCCTTCACTTCCCGAACGTCTGCGCGCTCAAGGCCGCTTGCATGCGTGCGCCGTGGGCGCGGGCGAGGTCGAGGAAGGCGGGGAGGGTTTCGGAGCGGTCGGCGGTACGCCAGCCGACGCCGATGCGCATTTTGGCGGAGGCGTCGGCGAGGGGACGGAAGGCGACGCCGTCTTGCGGGGTGAGGGTGATCCACTGGGGGACGAGGCCGATGCCGAGGCCTTGGCCGACGAGGCGGAGGAGGGTGGCTTTTTCGACCGCTTCGAAGCCGATGCGCGGGCGGAGTCCGGCGCGGGTGAAGCCTTCCCAGAGCATCGCGTGGAGGACGGGCCTTGCGTGGCGCGGGTAGCCGATCAGGGTTTCGTCGGCGAGGTCGGCGATGCCGATTTCGGGTTTGGCGGCGAGGGGGTGTGCGGCGGGCAGCGCGACGATGACGCGCTCCTCGACCAGGGGTTCCCAGCTGAGGGAGTCGTCGGCGGCGGGGGCGCGGAAGAAGCCGACGTCGACGCGGTGGCGGAGGAGTTCGAGGCCCTGCTCGGCGGAGGCGGTGACTTCGGTCAGCGGCAGGTAGACCTCGGGGAAGCGCTTGCGGAATTCGCCGAGCATGGGCGGCAGGAACCACACCAGGGCGGCGTCGATGCCGCCGATGCGCAAGCGTTGGAGGCCGCTGTCGGCGGCGGCGCGGGCGGCGTCTACGGCGTCGGCGGCGCGGCTGAGGACGGCGCGGGCTTCGTCGAGGAAGACCGCGCCGGCTTGGGTGAGGCTGACGTGGCGGGTGGTGCGGAACAGCAGGGAGAAGCCGAGTTCGTCTTCGAGCGCCTTGATCTGCGCCGAGAGCGCGGCCTGCGCGAGGCCGACGCGCTCGGCGGCGCGGCGGAAGTGGAGTTCTTCCGCCACCGCGACGAAGATCCTGAGTTGGCGCAGCTCCATCCTTATTCCGCCGTGCGCCGCCCGAAGTAGTTGGCGAGCATCGCGCCCGAGATGTTGTGCCAGACGCTGAAGATCGCGCTCGGCACCGCCGCGAGCGGCGAGAAGTGGGCCTGCGCCAGCGCCGCGCCGAGGCCGGAGTTCTGCATCCCGACTTCGATCGCCACCGCCTTCCGCTGCGCGAGCTTCATTCCGCCAGCGCGCCCGGCGAGATAGCCGAGCAGGTAGCCGACGCCGTTGTGGGCGATCACCACGCCCGCGATCAAGAGTCCGCTCTGCGCGATCTTCGCCTGGCTGACCGCGACCACCGCCGCGACGATCAGGACGATGCCGGTGACGCTGACCAGGGGCAGGACCGGAATGAGGTTCTGCGCGATCTTGGGGAAGATCGACTTGACCGCGACGCCGAGCGCGATCGGCAGCAGCACCACCTTGGCGATCGAGAGGAACATCGCCGCCGCGTCGACCGGCAGGTACTGGCTGGCGAACACCCAGACCAGCGCCGGAGTGGCGAACGGGGCCATCAGGGTGGTGATGGTGGTGAGGGTGACGCTCAAGGCGACGTCGCCCTTCGACAGGTAGGTCATGACGTTGCTCGACGTGCCGCCGGGACAGCAGCCGACGAGGATCACGCCCGCCGCGATCTCGGGCGACATCGGCACGATCCGGGTAAGGGCGAAGGCGACGAGCGGCATCACGGTGAACTGGGCGATCACGCCGAGGCCGACCTCCTTCGGACGCCGCGCCACCTCGACGAAGTCGCCGGGAGAGAGGGTGAGGCCCATGCCGAACATCACCATGCCGAGCAGCCAGATGATGTAGGCCGCGAGCGGCTTGAACACATCGGGCGCCATGTAGGCGGCGACGGTGACGACGAGAACCCACACCGCGAACGTCTTGCCGACGAACTGCGCCAATGCCCCTAGAGCCTTCATCATGGTTTCCTGAAATTTTTGATCCCGAGGGGCGCAAATATAGTCTGGAATGCAAAGAGCTGGGAGAAAATTCGCAAGGTTGAAACGCGCCCCCGCACCGCCACGTTCAAACGGCGCAATTCCGCATCTTGTGGTTGAACACAGGGAATTTCGGCGTAATCTGCCCCGAAGGACGTAGAACTCGTCTTAAGGGGGAATTCATAATGAGAATCAGTCTATTCGCCGCGATCGGCGCGGCGTCGCTGCTCGGCGCGTGCGCGGTGCCCGACACCACGCCCAAGCCCGTCGAGCCGCCCGTCGCCCGCACCGAGGCGGTGGTCGCGCAGAAAGCCGCGATCCAGCCGCAGGCGAAGGTTTTGAAGCGCAAGATCGCGATCGGCCGCTTCACCAACGAAACCCGTTACGGCCGCACCTTCCTGCGCGACGGCGACGCCGATCCGCTCGGCAAGCAGGCCTCCGACATGCTCGCCAACCGTCTCGTCGAATCCGGCGACTTCCTGGTGTTCGAGCGCCCCGACCTCGAAAAGCTGAAGCGCGAGCAGGAGATCGGCGGCGGCGCGGACCTGATCGGCGTCGACACCCTGATTCTCGGCTCGGTGACCGAGTTCGGCCGCAGCACGGTCGGCAAGTCGGGCTTCTTCAGCGCGACGAAGAAGCAGGTCGCCCACGCCAAGGTGGAGATCCGCCTCGTCGACCCGAAGACCGGCTACGTCTTCTTCTCCGGCACCGGCCAGGGTGAATCCACCAACGAGGCCGAGGGCGTGCTCGGCTACGGCTCGCGCGCCGACTACGACGCGACGCTCAACGACAAGGCGATCGGCGCGGCGGTCTCCGACGTGATGAACAGCCTCGTCACCAAGCTCACCGAGCGTCCGTGGCGCACCGACATTTTGAAGGCCGGCGGCTCCGAGGTCTACATCACCGGCGGCGCGCGCCAGGGCCTCAAGGTCGGCGACAGCCTGATGGTGATGCGCGAAGGCGAAAAGGTGAAGAGCGCCCAGACCGGCTTCACCATCACCCTGCCCGCCGCTCCGGTCGCGACCTTGAAGGTCGCGAGCCTGTTCGGCACTAACGAAACCGACGAAGGCGCGATCTGCGCGGTGGTGGGCGGCCAGCTTCCCGCCGATACCCGGTCGCTGTTCGTGAGCGAGGCGAAATGATGCGCAAGATCCACATCGCGACGCTTGGCGCGTGCGCCTGCCTGCTGGCGGCATGCTCCAACCCGACCGAGCAGACCCGCACGGTCGACAGCCGGCCGAGCTTCTCGGTCGCCAACGCCCCGGCATTCTCGACCTTCTATGTCGACGGCGTCTACGTCGGCAAGGCCAACGACTTCATCGGCCGCGCGGTGCGCGTCGAGCCGGGCAAGCACGTCGTCCGGGTGAATTCGGAAGACGGCAAGCTGCTGCATGAGGAGACCGTGTTCGTCAGCGGCGCGGTCAATCGCGAGATCGTCCTGCCGGGAGCCATCCAATGAACCGCCGCATAGTCTCGGCCGCCGTCGCCGCGGCCGCCTGCGTCGCGCTCGCCGGGTGCGGGCCGGAAAACCTCTACACCTGGGGCACCTACGACACCGCGATGTACAAGTACGCGCAGGACGACACCACCCAGGCCGACTTCCAGGCCGCGCTCCTCAAGGTGATCGCGGACAACGAAAGCGCGGGCAAGCGCATGCCGCCCGGGATCTACGCCGAATACGGCTACCAGCTCCTTGAGCAGCATCGCACCGACGACGCCGTCGCCTACTTCGAGAAGGAGAAGGCGACCTGGGCGGATTCCGCCGGGTTCATGGACACGATGATCGCCTACGCGAAGGGCGGCAAACAGCTGCAGAAGCCGGCGGCTCCCGCCGCCGCGCCGACCGCCGCCGCCGCCGCTCCCGAACAGAAACTCGCCGGAGGAAACTGAGCATGAAAGCCCTCCGTCTCGCGTTCGTCGCGCTCGCGGCACTCTCCCTCGGCGCCTGCGTCACCACCCAGACCCCGAAGGACTACGCCCACTTCCGCGCCGTCGACCCGCACAGCATCGTGGTGGTTCCGGCGGTCAACCGCAGCCTCGAAGTCACCGCCGCCGACTAC
The DNA here is from genome assembly GCA_002307145.1 of Rhodospirillum sp. UBA1311. GTDB lineage: Bacteria > Pseudomonadota > Alphaproteobacteria > Rhodospirillales > Rhodospirillaceae > Oleispirillum. The sequence goes on along the minus strand of DBTR01000060.1, from coordinate 34,205 downwards.
TACCTCTCCACCATCACCCTGCCGCTCGCCGAGCGCGGCTATTACGTCTTCCCGGTGCATCTGGTGAAGCGGGTGATGGAGGACGACGGCCTCTCCGACGCCGACCTCGTGCATTCCGCACCGCCGGAACGCCTCGGCGAGATGTTCCACGCCGACGCGATCCTCTACGTCACGATCGAGAAGTGGGACTCCACCTACGCGGTATTCGCCACTTCGACCGAAGTGACGATCGCCTATGCGCTGAAAGACGCGCACACCGGCGAAACCCTCTGGGACGACACCGAAGCCCTGGTCTACCAGCCGCAGGCGAACAACAGCGGCGGCGGCCTTGCCGGGCTGATCGCCCAGGCGGTGGTCGCCGCGATGGAACGCGCCGCGCCCAACTACATGCCGCTCGCGCGCCAGGCCAACGGCATGGCGGTGAACGGCCCGGGCAAGGGCCTCCCCGCCGGTCCGTATTCGCCGAAGTACGGCGCGGACGCAGAAGCCTTCCCCTCCGGCGTGCAGCAGGCCAAGGCGGAGACTCCCGCCCCGGCCGCAGCGCCCAGCCCCGCGGCGGCAACCGAAAAGGCCGCCAACTGACGAAAAGCCCCGGAACAATTCCGGGGCTTTTTTCTCAAGCTTAACGGAAGACGCCGGGGCTGATCGCGACGACGACGTTGTTGGAGAGGCGCACCAGCAGGGCATCGAAGCCCGAGCGCACCCAGACCTGATCGGGCGGCGGCGGAGCGAGGCCATAACGCTCGACGTAAACGACGCGGGCGTAATGCGGCGCGTAATGGCGGTCGAAGCGGTCGCCCTGGTTCCAGGCGCGGCTTTGCACATGTTGCTGCGGCGCGGCGCTCCGCCGCTGGTCGCGATCGGGCTGGCGATGGTCGTCGCGGCTCGCCTGCGGCTGGTGCTGGCGCTGCGGGGCCTGCTGCTCGTGGCGCGGTTCGTCGCGTCCGTCGCCGTCCTGCATGTCGCGGGCAAAGGCCAAGCTCGGCGCAGCGAGCATCGCAGCAGCGAGGGCGGTGGCAAAAAACCGGTTCATGGCGTGGCTCCTCTGGTGATCCATGAGGAGAGCCTACGCTCCGGATGTACCCGGGCTATGCCGTGCGGACGGAAAAGTGTCGCAAGACCTCTCGCGGCATCAGTGCTGGCAGATCCGCTCGGGCGCGGTGGTGAAGCCCGCGTCCGCGTCGACGAACTTGCCGCGCTCGGCGAGGAAGGCGACCAGCTGGCGCGCCGTCATGCCCTCCGCCGAGCAGGTGTGGAAGCGGCTGTCCGCGCCGAACTTGGCCTCGATCGCGGCGACCAGGGTCTCGGTGGTGAAGGCGGTTTCCGACGCCAGCATCATGTTGAGCACTTCGTGGCCGTGAATCGAGGTCATCGGCAGTCTCCCTGTTCGGCTGCGGGGCTGCAGTTTGGAAAAGATTCAAATCCGCGTCAACACCGCTCCCGGCGCAGGCCGACGAGTCGCCGCAAATTAGAACAATGTGATAATTCCGCCACAGGCCTGAGGATTTTCGCCAATCGGCATCCGAGACGCCTTCTACGGCAACGTTAACGCGAATATCGTCTTTCCGAGTCGCGTAAGGTGCCGGATCGTTTGCAGAAGATAAGCCCCAGACATTCGGCCAACTCTCAAGACCGGGACACGACATGCCCTACGAAATGCGCAGATTGTATTTCAGTGAGGCCGAGGTTGCGGCCGCGGTGGTCGCGTTCAACGCCCAGTCCAAACAGAAATTCCTGGCTCCCGGTGGCCTGGACTCCGTCCGCCTTTGCGAAGATCCGGTTTTCCACGTCGACGTCACCGTCGAAACCGCCGCGGGCGGGCGCGAGACCGTGGTGCTGAACGAAACCATGATCGGCGCGGCGATCATCCGTTACTGCATCACCACGCGCGTGCCGCTGCCGCTGCGCTCGTCGAAGAGCGTCAAGGTGGTCAACGGCCAACTGGTGTTCGACATCAGCCTGCCGCGCGACCACGAACTCTCCGCCGGTGCAACCCGCGTCGCCGCGACGATGTAGGCTCAATCCTCGGGGCGGAACTTGCCCCGCCCCTGCTTGACCTCGCCGCGCACCTTCTTGGCCGCAAGCCGCCGGCCTTTGGCCGCCAGCGTCGGCCGGGTCGGCACCCGGAACTTCGGCGCCACCAGCGCCTGGCGGATCATCTCCGCCAGCCGCGCCCGCGCGTCCTGCCGGTTCAAGTCCTGGCTGCGGTGGGTGTGCGCGGTCAAGACGATCACCCCCTCGCGGGTCATCCGCGACCCCGCGATCACTTTCAGCCGCCGGAACTGCGCGTCGGAAATCGCCGCCGAATGCGCCGCATCCCAGCGCAACTGCACCGCCGAGGACACCTTGTTGACGTTCTGCCCGCCCGGCCCCGGCGCGCGCACGAACCGCTCCTCGATCTCCTCCTCGGCGAGGCCAAGCTCCGGCGTGATCTCGATCATGTGATGCCTCCGAACGTCGCCACGCGAGCATACAGGCGTTTTTCCAACGGCGTAACCATACGGGACGGGCGAACCCCGCCCCGTTGGGTGTCCCGGCGGGATTCGAACCCACGACCCCCAGATTAGGAAACCTGAGCACCCCTTTATATATCAGTGCGTTTAATGACCTATGGGGCAGCGATAAAACAACATGGCGTCTAGAAAACTAGGGGCTATTCGAAGAGAGAACGCTCAAGCTATCCTCACTTTCTGCGCGAGTGAGAGGCGCGCTTCTTCTAAACGATCCAGATTGATCGGAGGCATAGAGCAAATGACGCGCATCACTCTCGGAAAACTCTCCCTGATGTTGGCATTCGCATTTTCCTCCCCCGTGTCGCACGCAGCCGAGTTGGGACAGTGGGAAGGGTTTTACGGAGGCTTGCATGCCGGAGCCGCGGTCGGAACCGCCGATATGGGCTTTTCTCCCGAAGGCGCTTTTCGGGGTCCCACGGTAGGCGACATCGCCGACGGAAATTTCTGGAGAGGCAACCGGGATCTGGACTCGACCGGATTCACCGGAGGGCTATATGGCGGCCATCTCTGGCGGAAAGATCGCTTTCTCTTCGGCATCGAGGCCGACATCAACTATCTCGGCCTCGACGATAGCTCATCAATAACAGCAACTGTCCCGGCCTCCGGGGGCACGTATCGCCTCGACCAACGCGTGAAAACCGATTTTTTTGCCAGCCTCCGCCCCCGCCTCGGGTACGTTCCGGATACGCTCTCCGATGACCTCCTGTTCTACACGACCGGAGGCCCCGCCCTGATGCACGCCCGGGTGGACCAGAAATTTACCCAGATCAACGTCCCTTACGGATCGGACGGCCTCTCGACCGACAAGCTTCTGTTCGGCTGGGTTGCGGGCGGCGGCGTGGAATACGCGCTTTCGCAGCAGTGGGGCTTGAAAGCCGAGTATCTTTATGCCGACTTCGGAAAGATCAAGAACAACGCTGCGGGGAACGCTGGGTTCGAATCTTATACGACACACAACGACATGGACCTGACATCCCACGTCTTCCGGATCGGCGCAACGTATCACTTTTAGCGCGACGTCTTCGGCACAAACCATCAAAATCCCCCCACCTGTAGGGGTTGCAAGGGTTTTGATGGTGTCCCTGGCGGGATTGTGAAAATCCGCGTCAAAACGCGGCCTTTCATCCTCGGGCAAAGCCCTCGGACCGCCTTCGGCGTCGCTCCGGACGCTTTGCGTTCGTCGCTGAACCGGTGGGTTCTCAGCCTCGCCCAAAGCACCAAAGGCCAGGAGGCGCGCTGCACCTCCTGGCCTTTGGTGTCCCCGGCGGGATTCGAACCCACGACCCCCGGATTAGGAATCCGGTGCTCTATCCTGCTGAGCTACGGGGACGGAACTGGGACGGGTTTATAACCCGAATGGCTTTTGCGTCAAAGCGCGAAAGGGCGGGCGGCGTGGATGCCACCGGTGTGGTGGGCGCGGGCGAAGGCGTCGGTGTAGCGCACCATCGCAGCGCGGGTGCCGGTCTCGAAGGCGGAGTGGCCGGCATCGGGCACCACCGTCATGTCCGCCCCCGGCCAAGCCTGCACCAGGCGGTGCGCGGTGCGGATCGGACAGACCACGTCGTAGCGCCCCTGCACCACCGCGAGCGGCAGATGGGCCACCGCCTTCACTCCGTGCAGCAGTTGGTTCGGGCGGAGGAAGCCGAGGTGGCGCATGTAATGCACCTCAAGGCGCGCCAGCGCGATCACGTCGCCGTCGACGTTGAGCGGCAGGCGCCATGCGATGTCGCCGTCGCGCGGGCCATGCAGGGTGGAGCATGCGTGCTCGTAGGCGTTCCAGAGATGGGCGGCGGGGCCGTGCACCGCCGGATCGGGATCGTCGAGGCGCTTGGCATAGGCGGTGAGCGGATCGTCGCGCTCCTCGATCGGCAGGTATTCGAGCCAGCGCTGCTCCGCCTCGGGGAAGATCTTGCCCATGCCGTGCAGGAACCACGCAACCTCGTCCGCGCCGAACATGAACACGCCGCGCAGCAGGAACCCGGTGCAGGCCTCGGGATGCGCCTGGCCATAGGCGAGCGCCAGGGTCGAGCCCCAGCTGCCGCCGGTGACCAGCCAGCGCGGAATGTCGAGCAGGCGGCGCAGCGCCTCGATGTCGGCGATCAGGTCCTGGGTGGTGTTGGCGTGGGTCGAGCCCAATGGCGTCGAGCGGCCGCAGCCACGCTGGTCGAACAGCACGATGCGGAACAGATTCGGGTCGTAGAACCGCCGGTGCGCGGGCAAACACCCAGACCCCGGGCCGCCGTGCAGGTAGATCACCGGAATGCCGTCCGGCGCGCCGCACTGCTCCCAATACAGCCGGTGCCCGCCATCCACCCCCAAGGTCCCGGTGGCAAACGGCGCAATCGGCGGATAAAGGTCTAAAGTGCGTAACGAATCCAAGGGGGGCTCCCGGTCCGAACGGTTTCGCGCTACCCTGCCGCGATGCCCAGGGACGTTTATCATAGCGCAAAGGTCATAGGGACGCTACGCGGGGTTGCGGCGCTGCTTTGGCTCGCGCTGCTGATGCCGTTCGCCGCGCTCGCCGCCGACGATTTCGCCGACCTGACGCCCGGGCCGGCCGTTCACGTCGCCAAGGTCGGCTACGCCGCGTCGTTCGACCTCACCGACGGCAGCCGCGTCCGCCTCGTCGGCATCCGCACGCCCAAACCCGACACCCCGCCCTTCCGCACCGAAGCCGAGCCGCTCGGCGACCAGGCCAAGGCGTTCGTCGAAGCCTTCGTCGCCGGGCACGCGCTCAGGCTCTACACCGACGCCAACCCGAAGGACCGCTACGGCCGCCACCTCGCCCACGTCGTCCGCGACGACGGCGTCTGGCTCCAGAAAGCCCTGCTCGAAGCCGGGCTCGCGCGCGTCTATTCCCTCCCCGACAACCGCCAGCGCATCGCCCAACTCCTCGCCTTCGAAGCCACGGCGCGGAATGCCAGGCGCGGCATCTGGGCCCTGCCGCACTACGCGATCCAACCCGCCGCAACCGTCCGGCCCGGCGGCTTCGCCATCGTCGAGGGCAAGGTCCTCAACCAATCGCGAGGCGACGGCCCGACCTACCTCAACTTCGGCAAAACCTGGAAAATCGACTTCACCGTCCGCATCCAACCCGCCGACCGCAAACGCTTCGCTCCCTACGTCCCCGACTTCCTCGGCAAAACCCTCCGCGTGCGTGGCTGGATCTTCGACAAGGACGGCCCGATGCTCGACGTCACCCACCCGGAGCAGATCGAGGTTCTGGATTAGCGGGGAAGGGAAGAGCCGGGCTCTGCCCGGGCCCGCGAGGAGGCTCGCCTCCTCGACCTCATAACTTTTGTTTTCGCGCGCAGCGCAATCAACCGTCACGCCGCGTGATGGTATTATGGCGCTTCGCGCAAAAACTAAGGGGGTCTGGGGCAAGATACCGACTGATTTTGCCCCGCAGAATCGAACTTGTGATACCACAAGCGGTCGGATTTAGCAAGTACGCCCGAGTCGAAGGAAAAAAGGGCGTGATTTCAATGACGTAAAAGCAAGAAGGCCGCCAAATCGAACGATTCAGCGGCCTGCTAAATGGGTAAAAAGACTTGTTTGGCGACAACCTTTTTACCCTTTAGCGGACCGTATTGTCAACGGAAAACCCGTGTTTTCCGAACGCCCCGAGTCGGCCTTTTTCCTTCCGTCGTCACGCCCTCCTTGAGGAGGGAAAATGCCTTGCGATACGTCGATTCGAGCCGAACTGTTCCAATTGCTCCCCAAGGTCGGGCATACGCTCAGCCTCGGGAAGGCCGCGCTTGACCACCTCCTATGGTTGATCGCAAGGACGCCCCCTGCCGACTGGGAGTCAGGAGCGCGCGCCGTCGTATTCATGGAAGTGAAGAAGGTGGCAGAAGAGCGCGGTGTGACGCCGCGCCAGATCAATACCTATGAACGCGACATCGCCGAAGCTTTCGGCCTCGTCCAGGCGAAAAGCTGCAATGGCCGACGCTACGGCCAACGCGATCCCGAAACCGGCAAGATCGTCCACGCCTTCGGCTTCGAGCTAACCGGCCTGAAGGGCGCACTCCCAGACCTGCGCCGGGCCAAGGCCGAACTGGACGCGATGAAGGCGACGCGGGCGCAGCGCGCGCGCCAGCTCGTCATCGAGCGAGCACGGGTGCGCCGGTTGGCGGATGCGGTCGCGGCTCTTCACTATGCGCCGCAATCCGCCCGCGACACAGCGGCGCAGATCGCCGCGCAGATCTGCGAGCGCGTGACCGATCGGCAGCTTGCCGACGTGCAGGAACTTGAGCGCCTGATTGTCGCGGCCTGGCGCGCGGCATCAGAGTTGGAAGCGCTGTTGTTGGCCGGGAAAACCTGTGGATCAGACGTGGAAACTTCTGACCCGTCGGAAGAAAACTTCCGACACATACAGACTAAAACTGATTCTTTATCACCCCTTACGGGGTGTGGTAGTCCCGATGGGACCGCCGCCGCAGGAAAGCCCGCCGTTGCGAGGCGCGAGGCGCGCCCCGCCGGGCTTCCGCGGGGAAGGCACGCGGCACGGCCTGAGCCCCATGTGGCCGACGCCGAATACACCGGCCCGGCCTACATGCCGCCCGAGGCAACCGGGGCGTACATGGTCCGGCCCGGCACCGCCGTTGCAGCAGCTTCAGAACGGTTCCGCGCCTATCTGCCCGTCGTCGATCGCGCCGTCGCCGTCGCCGATGTCGTGGATGCCGCTCGCGAACTCCGGGCCGAGCTTGATATCGGCGCGCGGGCTTGGCGCGAGGCGTGCGAGGTTGTCGGGGCCTACCCCGCCGCGCTCTGCCTTCTGATCGTCGATCGCGCAGTTATCGAGCGGGGCATCGCCTCTCCCGGTGGCTACTTCCGATCCATGATCCGGCGCGCGCCGGTGGGCAAGCTGCGCGTCGATCGGTCGATCTACGGCCTGCTCCGGGCTCAGGTTCCCGAGGAGCTCGCGGCCGATCGGGGGGACTTCAGTTATGTCGCTTGATCTCATCGCCAACGATGCACTGGTGGAAACGGTCAATCGTGCCATCGGTTCAAATCCGCACTGTGCCAGCGGCCAGATCGCGCAAAGCCGCGCCTTTGCCGTGATGCGCGGCCCGTCTGGCGATTGCGAGCTTCTTGCCTTTCTCCGGTCGGATTGTTCGTGCCAGTCCTACTGGTACGGCCACGTTTTTCGGCACACCCCAAACAACTTCGTTTCCATGATCGTGTGGTCGACCGTTCTGGTCGATGCGCCCGACGTGCCCTTGCTCTTCGAGCGTTTCCACTACTGGATGCGGGTGCGCCTCGAGTACCAGCCCTGCAGCGTCCAGAATCACGATGACGCCTTCGCTGAAACCAGTTCTTTCACCGATGCCGTCGCGGCGATCACTCGCATGATCCGTCGCTTCGACATCGATAAACGGTGGGGAGACGAGGACGGCCCTTATGCCGTCAGCCCGCCCGATTACCGCATCATTGGCGTGTACGGAATGGAGAATCACCGGGACGCCAACGGCTGCTATCCCCCGATACCTACTCGCAAGCCTTTAGGTCTCGCAGGAGGTTGCCAGTGGTCTTAACCCACGCGAAGTCGCCCGCCTTCTCGGTCAAGGCTTCCTCTGAAAGCTGGAACGGATTGTCGTTCGCTTTTACTGGCGTCCCGCTGTCCGAAAACACCTTCTTCAACTGGCATTCGTTCGGCGTCCGCCACAACGCGGAAATCGTCGTGCCCTTCGGCTTGTCGAGCACGAAATGAAAGTCGTAACCCGCACCGCCGTTCTTTTCGGGATGCCTGAAGTTCTCCAGTGTCAGGAGAATGAACGGCACCACCCAAAGCCGAATGTCCGCATAGAACCAGATCTTCTTGCGGTCAGCGCGGAGAATCATCGACTGAAACGTTCTGATCGGGAGGTTGCCTTTGCGGCACATCGCCAAGCTGAAGGCATATGCCTGAGCGATGGTGTCGTCGCGGAAGAAGGCTTTTCGCAACCTGACACCCGCGTCCTCATCCCAATCGTCCGGCTCCAGCCCCTGAAGGCGATTGGTCCGGTTTGCCAGCACGCAATCGTCGAGCGGATCGACGTCCGGGCTCAAGTTCTTATGGTCAAACCTGGAAGTGACGTTGGGACTGTGCACCCCGTAGAGGTCAACGGGCTCCTCGCAGGCGCGGCAATACGCCTGAATCCCCCGCTCTTTATACCTCGGCGTTGCATGCTGAACGAATTCTTCAGGGGTGACCAAGGGGCCATTTGATTGGCCGTAACACGCACGCTTCATCCGACTTCACCACGGTTTCTTGCCCTGCATTCACCGTATCACGCACGGATGAAATTTCTCAGCGTGAAATACCCAAGGAAACAAGACACTACGGAGATAGGTCCCTCGCGCGGGGAAGGGCCAAGCGCCGTTCACCATTTTGCTGCAGGCACTACTACGTCATGTGCCGCGTCAGCGAACAGGCACGTAAGCGGCAGTTCTATTCTTGCTGTGTTTCCTAGGATTGGCATCTTTGGGTGGATTCTTCGAGGGCAGGATGCTCCCCCAAATTCGGCTCGTAAAGTATCTCGTCCAAATTCGGTGTGGCGAACTCAGTTGGCGGAATGTAGGGTAATTCCCTTAAGCAATGGAGGAAACGTGCAGATCATCCACCTCTCCGACATCCACTTCAGGAGAAGAGATGTCACCACTGCCCTTGACCCCAACTTCCACCTTCGTAATGAGATACTTCGGGACGTGGCCGAATTCCGAGAAGGACGGGGGCCAGCAGATTTGCTCGTCATTTCCGGCGACACAGCATTTGCTGGACACCCTGACGAATTTGAGTATGCGACAGAATGGCTGAAGCAGGTCTGCCAAGCTTGTGGGGCCGACTTCCGGAATGTGTTTGTGGTTCCCGGCAATCACGACGTCGTCCGCGACATCGCGGACGGTGAACTCGTCCAGCTCATCCATAACAGGATCAAGCAGACCCCGGAGAACGAGCTTAAGGCCAAGATAGCTGATTATCTGCAAAATGGTGAGATTACGTCACTTCTGTACAAAAGCTTAAACAATTACAACGTCTTCGCCAATCAATTCTTCTGCGATATGCTTCCTCCGGACCGGACCCGCGCTACTCGGGACTTCAAACTTAACGATGGTTCGACATTAAGGTTGTGGGGTATTAATAGCGCTTTTGTCTCGAGCTCTAGAGATACACTCGGCGAACTGTTCGTGGATCCAGCAACTTTTCAAATCACGCGGCATGCTGGCGTCATAAACATGGTTGTAACTCACCATCATCCATCATGGCTGCGACAGAGGCAGGACGTAGAGGATCACTTTGGAGATGTGGCTCATATCCAAGTCTTTGGCCACATCCATACCAATCGGATCGAGCGAGATCCACACTACCTTCGTCTCACTGCTAGCGCACTCCACCCAGAACAAAATGAAGCACGATGGGAACCCGGATACAATATAATCAAGCTAGACGTCGAAGGTGGTGGACAAGCTCGTCGTTTGCACGTGGAGACTCATGTGAGGGTGTGGCAGCGCGCACCGGGTCAATTCCGTGCTAAGATGGATAGGCAGCGCGAGTCCTTCGAACACTGGATTGACCTTGAGCCCTGGGAGGCCGGCGATGTCACTGACGAACCGGATACGGTCATGGAGGAGGGCACCGGGACACAACCTGCCGCACCCGTGCCCGGCGCTGAAGCAATGACCCTTCTACGCGAACTCGGGATACGCTTCTACAGTCTGAGCTTCAGTCAGAAGTCCGAGATTGCGGGTCGCCTCGATTTGCTGAAAGAGGAGGATATAACACAGCCTGATTTCGAGCGCTTCAGGCGTGTTTTCTTACGAGCAAGTGAGCAGAACAGGCTGGCAGAATTGAAGCAGGCAATCGAGGAAGCTGAGGAGCAGACGAGAAGATGAGCACGTTCGACTTTGCAGATCGTTATGCGCAGGCGGGCCTGAAACCCACCCCCGAGATCATTGAGGCGCGCAAAGCTTCCTTCGAGCGGATTCGGGACGAAGCCGACAAAAAAAAGTTGTTGGATCTTGTCGCTGTCTATTATGGCTTGGAGTCTGATCTCTCCTGGTTCCGCGATGAGCTCCGCGAGGAAGATCCAACCTTTAGCCTTGTTTCTAACGAACGCGAGAGCGTGCTCCTTGCCGCGATAATCCTGGCGTACAGGGTCGCCAATGGCGACCCAATTTCGATTCTGGGACTAGTCGCCGGATCAGTCCAAGGTAAGAGAGTGCCAACCGAGCACGTATGGCTTCTCGACGATGCGTGTGCCGCCATGTTGACGAATGCAACAACGGCTCGTGTTCCCCAGAAACTTACAACCCCTATCCGGTTTTCGACCAAGCTCAATGTTAGCAATGAGATTGCCACTGAAGGTAGTGATACCGAAACGCTGGGGCAGGTTCTCATAAAAGTGCACAACGAAAATCAATCCGCTGCGCGGATAGTCGCTAAGCAGGTAACCGATGCTCTGCTCGTGCTGGAAAAAAACGCGGCATATCAGCGCGAGGAGTCGCAAATTCTGTGGTGGCTGTTCGGAGAACATAGCCGCTCACTAAGCAAACCTTTCAGCGCATTCCTTCCCGCTCAGGCGGCGCTCGTCGGTGGAATCGAACTTGGCGAGTTAAGCACTGCGTCAGTGTTGGGACCGGTAGCTGCACCTGCCGTGCTAGATCGGGTGCTGCGAGGTGCCAAGGCAGATGAGGCCCATTCGATACCCCTGATGAGTGCCATCGATGATTTCGGAGATGATCTCGCCAAACTGAAGCCCCTTCGTCCCGAACGTTACGGTATCTGCCCGATCCTTACAGCGATCGAAAAAGCCAGGGAGATTGGGGCCGGTGCCTGGGGGAATGTCTTCCAAACCACTACCGGCCTCGACGCCTTGTTGGAATTCAACCCGATGGAACTGGCTCTTCAAGTCTATTACGAGTATTTACTTGGAAATGCTGAATGATGGACGAGGCAGATACCGATCTTGATGTCTTCGAGCAAGCCAAGAGCGAAGAACTCAGCCCATCAGGATTAGATTGGGTCGCGCTCCCGCACGCGGACCTGCTGAGCGTCGAAGATGCAGACGAGTTGATGCGGTGGAGGGCGGCGAGTGTCGTGGCTATCGTTGGCGAGCGCGACGCTGGCAAGACCACGCTTGTCACCGAAATCTACGAGCGCTTTCTGAGGGGACCGTTCGCCGACTTGCACTTTGCGGGCAGCAGAACGCTTGTAGGCTTCGAGAGGCGCTGTTACTTGGCTCGCTTAGTATCTGGGGCCTCAGCCCCAGATACCGAGAGGACCTCAGTTCAGGCCGGTCTCCGCTTTTTTCATTTGGGACTCGCGTCGGAAACAGGTTGCGGACGAACTGACCTCCTGATTACGGAGCGTGCGGGGGAGAGCTATCGGGGCGCGCGCAACAATCCCTCAAAGCTTAGTGAGTTTCTCGAGTTGGCGAAGGCGCGCACAGTAGTCTTCGTGCTAGACGGCGCTCGCATTGCGGACGATCGAATGAGGGAAGAGGTGTTTTCCTCGGTCCGCGCCCTGATACGCGCCTCCTCCGAAACAAACGCCATATCCGCCGGAGCAGAAATCCAACTCGTCACGACTAAGATCGACCTCTTGCAGTCTCAGGCATTAACGCATGCGGTCAGGGCCCTTGCAGAGTTTGAACAGCGAATAGAGGGAACTTACGCCCAACGCTTCGCTAAAGTTACGTCCTGGCGTACGGCAGCCAGAGACCCATCTGGGGGCATGGGTCCAGCCTTCGGCGTAGCGGAACTTCTGCAAAGCTGGACGTCTTCGCCCAAAGCGCTTCCGGCATCGGCTGTTGTTCCAGAGTTATACGACGAGTTCGATCGCTTCCTGCTGAGGAAAAGAAAGGCATGAACCCAAACTTCGTCATCATGGGATTACCGGAGTCAGGGAAGACGACTTTCCTAGCAGCGCTCTGGCACGTAGTCCAAGCCGAAGAGAAGCCGTGCAGGCTAAAGCTCGACAAGCTAGAGGGTGACCTGACCTACCTGAACGCGATCGCGGAGGCATGGCGTACCTACAGGCCTGTCGCGCGTACTTCCCAGACTGGCGATACCGATGTCGCTATGCACTTGGTCGACAGCGTCTCGATGGCGCAAGGAACGGCATTCTTCCCGGACATTGCGGGCGAGAGGTTTTCCGATCAGGTTGAGGCCCGGCGCAGTCGCCGTACCTTCGTCGACAACGTCGAGAAGTGCGATGGCATACTCTTGTTTATCAGCGCCAATTCTAAACAGGATTATCTTTCGGTTGTCGAACTGAACTCCATGATGCCCCCTGAACCTGAGAATGAAACCGACGCCAGCGAAGCTTGTCGGAAACCGTTGGCGGCTGGTGCTCGGCAGGCAGAGGCGAGTGCGGATTCAGCCCCAGCATGGGCACCGAAACATATCGCCGGCGAAGTTCGCATGGTGCAAATCGTGAGCGACCTCCTGCGGAGACCTTTCAAAATGCGTCTGAGGCGGGTCGCTGTGATCATTTCTGCCTGGGATATTGCCCTCGTAACGAGAATGAGTCCGCGCCAATGGCTTGCGGGAAACATGCCTCTTCTGGATCAATTCCTGCGTACGAACAGTGATCACTTTAAGAGCCACATCTATGGGGTGTCGGCGCAAGGAATTGACCTCGACGATCACGACGCGGTCGCTCGTGTTTCGAAGAAGAGTGCAAGTGAGCGGATCCTAATCGTCGATGGAACTGAACCCGGGCACGATATTACGGCGCCGCTTGTGTGGCTCATGGCCGATGGTTAAGGACGATGTGTTCAGGGTCGACCAGTGCTTATTCGGCTATTCCGACGGGCACAGACTGTTGGAGTCATCGATCCGTCTTTCTGCGGATATCGCCTCGGATTTGACCGCCGCGAGTGACCTCGCTCCTGGGGCACATTTTGCTGGCAGCGACGGGTATTGGACCGGTTTCCCAGTGCCGCGGCTTTCACGATACAGCCTGATGTACACGTGGCCGGCACCGGAAATGCCACGCCCCGGATGTGTCTGGACTCACATGCTGCTGCTCGATCCTAAGCTGTTCGAAGAGCTTGATGATCTTTCGGGGTTCGATGCGTTGATGCGCCGACCGGCGACTCCGGACGACCGTGCCAGTTATGCTCGGCCTATCGCTATTCCTTCGTCTGCTGATCGTTTCCTCGATGGGCAGCAAGCATCGGTCGCGTTTTGCGACTTCGACGGGAACAGCACGACTGAGGTTCTTGAGGTTCTCTACGGAGGCCGAGAGGGGCCTGTTGAGGTGAGTCGACCTGGGGAACTCGACCGTCTTGTCTTGGCCGTATGGTCGCAGCAGTGGCCGCGTCTTCGTCGAAATTTCCGGTTCCAAACCGCAGCATCGATGGGCCCGGAGGGGGCAGAAAAGCGGTTCGACCTTCAAATGCGCCTTGGACTGGGTTCCACCAGAAACCCGCGTGTCCTAAGCGGCACGGATGCGGAATGGCTGTGTGTTTCGGTTGACGACATCGAGCGCTCTTCCGACCATCGACTCAGAACCTTCCTCTGGCGATATGGTCAAGACGTGAAGCGCCAACGGGGATCTTTCCGACCGCTTGCGCAGCTGTTCACGATTGTAGAGTTCAAAGCGAACAGAAGCTCCGTGAACGTTCCCAAGTCCATCTGTGGATGGTTTCCAGAACCTGACGACGCTTTGACGCTGAAGCACGACTTGATAGATGGCATTATCTTTGAGGACCTGCAGGTCGATGCCATCCTTTATCTGTGCGAAGCGGACAAGGGCCGCAGCCTTCCTGTACCTTCAGGTGCTGGGTTACAGAATCTCGCAAGACATTGGTCGGCCCGATCCGCAGACATGATGCGCCTAGCAGAATGGGCCGCGATAGACTACGGCGAACTGGCCGCTAACTTGTTGTCAACCATAGCCAAGGTCATTCCGGCATCCGACTTTTGGAGGGCGACAGAAGGGTTTCCGGAGGCGCGCCTTCGTCTAGTCGCAAATGATCCGTACCTACTGGACTCCGAACGAATTGCTACTCTTGATTCGGTGTCACTCATTAAGCTCCTAGACGCTGTTCCAAAAAACCACCCAGTCGGCGCTGCGCTGGTCAGACGACTGCCTCTCCCGGTAGACGAGCGGGTCATCGAAAAGGCTCTCGAGCGATTCCCGGCAGACGTGTTGATGCAGGCAATCGAAACGGCGAACGTGTCCGGGGTGGAGGCAGCGGAAGATTGGCTGCGTGCAACCGTCGTTATTCCGTCGCGCATTCTCGATTCGAGGATCATGGGAAAAGCACGCAAAACTTCGCTCCTTCTGGCTATAGCCGACGCCCTGGGCTGGCTTAGCGACGAGGTCTTGGCACACGGCCTACAGCCATGGATCGAAGGGCTAACGAATAGCCAGGATGACTTGAGGCAGATAGAGCGGGATCGGTTTGAAGCGTTTTTGTTCGCGCTAGCCGTGTCGATGGGCGGGGAGCGGGCTCAAGACGTTTTCGAGCGATCGTTCAGCTATCTCCATGATCGGATTATCCATTCCCATCTGTCGGGGCCTGCCAAGGAAATTCTGCGCCCCAAAATGCCTAGCGCCAGCTTCGTCAGAGACTGGGATGATGGCTTAAAGCTGCGAATAGCGGTCGCGCAGGCATACGTCCGTTTCAATCTCGATACCGCAAGCTTCGATCGGCTAGTACAGGAAAAGGATGTGCGCAAGATGTTAAGAAAAGCGGCGGATGAGGTACCCGGAGGGGAACGCTTCAGTCACGTTCTGCGTGCCTAATCAGCACAACGCCGCTTGGTGCCAAGGTAGCTTCCGGGAAGTCCAAGCGCATCAACGTCCCGTTCGTGCAGCGCTGTTGGAGCGGATCGACGGTTGCGCAAATAGCTTCGGCCTCAACCGCTTGGCCCATTTGGCAGAAGTAGCTCGGTTCGAGATGGGGTGCTAAGATCATTGAAGTGAAGCTGAATCGCGATGGAGATTCCTGTGAACACCCCTCTTTCTTATGCACTTTCGGGCATGCTTATTGTGATGTTGATGACGTGTTGGGGGTGGGATACGTGGACCAAGAAACACGGTGATCCTAGGACAGCGTCAGCCATCTTCAAAACGCTCGTAAACTATCCTGTCGGTTTGATTCCGCTTTCCGCAGCGGTTCATGCTGTTGGGTGGGGATGGTACGCAATTTCAGTGCTGGCACTTACCGGAGAATTTCCCCTTCGTTGAGCCGAGCAAACCCGTGGCGAAATACGCACCGGAAGTCCCCGAGAGGTCTGAAATGCCTAGCCTCGAATATGGTAAGCTAACCTCAATGACCGAAGCCGAGGAGCGCCGCTTTGTGGCGGCCTTCACCCAAGCACTTGAAGCCGACAAAGGCGATGAGGCGAAACGCCACCTTGCCGCCGGCCGTCCCATCTACTGCGGCGATGCCCGGTTCAAGGATGCCGTGGTGAAGAAGTATCCCGATGGGCGGCGCGAGCTCGTCCGGTTCAAGGACGGCGAGGAATTCTTCGTGCAGGCGCTCTGATGCCGCAGTTGTGGGTCGTCGCCGGCCCGAACGGCAGCGGCAAAACCTCGCTGACCCGAAAGCACCTTCTCGGCAAGCTCCCGATCGTCAACCCCGACGAGATCGCGGCTCAGCTGAGCGGGCCAAATCGGAGCCCGCTGGACGTGGCGATGCAGGCCGGCCGCCAGGCGCTGGAGATGCAGCGCCAGCACATCGAACAACGTGAAACCTTCGCGCTCGAGACGACGTTCTCGGGAAACCGCGAGCTCGGCTTGATCCGGGACGCTAAGGGCGCCGGCTACAAGGTCAACCTCCTCTTCCTCTGCACCAACTCGCCGATGACCTCGATGGCACGAATCGCGCAGCGGGTGCGCGACGGCGGGCACTTCGTGCCCGATGACGATGTGGTGCGGCGCTACCAGCGCAGCCTTGCCAACCTCGCCGCCGGCGTCGGTCTCGTCGACCGCGCATGGCTCCTCGACAATGCGGGCGAGCGGATGCGCCTGGTTGCAACGATCGAGCGTGGCCAGGTCAAGAACTCGGCCGTGGCTCTGCCTGAGTGGGTGCAGGCCGCGAAAATCCCCGCGATCGAGCAGGCGATGGGGATGGGCCTCTAGGGCGCGGCGTGGGTGCGCCAGAATTCCGGCCATCCTTCTTCGCGGAGCTCGACGGCCACGGTCTCACCGCGCGACCGTTCGGGGACCTGCGTCAGTATGACGGCCTTGAGGACGTGCCCGAACATGATCCGCTGTGCCTCAATCGTGCCTTCGTAGCGGATCCGCGTGATGGACCTTCCAAGCTGCAGGCGGATTTCCGCTTCCGAGGGAAGGTCGGGCAGGATGACGCGCTGCAGTTCTTCGCGAATCTCTGCCAGGCGCTTCTGCAGTTCGCGCACGCGCGTGATTGCAAGCTCTTCGTCGATGCCATCCTCGATTGCCCGAAGGTAGCGGCCAATCCGGGTTAGGAGCTCGGCTTCTTCCGCATGTAACTCCTCTGAACGATCCATCTGCAACGCGAAGATCCGCGTGAACTCCGGTCGGAAGTCTGGACTGGCCTGGACGCGCACGAGCAGAGCGTCGAAGACCGCCGACATCAGGACCGCTTCTTTCGTCCCTCGGGAGTTTCGGCAGGTGTTGCGGTAGCGATTGCCGGTGCAAGTGTACCGTGAATCGTTGGCTATCGACTTAGGCGCGCCACAGGCTCCGCAGAACACCCACCCGGTGAGCGCGTGGACGTTGTGAGTTGTCAGTACGCGCGGTTTCTTGATCCGTGGCTTCGGAGCCTTTGCTTCGGCCTCCCGTTGGCGCACCGCATTCCATAGATCATCGGAAACGATCCGCCACTCGGGCTTTTCAACGCGTGTCCACGTCTCGGGAGGCTGGCCAACCTCGCGTTTCCGGCCGGTAACCGGATCCCGCATCGTCTTCGATTTGTTGTAAACGAGGCGACCGAGATAGACTTCATTTCGGATCAGGCCCTCTTGGTAGGCTGCGCCCTTGCCGCGCAGCGTCTTCGGCGTCCATTCAGCGCCCGACGGCCCAGGAATGCCCTCGGCATTGAGCGCGCGAGCGATGTCCTTGTTCGACCGACCAGCCGCGTACTCCTCGAAGATCCGCCGCACGACGGCGGCCTCTTCCGGCACAATCTCGCGCAGACCGTGGATCGGTCTGCCTTTCTCGTCGTACCGATCGCGAACGATCCGATAGCCGTAGGGGCAGGCGGATATCGCGAAGCCGGCCGCGATCCGCGCGGCCTGCCCGCGTATCGTCTTTTCCTTGAGATCCTTGAGGTAGAGGGCATTCATTGTGCCCTTCAACCCAATATGCAACTCGCTCACGTGCCCCTCGTGCGCCGTCCAGATCCCAATACCGTGATAGCGAAGTATGTCATATATGGCGGCGATGTCGCGCATCGACCGCGAGATCCGGTCGAGCCCTTCGGCCACCACTAGGCCGAGCTTTTTCCGTTTTGCGTCCTCGAGGAGTTCGGACAACCCCGTCCGTTCCATCGTCGCTCCGGAAATCGCAGCATCCGAGTAGACCGCGATTTTGGCCGGATCGGCTCCGAAGTGGTCGGCGGCCAGATCGCGACAAAGCGCCACCTGGTCGTCGACCGACGAGGGGTTCTGGATGTCACTGCTGTAGCGGGCGTAGATCGCGATACGGGGCGGGGGCGGAGGTGGCATGTGCGAGGTTATCGCAACGCCATGACCGGAAGGCAAGAGGACCGAGCTCGCGGCATGCAAATGCGTGCATACGGTCGAAGTTCGGTCGAAGTGCAGTCGAAGTTCGGTCGTTCTCGGTCCATGCAGTCGAAGTTCGGTCGATTTACCGCCGAACTTCCGCCCGTCGTTCTATGGCAGGACATGCGCGGTGATATCACCGCGCCGCCGCTGAGGCGGCGTCCTGGCTTATTCGCACCCTGCGGGCGCTCAACGCGGTGGATCGGCAAGCCTATCCGGGGAAGGGCGATTCGCCCTCGATCAGGCTTCGGCCCAAGCCTCGCCGTCACGACGACGCCACGCCGTCAGGCCGAAAAAGCCGCCCCGAAAGGCGGCTTTAGGACGATGGAAGTTGGCTCGCGGTTCGTTCAGGGATGCGCGATCGGGAGTCCCCGCAGCGCCCAAGCAAATGCAGCGATCAGGCCACTGACGATGAAAATCAGCTTTGGATAGGTGATCCTTATTCCTTGGTGGCGCTCTGCTTCCAAGGTGCTGATGCGTCCCTTGAGTTCCTCGGTCTGAGCTTCCAGATCGACCCGTTCCCGGATTTCCCGTCGCTGAAATTCCCACTCACCGACGGCGCGCGCAATTGCGGTACCGAAGGCCGATGGAGTGGGGAACGATTGATCGGCGTGCTTGTCGATAAGCCAGATGTTTGAAGCGTGGCCGAGGGCGACGTAGTACGGGAAGCCCATGCGGTTTAGGCAGTCGATTATCTCGTGTGAATCCCCGATGATTTCCTGTCCGCCACCACCACCTCGTGCGATCCCAAGCGCGCCAATATCTCGCCGACTGCGGAGATCCCCAAGTACCGCCAGGAATTCCTCACGAGAGCCGAAGTTCGCCTCGATAAATTCCGGTGCCCCGTCGATCTCCCCGTCATACAGAGACTGCAAGATGTCGCGCCGCGCGGTGTCTGTCGCGATAATCACCAGCTTCTCTAGGCCGTCGGCTGCCATGACTTCCCCGAGCGAAGTTCGGGCCTCACGCGGGCAGAGATCGTCGCTCCGAACTGCGGTCGACTGCCGGGCTTCCCACGTCCCTACGACGCTCCCGAAGAGTGTGACCTGATGCGTTGCGCGCCAGTTCTCGCCATTCTTTGTCGCTTGCTCGATTCGAAGCACGCCTCGCATCATCACCGCTTCGCCTTCACCTGGCGCAACCTCCGGCGGAGCGCGGAATCTCACCGACGCGCCGCCCAACTCCAGACGCCCGTAAACGAACGGACCCTTCGGCCATAATTTCGTTTCGCGGGCGATGCCCTGGATCATGATTGCACCGCGTGGACACTCGATCTGCAGAAGATCGCGGAGCATTTCCGGCGTAACCGGCGGATCCGCCCAAACAACGTTTGCCGGAGAGGGAAGATCTTCCATGTCAATTTATCCATGCGGAAGCAACGACACTCCCTTCTGGGTTTGAGGGAGACTCGTCTAGGTCTACGGGAATGCGTGTGCCTGGGGCAACCGTTCATCGCCTTAATCGTCGCCAAAACTTCACAGCCCAACGACGGTAACCGCGACCGGCGCGAGAGTGGACTTTTTCCGGCTCCTGCGGTGGAGGCCTTCAATCCAGCCTCCCCAACGGCTCTTCCTGCCTCTCCTTTAGATTAGCGACAGAGCTAATCGCCGCATCCGCCGACAAGGATTGGCTGCGTGCGAGAGAGAGGACTCTCCCTTGTTTGGGAGCTAGAGGGGTGAACTTACCGCAAGCTTCCGATCATTGAATTCCAATGAAATGACCTCGTGCCCAACCGTGGACGTAGTTGGCGAGTTGAGAGCTGCTTTTAACGTGCTTCAGCAGAAGGCCCAATATAACCCCATAATCGTCACACCGCTCATGGAGCAGTCGTCGTAGAAGCAAGCTCGTGGCGGGTTTACGAGACGCTTCGGTGCTGGGGTCCATCCAAACGTTGCCAAGAAAATTCAAACACGCCCGGACATGAGAGCGTGGGTCAGCGTTCTTTCCGCCAATGACCTTGGCCAAGGTCGTAAATAAGTAACCAGGGGCATTCCCCTCCGTCGCATCCATTCGGAGTGCTTGCACGAGCGCTGGGCCCGAGACACCGAGGTAGTCGTGGCCTGCATCGACAAGGTAGGCCAACCAACGGACATAGTTGGGGAGATCGATGAGGCCATTATCCACTGCTGCGCTGAATACGGCGTGCAGCCAAACGGCATCTTTCCCTCCGAAGAGGGGGAGAAGATCCCGGGTCGGAAAATCATCCGAGACTAGAATAAAGCCTCGGTGCATCGCCAGCACCAAACTGTCGAAGATATCTGAACGACCTTCCCGTAGATGTTGGCGTAGCGATGCCGACAGCTCTTCTCCGGCGACGACCGGATCAATCTGGGCGTTTCTCTCAGCCCAAGCAATCGCTTGGTCAACATCGTCTCGCCACGCTCGGACTGTTTCCGGCGGAATTTCCCGAACGGCAATTTTCCCGTGATCATACTGGGCGGAGCGTAAGCCATCATGGATGGATAACTCGATCTTCTCTCTTCTGGCGCGGAGACGATCCAGTATGCCTTGAGGCAAGTGGATGGGACCACAAACGCTTGCAATCGTGTCCAGGGCTTGAAGTTTCCACGCTGTCCAGAAGGCCAAAAGGTCCAGTACGCACCCAGCTTGCTGATTGGCCTTTATCGCTGCCCTCGCGGTATTGCGCTCGGCCACGTTGCCGAGAGCAACCTTCAGCTTTGTCCCCTGCGAAGCAAGGCCATACGCCACTTCAATGACATCTAGTCCCAAGCGATGAGCCAGGATTCCCAGCGGCCATGGTCCCTTAACGTAACGCTCCTGCTCCCCTTCGATCCACTCACGTCTGGCCTTAAGCTCACCAATGAGCTCGTCGAGACCGTCGGGGCTTTCGGGGTCAAATTCGATGCTACGAAAGCCAAAAATCTGTGGAAAGCGCTTTTCGTGACGCTCCATCACGTAATGTAGCCGGGCCACGTACTTGTGGCGGAGTGCTACTATCGTTCCGTCGCACCCATTGGGATCTGTAAATCGATCCCCCGCAGCTAGGCCAATTAGTGCTTGCACGAGCGGATGGTCCGGCTCCCAGGCTTCGTCATCGAGCCGTCGTAGGCCGGCATCCGGTTCGACGATAAGAAATTGCGTCCGACCATCCTCAAACTGGAGGTCAATAGCGACGTTAGGCGCGACAACGGGAACGTCCCAACGTTTTGTCTCGGCTTCGCGACCCAGCTCAAGCACAAGCATAGAAAGGGTCATCCATGCTTGTGAGTTGTCACGGTGCTCGAGGAAGAGCTTATAAGATAGTTCGGCGGCCCGGTCGATGTACCCGAAGAACCCGAGCAACGACGCCACGCGGAACCGATCCTGCAAGCGAGTCCACAATAGCAGCTCGATTGGCTTATCAAGTTCCGCGAGCAAATCGGAAGAACGGTCCTGTCGGACCAAAATTTCGATTTTTAAAAGCCTCGCAGAGGCATTTTCAGGATCAATCTTGAGCAATTCCTCGATAGCGGTGTAGGCCCCGAGAAGATCACCGATATTCCATGCGTGGCTTGCCACAGCCCAGAGTATCCTGGGCGTGCTACGAACGAGGGGGGACGCCGCATTCAGCGCCTCGCGAAAAGCTTCATCTCGCCGAGCAGAAGCTAAACTCTCGAGATACAGGAATGTCGCAGCGTTTGGGCGATTCAAATCAACGTAGGGCTCAAGCAGTCTAGCGGCCTCGTCAGGAAGCCCTTCGCCTCGGAGTTCCTCTGCCAGGATAAAACGATCACCAAAGTTCGCCTCATCGGGTAATGTACTTGCAATATTTCGCAGGCGATCTTGAAGTACCTCTACGTCCAGGCCAACCTTTTCGCTGCGTAACTCCAGGATCGACGCCGTCACATCATTGGGGGCACTTTGCCGCAGGTTTGTGATAGCGTCCTTGAAGACAGCGCTATGCCCGGTTCGCAGAGCCAATTCGCCCATCAGACCAAAGCGTATTTCGGCAAGTCGTGGATCGAGCTTTGCAGGGTCGAGCGATAGCACAGCCTCAAGTGCGGCGTCTGGATCGTGTTCCGCGGTTAATTCGGCGGAAAGCAATCTATTTTCATCGTCATCATCGGCGGCAAGCGTCGTGAGGGCATCTTTTCTTCGTTCGAGCGACACTTGCGACAAAGCTAGCAGCCGGCGAAGCTGCGGATCATCCCGCACCACCTGGATTCCGTCAGTCAAAAGGCTTTCGCACTCACTGTGGCGGTCGCATAGGCGGAGCAAGAGGGCTGCATTGTTCAGGTATGCAGTTAAGTCATGCTTATCCGCGAACCCGATCTGAAGACACCGTTCCGCTATTGTCTTCATCTGATCGGCTGCTTGGTTGAGCTCGGCTAAGGTGACGGGGCAGCGGCCGCCAACAGCCAACAATCCTGCATCGAGTGCAATCGCCAGAACGGCTATTGCACAGATGGGCTGAAACTCTTCCGCGGCTGGGTGTCGCCGACAAATGTCGAGCGTTTGCTCGGCCCAGCCAGGGATGTCTCGACGCCGAAGGAATTCGGCAAGGCCAACATCAGCATCCTTACTGCCCACGAGATCATCGGGAATAAGGGATGCAGGGTTCCCATCCCAATTGGATCGGGCAGCAGCCTGAAGGAGATACGCGACCGCGTGATCTGCTCGCGGCGACCCATTTAGCGCCTGGGTAGCAAGTTCCATCGCTTGTTTGTAGTCGCCTTGGATAGTGCGGGCGAGTGCCAAATTGGCAATAGCCTTAGGGTCATTCGGCCGCAAGCTGTGGGCCTTTTCAAACCGAGCCGCGCCGTCCTCCTCCCTACCTAGCCCCAAGGCGATAGAGCCGAGGTTGGTCTCGATCCGAAAACGCGCCCATGGTTTGCCGTCGAGTGGTTCTTTCTCCAAGAGAGCGAGCAAGTATTTTTCGGCGATCAGAAGCTCGTGTTGATCTCTGAACAAGTCACGGTAGGTATCAATCCTTGCGTGAAGGCCCGGGTCTTCGTCGGATGCTCCATCCACCCCGACCTCGGCGGGTGGGCCTACTAATCCACTTTGCCGCATCTGTTCCATCATTCGAGCGACAATCTCGTCGGCAATCTCGGTGGTGGAGGGAGTGAATTGCTTCGGTTGAAGGGGGCTCTGAAGTGCGGTGCTCGCTACAATGGAAGGGCAGAAAGCAGCGTACGCCACCTCATGGCTTGCGATGAGTGTTTGCAGGGCCTCCCAGCCGTAAATTACGACAGTGAGTTTATACCCCTCATCGCGGAGTTTCCGCTCGACCGCGATAGCCGCGTCGGTTGCATGAGTATCGTTTGGTGCCGTCGTCGCGAAAATGAGTTCCTTGATTTCAGCCTTGAGGGCGAGCGCAGCCCGGCAATCCGCCAGTATCTTCGCTTCCTTGAGCGGCTTAATGACGTGCCGACACTGAATACCCACATAATGGTCTGGATTACCGTTGCGCTTCCCCAGAACATCAATGCCACCCTGATCCTGACCGCCTCGCCCATATTCCTGAGCATTGGGGTCATTCAGTTCCGACCGGAAAAGTAGGACAGAGTTTCGCTGGAACGCTTGCCAATCTCTGGGCCTGGGTATCTCGTGCGCAAGCCGAGCGATCAAAGGAATTGTGGTGGTGCGCCCGTTCTCAATGGCCAGCCGGGATGGGTCCTTCTCCTGTTTTTTGCGCATCCCACTCCAACTCCTTGAATTACCTCGCCCTGTCGTTGGGCCACCAAAGAACTCCTTATCGTTAGCGGAATGGAAGAGAATGCACAACTGGCGGTGAGTGCGGAAAGTTATCCTTTGGGTTCAATTTCCCGCCGCCGACGTACCACTTTGAGAAGAGATGCTACATCTTGATTCCCCGCTCGGGCCTTGATTCCGCGGGAAGCTTCTTGTCAGCTCCCTGCATCTCTTTGCCCTTCGCCACCGTCCCGGTCTTCACGGGTGTGGAAGGCTTGAGCAACGCTTCCGCGTCTTCAGGCGACACGGCAAGATCGTGAAATGCACCCAGGAGGTCCACCGACCGTGCTGCTACCTCGGCCGCCTCTCCTCTACTCGCGACCGCGACGGCCTTCTCTCCCGCCTTCTGCGGGAGTTGGGGGCGTGCAGTCCATGCATCGTCGATCGACAGCCCATCGTCCGGAATTGCCCCCATCGCTTCAGCCGTGTGTCGGCCGACCGTCACAACATGGCCAACGGTCGCCGCCTTGTTGCGCTGTTCCTTCACCCCGGACGGCGTGATCGGCCGTGCAGCGATCACGTCGCTTGCCGACAGCGCATCTTCTACGAACGCGCCCATATCTTCCGCGGTGCGGTTGCTGACCGTCGCACCATGCCCTTTCGCCGCCGACACCTCCGCCCACCAGCTGGTGACGCTGGCGATCGCCTTTTCGGCCGAGGTCGCTGTGCCGCCGATCGCCTGCGCGACCTTCGCCGCTGCTTGAGGATGGCGATCGGAAACGATCGTGATTCGCGCTTTCGGGTGCCGGGCGCGCAGTTCGCCGGCGATCGGCTTCAGGTCGTTGCCGCGCGCCGCGATCACCACCGGCGCGCCGGTGGTCTTGTGGATCCGCACGGCCGCCGCGCAGTCGGTCGCCACGACGATCGGGCCACTCCATGCCGGCGTCCCTCCCTCCGTGTCGATCGCCAGGAGCCGGTTCTTGTCGAGGACGTGTCGCAATCCCTGCGGCGCCGAGTGCGCCTCGCCCATGTCGCACGTCCGGCCCCGGTCGTCGATCGCGCGCAACGCCCAGGTTTGCCCCTCACGGTCGCGCATCGGGAGCACCACCCGATTGTCGCCGTCGATCTTCATCCCGACGCCTTCGAGGTAGTCGGGATGAAGGCCAGCGGTATCGGGCGTCTCCCAAGGCAGTTCATGGAACCAGTGGCGTAGCGCCGGCACTATCGACTTTGGGGCATGGGATGTTTGTACGGGAGCTTTCGTGAGACTGTGCAGGAACTCGCGGTAGGTGATGATCACCGCCATCGCCATCGCGTCCTTGTGCGCGTCCGCGAGGAGGTAATCGCGCCAAGCGCGGGCCGATAGGAAGTTGCGGCGGAGGAAGCCCGCCACGCCCGGCAGCGGCTTCTGCTGCGAGTATGTGCGCCAGAGGCGGTCTTGCCCCGGATGCCGGATCAGCGGACGTGCGGTGTACGGCCGACGCGGCTGCGGCGCATCGGGACGTGCCCCGGCAGCCTCCTGCTCGCGTCGCTCTGCAGGTTCGTAGGGACCGAGGCGATCCTGAAGAGCTTTCAGGGAGCACGAGCGATCGAGACTGCTCGCCTTCATCGTCGCGGCTTTGACGCCGCCGAGGTGGTAGAGCACCAACCCGGCACCGTGACGTTTGATGCCAATGTCGAAACTGCTCAGCGCCTGGTGCATGTCCCGCCAGGTGCTGGCTCCACCGATCGCCGTGAGCATGTCGGCTTTGTTCTCGATCACATGCCCCTCGAAACTCTGTTGCCACGTCCGCGCCTCGAGGTCGCGCGCGGTGGCGCTGAGCTCCTGCCTGCTGCCTTGCTCTTTACCGCGGTCGACGGCGAGGCCGTATTTCTTTTCCATTCGGCGACAAACCCGGTCCCGGATGCTGTAATCGTTGAATGGCGATCGCACGTTGAGCGTTACCGGATGGACCTTGTTGATTGCCACGTGCAGGTGGAAGTGGTCGGTATTGATGTGGGTGCCGGCGACGCGCTGGTGGTCGCCGAAACCGAGCGCTTCCGCGAACTCGCGCTCGATGTCCTTGATATCCTGCGCCGACAGCTTTTCACGATCGCCCGGCCGGAACGACACGATGAAATGGTACGTCTTTTCCGCGATATCGGGCTTCTGCGTCCGGATCGCCTCCACCTCGTAGCAAGCGTATTTTAGGTGATCGAGATCGTCGCCGGCGTTGCAGTTGGCGATCCAGAGCTTATCGAGCTTTTCGCCGGGATCCTTGGCCGCAGCGATATACATCGCGAGCCACGTAAAATTGTCGGGTGTTCCCGCCTTTCGTTCCGGAACTTTCGAGATCATGTCCGGCGCTTCCGACGCGGATGGATCTCGAAATGCAAATCCTCCACCTTGCCGAGGATCGCCATCTGGGTCTTACGGATCTCCGCAATCAGGTCTTCGATCCGCGCCACGGTCGGGACGCCGATCTGCCCGTCTGCCTCATCGAGCGTGAGCTTCAGGAGGTTGCCGAGACGCGCCTGGTCGGCGTTGACCTTCAGCAGGTCACCAATTGCCGCCATGCCGGCAAAATCGGCCGCATCGGGAAGATGCTGGCCGAGCGAGATCCGGCGAAGGTACTCCGAGCGTGAAAGGCGCACCTGGTTGCGCTGCGCATCCAGGCGCGCGAGCTCGTCGACATCGTAAGACACCAAAAACCGTTTACGTCTGGTTGCCATCCCCCACCTACCACGCGGAGAACAGCGACGCCGTGAAGGCGTCTTCGGCCGCCGCGCGCGCGTCGCTCAGGCGATGGTCGAGGAGATCCAGGACGATCCGCTGGCCGCACGGCTCCCCGGTGCGCCGGCGCGCCAGCTGCGCCGACAGGTCGCCGGTGACGTTGAGCCACAGGATCAACACCTGCTCGAGCTCGCGTGCCTGGGGATCGTCCTGGATCGCGTTCATCGGCTGGATTCCTCCATCAAAAGGGCGAGATACGCCGGGTGGGTCTTCAGGCGCTCCACGTCGTCGGGCGACGCCGTGACGTAGAACAGGCGCGTCAGGTCGGATTCCGTCATGCCGACAGCTTGCGCCAGGCGCGTCGCGTCGGCTTTCTGTTCGGGGGTGAAGTACCCCCGAACACAGCAACGGCGGTGTTTGCCTTCCTCAAGCGGAGCGGGCATCAGGCGATGCCTCGCTCGAGCTCTTCGGCCCGGTTCCGGGTCAAAGCCGCGTCGATCGCCGCCTTCACCGCCGACTTGCCGCGCGAGGCGGCAAGGTCGTTGAAATCGGTCAGCTTGCTTGCCTTCTCGTCGTCGCTGAACCGTGGCGCGGTCCAGAGCGCGCCGGTCGTCTTGGCAACGGCTTCGGCCTTGACCATGCCGACGTTCACCGGCTTGCCGCCGAGGATGACGGCGTGGTCGTTGTCGGCGGCGATCAACAGTTCCCGCTCGGGGTGGCGCTCTTTCACCGCCCGCACGACGGCTTGGAGGTTGCCGCTGTCGAACGCCACCACCACCGGCCGCCCGGTCGCCTCGTGGATCGTGGCGGCCGTCGCGTAGCCTTCGGCGATAACGATGGTTCCACCCATCGCCGGCGTGATCGCGTCGAGCGTGCCTTTGCCGCTCGGTTCGATCACGTGCATGGTGCCGGTGTGAAGGTTGCCCTTCATGTACCGCTTGCCCTCGGCCGAGCAGAACTGCACGCCCCACAGACGACCGTCCGCGTCACGCTGCGGCACCACCAGGTGCCCGTCCTGCGCAACCTTCACGCCGTGCCCCTCGACCCCCTTTGCGGCGAGATAGGCACAGGTTTCCGGGGTCGCGCCGTCAGGCAGGTTGGCCCAAACGCCATAGGCTTTGCGCGCAGCCACCTCGGCCGCCTGCCGGCGATCGGTTTCGCGCTGGGTACGGATTTGAGCCGCCTGGGCCTGAAGCTCGGCTTTTTGCTCGGCTGAGAGCATCGCGCCTGCCGCCACCCACTTGTCGGCCGTCACGCCGGCCTTCCAGTTGGTGATGAGGCCGGCAGGACGTTCATTCTCCGTCTGCGGCAGGAAGCCGACGTAGGAACCTGAAAACTGCCCCGCACGGTCGCCCTCGACCTGCACCCGATGCCACTTGCCGTCCATCGCCGGCACGCCCTCGAGGAGCAACCCGTGAGCGCGCAGCGCGTCGCCAAACTCCGCCACCGGGGAGAGGTCGGCGGCGGCCGCCTTGGCGGTTCCCGGCGTCCACTTCTCGAACGGGGCAAGATCGGTGCCCTCGGGAACCCACCACGACTTGTCGCGCTTGCTCCACTGCGCACCGAGCGCCTTGGCCTCGTTCTTTTCCGCGAATGGCACCGCGAGGAAGATCCGCTTCGCCGGTTCCGGTTTGGTCGCCGCCGGCGCGCGATCGGCGGGAGCCGTTGCGCGTTCCGGCTTCGCCTCCTTCGGGCGATCCGCCCACTGCACGAACGCCGCTGGATACTTACCCTCGGGCACGTACCAGCGTTTGGCGTCGCCGTCCCATCGTGCGCCGGCCGCCTTCACCGCGTCACGCTCGGAAAACGGCACCGAGAAGTAGACGCGCACCGCCGGGGTTTCTGTCATCCCGTGTTCCTCCGCTTGCGCGGCCGCCACCCGTGCCTGAGCGTTGCGCTCGAGCTCCGGCCGCCGCTCGGGCTCCATCACCCAGGTCTTGATTTCTTCCGCGTCGCGCGCGGCGCGGAAGATCTCGTTGCGATCCTCCTTCAGCGCCTTCAGCCAGCTTTCGACGTAGGCCGCGTGCCGTGATGGGTCGTGACCGATGCCGAGATCGCGCGCGAGCATGTAGCTCGAGATCTCCGCGCGGAGCTCTTCGCGGGCGTAGACCTCGGAGCCGAACGGGCCGAATTCCCGCGCGAGGCGAGATTCGTGCCCGGTGCCGTGTCCGACCTCGTGCAGCGCGGTGCCGTAGTAGGCGGCCGCGTCCTTGAAGTCGGCGCGGGGGTTGAGATGGATCTGATCGGCCCATGGGCTGTAGAACGCCCGATCGGCCTGGTCGTGGAAGATCGGGATGGTACAGCCCGCGAGCAGGGCTTCCGCCCGCTCGATCGGATCGAAGGTCGGCGCCGGCGCGATCCAGGGTTCGAGGCCCGCGATCTGGCTTGCGTTGAACACCTTGGCGTAGAACACGCGCGGCCGATCGAGGCGGGTTTCGACATACTGCCGGTTGCCGTCGACGTCGACGAGCGGCTTGCCGTCCTCGCCGAGCGCCGGCTTGCGTTCGGTCCACTGCCAATACTCGATGGTCGTGGCCTTCGCGCCCTTGAGCACCTGACCGCCGAGCTCGAGCGCTTGGCGGTAGGTCATCCAGCGCGGATCCGCGTGCCCACGCAGCGACAGCCACAGATCGTTGATGCCCCTGTACGGCTTGCCGCTCAGGGGATTGAACGGCCGCGCGCCGATCTCGTTCGGCTTCCACGGCCGTTGCCACGGGGCGGTGCCTGCCTCGATCGCACGGATGATCTCGCCAGCGATCTCGTCACGGTAGTTGATGCGATCTTCAGCCATCACGCACCTTCCGCCACGTCGTCGAAGCGGCTCTCCATCGCGTCGTCGAGATCGAGGGCGTCATCCGCGAACGCGCCCATCTCCTCCGCGTCGTCGGGATCGACCGCCACCGGCGCGCCGGCGCTGGCGATCTCCGCGATGCGGTTGGTGACGACGAGAACGATGTCTTCAGGGTTCATCTGCTCAGGCATTCGCCTTCTCCCTCTTGAGCTCGAGTACCGGCACCACGCCGGCGGAGGTTTCGACTTCGACCTCGTAGGAGGTCTTCACTTCGCCGGTTTCCTTGTCCTCCCATTCGCGGGCGCGGAACGCGCCGTCGATCACCACCAGGCGGCCCTTGGTCGCCTGCTTCGCTAGGGTTTTGTCGATCAGCGAGGGTTGGAAGGTGACGACACGGATCCAGTCGGACGGCCACTCGCCGTTGGCGTCTTTGTAGCCACGGCCGACCGCGACGCTCAGGGTCGCGATCTTCGAGCCGCCGTTGCCCGGCAAGGTCTTGATCTCGGCATTGCCGCCGAGGCGGCCGACCAGGCGCACCTGGTTGACGTTCATCGGGTCGGTCAGCACCGCGACGCCGCCGTTGCCGTCGACCTCGAGCTCGAGCATGTGCCGGCGCTCGCCATCCTGGTCCCACGAGCGGGCGCGCAGCGCGCCCTGCACCAGCACCGGCCTACCCTTCTTGCCCTCCGCCTCGAGGAGGGCAACGAAGTGCGGAACGAAGGTGACGACCCGGCACCAATGGGTGTCGGTGCGCCACTTGCCCGAAGGTCCTTTGACGTTCTGGTCGATCGCGAGGTTCGCGATCGCGACCCGGCGGCCATCCGCCAGGGGCTTGATTTCGGCGTCGCCGCCGAGACGGCCGGCGAGAATCGCCACGTTGAGAGCAAACACGGGTGTGCCTCCTTGTTCTCAGGGTTTGATGGTGGGTTGCGCAGCGGCGCGGATCCCGTCCGCGAAGCGCGGAGCGGCGGCCGGCGCGATCGCCGGAACCGCCGTCGCCTCGTCGATCGGCGTGACGGCCGCAGGCTTCGCCCGCGCCGCATCGGCATCGGCATCGGGCGGGGAGATGCGAGCGCGCGCCGCGAGCGCGGGCGTTTTGAAGTAGAGAGGTTGCCAGCCGCGGATCGGCGGGTATCCGGTGACGAGCGTCAGCATTTCGCCGGCCTTGATGATCCGCTTGCCGTCGCGCGACTTCTTCGCCGGCTTGAGGTGCATGACCTCGTCAGGCGTCATCAGTTGGCGGCCGGTCGCTTCGATGCGGTCGGAGACATTGCCGCCGACCACCTGAAGCACCTTGCGGTTTCGCTCGTGCTTGGCGCTGACGACGGTGGTCTTGCCGGTCAGCTGCGACAGAATCTCCGCCGTGCCGTAATCGCCGGGCGCATAGGCCGCCTTGATCTTGCAGAGGGCGAAGATCGCGTTTTCGCGACCGTAGACTTCCTGCAGCTGCATCAGGGTTTGCACGACGATATACGCCTTGATGCCGTAACCGCCCATGTACGCCATCGACTGCTCGAAGATCTCGAGCTTCTTCACCGACGTGAACTCGTCGAACATCAGCAGCAGCTGGCGCTTGTGGGTGGCGTTGCCCGCCTGGTCGTAGGTCTGCATCAGCCGGCGCAGCAACAGGTTCCAGAACACCCGCAGCAGCGGCCGCAGCCGGTCGATATCGTTGGGCGGCACGATCAGGTAGACCGCCACCGGCGCGTCGCCGCCCTGCAGGTCGTCGAGGCAGAAATCGCTTTCCGAGATGTTCTTCGCGACGATCGGATCCCGGTACAGTGTCAGGTCGATCTGCGACGACGATTGCACGCCGGATCGCTCCTGAGCCGCGCGGTTGCGCATGTTCTGCGCGCCCGAGTTCACCATGTCGTTGACGGCCTGGCGGCCGTGGTCGTACTCGGTCATTTCGAGGAGGAGGGCTTCCAGGCCGCCCTCGATCGCGAGCGCCGAAAGCAGCATGTCCACGTCGGCGAGGGTCGCCACGCGATCCTGTTCGGCGCGAACGCGGTAGAGGGTGTGGAGGATCGCGGCCGACAGCCAGGCGAAGCCCGACTTCATCCAGAAGTCCACCAACCCCTTGCCGTTGGGGTCGATGATCATCATCGCGATGTTCTGCGCGTCGGCAATCTCGTGGTCGGTGCCGACGCGGATCTCCGCGAGCGGGTTCCAGCGCGACGACCCGCTGACCGCGCTCGGGTCGAACTTGATCACCCGAGCGCCGCGCTGCGCCTGCCAGCCCGCCGACTTGCCGTAGTTTTCGCCGCGCAGGTCGTGGACGACGACGGAATCGGGCCAAGTGAGGAGCGTCGAGAGGACCGGGCCCGCACCCTTGCCGGTGCGCGGCGGCGCGATCAACAGCGTGTGGTCGGGGCCTTCGTCCCGCAGCGGGCGGATGCCGGCGACCGACTTCCAGCCGCCGACCACCACCCCGTCGTCGCGCCAGAGGCCCATCTCGCGCACATCCGCCTTGCCGGCAAGGTGCGCGGAGCCGTGCAGGGTGTCGATACTGTGGGTCCCGTGGACGGTGCGCGAGCGCACCCGCGCCGCGACGATTTGAACGACCAGGGCGGCGACGATCAAGCCGGCGACCGCACCGATCGCCGTCCACAGCAGGAACGGCGGGATGGTGCCGTAAGCGCGATAGAACTTCCACGCCCACACCCACGAGCTCGCCTGCAGGGGGTAGAATCCCCACACCAGCTGCAGCACGACGCCGGCGGCCGCCACCGTCGTGCCGATCCCGAGTAGGGCGATCAGCTGCATCATCATGCGTCTCCTTTCGGGACTTTGACGACATGGAGGCCGGCGGCCGCCATCTCGCCGCGCTTCATTACCCAACGGTCGGCGCGGGGTTCGTAAATGTCGGTGATGCGGCGGAAGCCGCTGTTGTCGCGCTTGATCTGGATGATCACGTCGACGAGCTCGCGCAGGAATTCCGGGATGTCGTGCATCCGCAGGCCGGCCCAGGCGATGTTCTGGGCGAACTTGCGCTTCAGCACCTGTTCCGGGCTTTCGGCGTGGATGGTGCACATGAAGCCGGTGACGCCCGAGTTGAGCGACCCAAGCGCGGCGAAAGCGTTCTGCGTGGAGATCTCGCCGAAGATGACGTGATCGGGGGTAATGCGCATCTGGTGGTCGTAGAGCTCGCGCCAGGACAGCATTCCGGTGGACGTGGAGGCTTCGCGTGCCGCCAGCAGGCCGACGCCATCCCAGAAGCGGTCGATCTGCAGTTCCGGGGTATCCTCGACCGCCACAACACGATCAGAATCGGGCAGGAACTCGAGCATCTTGTTCAGGAGAGTGGTCTTGCCGGTATTGGTGGCACCGGCGACGATCGCGTTCTTCTCCTCGACGATCGTGCGCCCGAGATAGCCGACGACCTCGGGTGAAGCGCCGATCTGTTCCCAGGTCGGCGTGAAAGGGTGTTTGCAGCGGATCGCCAGCGAAACCTTCGTGCGTACCGAGGCGTTCAAGGCGCACTCGAAGCGGTGCGCGACCTCCGGGATCACGCAACTGAGCTTCGGGGCCTTGTCGGGGTCGAACTTCACCTTGGTGATGTTCGCCAGCGACCGGCAGATGTCCTCGATCTTCGCAAGCGTGAGCTCGGGCGCGTCGATCTCGACCTTGCCGACGCCGCGCCGATCGACCACCACCTTCTTCGGGCGGTTGATCCGCATTTCGACGGTGGTGGGATCCTCGTAGTAGCGCGCGAGGGGCTTGAGGATGGTGCTGATTGCCGACATCGCGCCCCCTCAGCCGC
The DNA here is from genome assembly GCA_002307145.1 of Rhodospirillum sp. UBA1311. GTDB lineage: Bacteria > Pseudomonadota > Alphaproteobacteria > Rhodospirillales > Rhodospirillaceae > Oleispirillum. Next base: position 1,086 of record DBTR01000060.1, on the reverse strand, counting down.
AACGCACCGTCACCACCAGGCCCTCGGCATCGAGGAGGATGGTGGTTCGGCGCGCCGCGAATTCCTGGGTGACGACCTGGCCGGGGCGGACGATCCGCACTCCGGCCGAGGCTTCGAGATTGGGAGGAAGAGCCTCGCCCACTTGGGCGAGGCTCAGGTCGCACACGGGCCGGTCGGCGTCCTCACCGGCAAGAACCGGCGAGGACTGACCGAACAGTGCGAGCGCAAGGGCGATGATCGCGGCCATCGCTTACGGCCACGTGTACGAGTTGTTGGTCCACCCGCAGGTGAACGAGCCGCTTTTGCCGTCCGTTTGGTTGAACGTGCCGTAGATCGTGCTCGAAGCGCACGGACCTTTAATCACGGTGACGTAGTAGTACCCGCTTCCTTCATCCTGGCACCCCAAACTCACGGTTGCGAAGGGGCTGGAACCGCTCGGTGGCTGCACCACACACCCCGAACCTGAGGTGCCTGTCACGCTCCAATTGGTTTGACCCGTGGTTGTCTTGGAGCCAGTGAACACCTCGTTGGTGACGGGGTTGGTTTTGACCGTTCGCGCAAGGTAATAGAGCGTCGAACTGACCGAGCCCGCACCGTTTGCTCCGCCACCGTTGTGGTAGCTGACCGCGTAGTACTGCGCATTTTCGGTTGTCGTGCTGCATATGTCGGACGGCCCGACCGGCGAACCCTCGCCGATGGGCTTGAAGTAGAAACTCCCGTCCGGGCGTTCCCACTTCTCCGACTTCGTGGTGCTGTAATAGGCGTTGCAGCCCTCGTAGGTGGCCTGTCCATTCTGCTGATCGACGGTGCCCGCGAGGGTGTATGCGAACTGCGTCGCGCCCGCCAAAACCTCGCTGTTCTTGATCGTGTAGGTGCTGCCGCCGATTGAGATCGTCACGGTCGAGAGCGGGAAGGCATAGAGTTGGTCGTCGTGGTACTGGTAGCCGGTGATCTGCTGGTCCTGGGTGTAGGTGACGGAAGAGGTCTGGCAGGCCGTGACGTAGACCGGCGTGCTGCCGCCCTTCAGGTAGTAGAACCGCTCCTGCCCATAGGAGACGCCGGCCTCGATGTCGTGGGTCCACTTCG